>JARRPM010000064.1:0-31851 GCA_037382865.1 Halioglobus sp. | reverse complement strand
AGCGTCGCAGGCCGGGGCATCGCCCGTTCCGGCCGCGGCACAACATCCCCCGGCGCCATCCGCGAGCCCCCCGGGCGAAGCCCGGGCCCCCGGAGACGGCCCGACCCCCGATCAAGCGCCGCCTCCATCCGCCGGTGCCCCGGGGCAGCGAGAGAACAACGTCGCCGCGAGCCCCCCGGACGGAACCCCGGCTTCCGGCAACGGCCCGACCTCTGATCCAGCGTCGCCCCCATCCGCCAGCGCCCCGGGGCCGGGCGCGAACAGTGCCGTCCCCGAAGAGAGCAAGGAGGGTTTCTTTGCCCGCCTGCGCCGCGGACTTGGCAGGACCAGCGACAACCTGGTGCAGGGCCTGGGCAACCTGTTCCTCGGGCGCAAGGAGATCGACGCGGACCTCCTGGAGGAACTGGAGTCGCGCCTGCTGCTCGCCGACGTTGGTATCGAGGCCACCATGGATATCATCGAGAATCTCACCCGACGGGTGTCGCGCAAGGAATTGACCAGCCCCGATGCTCTGCAATCGGCCCTGCAGGAGGAGCTGCTCGCGCTGCTCAAGCCCTGCGAGCAGCCGCTCCAGGCGGCGGGGCACAGGCCCTTCGTCATTCTCATGGTGGGGGTCAATGGTGTGGGCAAGACCACCACGATCGGCAAGCTGGCGCGTCGCTACATCGGCGAGGGCCGATCGGTGATGCTGGCGGCGGGAGATACCTTCCGGGCGGCTGCGGTCGAGCAGCTGCAGGTATGGGGCGAGCGCAACAACGTGCCCGTGATCGCACAGCATACGGGTGCCGACAGCGCCTCGGTGATCTACGATGCGTTCCAGGCGGCCCGGTCCCGTGGCGTGGACGTATTGATCGCCGATACAGCCGGCCGCCTGCACAACAAGGATAATCTCATGGAGGAGTTGAAGAAGGTCGTCAGGGTGATGGCCAAGCTCGACCCCTCCGCACCCCACGAGGTGATGCTGGTGCTGGATGCGGGGACCGGGCAGAATGCCCTGGCGCAGGCCAGCCAGTTCCAGCAGTGGGTCGGGGTATCCGGCATCGCCCTGACCAAGCTCGACGGCACCGCCAAGGGCGGCGTCATCTTCGCCATCGCCCGGAAGCTGGGGTTGCCGATCCGTTTTATCGGCATTGGCGAAAAAGCGGAGGACCTTCGCCCCTTCGAGGCCCAGCCTTTCATCCAGGCACTGTTTGCCGGGGATGACGCCTCTGCATGATCAGCTTTGAGCGGGTCACCAAGCGCTACCCTGAAGGGCACGATGCGCTGCGGGAGGTGAGCGTCACCATCGACCGCGACGAGCTGGTGTTTCTGACCGGCCACTCCGGAGCCGGCAAGAGCACCATGCTGCGCCTCATCATGCTGATGGAGCGTCCCTCCCGCGGCCAGCTCACCGTCGATGGACAGGACCTGGCCCGGATCGGGCCGCGCGGCATTCCCGCCCATCGTCGCAATATCGGGGTCGTATTCCAGAGTCACCACCTGTTGTTCGACCGCCCGGTCTTCGACAACGTCGCCCTGCCCCTGGTGATCGCCGGCTACGATCACCGGGAGATCGGTCGCCGGGTCCGCGCCGCGCTGGACAAGGTGGGACTCCTGGAACGGGAACGGGCTATGCCGGTGACGCTCTCCGGGGGTGAGCAGCAGCGGGTCGGAATCGCCCGGGCTGTGGTCGGCCGACCGAAGATCCTGCTCGCAGATGAGCCTACCGGCAATCTCGACCCAGCGCTCTCGGCGGAAATCATGCGCCTTTTCGAGGACTTCAACCGGGTGGGTGTCACGGTGCTGATCGCGAGCCACGACCTGGCGCTGATCTCCCGGCTGCACCACCGGATCCTCACTCTGCGGGAGGGCCAGCTCGTGTCGGGAGGCAGCACGTGAAGGGTCGCCGTGAAACAGGTCGCCGTGAAACAGGTCGCCGTGAAACAGGTCGCCGCGAAAACGGTCGCCGCGAACCGGCCGGGGCCCGTCGGGAGGGGGCAAGCCAGAGTCGTACCCGGATGGGCGATCGCTTCAGCAGCTGGCTGCGCCACCACCGGCTGTCTGCGGCGGACAGTCTCTACCGCGTCCTCGAGAGCCCGGTCGCCAGCATGCTCACCTGGCTGGTGATCGGAATTGCCCTGGCCCTGCCGGCCGGGCTCAACGTGGCCCTGGACAACCTGGGCCGTCTCAGTACCACCTGGAACAGCCCGGCACAGATCTCCCTGTTCCTGCAGGCGACCGTTGCCCCCGAGGAAGCCGCCCGGTTGCCCGCCGCCCTCGAGAAGCGGGTCGATGTGGCGGGCGCCAGCTTCGTCTCCCGCGAGGAGGCGCTGCAGGAGTTTCGGGCGCTGTCCGGGTTTGCCGATGTCCTGGACAGCCTGCAGGACAACCCCCTGCCGGATCTGATTCTGGTCACGCCCGCGGCGAGCCTCGACAGTGCCGGGGTGGCGGAACTGAGCGAGCAGCTCGCGGCCTACCCGGCGGTGGACCGGGCCCTGCTGGACATGGAGTGGCTGCAGCGGCTGAACGGCCTGATGGCGCTGAGCCGGCACCTGGTACTGGCTGTCGGGGGCCTGCTGCTCCTGGGGGTGGTGCTGATCCTTGGCAACACCATACGCCTGGCGATCGAGAGCCGGCGCGACGAAATCGTGATCGTCAAACTGGTAGGGGGCAGCAACGCCTTCGTGCGGCGACCGTTCCTTTACAGCGGACTCTGGTACGGGGTCGGGGGCGGCGTCTTTGCCGCCATACTGGTCGCGCTGTTTCTGTGGTTCCTGCGCGAGCCGGTCGACAATCTCGCCCTGCTCTACGGCAGTGACTTCCGCCTGCAGGGGCCGGGCCTCATGGGGGCCCTCGACCTGGTGGTCCTCGGCGGCTGCCTGGGGCTCGCCGGCGCGTGGCTGGCAGTGACCCGCCATCTGGCGAGCATCGAGCCGGCCTGATCGCGGCTATTGCACGTAACTATCTGAAATAAAAAAGGAAACAGGGATTTTTCTGGTGGTTTGACGGAACTTTTCCGGAATTAGCACTCTAATAAAATGAGTGCTAAAATCAGCGCACAGACATGGAGATGAAAAACGCATGAGCAACACATTGCAGCCAGTTGACCAGATGGTGCCGGGTGCCAATCTGGCGGCCTATGTCCAGGCGGTCAGCAGTATACCGGTATTGAGCGTCGAGCGGGAGCGGGAGCTTGCCGAGGATCTGTATTACAACGACAACCTGGAGGCGGCCCGGGAGCTGGTGATGTCACACCTGCGTTTCGTGGTGCATATCGCTCGCAGCTACTCCGGTTACGGCCTGGCGGAAGCGGACCTGATCCAGGAGGGCAACGTGGGCCTGATGAAGGCGGTGAAGCGTTTCAATCCCGAGAAGGGTGTGCGCCTGGTCTCCTTCGCCGTGCACTGGATCAAGGCGGAGATGCACGAGTTCATTCTGCGCAACTGGCGCATCGTCAAAGTTGCGACCACCAAGGCCCAGCGCAAGCTTTTCTTCAACCTGCGCAGTGCCAAGAAGAGCCTGGCGTGGCTCAGCGCGGAGGAGGCCCAGGCGGTCGCCGATGACCTGGGCGTGGACGTCAAGGAGGTCCAGCGCATGGAGGGCCGCCTGACCAGTCGCGACCTGGCCTATGACCTGCCTCTGGATGCTGACGACGACGATCTGTGGCAGGCGCCCCAGTACTACCTGGAAGACCAGCGCTCTGACCCGGCCCTGGCGGTGGAGTCGAGCGACTGGCAACGCAGCAGTGAGGACCAGCTGCACCAGGCGATGGCGGAGCTCGACGAGCGCAGCCGGGACATCCTGGCGCAGCGCTGGCTGGCCGAGGAGAAGGCGACCCTGCACGAGCTGGCGGCGCAGTACGACGTTTCCGCGGAGCGTATCCGACAGCTGGAGCAGAACGCCATGAAGAAATTGCGGGCGGCCATCGCGGCCTGATTCTCTCCCCGGGGCGAGCTGATCGCCCCTGACAGGTCGGTTCCTCACCATGGCGAAACTCTTTATCACCCTGGCTTCGCTCAGTGGCATGCTGGCTGTGATGTTCGGCGCTTTCGGCGCGCATGCCCTGCGCGCCAGGCTGGATGACTACGCCATGGGCGTGTTCGAAACGGCCGTGCAGTACCACTTCTATCACAGTCTGGCCCTGCTGGCGGTGGGCATCGTGGCACTGAGCCAGCCACAGACAGTGCTGCTCAAGAGCAGTGGCTGGCTGTTCCTGATCGGCATCCTGGTCTTTTCGGGCAGTCTGTACCTCCTGGGTATCACCGGCGTCCGCTGGCTGGGCGCGGTGACCCCCCTCGGGGGGCTCGCCTTTATCGGCGGCTGGGCCTGCCTGGCTGCCAGTGCCTGGAAGCTGCTGGTCTGATTCTCTTCGCATGAGCGATCCGCAACGGCAGCGCCCCATCCGCAGCTATGTGTTGCGGGCGGGGCGGATGACACCTGCGCAGCAGCGCGCTTTCGATCAGAACTGGCGGCGCTGGGGGTTGGAGCATTCCGCAGGACTGCTCGACTGCGATGCCGCCTTCAGGGGGTCCACTGCCGCGCACGGCAGCGACGCCCCGGCCGTGCTGGAGATCGGCTTTGGCATGGGGCACTCCCTGGTGGCCATGGCGGCGGCAGCGCCGCAGACACGCTTCATCGGCGTCGAGGTGCATCGACCCGGTGTCGGCAAGCTGCTGCACGGCATGGAAGAGCGCGGTGTCGATAATATCAGGGTCTACTGCCATGACGCGGTGGAGGTGTTGAGGGACTGTATCGCTGACGCCTCACTCGACACGATACAGATCTTCTTCCCCGATCCCTGGCACAAGAAGCGCCATCACAAGCGGCGCCTGATTCAGCCCACCTTCGTCGACCTGCTCACCCGGAAACTGAAGTCCGGTGGGGTTCTGCACCTGGCCACCGACTGGGAAAACTACGCAGAGCAGATGATGGCGGTCCTCGAGGGAGCAGAGGGTCTGGTCAATGCCTGCTCCCCGGGGCAGTTCGCCCCGCGTCCTGAACACCGGCCCCTCACCAAGTTCGAGGCTCGGGGGGAGCGGCTCGGACACGGCGTGTGGGACCTCATTTTTCGCCGCACCTGAAACATTCCGGACAGAAGCGTCTCGGACAGAACAGTCTCGGACAGAACAGTCTCGGACAGAACAGTCTCGGACAGAACAGTCTCGGGAAGATCAGTCTCAGGCAGATCTGCCTCAATCCGGGAAAAACGTCGCCACGACGTCGTCGAGGAAGCGGCGTCCCCGCGCCGTGGTCGCAACCTGCCCGTCCTCCAGCCGAAGCAGGCTCCTCGCGCAGAGGTCTTCGATCGCGGGCACGACTGTCTCTGCGGACAGGCCGGTGCGCGCCGTGAACTGCGTCAGCGAAAAACCCTGGTTCAGGCGCAGGGCGTTGAGCATGAACTCGCCGGGAATCTCCTCCGGCCCGAGCAGGCGCGCGGCGGCTGTGAACCCGGCCCCGGAGGCGCCCATATAGCTCTCCGGCCGGCGTCTCTTGGCCTGGCGGCGGATGCCGCCCCCCTCCAGGGTGATCTTGCCGTGGGCCCCTGCGCCGATACCCAGGTAATCGCCGAAGGTCCAGTAATTCAGGTTGTGACGGCACTCGCGCCCCGGCAGGCTGTAGGCCGACACCTCGTACTGCCGGTAGCCGGCCGCCTCCAGCAGGCTCTCCCCCGCCTCCTGGATATCAGCCAGGCTCTCCTCGCCCGGCAGCGCCGGGGGACGTTTGTGGAAAGCGGTGTTGGGCTCGATGGTCAGCTGGTACCAGGAGAGGTGCGGAGGCCGGTAGCGCAGAGCCTGTCTCAGGTCAGCGCAGGCCCCCCCGGCGTCCTGGCCCGGCAGGCCGTGCATCAGGTCGATATTGAAACTGTCGAAGCCCGCTGCAAGCGCGTGCTCGATTGCGGTGCAGGCCTGCTCACTGTCGTGAACCCTGCCGAGCGCCTCCAGGCAGGCGTCGTCGAAGCTCTGGATCCCGAGGGAGAGCCGGTTGACGCCGGCCTCGCGGAAGCCCCGGAACTTCTCCGCCTCGGCGCTTCCCGGGTTGGCCTCCAGGGTGATCTCGGCGGCGCCAGAGAGGGGCAGCAGCCCGGCAATCCCCGCCAACAGCGCGCTGATGCCCGCGACGGAGAAAAGGCTTGGCGTGCCGCCGCCGATGAATACCGTCTCCACGCTCCGGCCCTGCACCAGCGGCAGATCGGCACGCAGGTCCGCCAGAAGGGCGTCGATGTAGCGCTGCTCGGGAATCCCGGCCCGCTCGTGTGAGTTGAAATCGCAGTAGGGACACTTGCGCTCACACCAGGGCAGGTGAACGTAGAGACTGAGTGGGGGCAGCGACATCAGCGCCCTGTGAGGGCCTCGAGCAGGCGGGCGCTGGCCCTGGCGCGGTGGCTGATCCGGTTCTTTAACTCCGGGGCCAGTTCCGCGGCGCTGCACTGGTGGTCAGGAACCCAGAACAGTGGATCGTAGCCGAATCCTCCCTCGCCGCGGGCTTCGGGCAGGATCCGTCCTTCCCAGCTGGCGTGGCATATCAGTGGCGTGGGGTCCAGGGCGTGGCGCATGTAAACGATCACACACTGGAAGCGGGCACTGCGCCGGGCCTCGGGGACGTCTGCCAGTTCCGCGAGCAGCCTCGCGTTGTTTTCGACATCGCCCTTCCCGGAATAGCGTGCCGAGTGGATGCCCGGGGCTCCGTCCAGGAAATCGACCTCCAGTCCAGAGTCGTCGGCAATGGCCGGCAGACCGCTGTGACCGGCCGCCGCCCGCGCCTTGAGAATGGCGTTTTCGACGAAGGTAAGACCCGTCTCGGCCACCTCGGGCACCCCGAAATCGCCCTGTGGTTTCAGTTGCACCCGGAGCGGCTCGAGAATGCCCGCGAGTTCGGCAAGTTTGCCGCGATTGCCGCTGGCCAGCACCACGACGTGGCTCCCCGACATCGGCGCCTCAATCCCGGTAGAGCTGTTGTTTAAACGAGAAATTGTAGCTGCGTGGGGCGTCCTCGGGGCTGAACTCGAGATCGAAACTGCGCCACTCCTCGTTGATGAACCTGAATTCGGCGATGTAATAGACCGCAGTGCCCTCCCGGATCTCCTGGAACTCCAGGGGCTGGCTGCGCATGAGCAGGTCGCGCACCGTGCCCGTCAGCTGCATCGGCACCGTCGAGCTGCCCTCCCCGGTATGCCTGCGCAGGGCAACATTGACGATGGCGCGGTCCTCCCCCCGGGTGATCCCGTAGGTCGCCGCCACCGGCGGCTCTATGAACGCGGTATTGACCACGTTGTAGTGCAGTTCATAGGGCCCGAAGCGCTCAGAGCGCTGGGCAAGCGCCTCCCCCGGAAGGTTAAACAGGGCCGCCAGGAGGAGGCAGTGAAAGGTCGCAGTGAGGTTCTTCATACTAGCGGGTAATCCGGTAAATCGCCGTGGTGGCGAACAGGTTGGGCCATGCGCTGGCGAGTAACGGCCGGGTTTTGCCGTTCCCGACCACGTCCCGCGCCAGGATGCGGATGCTCCTCTCCTGGCACAGGGCTTCGAAATCCTGCACCGTGCAGAAGTGGATGTTGGGCGTGTCATACCAGTGGTACGGCATGAACTTCGAAACCGGCATCCGCCCCCGGGTGCCGAGGTGGAGGCGGCAGCGCCACTGACCGAAATTGGGGAAGGTGACGATGCCTTCGCGCCCGATCCGCAACATCTCCTCCAGCACGCGATCGGGATAGTGTACCGCCTGCAGGGCGTGGGCCATCACGACGATATCGAAGCTCTGGTCAGGGAAGTTGGACAATCCCTGGTCCATGTCCTGCTCGACGATGTTGAGTCCCCGGAAGATGGCTTCCGTGATGTTGCGCTCATCGATCTCCAGCCCGGTACCGCGTACCTGTCGCGCGTCGCGCAGCAGCTCCAGGAATTCGCCGTTACCGCAGCCCAGGTCCAGAACCCGGGAACCCGGCTCGATCCAGCGCTGGATGTGGGTGAGATCGAGGCGCATCAGCGGTGCTCCCCCACCCGGCGCATATAGGCAGTAAATACCTCGAGGTAGCGGGGGATGGGCAGGAGAAAGGCATCGTGCCCCTCGTCCGCCTGGATTTCGGCGTAGGTGACGGGACGGTCCGCGGCGATCAGGGCATCGACGATCTCCCGGGAGCGCTGGGGCGAGAAGCGCCAGTCGGTGGAGAAGGAGAGCACCAGAAAACTGCAGTTCGCGTGACGGAAGGCGAGCACCGGGTCGTTGTCGTACTCCCGCGCGAGGTCGAAATAGTCCAGGGCGCGGGTCATGAGAATATAGGTGTTGGCGTCGAAGCTGCTGGAAAACTGGCTGCCCTGGTAGCGCAGGTAGCTCTGTACCTGGAACTCGGCGGGATCCTCAGCGCCCCGCTCCAGAGTGCCGGAGCGCAGGTCGCGCCCGAACTTGCTGGCCATGGCATGATCGGAAAGATAGGTGATGTGGCCGACCATGCGCGCGAGGGAGAGTCCACGCGCGGGGATGATCTCCTGCTCCAGGTAATGCCCCCCGGCGAAGTCCGGGTCGGAGAGGATCGCCTGGCGCGCCACCTCGTTGAATGCCAGGTTCTGCGCACTCAGTTTCATCGCCGCGGCGATCACCACGCAGTGCTTCACGCGCTCGGGATATTCCAGGGCCCAGCGCATCGCCTGCATCCCCCCGAGGCTGCCGCCGACCACCGCGGCCCAGCAGTCGATGCCGAGCCGGTCGGCCAGCCGGGCCTGGCTGTGCACCCAGTCGCGCACCCGCAGTGGCGGGAAACCAGGACCCCAGGGCTTGCCGGTGCCGGGATTGATGGCGCTGGGACCGGTGGAGCCGTGGCAGCCGCCCAGGTTGTTGAGGCTGACCACGAAGAAGCGCTCCGTATCGATCGGCTTGCCGGGGCCGATGCACTCGTCCCACCAGCCCGGTTTCCTGTCCCCCTCACTGTGGTAGCCCGCGGCGTGGTGGTGACCGCTGAGGGCGTGGCAGACCAGCACCGCGTTGGTCCGGCCGGGATTGAGTTCGCCATAGGTTTCATACACCAGGTCGAAGCTGGTTAATTCGCGGCCGCAGGCCAGCGGCAACGGCTCATCGAAATGGGCGACCCTGGGTGTGACGATACCCACAGATCGACTGTCGTCGGCGGCGCCCATGCGGCGGGGGTCAGAGGCCGATGACCAGGGCCGGATGCAGGCCCACGCCCGCCGCCATGTGGCGCAGGGCGATCTGGATCACGTTGATCAGGATGAATACCAGGATCGGGGAGAAATCCAGCCCGCCCATTGCGGGCAGCGCGCGGCGGAAAGGCGCCATCACCGGCTCCGTAATCTGGTAGAGGAGATGGATCGCCGGATGGCTGCTGCCGGGAGCGACCCAGCTCAGGATGATCATCGCCAGCAGCGCGAAAAAGTAGATATTGACCAGCAGGCCGATGACGCCCAGAACGGACCAGATCAGGAGCAGGCCGATGTTGGGCAGCCCCAGGCCGTTGACCAGCAGGAGGGCAACAATTCCCGCCAGCTGCAGCACGACCGCAAGCAGCAGCGAGGAGATATCCAGGCCGGCGAAGCCGGGTAACACCCTGCGCAGGGGGATGACGAGGGGGTTGGTAACCCGGACCAAAAACTGCGAGATCGGGTTGTAGAAATCGGCGCGCACCAGTTGCAGGAGGAAACGCAACAGCATGGCCACCAGGTACAGACTGAGAAAGGTCTGCAGCAGGTAGCCGAAAATCTCATTGAAGGCGTTCATCGAATACTCCTTGTCGTGCAGGACACTAGCCCATCTCCCGCGCCATCTCGGCGGCGCGGTCCGCCGCTGCCTGCATGGCATCCTGCACAATCCCGCGCAGGCCATCCTGTTCGAAGCGTGCCACTGCCCGTTCGGTGGTACCCCCGGGGCTGGTTACCCTGCGCCGCAGTTCCACCAGGTCCGCCCCATCCTCCAGGGCCATGCGCGCGGCCCCGAGGCCGGTCTGCAGGGCGAGCGTGGTGGCTGTCGTCTGGTCGAGCCCCAGCCGGCTCCCCGCCTCGATCATTGCCTCCATAAACAGGAAGAAATAGGCGGGACCGCTGCCGGACAGGGCGGTGACCGCATCCAGCGCCCCTTCCTCTTCCACCCAGCAGGTGATGCCCACCGCGCCGAGCACGTGTTCGGCCTGTTGGCGCTGTCCGGGCGAGACGTTGGCATTCGCGAACAGGCCGCTTGCGCCACAGCCCAGCAGAGCGGGTGTGTTGGGCATGCAGCGCACGATGGCGGCCTGCGGCCCCAGTCTTGCCGCCATGCTGGCGATGGTCACCCCGGCCGCGATCGAGATTACCAGCGCCCCGCTCTCCCGGACCGCCGGCGCGATGCTCTCGCAGGCTTCGGCCATCACCTGGGGTTTGACGGCCAGCATGATCACGTCGGCGCCGGCCACGGCCTCGGCGTTGTCACTGAAGGTCGCCACCGGGGCTATGTCGCCCAGGCGCCGGAGGCTGTCGGGAAAGGGGTCGGCGGCGCTTATGCGGTCCGCGGGGTGGCCGCTTTCGACCAGCCCGCCGACAATACTGCTGGCCATGTTACCGGCCCCGACGAATGCAATTCTGGGTGCGTCCAAAGGTCGTCCGTAGCGTTATCAGTGGCGAAAAATCAAGCGCGCAGTATACACGTCGCCCTGCGCCAATATCACCCGCCCCGGGGGCCGAATATCGCGGTGCCGACCCGAACCAGGGTGGCCCCCTCGATAATGGCCGCCTCGAGGTCACCGGACATGCCCATGGAGAGCGTGTCCAGTCCGGGCTCCGCCTGCTGCAGGCGCTCCAGGGACTGGCGCAGCCCGGCGAAGGAGGCGCGCTGCTGCTGGGCGTCGTCGGTGGCCGCGGGAATCGCCATCAGCCCGCGCACCTGCAGCCGAGGCAGGGAACAGACCTGTTGCAGCAGGTCCGGGAGCTCCTCCGGGCTCACCCCCGATTTGGTCCGCTCGCCCGATACGTTGACCTGAAGGCAGACCTGCAGGGGCGACAGCCCCGGCGGCCGCTGCTCGCTCAAGCGGCGCGCTATTTTCAGGCGGTCCACACTGTGGACCCAGTCGAAGTGTTCGGCTATCGGTCGGGTCTTGTTGGACTGGATGGGCCCGATGAAGTGCCAGACCAGGGGCAGGTCGGCCAGTTCGGCCATTTTCTCCAGGGCTTCCTGCAGGTAGCTCTCTCCGAATTCGGTCAATCCGAAGCTGAAAGCGGCCCGGATGTCCGCTGCCGGCCGGGTTTTGCTCACCGCAAGAATCCTGACTTTTCCGCGGCGATAGTGACTTTTTTGTGAACTGTTGCGTACTCTTTCGCGCAGCTTTGCGATATTCTCGAAGAGCAGTTGTTCGTCCATGACGCGAATGGTAGCCCATCGGGGCCGCGTCGTGCGACCTGAGAATAAAATGACGTGTGGCTTCGTCCGGTCGATGCATGCGAGACCGCAGACGGAGTGACGCCGGCCAGGTGCCGGCCCGAGGGGACTGTATGGACATTACCGAACTTCTGGCGTTCAGCGCCAAGCAGGGCGCATCCGACCTGCACCTGTCAGCGGGGCTGCCCCCCATGATCAGGGTCGACGGCGATATCCGCCGCATCAACCTGCCGCCGATGGAGCACAAGCAGGTTCACGACCTCATCTATGACATCATGAACGACAAGCAGCGGAAGGATTACGAGGAGTTCCTGGAAACCGACTTCTCCTTCGAGGTCCCGGGCGTGGCCCGTTTCCGTGTCAATGCGTTCAACCACAACCGCGGCTCCGGCGGTGTATTCCGTACCATTCCCTCGAAGGTGCTGACGATGGAGGACCTCGGCATGGGCCAGGTTTTCCGCGATATCTCGATGATGCCCCGCGGCCTGGTCCTGGTCACCGGCCCCACCGGCTCGGGCAAGTCCACCACGCTGGCCGCGATGATGGATTTCATCAACGACAACAAGTACGAGCATGTCCTCACCATCGAGGACCCTATCGAATTCGTGCACGAGAGCAAGAAGTGCCTCGTGAACCAGCGGGAGGTCCACCGGGATACCCTGGGTTTCGCAGAGGCGCTGCGCTCGGCGCTGCGTGAGGACCCGGACATCATTCTCGTGGGGGAGATGCGCGACCTGGAGACGATCCGCCTGGCCCTCACCGCGGCTGAGACGGGCCACCTGGTGTTCGGGACCCTGCACACCACCTCCGCGGCCAAGACCATCGACCGGGTGATCGACGTGTTCCCGGCGGCGGAAAAATCCATGGTGCGCTCCATGCTGTCGGAGTCGCTGCAGGCGGTGGTCTCCCAGACCCTGCTCAAGCGCACCACCGGCGGGCGGGTGGCCGCCCACGAGATCATGCGGGGCACCTCGGCGATCCGCAACCTGATCCGCGAGGACAAGGTGGCGCAGATGTACTCGGCAATACAGACCGGACAGGCAGTGGGCATGCAGACCATGGACCAGTGCCTGCAGGATATGGTGGAGAAACGGATCATTTCCCGGGAAGTCGCCCGGGAGAAGGCCAGGATGCCGGAGAATTTCTAGCGCGCAAAAGCGCCGGTCAGGTACCAAAGAGGGCAGTCACTATGAAGATCGAGCATTTGCTGGAGAGAGTGGTCAAGGAGGGAGCGTCCGACGGTTTCATCTCGGCCCACGCATCCCCCAGTATCAAGGTCGACGGGCAGATCTATCCGATCAGCGATCACAAGCTGAGCGAGGATGAAGCCCGGGAGCTGGTGCTCTCGACCATGCGCGAGGACCAGCAGGCCGAGTTCCTGAAGCACCACGAGTGCAATTTCGCCCTGGCGACGGAGGAGTTGGGCCGTTTCCGGGCGAGCGCCTTCGTGCAGCGGGGGCAGTGCGGGCTGGTGGTGCGCCGCATCCAGACAGAGATACCGAAGATCGACGAGCTGGGCCTGCCCCAGATCATCAAGGATCTCGCCATGACCAAGCGCGGTCTGGTGATCTTCGTCGGTGCCACCGGTACCGGTAAGTCGACCTCCCTGGCGGCCATGGTGGGATATCGCAACAAGAACAGTCACGGCCATATCATCAGCATCGAGGACCCCATCGAATTCGTGCACGAGCACGCCGGCTGTATCGTCACCCAGCGCGAGGTGGGGATGGACACCGACTCCTTCGATGTGGCGCTGAAAAACACCCTGCGCCAGGCCCCGGACGTGATCCTGATCGGTGAGGTGCGCACGGCGGAGACCATGCAGCAGGCATTGACCTTCGCGGAGACCGGGCACCTCTGCCTGTGCACCCTGCACGCCAACAACGCCAACCAGGCCCTGGACCGTATCCAGAGTTTTTTCCCGGCCGAGCTGCACCGCCAGGTGTGGATGGACCTCTCCCTCAACCTGAAGGCGATGGTTGCCCAGCAGCTGTTGCCGCGCAAGGACGGCAAGGGCCGCGCCCCGGTGGTGGAAGTGTTGCTGAACAGCCCGCTGGTCGCGGACTACATCCGCAAGGGGGAGGTGCACCTGATCAAGGACCTGATGGCCAAGTCCACCGAACTCGGCATGCAGACCCTGGACCAGTCCCTGGTGCAGGCCTACAAGGATGGCGTCATCAGCAAGGAGGACGCCCTGCGCTACGCGGACTCCGCCAACGACGTGCGCCTGCAGATCAAGATGTTCGAGCGGGGCAAGTTCGGCACCGACGACACCCTGGGGCTGGCCGTCGACGAAGAGAGCGACAAGGGACGGTTTATGGGACGTTAATGTCCTGTCAGGTTAATTTGCGGCATTGCAGCGTGCCAGCCACGTCCCTGGCAGGGGGTGCGCCGCTTTCTGAAAGCATCTGAAATGATGCGCATCAACCGGTCAGGCCACGAGTGCGCAGCCAGGTCTGCAGGATCAGCTCCGCGGCGTAGCTGTCCACCGGTTCCTTCCGGTAATCCCCCCCGTGGCCCCGGGCCCGACTCTGCTGCTTCGCCTCGAAGCTGCTGAGCCGCTCGTCGGTCATCTCCACAGGTAGGCCCAGCCGCCCGTGCAGGCGCTTCGCGAATTTTCCTGCCCGGGCGCTCAGTTCACTGGGCGAGCCGTCCATGTTGAGCGGTTCCCCCACGACCAGCAGGTCCGGCTGCCACTCCCTGATCAGCCCTTCGATCGCGGGCCAGTCGGGGATGCCCTCCCTCGCCTTCAGTACGGTCAGGGGACGGGTGGTGCCGAGAAGGGTGTTGCCCACCGCCACGCCGATCTGGCGCAGACCGAAATCGAAGGCGAGGACGGTGCGGGCGGGGGTGCTGCCCGGCATTATCGCCGGCTGCCCCCGTCAGGCATGCCCCACGTTACCTGAGATGAGGTTCATATCGATGCCCAGCAGGGCCGCCGCCGCGCCGAGGCGCCGTTCTGCCGGGGTGGAGAAGATGATCTCGCTGTCCGCCGGCAGGGTCAGCCAGCTGTTTTCCGCGAGCTCCTGTTCCAGCTGGCCGGCCGCCCAGCCCGCATAGCCGAGGGCGATCAGGTGGTCCGCAGGGCCCGTGCCGCTGGCGATGGCCCGCAGGATATCGCGAGAGGTGGTGAGCGTGATTTCCGGGGTGACCTTGAGACTGGCCTCCCACGTGGTGTCGCAGTTGCGGTGCAGGACGAAACCGTGGTCGATCTGCACCGGCCCGCCGGCCAGCACCGGTTCGTCGGAGAAGTCGCGGATCGCGCTTATCTGCAGGTGCTCGAAAATTTCCGCCACGGACAGGTCGAGCGGCTGGTTGATGACGATGCCCATGGCGCCGCTCTCGCCGTGCTCGCAGATATAGGTGACGCTGTGGGAAAAAATGCCCTCCGTCAGGCTGGGCATGGCGAGCAGGAAATGATCCCGCAGGCAGTCGCCGCTTCGGGCGGTGCTGGTGGTCGTGTTTTCCGGCATCCGGTTCTCGCTTCGGGTTGCGCGGCAGGGGCGCGAGCTTCAGGTTATATCAACGCGGTTTATCCTGAGCTTAGCTCGTTTTCCTGGAATTGCCACGTGCGGATGATCTCGAGCTTGTCGGTTGTGGCCCTCAGTTCCTCGGGAAAGGGAGCGAATGGAGCGGCCATCCGGACGATCTTGATCGCCGCCTCGTCGAGAACGGCATAGCCCGATGAGGAGAGTACCCGGATATCCTCCAGGCTGCCGTCCTTGCGGATCACCACCAGCAGGCGAAGGCTGCCGTAGAGGCCGTACCTGATCGAGGCCTCGGGGTAATAGGTGTTGCCCACGGCCTCCACCCGCCGGCGCCAGTCCTGCAGGTACGCCGCGTCAACGGCCTGTTTTGCGGACACGGAGGTGAGGCGGCGGACCCGGGGCTTGTTGGCATAGGTCCGGGTCTGCTCGTCCAGTTCCGCTTCCAGGCTGGCCAGTTCCCGGCTCAGCTGGTCCACCTGGGGATTGAGGCCGTTCACCAGGGAGCGGGGGCGTTCCGGCGTCGCCTCGCCAGCGGGCAGCGCGCGGCGCGCGGCGGCGGTGGTGGTCACGGCCTGGCGACGCATTTCCTCGGGGATTAGCGGCTGGCTTGGCGCCGCGTCTGCCGATCGGGCGCTGGCGGGGAGGTCGCTGTTGCGGCTGGTAACCCTCTCCCTGTCGGCCTCGATGCCGCTCCCTGCCTGGTTGACCTGGGCAATGTGAGAAGCGTCATCGGGCTGTTCGGCGGCGGGCCGGGTGGCGAGGGTGACCTCGATCTGGGTTCCCTGGCGAGACGCGTTGGCCAGGTCAAAGGAGACGCCGAGCAACAGGGCCGCGTGCACGGCGAGGGCCAGTACGATGGCGTTGCGCAGCCGGTCGTGACCCCCCTTGTCCGACTCCAGGTAATACATGCCCTCTACCTACCGCTTGCCCAGTTCTTCGGCGATACAATCCATCAGCTGGCCGCCGATGTCCAGGTCGTAACCGGCGTCGATTTCCCGGATACAGGTCGGACTGGTCACATTGATCTCCGTCAGGTAGTCGCCGATGATATCCAGCCCCGCGAACAGGATGCCGCGCTCGCGCAGGGCGGGGCCCACCTCGGCGGCGATCCACCGGTCCCGGTCGCTCAGCGGTTGTGGCCGGCCCGCGCCGCCGGCAGCGAGGTTACCGCGGGTCTCGCCCACCAGTGGCACACGCGCAAGGCAGTAGGGCACGGGCTCGCCGCGTATCATGAGGATCCGCTTGTCGCCCTCGCTGATTTCCGGGATGAAGCGCTGGGCCATGATGGTTCTCATCCCATGCCGGGTCAGCATCTCCAGAATCACGCTGAGGTTCGGGTCGTCGTGCTTTACCCGGAAGATGGCCGTACCCCCCATGCCGTCGAGTGGCTTGAAGATGACGTCCCGGTGGGTCTGGTGAAAGGTCTTCAGGCGCCCCATGTCGGCGCTGACCAGGACCGGCGGGCAACACTGGGGGAAATGGGTGGCGAATACCTTCTCATTGCAGTCGCGCAGGCCCTGGCAGCGATTGACGATCAGGGTGCCGCTGCGCTCCGCCTCTTCCAGGATATAGGTCGTGTAGACGTATTCGTTGTCGAAGGGCGGATCCTTGCGCATCAGGATGACGTCCAGCTCAGCCAGCGCCCGGTCCTCCTGCGGGTCCAGCTGGTACCAGCTCTGTGGGTCGTGAAAAACGTTGAGCGGGGCCACGGTGGCGCGGGCCACCCCCTGGTCGAGGTAGAGATCCTGCTGTGTCATGTAGAAAAGCTGCCAGTCCCGCGCCTGGGCGGCCCACAGCATGGCGAGGGTGGTGTCCTTCTTGTAGTTGATGTCGGCAATGGGATCCATTACCACACCCAGCTTGATCGTCATGGCATGGCCTCTCGGGGACAGTGTCCTGGCGGGACAGGGATCTCGCTAAATTACGCAAAGGGAGTATCGGGTGCAAGCACAGGGTATTAAAATGCGCGGTTTTGACGGCGTCTCCGGGAGGGACTGATGAGTCTGGCCGGCCTCTATTTTTCCCTGGCGATCTTCAGCGCGATCGGCACAGCCTGCGCCATCCTGCAGACCCGCCGGGTGTACTGGCTGGTGCCGCTCTACTTCCTGTTCGGCTGGCTGACCGGTGAACTGGCATTGGTCCACCTGGTGCTGCAGGTAGGCTTCACCGCGGTGGCGGCGTTCGCCGGGGTCATGGACAGTTCCCTGGCCCAGACCGGGCTCGGCATATTCGCCCTTGCCTGGCTCGGCCTGCTCTACCTGCACCTGCAGGCCATGGACACCCAGCGGGTGCTGCAGGGTGCCCTGTGGCGCAGCCTGGGGCGGGACTACCGCAGCACCCTGCCGGTGGAGCGCCAGCGGGTGCTGCAAGACACCATCGTTACCCGGGAGTGGCTGCGGCCGTTTCACTTCCGGCGCGAGGGGGTTCGCCTGCACAGCCACCTCTCCTATGCCGATGCGGGCAAGCGCAACCTGCTGGACATCTACCACCCGCACGAGCAGAGGGAGGGTGGCTATCCCGTGCTGCTGCAGGTCCACGGCGGCGCCTGGATGATCGGCGAGAAGGAGCAGCAGGCCAAGCCCCTCATGTACCACCTGGCCCAGCGGGGCTGGCTCTGTGTCGCGATCAACTATCGCCTCAGCCCCCGCGCGGCCTTTCCCGCCCATATCGTCGACGTCAAGAAAGCCATCGCCTGGATCCGGGAGAATATCCGTGAATATGGCGGTGATCCCGATTTCATCGCCATCACCGGCGGCTCTGCCGGCGGCCACCTCTCCGCCCTCGCGGCCCTGACCCCGAACCTGGCTGAGTGGCAGCCCGGCTTCGAGGAGGCGGATACGGCGGTACAGGCGGCGGTGCCCTTCTACGGCGTCTACGATTTTACCGACCGTTACGAGGTGCGCCCGGAGATGTCCATGGAGGATATGCTCGCCCGCCGGGTGATGCAGTGTTCCCTGCAGGACAACCGGGAGCTGTGGGACAAAGCCTCGCCCCTCAGTCACGTCAGGGCGGATGCGCCGCCCATGTTCGTGGTGCAGGGCAGCCACGATTCGCTGGTCTGGGTGGAGGAGGCGCGCCTGTTTGTCTCCGCACTGCAGGCGGCCTCCTCGCAGCCGGTGGTTTACGGTGAACTGCCCGGCGCGCAGCACGCCTTCGAACTGTTCCATTCGGTGCGCACGGACTATACGGTGAACGCGGTTACCGATTTCCTCGAGTGGGGCGTTTCACTCCAGGTCGATGCCCAGCTCCGCGAGGATCGCCGCATTGTGCTCGCCGACCTCCGGCGCCGTCGATGGGGCTCGCTTGGTGAGCCCTTCGACGTAGAGCGGACTGTCGATGGTCTTGCGGCCCGGGTCATCGGAGAAAGGCACCAGCGCCCCTGCCGCAACGGCCTGCTCGTCGTCGCCGTGGTCAGCATGCCGGGCAATGCGACCGCAGGTGATGTTATTCTGCGCGAGCACCTCCCGCCAGTAGTCCCAGTCCTGTTCCAGGAAGGCCGCCTCCAGGGCTGCCGTCAGCTCCGCGTTGTGGGTCCTGCGGCTCTCCGCCGTTTCCCAGCGGGGATCCGCGAGCCACTCCGGGTGACCCACGCACTCCGCCAGTACCGGCCAGGCCCTCTCCTGGGCCTGAGGCAGCACGGTGAGCATGAACCAGCGGTCGTCGCGGCACGGGTATACCTGGGTAAAGGCACTGAGCTTGTCCCGGTCGAGGCGTTTGCTGGTGTCTGCGCCGTCCAGGGCCGCCTGTATGCAAACGCCGTTGGACCAGAGCCCGTTGGCCATCAGGGAGGAGCCCACCCGGCTCCCCTGCCCTGTTTTCTGGCGCCGGTAGAGCGCGGTGACAATGGCGCCGTACAGGCTGCAGGCGGCCATGTAGTCTCCCATGCCCGGCATGGAGAGCGCCGGTGGGGTGTCGCCGGACGCCCGCACCGCATCCATCAGGCCGGAGCGCGCCCACCAGGCGGTGGCGTCGTAACCGGTGCTGGCGGCTTCGGGACCCGTTTCGCCGTAAGGGGTCAATGAAGCGTAGATGATGGCGGGGTTGATCGCCCTGATATCCTGGTAGTCGAGCTTCAGTGTGGCTCTCACGCCCAGCGGGTAGTTGGTGATGAAGACATCCGCCCTGCTCACCAGGGCATCGAGGACCTTTCGGTGCCCAGGCTCTTTCAGGTCCAGGGCCAGTCCCTCCTTGCTGCGGTTGGTATGGCGCCAGGGGTAGTTCTGCTGGCATTGCGGCAGCCCCGGCAGGTGGCGGAAGAGGCGGTAGCCGTCCCCGCCGGGCGGCTCCACCTTGATCACCCGGGCGCCGAAGTCCGCCAGCATGGTGCCGGCGGCCGGCCCGGCGATAAAGCTGGCGCAGTCGATCACCAGCAGGTCGCCGAAAAGCGCGTCTGTCATGGTTGCTGTTCCGTCGCAGATGTCAGGTCAGCAAGTATAGCCGCTCAGGCCGGGCTTCCCAGCCCCATATCGCCCCAACGGGACTGGAGTATAGCGATAGCGGCCAGGGGCGCGGTCTCGGTGCGCATGACACGCGGCCCCAATTGCAGGGCGGCAAACTGGCACCGTCCCGCGCTGTCGATCTCGGCTGCGCTCAGTCCCCCCTCCGGGCCAACCAGCAGGGCGACGCTGCTGGGGTCGCCCTGCGCCCGCCCGGGGGGGCCGGCCCGGTGGTGCAGCACGAATTTCCGCTCCGCCGAGACCGAGTCGATCCAGTCTGCCAGGGAGCTCAGGGGCTGAATCCCCGGCACGCGGTTGCGGCCGCACTGCTCGCACGCGCTGATCGCGACCTCACGCCAGTGGCGCTGCTTTTTCACGGCGCGTTCACCCTGCAGCCTGACCTCCGTGCGCTCGCTGGTGAGGGGCGAGATGGTGCTGACACCCAGCTCCGTGGCTTTCTGGACGATCCAGTCCATCCGCTCGCCCCGGGAGACGGCGATGCCGAGATGGACGGCCAGGGGGGACTCGGTTTCGACCGGGCGGTGCCCCCCTGTCTCCACCACCACGCATCGCCTGCCGGCCTCGACGATGGTGGCGGGATACTCCCCGCCGCTGCCATCGAACAATACCAGGGCGGCCCCGGGGCCCATGCGCAGGGAGCGCGCCAGGTGCTGGCTGGGGCCGGCTTCGAGCTCGAGGCGACTGTTCGCCGTGAGGCGCTGGGCCGTGTGGATGCGTGGGGTGCGCATGGCGGCCCTACAGTCCCAGGTTGCGGTAAATCTCCCGGGTGGGCTCCACCTGGTTCATCGTGTAGAAATGGATGCCGGGGGCGCCGCTCTCCAGCAGGGTCTGGCAGAGCTGGGTGACGACCTCTATGCCGAACTTGCGGATGCTCTCCTGGTCCTCGCCGTAGCCGGCCACGCGCTGGCAGATCCAGCGCGGGATCTCCGCGCCGCAGTTGCGGGAGAAGCGCGCCAGGTTGGCGAAGTTGATGATCGGCATGACGCCGGCGTAGATTGGCTTGTCGATACCGATCGCCGCGCACTGGTCGAGAAAATAGAAGTAGGACTCCACGTTGAAGAAGTATTGGGTGATTGCGCTGTCGGCGCCCGCATCCAGTTTGGCCTTGAGGTAGCGGATGTCGCTGTCATAGCTCTTCGCCTCCGGGTGGATCTCCGGGTAGGCGGCCACCTCGATTCTGAAGTGGTCGCCGCAGCGCTGCCGGATGAACGCGACCAGTTCGCTGGCGTAGACCAGCTGGGTCGTGCCCCCCATGCCCGACGGCATGTCCCCGCGCAGTGCGACCAGGCGCCGGATCCCACGCTCCCGGTAGGTGTCGAGCAGGGCCCCGATGGCCGCTCCGTCGTCGCCCCCGAAACTCAGGTGCGGCGCCACTTCGATCCCCGCCTCGCGGATGGCAGAGGCCACCCCCAGGGTATTCTCCCGGGTGGAGCCGCCCGCGCCATAGGTTACCGAGAAAAAGGCCGGTTGCAGCGCCTGCAGTGCCGGCGTGGTCTCCTGCAGCAGCTTGTCCCGCCCCGCCGGGGTCTTGGGCGGGAAGTACTCGAAGCTGATTCGCGGCGTGCTGTCGGGGGTGGAACGGGCCACGTCAGTATTTGTAGCTGTCGGGTTTGAAGGGGCCCTCTACCTTGACGCCGATGTACTCGGCCTGCTCCGGTGTGAGCCGGGTCAGGACACCGCCAAAGCCGGCAACCATGTGCGCGGCCACCTCCTCGTCCAGTTTCTTGGGCAGCACCTCGACCCGCAGGGCGGCGGCTTTCATCTCTGGCTCGAGCTCGGCGAAGCGACGCTCGAAGAGGTAGATCTGCGCCAGGACCTGGTTGGCGAAGGAGCCGTCCATGATCCGGGAGGGGTGTCCGGTGGCGTTGCCGAGATTGACCAGCCGCCCCTCCGACAGCAGGATCAGGTGGTCGCCGCTGGCCTGGTCCCGGTAGATTCTGTGCACCTGCGGCTTGACCTCTTCCCAGGTCCAGTTGCTGCGCATGTAGGCGGTGTCGATCTCGTTGTCGAAATGGCCGATGTTGCACACCACCGCGCCATTTTTCAGGGCCTTGAGCATATCGGCGTTGCAGACGTTGTAATTGCCGGTGGCGGTGACCAGCAGGTCGATCGAGCCGAGCAGAGCGGTGTTGATGGACGCCCCGGTGCCGTCATTGACGCCGTCGAGGAAGGGCGAGACGACTTCGAAGCCGTCCATGCAGGCCTGCATGGCGCAGATGGGATCGGCCTCGGTGACGCGCACGATCATCCCCTCCTGGCGCAGGGACTGGGCGGAACCCTTGCCCACGTCGCCATAGCCGATAACCAGCGCTTTTTTGCCGGATAGCAGGTGGTCAGTGGCGCGCTTGATGGCGTCGTTGAGGCTGTGGCGGCACCCGTACTTGTTGTCGTTCTTGGACTTGGTCACGGAATCGTTGACGTTGACCGCGGGGACCTTCAGCGTACCCTGGGCCAGCATCTCCTGCAGGCGGTGCACGCCGGTCGTGGTCTCCTCGGTGATGCCGTGGACTTTCTCCAGCATCTCGGGATATTTCTCGTGCAGCATGGCGGTCAGGTCGCCGCCGTCGTCCAGCACCATATTGGCGTCCCAGGGCTTGCCGTCCTTGAGGATGGTCTGCTCGATACACCAGTCGTACTCCTCCTCGGTCTCACCCTTCCAGGCGAAAACGGGGACGCCGGCGGCGGCAATGGCGGCAGCGGCGTGATCCTGGGTGGAGAAGATGTTACAGGAGGACCAGCGAACCTCGGCGCCGAGTTCCAGCAGGGTCTCGATCAGCACGCCGGTCTGGATGGTCATGTGGATACAACCGAGGATCTTCGCCCCTTTCAGCGGCTGGCTCTTCCGGTACTTCTCGCGCATCGCCATCAGAGCGGGCATCTCGCCCTCGGCAATCTCCAGTTCCCTGCGGCCCCACTCGGCCAGCGAGATATCCGCGACCTTGTAATCCTGCGTGCCCTCGAGTTTCTCTGCTGTGCTCATCTTTGCTCTCCTCTGGACCGGTCAGGTCCTTTTCAATAAAAAATGCGGTCTGTCCCTAAATCTTCTTGCTATGCCCAGGCGGCCTCAACCCGGAGCCGGTCGGGGCTGACAGGGCGCTCGGCCTTCGGCTGCCCTCGCTCCAGCCGGTTTGCAGGGGCCGCCTCGACGTGCGTCCCTGTGCTACCGCTGCCGGCCGGTGCAACCCTTCCCGGAGGTCCAGAATCATAAAGCTTCCCGCAAGACCTCCGCCTTGTCCGTCCGCTCCCAGGTGAAATCCTCGTCCTCGCGCCCGAAGTGCCCGTATGCCGCTGTTTTACGGTAGATCGGCCGCTTCAGGTCAAGCATGGCGACGAGCCCTTTCGGGCGCAGGTCGAAATGCTCCCGAACCAGCTCCGCGATACGCTCGTCGCTGAGCTTGCCGGTGCCGAAGCTGTTGATCGAGATCGAAGTGGGCTCCGCCACGCCGATGGCGTAGGAGACCTGGATCTCGCAGCGCTCGGCCAGGCCCGCGGCGACGATGTTCTTGGCCACGTAGCGACCGGCGTAGGCCGCGGAGCGATCCACCTTGGACGGGTCCTTGCCCGAGAAGGCGCCGCCGCCGTGCCGGGCCATGCCGCCATAGGTGTCGACGATGATCTTGCGGCCGGTCAGGCCGCAGTCGCCGAGGGGGCCCCCGATGATGAACTGTCCGGTGGGATTGATGTGGAACCGGGTGTCGGCGTGCAGCCACTTGGCGGGGAGCACCTCTTTGATCACCAGATCGATGATCGCTTCCCGGATATCCGCCTGGCTGATCTCTTCGTCGTGCTGGGTGGAGAGGACCACCGCATCGATCGCGACCGGCCTGCCATCCTCGTAGCGCAGGGTGACCTGGCTTTTGGCGTCCGGGCGCAGCCAGGGCAGGGTGCCGTGCTTGCGCAGCTCCGCCTGGCGCTCCACCAGGCGGTGGGCGTAATAGATCGGCGCCGGCATCAGCACCTCGGTCTCGTTGGTGGCATAGCCGAACATCAGCCCCTGGTCGCCGGCGCCCTGTTCGTGGTCCTCGCTCTCGTCGACACCCATGGCGATATCCCTGGACTGCTTGCCGATGGCATTGAGGACCGCGCAGGAGGCGCCATCGAAGCCGATGTCCGAGCTGTCGTAGCCGATGTCGAGAATGACGTCGCGCACCACGTCCTCGAGGTCCACGTAGGTCGAGGTCGTGACCTCGCCCGCAATCACCGCCATGCCGGTTTTCACCAGGGTCTCCACCGCCACCCTGGCGTGGGGATCATCCTTCAGGATGGCATCGAGCACCGCGTCGGAGATCTGGTCCGCCATCTTGTCCGGGTGTCCCTCGGAGACCGATTCGGATGTGAAAATAGTGTATTCGCTCATGCTGTTGTCCTTGAAAGTCAGGAATCGGGGTGGCCGAAGAGGCGCACCTGTATCTGGAATCCGTTGCGCTGGGCCAGGTAGAGGCTGGCCATGTCGACCAGCCCCGCAGCTGCTGCCCAGCCCGCCAGGTCATCCGGGTCGAAGCCAAGCCAGAGGTCGCCGCAGTTCTCCCTGGCCCAGCCCTGGTCATGGCGGCACAGGTCGGTGACCAGTACCACGCCACCCGGAGCCAGCGAGGCCGCCACGTCCCGCAGGATTGCGTCCGGTCGGGGCGTGTGGTGGAGAACCATGTTGATCACCACGCAGTCGGCCCGCAGTGCCGCCAGCGCCGGGTGTGTCGTGTCGCCGTGAATGAACTCGACGTTGTCGAGCCCCGCGTCGGCGGCCCGCTGTCGCGCCTGCTCCAGCATCGCGTCCGCATTGTCGAGCGCGATCACCCGCCGGAAGTGCGGCGCCAGCTCGAGCAGGAAGGCGCCATCGCCCGGCCCGACCTCCAGTGCGGTCTCCCGGCGCTGCAGGGGCGCATCCCGCAGCACCTGCGCCACGGTCTGCGCGTACTGGCTGTAACTGGCGATGAGGTCCTGCTGCTCGCGGAATTTCCCGGCGTTGTCCCGGAAGAAGTTGCGGGAGTTCTCCTCGCGCTTACGGAACAGGGCGGTAAGCCGCCCTGCGACCTCCGCCGGCAGCGGCATCCTGTCCAGGGTTTCGAACAGGCTGTCCTGGAGTGTCTCCAGCGAGGGCCGCTGGCCGAGCTCGCTGCGCCGGTAGAAGATGGAATTGCCCTCCCGCCGGGTGGCAACGAGGCCGGCGTTGGCCAGCACTTTCAGGTGGTGGCTGAGCGCCGGCTGGCGGATGTCGAACAGGTAGCACAGTTCGGACACGCCGAAAGAGTCGTTGCGCAGGACACGCAGCACCTGCAGGCGCAGGGGGTCGGCAGTGGCTTTGCAGAGGCCTGCCACAGCGCTCAAATGCTGCTTTCCCTCCGGCTCACCGGCTGCCTCGGCGACGGCTGCTGCTGTGGTGGTCGATGTCATGGCGGGGCAGTCTAGCAGCTTTCACATCTATATCAATTTATTTTGATATAGATGTGAAAGCGGTCACAGGGCGCCGGCGGTGGTGTGGCCGCTAATTCGGTGCCTATTTGTTTGCCGTTGCCCCCGGGTTACGGGAGAATAGCGGGCATTTTCAGCCACCGTCCCGCCCCGGAGAGTCTCATGTCGTCCCCCCGCACAGAACTAGCCAATGCCATCCGCGTCCTGAGTATGGACGCCGTCCAGCGGGCCAACAGCGGCCATCCGGGGGCGCCCATGGGAATGGCGGACATCGCGGAGGTGCTGTGGAACGACTACCTTCAGCACAACCCGGCCAACCCCGACTGGCCCAACCGCGATCGATTCGTCCTGTCCAACGGCCACGGCTCGATGCTGCTCTACTCTCTGCTGCACCTGACCGGCTACGATCTGCCCATGGAGGAGCTGAAGAATTTCCGGCAGTTGCACAGCAGGACGCCGGGCCACCCGGAGCACACCGACACCCCCGGTGTCGAGACCACCACCGGGCCTCTCGGCCAGGGCATCAGCAATGCCGTGGGTATGGCCATTGCCGAGAAAGTCCTCGCCGCCCAGTTCAACCGCGAGGGGCATACGGTTATCGACCACCACACCTGGGTGTTTGTGGGGGATGGCTGCCTGATGGAGGGCATTTCCCACGAGTCCTGCTCCCTGGCCGGCACCCTGGGCCTGGGCAAACTGATCGCAATCTACGATGACAACGGCATCTCTATCGACGGGGAGGTCGAAGGCTGGTTCACCGACGATACGCCCGCGCGGTTCAGGGCCTATGGCTGGCAGGTGATCAACGACGTCAACGGCCACAATCCCTCGGAAATCAAGGCGGCAATCGAAGCCGCCCGGCATGAGAAGAGCCGGCCGACCCTCATCTGCTGCAAGACCATTATCGGCAAGGGGGCGCCCAACAAGCAGGGGAGCGAATCCTGCCACGGCGCGCCCCTCGGTGCCGACGAGATCGCCGCGACCCGGGTCGCCCTCGACTGGCCCTATGAGCCCTTTGAGATTCCCGACGACATCTACGCCGGCTGGGACGCCCGCGACAAGGGCGCCTCGCGTGAGCAGGCCTGGGAGGCGCGCGTCGCGGCCTACGCCGAAGCCCACCCCGAACTCGCCGGGGAATTGCGGCGGCGCCTGGCGGGGGAGCTGCCCGCCGGTTTTTCCGGGCAGGCCGCTGCGTACGTCGCCGCCTGCCAGGAGGAAGGCGCCAGCATCGCCTCGCGCAAGGCCTCCCAGAACTGCCTCAACGTTTACGGGCCGCTCCTGCCCGAGCTGCTGGGCGGCTCGGCAGACCTGGCGGGCTCCAACCTGACCCTGTGGAGCGGTTCCCGCGGCATAGGCGCCGACGATCCCGGCGGCAACTACATCTACTACGGGGTCCGGGAGTTCGGCATGGCGGCGATCATGAACGGGATCGCCCTGCACGGCGGTTTCATCAACTACGGGGCGACCTTCCTCATCTTCATGGAGTACATGCGCAACGCGGTGCGCATGGCCGCGCTGATGCGGCAGCAGTCCATTTTCGTCTTTACCCACGACTCCATCGGCCTCGGGGAGGACGGTCCCACCCACCAGCCGGTGGAGCAGCTCACCGCCCTGCGCGCCACACCCAACCTGCAGACCTGGCGCCCCTGCGACGCGGTCGAGTCGGCCGTGGCCTGGAAGGCAGCGATCGAGCGCCGGGACGGACCCAGCGCCCTCGTCTTCTCCCGCCAGGGACTGGCCCATCAGCCGCGCGATGCCCACCAGGTCGAGGCCATCAGCCGGGGGGCTTATATTCTGCGCGATTGCGACGGCAGCCCGGACATCATTCTCATCGCCACCGGTTCCGAAGTCGGGCTGGCGATGGCGGCAGCCGGTCGACTCGCCAAGGCCGGCCGGCAGGTGCGCGTGGTCTCCATGCCCTGCACAGAGCTGTTCGAGCAGCAGGATGCGGCCTACCGGGAGGCGGTGCTGCCCAGTGACGTGCTGGCGCGGGTCGCCGTGGAGGCCGCTCACGCCGATTACTGGTACAAGTATGTCGGCCTGGACGGGCGCGTGGTCGGTATGACCACCTTCGGCGCTTCCGCCCCGGCCGGCGACCTGATGGAACATTTCGGCTTCACCGAGGACAACGTCGTTGCCGTGGCGCAAGAGCTTGTCTAGCAGCGACTGCTGATCCCGTGTTGCGACTGGCGATCAATGGCTACGGCAGGATAGGCCGCAGCGTGCTGCGCGCGCTGTGTGAAAGCCCCCTGCGGGCCGAGCTGCAGGTAGTGGCCGTCAACGAACTGGCGGATGCCCGGACCGTGCTGCACCTGACCCGCTACGATTCCACCCACGGCCGCTTTCCCGGCAAGCTGGAGGGAGGTGAAGACCGGCTGGTGGTCGACGGTGAGCGCATCGCCCTGCTGCGCCGCCCGGCTATCGACGCCCTGCCCTGGGGGGATCTGGACGTCGACATGGTGCTCGAGTGCACCGGCGCCTTTTCCGATCGGGCCACGGCGACCCGGCACCTGGACCGGGGCGCCGGCCGGGTCCTGTTCTCGCAACCCGCCGAGGCGGACGTGGATGCCACGGTGGTGTATGGCGTCAACCACCGGGAACTCCAGGCCTCCCACCGGATAGTTTCGAACGCGTCCTGCACCACCAACGGTATCGTACCGGTGATCGCGGCCCTCGATGAGGCGGTGGGCATCGAGTACGGGACCATCACCACCATTCACTCGGCGATGAATGACCAGCCGGTGCTCGATGCCTACCATCACACAGACCTGCGCAAGACCCGTGCCGCGTCCCGGTCCATCATCCCGGTGGATACGGGCCTGGCCCGCGGGGTGGAGCGGATCCTGCCCGCCATGGCGGGGCGCTTTACCGCACAGGCGCTGCGTGTTCCCACCCTCAACGTCTCGGCCATGGATCTGACGATACAGACTCGTACCGACACCGATGAAAAGGCCATCAATCGCGCTTTACATGATGCAGCTCAATCCAGGTTCGACGGGGTGCTGGGCTATACTGAAGAGCCTCTGGCATCCTGCGATTTCAATCACGACTCGCGCTCCAGCATTATCGATGCAAGCCAGACGCGGGTCAGTGGCAGGCGGCTGGTCAAGGTCCTGACGTGGTTTGACAACGAATGGGGCTACGCCAACCGGATG
Source organism: Halioglobus sp. (assembly GCA_037382865.1). Classification (GTDB taxonomy): domain Bacteria; phylum Pseudomonadota; class Gammaproteobacteria; order Pseudomonadales; family Halieaceae; genus JARRPM01. The sequence goes on along the minus strand of JARRPM010000064.1, from coordinate 4,014 downwards.
CTGGATGTGGCGAAGTATTGGGCGGGTTTATAGCGTCGGAGGCGACAGCGATGGCATTGCAGATGAAAATGATGAAGGACCTGGACCTGCGCGGCAAGCGCGTGCTGATCCGTGAAGACCTCAATGTACCGGTCAAGGATGGCGCGGTCAGCAGCGATGCCCGGATCAGGGCGGCCCTGCCGACGATAGAGGCCGCGCTGGCAGCGGGTGCGAAGGTCATTCTCATGTCCCACCTGGGCCGGCCGACCGAAGGGGAGTTCGACCCCCAGTTTTCCATGGCGCCGGTGGCAACGCACCTGGCGGGCCTGCTCCACAAGCCCGTCTCCCTGGTCGATGACTGGCGCGGCGGGGTGGCCCTGGAAGAGGGTGAGATCGCCCTGCTGGAAAACGTGCGCTTCAATCCCGGTGAGAAAAAAGATGACGACGAGCTGGCCGGCGCCTATGCTGCGCTGTGTGACGTTTTCGTGATGGACGCCTTCGGCACCGCTCACCGGGCCCAGGCTTCCACGCACGGCGTGGCGAGGTTTGCGCCCCAGGCCTGCGCCGGCCCCCTGCTGGAGACGGAGCTGAATGCTCTCGAGCAGGCCCTGGCCGACCCCGCCCGGCCGATGGTCGCGATCGTCGGCGGCTCCAAGGTCTCCACCAAGCTGACGGTGCTCGAGACCCTGGCCGAGAAGGTTGACCAGTTGGTAGTGGGCGGCGGTATCGCCAATACCTTTCTGGCCGCCAGCGGCAAACCGGTGGGCAAATCCCTGTGTGAACACGACCTGATCCCGGCCGCCCGGGCCCTGCTCGCGAAGACCAGCATCCCGCTGCCGCCGGACGTGGTAACGGGCAAGGAGCTCAGTGAGGGCGCCACGGCCACGGTAAAGTCCGCCGCCGACGTCGCGGAGGACGACATGATTCTCGACATCGGCCCGGAAGCCGCGCGCCAGATCGCGGACATCCTGACGAATGCGGGGACGATACTCTGGAACGGGCCTGTCGGGGTCTTCGAGTTCGACCAGTTTGCCGCCGGCACCGAGGCCCTGTCGCGCGCCATTGCCGCCAGCAGCGCGTTTTCCCTGGCAGGCGGCGGGGATACCCTGGCGGCCATCGACAAGTTCGGCATCGCCGACAAGGTTTCCTACATCTCCACCGGGGGCGGGGCGTTCCTGGAGTACGTGGAGGGCAAGACCCTTCCCGCGGTGGCCATACTCGAACAGCGTGCCAGTGCCGGTTAGGCAGGCGCACCGACAGACCCACAGCAGAGGACACCCCACATGGCATTAATCAGCATGCGCCAGTTACTGGATCACGCCGCGGAACACGGTTACGGCGTGCCGGCTTTCAACGTCAACAATCTCGAGCAGACCCGGGCGATCATGGAGGCGGCGGATGCAACCAACTCGCCGGTGATCATGCAGGCCTCCGCCGGGGCGCGCAAGTACGCCGGCGCGCCCTTCCTCAGGGCGATGATGGAAGCGGCCATGAACGAGTTCCCCCACATTCCGGTGGTCGTGCACCAGGACCACGGGGTCTCCCCGGCGGTCTGCCAGCGCTCGATACAGCTCGGCTTCAGCTCGGTAATGATGGACGGCTCCCTGGGGGAGGACGGCAAGACCCCCATGGACTACGACTACAACGTGTCGGTCACCCGCCGGGTGGTCGAGATGGCCCACGCCTGCGGCGTCTCCGTGGAGGGCGAACTGGGCTGCCTCGGCTCCCTGGAAACGGGCGAGGCGGGCGAGGAGGACGGCATCGGCGCCGCGGGCAAACTGACCCACGACCAGCTCCTGACCGATCCCGAGGAGGCCGCCGAGTTCGTCAAGGCCACCGCGGTGGACGCCCTCGCGATCGCCTGTGGCACCAGCCACGGCGCCTACAAGTTTACCCGCCCCCCGACCGGGGATATCCTCGCCATCGATCGTATCCGCGAGATCAATGCCCGTATTCCCAATACGCATCTGGTGATGCACGGCTCCTCCTCGGTGCCGCAGGAGTGGCTGGCGATCATCAACGAGTACGGCGGCAATATTCCGGAAACCTATGGCGTGCCGCTGGAGCAGATTCAGGAGGGCATCCGCCACGGCGTGCGCAAGGTGAACATCGATACCGACCTGCGCCTGGCCTCCACCGGCGCGATCCGGCGCTTCCTGGCCCAGAACCCCGCCGAGTTCGACCCGCGCAAGTATCTCGCGCAGACCATCACCGCCATGAAGGAGATCTGCGTGGCCCGCTATGAGGCCTTCGGCACCGCCGGTAATGCCGACAAGATACGAGTCAAATCCCTGGGGGAAATGCAGGCTGCCTACGACGCGGGCGAACTGGCGCAGAAGGTGAACTAGCGTAGCGAGTGGGTGCCGTGACCCCTGAGCAGCTGAGGGAACTGCGCCGCGGCCTGCCCGATTTCAGCGAGGACGCGCCGCTACCGCCCGGACTTCAGGATTTCTGCCGCCACTACGGGATCGATTTTGCCCTGCGCGGGCCTGAGCTTTCCCACCGGGCAGGCGTGATACGTTCAGGGCAGTACGCCCTGATGGCGCATCGCTGGGTGCAACCCGGCGCCAGCCGCAACCTGCTTCTGCTGCACGGCTACTTCGACCACAGCGGTCTGTTCGGCCGTCTCGTCGAATACGGACTCTCCCGGGATTGCAACGTGCTGGTGTTTGACCTTCCCGGACACGGCCTGTCCAGCGGCGAGCCCGCCGTCATCGATGACTTCGGCGATTACGGGCGGGCGGTCGCAGACGTGCTGGAAGCGGTTGCGCTGCCAGAGCTGCCACACTGGGTCATGGCCCAGAGCACCGGCTGCGCGGCCCTGGTCGAATTCGCCCGCGCCCACCCCTGGCCATTCAGCGAGGCCGTGCTGCTGGCGCCCCTGGTAAGGCCGGCCAACTGGTTCAGGGTCCGGGCCGCCCACGTCCTGCTGCACCGCTTCATCGACAGCGTCGAGCGCGTTTTCATGGAGAACACCTCGGATCGCGATTTCCTCGACTTCGTCCAGCGCGATCCGCTGCAGGCCAGGCGTGTGCCGGTGCGCTGGGTCGGGGCGCTGCGGCGTTGGGTCGCCTCACTGCCGGCGGCGGACCTGGGGGTAGGGCCTGCGCTCGTGGTGCAGGGCGAGCAGGACAGGACCGTGGCATGGCGCTACAACCTGAAGATTATCCAGGCGCTGTTTCCCGGCAGCCGCGTCGAGTGTCTCGAGGATGCGCGCCACCACCTCGCCAACGAGGGCGATGCGATCCGCGCCCGTTACTTCCGCATGGTGGACGAGTATCTGGGCTTCCAGCCCGCGCCCGCCAGCGGCGGTTCGTCAAAAGTCCAGACATAAAGGCCCGTCCCCCAAGCGGCGGGCCTTTATGTTCAGACTGCCCCGTCCAGCGGCTGCAGGAACGTCTGGATCCCGTCGAAGAACATCTGCACCGCGATAATCACCAGGATCATTCCCATCAGCCGCTCCATGGCGATCAGGCCGCGATGGCCCAGCGCCCGCAGCAGCAGGGGCGCCGCCATCAGGATCACCGCGGTCGCGGCCCACGCCCCGATGAGGGCGATGGACCAGTCCAGCATGCGGCTCGGGTCGCTGGTGACCAGCAGCATGGAGATGGCGAAGGCGGATGGCCCTGCCACCGCAGGTATGGCCAGGGGCACAACGAAGGGTTCGCCATCCGGCGTCTCTCCCATGAGCCCATAGGGAGAGGGGAAAATCATGCGGATAGCGATCAGGAACAGGATGATCGCGCCGGCGATGCTGATCGACTCCTGGCGCAGGCTGAGCAGGTCCAGCAGGGCGCTGCCGCCGAACAGGAAGGCGAGCAGGGCCACCAGGGCGATAAGCAGTTCCCGGGCGACCACCCGCTGGCGTCGCTTGCTGTCCACGTCCTTCAGCACGGACAGGAACAGGGGCACGTTGCCGACCGGGTCCATGACCAGGAACAGGGTGATGAATGCGGATAGGGTGTCCATGGCGCCTCATTATGAGTGAAAGCTGCCGGGTTGGCACCGCAGGCAGTCTACACAGTTTTCGAGAAC
>JARRPM010000063.1:0-18207 GCA_037382865.1 Halioglobus sp. | reverse complement strand
TCTTTGACATCGATGCCGATGCCTCGCGGGAGGATGTCGAGGCGCTGGTCGCCCAGTCACAGAAGCGCTCGGCGGTTTACGATATCATCACCAATCCCACCTTCGTGCAGGTGGAGACCCGGACATGAGCGCCGGAATCGGTCGCCGGCCGTTTCGTGCCACCACCGTTGTCATCGGTGGTGGTCACGCCGGTCTCGCGGTCAGCCACTCCCTCAGCGCGAGGGGTATCGACCATGTGGTGCTGGAGCGTGGCGAGGTGGCCAATGCCTGGCGTCGTGAACGCTGGGATTCGCTGCGCCTGCTGACCCCGAACTGGCAGTGCGGCCTTCCCGGCTATCCTTACGGCGGCCAGGACCCCGACGGTTTCATGAACGCGGGGGAGGTCGCGCGCTTCATCTGCGACTACGCGCGTTTCAGCGCCGCGCCCCTGCGCACACACACTACGGTAACCGCTGTCCATCCGATGGATGGGGGCTACCGCGTGGTCACCAGCCGGGGACACTGGCACTGTCGGGCGCTGGTCCTCGCCAGCGGTGCATTCAACCTGCCGGCCGTTCCCGCGCTCGCCCGGGCGCTGCCGGGGCGCGTGGCCAGCGTCACGCCGCACCAGTACCGGAACCCGGCACAGCTGGCACCCGGCGGGGTGTTGGTGGTGGGCGCCTCTGCCACCGGCCTGCAGATCGCTGACGAGGTCCGGCGTTCCGGGCGACAGGTGGTGCTGGCGGTCGGGGAGCACGTGCGCATGCCGCGCCGTTACCGGGGCAGGGATATCCAGTTCTGGCTTCACGCGACCGGCCTGCTGGACGAACATTATCAGGCGGTGGAAGATATCCAGCGAGTCCGCAAACTGCCCTCGCCGCAGCTGGTGGGCGACCCGGATGGGAAAACGCTCGATCTCAATGCGCTCTCCGGCCAGGGCGTGCAACTGGTCGGCCGCCTGGTGGGTATCCGGGACGAGCTGGCGCAGTTTTCCGGCTCACTCGGCAACGTCGTGAAACTGGCCGACCTCAAACTCGACCGGCTGCTCGCCGCCATTGACGACTGGGTCGCGCGCGAGGGGTGGGCAGGGAGGGTCGATGCGCCCGAACGCGCGGCACCCACCCGGATCGATGCGTCTCCCGAAATGGCCATCGACCTGCGCCGCCGCGGTATCGGCACCGTGATCTGGGCAACGGGATTTCGCCCCGATTACTCATGGCTCAAGGTGCCGGTACTCGATCACAAGGGCTGGATCCGCCACGACGGCGGGGTCGCAGATGCGCCCGGCCTCTATGTCATGGGACTGCCGTTCATGCGCCGGCGCAAATCGAGTTTTATCTGGGGCGCCGCGGACGACGCCCGGGATATCTGCGATCACCTGGAGGCCCTTCTCGATGAGCGCACCGGGGAGCGCCGGGCGCGGGTGGCCTGAAGGCAGGTCAGTACACCTGCCGGCTGAGCCAGTAGAAGCGGTAGGGGGGCACCACGAGGTGGTCCTTGAAGCGGGTGGGGGATTTGCCGGAGTAGAGATCCTGCAGTTCACCGTACTCGAAAAAGCCGCGGTTGCCGAGGTCCGCCAGGTCCAGGGACTGGGGCGACCCGTCGAAATTCCCCACCACCAGGACCTGGTCGTGAGCCTGGGTCGGGTGGCTGCGGAGGAAGGCGAACAGGTGCGGGTTGCTGGTCTGCAGGAGCTCGCGGTTGTTGAAGTCGGCGAAGGCGGGAGTGCTCTTGCGAACGGCGATCATCTTCTGCAGCCCCTCGAACAGCCGGTTTTCCACGGAGCCATTCTGTTTGCGCAGCTCCGCCTTCTCCCAGTCGATCTGCGGCCGGTGCACCCAGCGGCTATCGTGGGCCTTGCCGGCATCATCGAGGAAACCGCGGCTGTTGAGCGTGCCGATCTCGTCGCCGTAATAGAGCAGGGGGATGCCGCCAAAGGACATGATCATGCTGTGCAGCAGCAGAATGGCGTCGATGCAGTCCTGCACCAGTTTCTCGTCGCCCTGGTCCAGTGCCGCCTCCAGGCCTACCAGCGACGCCAGGGAGCCGGAGATGCGAGCGTCGCCGGTCTTGACGTTATTGCCGAAGCGAAGCCCCCGCGCGAGTGAGTCGTTGAACTCACCGGTGAAGTAATCCACCAGGAAGCGGCGGTGTGAGGCGGGGTCGTAATCCACCTTGCGAATGTCGGCGTCATCGAAGCCTAGCCCGATATCGTCGTGGCAGCGGATATAGTTGAGCCAGGTGGCGCGGTCGATTTTCCCGGGCAGGCTACGTATGCCCTGTTCCAGCAGCCGCGCATTCTTGGTGGCCACGGCGTCCCACAGCAGGGCCATGAACGTGGCGTTGTAGGCGATTTCGCACTCCTTGGCGATCACCGCGTCCTCGCCAAAGTACTTGGTGATCTCCACCGGCGCCACGATGGCTTCGGCGATAAACAGGACGCCCGGCGCCGTGACCTGGCAGCAATCTTTCATCAATTGCAGGATCAGGTGGGCCTCGCGCTCGTTCTGGCTGGTGGTGCCGATTTTCTTCCAGAGGAACGCCACCGCGTCAAGTCGCACGATGTCCGCGCCCTGGTTGGCCCAGAACAGGATGATGTCGAGCATCTCGATGAAAACCGCGGGATTGCTGTAATTCAGGTCCCACTGGTAGTTGTTGAACACCGTCATCACCCACTTGCCCATCACCTCGTCATAGGTGAAGTTGCCGGGGGCGGTTTCCGGAAAGATCTCCGGCAGCGTCTCCTCGAACATGTCCGGGACATCCCGGGTCTCGAAGATGTAATAGTAATCCTGGTGCTGCTGGCTGCCAGCGCGCGCCTGTACCGCCCACTCGTGTTCGTCGGAGGTGTGATTGACGACCACGTCGAGCACCAGGAGCATCTCCCGCAGGCGCATGGCGGCGGAGAGATCATTGAGGTCCTCCAGCGTGCCGACGCGCTCGTCCACATTGCGGTAGTCGCTCACGGCATAGCCGCCATCGCTCGCATCCTGCGGGCACTCCAGTATCGGCATGACGTGCACGATGTTGACACCCAGTTCCTGCAGGTACCCGAGCTTCTCGCGAAGGCCCTTCAGGTCGCCGGCGAACCCGTCGCTGTAGAGCATCATGCCCACCCACTCGGAGGTGAGGAACCAGTTGTGATCCTGCTCCCGCTCGATATCCAGCTGCTTCAGCGCCGCCTCCCGACGGATATACTGGGTTGCCATCACCTCGACCAGGTGCAGCGCCTGTGCCTCGAAATCCTCGCGCTCACCGTACAGGTAGTGGAAGAGGCTGTAGATGGCGTAGAAGTTTGCCCCGAGCCGGGTGTAGAAGTGGCGCAGGTCGCGCTTGCGGATCTCGGGCTTCAGCTCGTCGAGGATCCGGTTGAGGAGCGAGTGTGATATCTGTTCGTACATAGGTGTCGTGAACCGCTACGGCTGGAGTCGCCAGGCATCGATGAAAGGGCGGTAGAACTCCGGGTCATCCACGGTGGCCCCCCGGTTCCCCACCAGGCGGGCGGCAAATGCCTGAGCCCGCTCCAGGGTGGTCGCCAGCGGCCACGCGAGGACCAGCCCGAGAATGGTGACGGCGGCGAAGGCGTCGCCGGCGCCGACGGTGTCGACCACCTCCGTGAGCGGCTCCGGCTGGATGTGCAGGTGGTCACCGGTGGCGGTAACGACTTCGGCGCCAGCGGCGCCATGGGTGACGATCAGCCCACGCAGCGCCATGTCCGCCAGAAACTGCCGCTTGCCCGACAGGGTGCCGGCCTGCCCCGGCGCCAGCAGCTCGAGTTCGCCGGCATTGAGCTTTACCCAGTGCGCCCGGTGCACGTAATCCAGCACCTCCGCCTCCTGCCACCAGGGGGTGCGCAGATTGACGTCCACGAAAACGATATCGGGTCCCGCCGCGGTGAGCTCAGCCGCTGCCCGGCGGGAGTGCGGTTCCCGCAGCGCGAGGCTGCCGTGATAGAGCAACGGACAGTCGTCGCCCTGGAAGACAGGCTCGATGGCGTCGTAGGCGCAGTGCTGCACGATGTCGTACTCGGGTTCGCCGCCGACAAAGCTTACGTTCACCCGTCCGGTTGGGCGGACTGGGTCGGTCTGGACCGCGCTTGTGTCCATTCCCCAGCGGCGCATGGCGGCCAGCACTTGATCGCCCTCCGGATCCTGCCCGACCCGGCTGATGAAACGCGGTGCCTGCCCGAAGGCCTGCAGGTGCCAGGCGACATTGAACGGGGCGCCGCCCAGCACCCGCTTGCCGTCGGGAAAACAGTCGAACAGCACCTCACCGAAAATGCACAGGCGTCCCTTGTTCACGCGGGTTCCTTCTCTCTCTCCTGTGGCGGCGCGCAAGCGCCGAAGAAATCGTAGTAGTCGAGGGCCTCGAGGATGCCCCCCGCATGTGACCGGCTGGCAAAGTAGACATTTTCCATATCTTCGAGCTGTTCGAGCTCCTCGTTGTGGCGGTTGGACACGACCACGGCGAGGGTGTTGCCACGCATCATGTCCTCATCCGCGCCGGAGCCACCCGCCACCAGCACGTGTTCGAGAGGAATCTCGAACCGTTGTGCGACGTAGCGCAGGGCCTGGCCCTTGGAGGCCCGGGAGGGAACGATGTCGAGAAACTGGCCGAACGCGAAAAAGACGTTGGCGGTGACCTCTTTCTGCCGCAACAGGGCGATGATCTCTTCGATCGGCGGTGCCAGGGTGGGGTCGCAGTAGTAGGAGAGCTTGAACGCGCTCTGGTCCACCTTCGCCTGCCGAGTGAGCCCCGGCAGGTCGGCGAGAACCCGGCTGGCCAGCTGCGGGCTCCAGTGGTGGTCGATATGGTCGGCCCAGTAATCGTCCTCGATGAGCCCCTGCCCGTAGTGAATGCGGGTGCCCAACCCTGAAATCAGTACATCCGGCGGCGGTATGCTGTATTTCTTCATCAGCGCCATGGCGGTGTCGATGCGCCGTCCGGTGGCGATGCCGAAGGTGACCACCTTGCGGTTTTCCCGCATCAGACGGGAGAACTCGCCAATAGACTCGACTGATTTTTCGCCATCGACCAGGGACTGGTCGAGGTCGGTGAAGATGGCGCGGTCGCGGTAGCGCAGCACCCGCGGCGCCGGTTCTTCGGCAGGCAGCAGTCGCTGGTGATCGGACAGCTCGCCGATATGATCCATGTAGCTCTCGGCGTGAGCCTGCCAGGAGTAGTGGTGGGCGACACCTGCCAGGCCGTTTTTCGCGGCGCGGGTCCAGGCCACGCGATCCGACAGCAGTTTGAGCAGGGCGGCCTCGATCGCCTCCTTGTCCAGCGGCGGGACAAGTTCGCCGTTGTGACAGTTGGCGATGATGTCCACGGGCCCCCCGTTTTCGGTGGCGACCACCGGCAGGCCGCTGGCGGCGGCCTCCAGCAGGGTCAGGCCGAAAGGTTCCGTCAGTGCCGGGTTGATGAAAACGCCGCCACTCGCCGCCACCATGCGGTAAATGGCCGGTACCTCCTCCGCCCGGTGTTTTTTCGGCACCGCCACCTTGCCCCACAAATCGTAGCTGTCGACCAGGAGCAGGATGTTGGTCAGTACCGCCTGTGCCCCACTGTCCATGTCCCTGATATCATCGCGGTTGCCGGCGATGATCAGCAGGTTGGCGCGCTCCTGCAGTTCTGGTGATTCACCGAAGACCTCCACCAGGGTCAGGATATTCTTGCGCTCGTCCGGGCGGGAAAGGGCGAGGATAATCGGCTTTGCAGGATCCGTCAGAAAACGCTCCATGTCGTGCGCCAGCGGCTTCTCATCTTCACTTACCCGCGGGTGAAACTGCTCCAGGTCCGTGCCCGGGGGAATGACGGCCATCCGCTCCGGGTTGTAGTAGTTGTAGAGCGCGTACTGCTGTTCGACCTCGTTGTGGGTGCTGGTGATCACCAGGTCTGCGTTGGCCAGCACCTCTTCTTCGGCGTCGATGCGGCGCGCCATGTTGTAGGCCTGCTCGATCTCATCCCGCGATAATCCCTTGGCGAGCAGCCGCTTGCGTTTGTCCCGCCCCAGGGAGTGGCCGGTATGGACCAGGGGAAGACCGAGCAGGTTGGATAGGCGTACGCCGACGTAACCGGCATCTGCGTAGTGACTGTGCACGATGTCGGGGTTGCGGCTCTGTTCGTTGAGCCAGTTCACGAGGTTGTCGGTGAAGCTGTCGAGATGGTCCCAGAGCTGCTCCTTGCAGATGTACTCCTCGGGCCCGGCCTCGATACGGACGATGCGGGATTTGTCCGACAGTGACTCACTGTGCCGCGCATAGTCGTCGCTGATGCCCGGAGCGACGACCCGCCGGGTGATCAGGTCGACCCACTCCACGTCGTCGCGCTCCGCCAGCGCTTTCGCAAGGTCGACCACGTATTTGGTCTGCCCACCCGTGTCGGCGTCGCGCCCGAGTTCCAGGTCGCGCCCACGGATCAGGCCGTGAATGCTGAGCAGCAGGATGTAGCGGCCGGTCATCGCCCCGTTACTCCTCGAATGACCTGGCGTTTGGGGTCGGCATCGTCTCTCCCTAATCTGGGGTGCGCGGGCACATCACCCGGCGAGGAGAGTTAGGATAACGCGGATGAGCATGGGATCAAAGCCGGCCGCGCGCTGGCGCACCCTGTCACTTACGGTATACTTGCCGCGGCTACACCTAATGCCACGCAAGCAATACAGGAGAAACTGGAATGGCCGGCACTTTCGACCTCAAGAAGACCGACAACGGCAAGTATATGTTCAACCTCAAGTCGGGCAACGGGCAGGTGATCCTGACCAGCCAGCTGTACGAGAGCCGCAGCTCGGCTCTCAACGGTATCGAGTCAGTCCGTAAGAATGCCGGCGACGACGGCCAGTATGAGCGCAAGACCACCTCCGGAGGCGAGCCGTTTTTCGTGCTTACCGCCACCAATGGCCAGACCATCGGCAAGAGCGAGAGCTACAATGCCACGGCGGGCATGGAGAACGGCATCGCCTCGGTCAAGACCAACGCCCCGGACGCCAGACTGGCGGACAACACCGGCGAGGCGTGATCGTGGTGTGCCCCGACCACGGAGGTGCGCGGTGAAGCGGCTGAGTCTCATCGATGCGGGGTTTCTGCTCGCAGAAAAGCGGGAAACACCCATGCACGTGGCGGGTCTTCACCTGTTTACGCTGCCCCGGGGCGCCAATGAACAGACCTTTCTCCATCGGCTGGCGGACGGCCTGCGCTCCGCGGACAGCTTCCAGTCGCCTTTCGGGGAACGGTTGAAGGTCGGGCGGCTCGGGCTGCTGGGCCCGGCGTTTTGGGAGACGGACGAGTCGCTGGACCTGGATTACCACATCCGGCACTCGGCGCTGCCGAAACCCGGCCGCTACCGTGAGCTGTTTGCCCTGGTTTCCCGCCTGCACAGCACGCTGCTGGACCGCAACCGCCCTCTGTGGGAGATGCATCTTATCGAGGGCCTGCAGAACCGGCAGTTCGCGGTCTACTCCAAGTTTCACCACGCGGCGATCGACGGGGTGCGTTCCATCCACCTCACCCAGAGCATGTACTCGACCAATGCCCGCGAGCGGATTCACTACTCGCCGCTCTCCACGGAGGCGGCGGAGCGCTACCGCGCCGCGCTGGAGCGACAGATGCCCGGGTGGGAGCCCCCGGGGGAGCGCGAGCTGCGCAACGTCGCCGAGGTGCTGAAGGAGCGATTCGATTCGGGGCTTCATCTCTACGGGGCGTTGCGGCGCATTGCCGGGGCCTGGCTCGGCACGGGGGGGCCGCTGGCGGTACCCTGGCACGACGTGCCCCGGTCCGCGATCAATACCTCCGTCGACGGGGCGCGCCGCTTCGTGGCCCAGTCCTGGCCCTTTGCGCGCATCCGCGCGGTCGGCAAGGCGCTCGACGGCACATTCAACGACGCCGTGCTGGCCATGTGCTCGGGCGCTTTGCGGCTCTACCTGCAGAGTACAGGGGAGCTGCCCCGGGACTCCCTGAAGGCCATGGTTCCCATATCCCTGCGGCGCGAGGGCGACCTGGAATCCTCCAATGCGGTGGGTGCCACCAGCACCGACCTGGCGACCAATATCCGCGACCCGATAAAACGCTTCAAGTCCATCCAGGCATCGATGCGGGCGGGCAAGGAGCTGTTTCGGGAGATGTCCCCGGGAGAGGCGCAGTTGCTCATGGAGCTGCTGCAGCTTCCCAGCCTGTTGTTGATGCCGCTGGGACTGGCCAGCCGCTTCCCGCCCTACAGCACGGTGATATCCAACGTGCCGGGTCCACGCCAGCAGCTGTACTGGAACGGTGCGAAGCTGGAGGGGATCTATCCGGCCTCCATCGTTTTCGACGGGTTCGCCCTGAACCTCACGCTGGTCACCTGTGGCGACAACGTCGATTTCGGTATCACCGCCTGCCGCAGGACGCTGCCGCAGGTACAGCGCCTGATCGATCACATGGAGGCCGCGCTGGTAGAGCTGGAAGAGGCTACCGGGTTGGCCAGGCCCGAGGGAAAGAAGCGGCCGACGCGAAAGAAAACGACGGCGCCCAAAAGGAGAGCAGCCACCGGCAGCAGGAAAGCGACACCCGCCAGGAAGAAACAGGCGCGGGCCGGGAATAAGGGTTAGCGATCCCGGCCTGGACGACCCGGGTCAGCCAGGGGCCAGAGCGCTGGAGGACAGGCATTACTCCCCGGAATCGCCGACGCCCCTGGCCGCGTCGATGCTGCGGCTGTAACCGGTACCCTGGTCACGCCCCGACTTAGCCACCGACTGCTGGCTGCGCCAGGCCTGCTTGTGCTCGCCGGCAGGCGCGCGGTAAGCTGCGCCGCCGAAATTGACCGGGTCTACCCGGACTTCCTCGCCCGCCGTCCGCTGCTCGCAGGCCCGGTCGGTGAAGGTCTTTTTGCCGGTGTCGGGGTCGATGCACATGTAGACGCCCGCCACAGAAAATTGTGGCGCAAGGAAAAACAGCAGCATTAGAAAGGCTCTCATAACAGTACACCCCGGCCTGGCATCGGCCATAACATGAAATTGTCAGTTTCTAGCCTAGAATGAAGGAATGTAGTGGGTCCACGGAAAACTGGACTTTTCTGAAGAAAATGGGAAAGGATCTGTTATGACTCCCGGCGCTGGCGCAAGCAGAGAGAAAAAACCTTATATAACGTCAGTAAGCTACTGTTATATATGAAAATATCTAATTTTATCCGGGCTGGCCTGGTGGTCGCGGCGCTGGCCGGCTGCAGCACCCTGCAGCCCGGCAAGCCGGTCGTGGTGGAGTGTCCGCCGCCCGAACCCCCCGAGCCGACCGTCTGCCCCGTGTGCGAGGTGCCCAGTTGCCCGGAACCACAGACCAGGATCGTCGAGAAAGTGGTGACCGTACCCGCGGAGCTGCCCCCGATGGCGACCACCGCGGGGAAAATGCACCTGCCGATCGTCGGCGCGGTGGAATGGGCAACCGTCGAACCCGTGAACCTGGCACTCGAGGCACGCATCGACACCGGAGCCGAGACCTCCGCCATCCATGCCGAGGATATCCAGATGGTTGAGAAAGACGGCAAGCGCTACGTGCGCTTCAATCTTGTCAACCCGGAGAACAAGGAGAAGATAGGCATGGAGGAGCGGGTGCGCCGCAAGGTGCTGATCAAGCAACCCGATGCCGAGCCCGACCGGCGTTACGTGGTCGAATTGTGGATATCCCTGGGCGAGTTGCGTTCGCTGGTCGAGGTCACCCTGTCGGATCGGCTCGACTATGAGTATCCCCTGCTGATCGGCCGTAACTTCCTCGTTGACGCGGTGATCGTGGACGTCAGCCGTCACCATACTCTCGCCCACTGACCGGCAGCCTCTATGTTTGCATCCAGAACGCAGATCGCACTCATTGCCGGTGCCCTCATGGCACTGGGCGTGGGTCTGACCCTCTACAAGGTATTCAGCCTCGGCTTTCCCCTGCTCCCCGGCGAGTATCGCGAGGTGTGGACCATCGAGTCGAAGATCAACTTCACCCCTAACGATGGCGGCCCGGTGGAAATCGATCTGAAACTACCTTCGGATCGCGGCGGCTGGGTAGTTCTAGAGGAACATTTCGCCTCCTCCGGTTTCGGCTTCACGGTGGTGGAGAAAGATGCGGTGAGGCGTGCGCACTGGACACGCCAGCTGCTCGATCGGCCGACGACTCTCTATTACAAGATGCAGACCTACCGCCCCAGGGCCGCTTCACTGGATGACATGCCCGTCGGCCGGATCGACAAGCCGCTCCTGGAGACGGATCAGCTGGTGGCGCTGGAGAGGCTGGTGGCGGTGCTGAAAGACAAATCTTCCGACCCGGAGAGTTTCGTCACCCTCCTGATCCAGGAGTTCAACCGGGAAAACCAGGACCAGGACGCCCAGTTTCTGCTGGGTACCTATGAGGAGGCGCCTCACGTCGTCATGCTCGCGGTGCTCGCCTACGCCGGCATTCCGGCCCATACGGTGCGGGGCATCGAGCTGGAGGACGGCCGGCGCCGCCAGACGCTGACCACCCTGCTGGAGATCTACAGCGGCAAGCGCTGGGTCCTGTTCGACCCGAGGACGTCAGCGCCCGGCTTGCCTGACAATTTCTTCGTCTGGGAGCGGGGGGAAGGCAGCATACTGAATGTGGTCGGCGCCCGGAATTCCAGCCTGGAATTCGCCCTGGTGCGCAACAGCCTGCCGGCCAGGGCGGTGGTGGGAATGGAGCAGCGCGCGGAGGAGTATGCGCTGCTGGATTTCTCCATTTACACCCTGCCCGTGGAGCAACAGGGGGTATTCAAGGGTTTACTGCTGATTCCCGTCGCCGCCCTGGTGGTCGTGATCATGCGCATTCTCGTCGGGCTGCGCACCTCCGGGACGTTTATGCCGATCCTCATCGCGCTGGCCTTCATCCAGACCACGTTGTGGGTGGGTCTCGCGATTTTCCTGGTAATCATCAGCGCGGGGCTCTGGATCCGTTCCTGGCTTAGCCATATGAACCTGCTGTTGGTGTCGCGGATCTCATCGGTGGTCATCGTGGTGATTTTCCTGATGGCCGCCATGGCTATCATCAGCTACAAGATGGGGATGGACCAGGTGCTGACGGTGACCTTCTTTCCCACCATCATCCTGGCCTGGACCATCGAGCGCATGTCGATCCTCTGGGAAGAGGAGGGCGGGCGCGAGGTCGTCAGGCAGGGCGGCGGCAGCCTGCTGGTGGCGGTGCTGGCTTACCTGGCAATGACCAACCGGCTGGTGGAGCACCTGACCTTCAATTTCCCCGAGCTGACGCTCAGCCTCCTCGGCGTTATCCTCCTGCTGGGGAAATATACGGGGTACCGGTTGTCTGAGCTCTACCGCTTCAGCGACCTGGCAAAGCCAAAATGATACGTTTCGTCTCCCCGGCGACTCTGCGCCAGCTCGGCATCCTGGGCATGAACCGCCGTAACATCGAGTGCATCGGCGGCAATAACCCGCGCCGGTTTTACCCGCTGGTGGACAACAAGCTACTCACCAAGCAGGCGGCGCTCGACAATGGCATTCCCACCCCCGAGCTGTATGGGACGGTGGAAAGCCAGCACCAGATACGCGGCATCGTCGGCCGGCTGGACCAGTTCCTCAGTTTCGTGATCAAGCCGGTGCAGGGCAGCGGCGGCAAGGGCATCATGGTGATCGCCGGGCGGGAGGGCCAGGACTATGTGAAGTCGTCCGGCGTCGTGATCGATGCGGCGGAAATAAGGCGGCACCTCTCCAATATCCTGGCCGGGCTTTACAGCCTGGGCGGGCGCAACGACTACGCCATGATAGAGGCGCTGATCCACTTCGACCCCCTGCTGGCGGAATACAGCTACGAAGGTGTGCCGGACATCCGGGTGATCGTATATCGCGGCGTGCCGGTGATGGCCATGATGCGCTGCGCCACCCGCGCATCGGACGGCAAGGCCAACCTGCACCAGGGCGCCGTCGGCGTGGGTATCGACGTCGGTTCCGGAAGGAGCGTGGCCGCGGTGCAGCATGGCCGCCTGGTGACGCAGCATCCGGATACCGGTGCCGTTTTCGACAAACTGCAGCTCCCCCACTGGCCCGAGATCCTGGACCTGGCATCGCGCTGTGTGGCAATGACCGGGCTCGGCTACCTGGGGGTGGACATCGTGCTGGACCGGGACCGCGGCCCGATGCTGCTGGAGCTCAACGCCCGGCCCGGGCTGGCGATACAGGTGGCCAACCAGAGCGGACTCCGGCACCGGCTGGCGGTGGCGGCGGAGGTCGCGGCGCAGACGAATGACCAGACTGAAAAAATTGCGCGGGCGCGTGAACGCTTTTCCACCCTGCAATGATGTCGGTGGCGAGTCCGGGATGAACATGGTGGGCAGGTGAATCTGGGCGGTTTCAACATCGATCTCGAGCAGCTGCTCCTGTGGGGAACGGCGCTCTCCGGCGTCGCCCTCGTGGCTACCATCATCGGCGTGCCCTGGGTCGTCGCCCGCCTGCCCAGCGATTACTTCAACCAGCCCAACCGCTCGGTATGGCGGGAGCTCAACAGCGAACCGCTCTACGTCCTCGTGCTCAGCGGACTGAAAAACCTGCTCGGCGCGGTGCTGTTGTTGCTGGGTATCCTGATGCTGGTGACGCCCGGTCAGGGGCTGCTGACACTGATCGCCGGCATGCTGTTGATGAACTTTCCCGGGAAATACCAGCTCGAGCGCTGGCTGGTGAGTCGTCCGGGCGTCATGCGGGGGTTGAACTGGCTTCGCAACCGGCACGGCGAGCCGCCGTTCGAGCAACCTCGCCCCCGCGGCGACGGGGGCTGACATACAAATATCACAGGCGAGTCCGTATAATACAGGGTCCGCGCTGTTGTAAGGGGGTCACCGGCATGATTGGAAAAATGGTTTCATTGGGCTTCGACCTGGCGACGCTGCCGGCGAGGCTTACCTTTCGCGGTGCCCGCGCCGTGGTGATGACGCCCGCCCAGTTCAACCAGTTCATGGCGGAACTGCGGGAGGCCTCGGACGAAGTTGCGCGGGAAATCCAGGCGCTGCTGGCGAGTGTGGATGCGGAGATGGGACAGAAAGCCGCACATCTCACCCGGGAGCAGAAGCAGCAGGCAGCTGAGCTGGCCCTGGACGCCGCAGAGCAGCATCTCAGCATGGCCGCCGTCAACATGCTCCGCGCCCTGTGGCTGTCGGTCAACTCACGCCAGGTGCTGGAGCAGCCAGACGGCACGGTGGTTATCGAGCACGAGCGCTGACCGGCCCCCGCCGGGCGACCCTGTCCGGGCGACCCTGTCCGAGCGATCTTGTCCGGGCGACCCTATCCCGGGCGGCCCTATCCCGGGCGGCCCTATCCCGGGCGGCCCTGTCCCGGACGGCCCTCCAAAGAAATCAGGCGACGCGGCCGGTCACCAGCCAGATCGCTCCCTCCAGGTGGATCGCGCCATCCCGGTGGAAGGGCTCGAGTTCCCGCTCCATCGCGGCGAAGACATCCGGCAGGGCAGGGTGGCCCTGGTGCTCCGCAAGCAGGCGACTGATCGGGCCGATCGTGGCCAGTTCCCGCACGCTCTCGAACAGCTCGAGCCCTTCGCCGAAGCGCAGCGTAAGCGTGTGGGGAGTGAGCGCGACGTCCCCGAAGCCGGCCGCCTCCAGTATGCCCTTGACCCGCTGCGGGTCGGCGAAGGCGAAGGGCCCGGGTGCATCCGGGGGCGGCGCCTCGGGCCGCGGCAGGTGCTGCAGCGCCGCCTTGAAGGGCAGCAGCGTCCAGTCGTTCTTCTCCATGCCCTGCCAGCAGCAGAATGCCAGTCTGGCGCCTTTCGCCAGCGCACCGCGCAGATTGGTGAAGGCGCTCACCGGGTCGTCGAAAAACATGACGCCGAAACGTGAGAAGAGGAGGTCGAAGGCGCCGGGCTCGAACGCGTGACTGGCCGCATCGGCCTGCAGGAACTCCACCGAGGCCTGTCCGGGTTGCCGCTGCGCCACCTTGCCCCGGGCGACCTGCAGCATCGGCTCGGAGATGTCCACGCCAAGGATCCGCGCGGATCCGCCGAGCTTCTCACCGAGCAGCATGGTCTGGCTGCCGCCGCCGCAGCCCACGTCCAGGGCTCGGGTGCACCCTGTCAGGTCGGCATGGTCCAGCAGCGCGTCTGTGATGGGCCGCAGCAGGCGCTCCATGACATGGTCGTGCTCCGCCCAGCGCCTCCCGGCTTCCCCGTTCCAGTATTCGATCTGTTCTGCGTTGCTCATGCGATAAGTCCTCCGATTTGCGCGTACTATAGGGTATGACGGAGCTCCATGCGAGCGCGCGGGCACGCTCGCCGGTTTTCGGTTATGCTCTCGCCATTGGCAGCACAGTGACTCGAAACGAGAGGATTTTCCCCATGCTCAAAAGCAACTACTGGTGCGCGCTGGTCTGTGCCTTCCTGCTGCTCCTGCTCCCCGCCTCGCTGCCCGCCCAGACCGAAGAGGGGCTGAGCCTGCAATCGGACTGGATGAAACTGGTCAAGGGCCAGCGCGACAGCGAGCTGGGTGCCGAAGTCAGGGACGTAGGGCCCGGTGAAGAGGCCGGTACGCAGAAAATCACCCTGTCCATTCCCAAGACCTCGGTCGGCAACCGGGATGACATCGAGGAGGTGCTCGTCGTCGGGCGGCGCCCGGAGAAGTTCGAGTTCCCGATGAAGGTCGAGTGGAAGTGGCTGGACGACTACGACAACGATAATTACGGCCTCGTGATCTACCTCAGTGAGGAATCCAGGTGGCCTATTCGCCTCTATCTCAACTCCGAGGCGGGCTTTTTAGAGCCATGACAGGTCAGCCACGGCCTGATTTTCCGAAATGCATCGAGGCTGGCCTGGGCCTGCCCCCAAATCGGTCTGAAAGGGAGAGCGGCACATGAGCGACACCCAGGGACACCGCCGGAGGCTCTGCTTCTGGGGATGGGGTTACGAGGACGAGGCACTCACTGCGGAAGAGATCGGCCGCCTCAAGGCGATGGCGCAGATGATTGGCGTGAGCGGCGACGCGCTGCCGACGCCAGAACTGGCAGAGTTCGACCTGCCGGGGCCCCGAGTCGCCGCGCCACCGAAACTGGCTCCCATCCTGTCGGACCTTCCCTACGATCGCGTGACCCATGCCTATGGCAAGTCCTTCGCCGACCTGGTCCGCCTGCAGATGCGCCAGATGTCGGCCCCGCCGGACTGGGTGGCATTCCCCAGGAGCGAGGATGATCTCGATGCGCTGATGGCGTTCGCCGCCGCCAGCGGCGCCGCACTGGTTCCCTTCGGCGGCGGCACCAGCGTCTGTGGCGGGGTGGAGGCGGATGTCCCGGGAGACTACAAAGCCGTCATCAGTGTCGACATGCAATACATGAACCGGGTGGTGGAGGTCGACCGCGCGAGCCGCGCTGCACTGATCGAGGGCGGCGCCCTGGGCCCCGAGCTCGAGGCTGCGCTCAAACCCGACGGCCTGACCCTGCGGCATTTTCCCCAGAGTTTCCAGTTCTCCACCCTGGGTGGCTGGATCGCCACCCGGGCCGGCGGGCACTTCGCCACCAACTACACCCACATCGACGACTTTGTGGAGAGCGTGCGCATGCTGACACCGGCAGGTGTGATGGAGAGCCGCCGCCTGCCCGGTTCCGGCGCGGGGCCGTCACCGGATCGGCTGATGATCGGCTCCGAGGGCACGCTCGGTTTCATTACCCGGGCGTGGATGCGCTTGCAGGACCGGCCGACCTTCCGCGCATCGGCCTCGGTCACGTTTTCCGGCATGGGGGAGGCGGTGGCGGCGGTGCGAGGCATCAGCCAGACGGGACTGTTCCCCAGCAACTGCCGCCTGCTGGATCCGGCGGAGGCGATGATGAACGGGGTGGGTGACGGGAAAACTGCAGTCCTGGTGCTGGCCTTCGAGTCCGCGGGTCATCCGCTGGACGCGTGGATAGGCAGGGCCCTGGAAGTGGCCGGAGACTGCGGCGGCACCTGGGACCCGAGGGCGGTGAAGCGCTCGCTTGCCGGCGCCGGCGGCGAAGAGGAGGGCGAACACCGCAAGGGTGCGGCGGGCCAGTGGCGCAACCAGTTCCTGCGAGCGCCCTACATGCGCAACTACCTGACGCCGGCCGGCGTCATCGCCGATACCTTCGAAACAGCCATCACCTGGGACCGCTTTGACGACTTCTATGCCGGGATTCGCGAACGGGTGGGCGGAGCGCTGGCTGAGATTACCGGCTCCAGCGCACTGCTCAGCTGCCGTTTCACCCATGTCTACCCCGACGGCCCGGCGCCGTACTTCACCTTCTACGCGGCAGGTACCCGGGACGGCGATATGGCATCGATGCTGTCGCGCTGGCGTGAAGTCAAGCTCGCCGCCAACGAGGCGGTGGTCAGCCTGGGCGGAACCGTGACTCACCACCACGCGGTGGGCCGCGACCACCGGCACCATGGCTACGACGAGCAGGTGCCGCCCCTGTTCCGGGAGGCCTTTGCCGGCGCCAAGGGCAAACTCGACCCCGCCGGCGTGATGAACCCGGGGGTGCTCCTGGATACGGTTTCTCACGGTGCGGTAGCCGGCGGTATACTCGCCCCCTGAGTTGTCACCGGGATCTTGTGCAATGAACAACCTTTTTAGCCGAGGACTCGTCGGCCTGCTCATTTAATTGCTTGGCGCAACGGTAAGCGCCGCCCAGTACGACATGGTGCTGCAGGGCGGGCGGGTCATCGACCCGGAGACCGCGCGTGACGGTCTTTATTCGGTCGATATCGCCGATGGCCGTATCGCCGCGATCAGCGAACAGCCGCTGAACGGTGCCGAAACGCTCGATGTATCCGGCCTGGTGGTGGCCCCCGGCTTCATCGATCTGCACACCCATTCCCCGACCCCCCTGGGTTTTCGCTACCAGGCCCGGGACCTGGTGACGGCCCTGGAAAAAATGACCCTGCTGCAAGCGCGCAGGCTGGAGACCGTCGCGCCCGTTTTCAGGCGCAAGGGCCGGCTCCAGGAGGGCGCGGACGCCGATATCACCGTTTTCGGCCCCGATGCCATCATCGACCGCGCCACCTACCGCTAGCCCTTCCAGGCCTCAGAGGGCGTGCGGTACCTGCTGGTGAACGGCCGCCTGGTAGTCAGGGAAGGGGGCGTTCCTGCAAGACGCCCGGCCCGGCCGTCTGCTGACCAGTGATAGACCCTGAGCTGCCGTCACCGGGCTGTTTTCGACGGCGGTGGCAGTCCAGGTGAGCCGAATGTTCCGTCCTGCAACTGTCTACCTGCCCGATGCCGGGACCCTTGACTGGCAACTGCTTGATCCCTATAGTACGCAGCCTCAACGCGCCTGTAGCTCAGCTGGATAGAGTACCTGGCTACGAACCAGGCGGTCGCACGTTCGAATCGTGCCAGGCGCGCCAATCAAAATCGGTGTAGACCGGAGACATGGTTTACATCTTGTACCGGCTCTCCGGCTCTCCCCAATTAACGGGGGATGGACCGGACCTCACTAAACACGGTTGATGATGCCATCCCACCCGCAATGGGTTAATACGCGCAATCGGTAGTTCTCAAAATTTCTGAACCTTTCCAGCGTCAGGTGCATGCGATTATGCTTGGGGGCTCCCCAGGACTGTGATGTTCCCGCTTGATGCTGACAATCGCCTTCTCGACCTGAAAAGGGAGCTTATTGGCCTGTCGCTAGGGTCTTCCGGCCTTTTCCTCGAGCCCGCGGATCCCAAAATCCTCGTAGAGATTGAATATTTTGTAGCCGGTCTTGCGGGAATGCCGAACTCGCGGCACATCTCCGCCATTTTCTCGCCATCTAACAACCGAGCCAAAAAGCGAAGACGCTCGTCCATACGATTACACTCTCTCCAAGGCATCTGAGGTCACACTCATATGCTCCAATTGTGTAACCTATGTGCTCGGAATAAAGTGGAACCTATGTGTCGGGAGGCTCAGTTTCTACTCCGACCCCAAATATCTAGGCCTCGGCATCGTCCACTCGCCGCTAATGATCTCCGGCTCTGGAAGGTAGTAGCGTGCAACCACGTCGAACGGCCCGGCGGGAACCTCCAGGCAGTTCACACCGCCGTCTTCGCAACTCACTTTGAAACGGAAGGTGTAGGTGCCGTCCTCATTCTTGACGGCGGTGGTGTTGTTGATGTGGTAGCGGTCGTCGTCGCTGGGGTGCAAACGACCGGTGGTGGAGTCATAGACAGTGATCGACCAGAAGGCGTTGACCGGAGGCGCCTCCGTCACCAGCACGTATTCGCCCTCCGAGCCTTCGAGGGTCTCACCGGACGCGTCGGTAAA
>JARRPM010000062.1:0-31023 GCA_037382865.1 Halioglobus sp. | reverse complement strand
GTTCCGGGAGGAGAGCTGCTTTTCACAAAGCGGATATCGGGCCGCGACTGAAAAGCAGCTCTCCTCCCGGAACCGCTCGCATGAGCGATTCATTGCAATCCCGCCAATGTGCGGAGGGCCACAAAAAAGCCCCACCGCAGTGCGACGGGGCCCATCTCGACGGGGCCGCAGACGGTGCGGCCAGGCACCACTCAGAAGCGGTAGAAGACACCAATGTTGTAGACCCAGGGATCGATATCCACGTCGAACTTGACAGTGCCGACGTCGGTCTTGAGCTTGGCTTCAGTGCTGATATCGATGTACCAGACCGCCAGGTTGATACCCCACTGGTTCCCCAGCGGAATGTCGACGCCGGCCTGGGCAGAGAGGCCCCAGGAGTCACTCAGCGACAGGCTCGCCTTCTCCGCACCCAGGATCGCACCGAGCGCGTCTTTCAGTTCGCCATCGACATCCTCGTCGAAGAAGTAGGTCCAGTTGACGCCCACGCCGACATAGGGCTGCCAGCCGCTGTTGCCACCGAGGGGATAGAACTGCAGGCTCAGGGTCGGGGGCAGGTGCTTGGTGCTGCCTGCGTCGATGTCGCCGACGCCCTTGCCGCCGACAGAGATATCGTGTTCAAAGGGTGTCGCGGCCAGCAGCTCGAGGCCGATCTTGTCGGTGATCATCCAGGCCGGAATGATGCCCAGCTGGGTATCGTCTTCGACGTCCGCGCGCAGTGTGGGCACGCCGGGCAGGTTGATCGCGTCGCTGTCGGCGTCCGGGTCGACCGTCGTCGCACCGAGACGAATGATCATGTCGCCCTTCTCATAGGCCTGGGCCGCCAGGCTGCCTCCTGCCAGGGCCGCAACCAGGGCCACACTCAAAATTTTCTTCATGTTCTACTCCTTGTGAGGTTCGGGTGACCGGTACAGCCTCCACTGCACCATTCGCCGCGTATAGTAGGGACAGCGATAAGGGCGAACATTGATATCAATCAAGATCAGCGCCGAAGAGAGGCGCTGAACAGTGGCACTATTCCACAAATATCGCAATGCCACATATTTTCATAGGGTTATGAGCTATATATAAGGTATTTTCTAATCCCTTGGGGGGGCCCGACCGGCCGATGGGGAGAGAGCCTCACGACCCGCGCAGCAGGGTGCTCCCGAGGCAGCCCCTTCAGCCCACCGACCAGAACGGCAGCGCAATCATGCGCAGGGCCAGCAACGTGACCAGCACCCTGAACCAACGCTCGAAATCCACCTGGGGCACCAGCCGCCGCAGCCGCGTGCCGACCCAGGAACCGGCGATCACCGCCGCGACCAGGGCGCACAGCAGCGGCCACCAGGGGGCGAAGCTGAAACCCAGGAGCGCGAAAGCGGCGACGCGGAGGGCGTGGTTCAGGCTCATATAGACCGCCGTGTTCACCACCAGCCAATCCCGCGCGGTACTGTGCCGCAGGAGCACCGCGGCCCCGAGGGGGCCGGTGGCGCCCGCCAGCATACCCAGGCCGGTCTGGTAGAAACCGAGCAGCGCCAGGGCCGCGTTGCCGCCGCCCCGCAATTGCGGCAGCGGGGCCCAGGTGAACAGCAGGATCAGAGCGCCGATCAGCGCCGGCAGCCAGCGCAGGTCGAGGCTGGCATAGATCTCACCGCCGAGCCAGGCCCCGGCGACGGCGCCCGCCGTGAAAGCGGGTATGAGCGACCAGTCGATCTCGCGCCAGCCGAAGACGGCCCTGGAGAGATTGCTGGCCAGCTGGGTCACCCCGTGCACCGGCAGGATCGCTGCCGCGGGCAGCAGGCCCGGCATCAGGGCGATCAGCAGCACCCCGCCCCCCATGCCCATCACCGCGGCCAGGCATGAGGTCAGGAATGCCTGGGGCACCAGCGCCAGTTCGGTCACCGCCCTCTCCTTCCGGTCGACAGGCCCAACGGGGGTACGGGGCTCAGCGATTGTTGATTTCGAGGCTGTGCTGGCCCGCAGCCTTCGGGGTGCCGCGCTGCTCCAGGCCGCTCTGGCCGGCATCGACCGCGGAGCTCGCATTCAACGTGACCGGCAGCGACTGCAGGGAGGCCGCACCCCAACGGTGCTGGGGCAGGCGCTCCAGCAGATCGTTCACGTCGACGATGGCTACGAACCCCACCAGCGGCTGCAGGGAGTGGCCGCCACCGGCCTCGCTGTCCCAGCCGGCATAGCCTCCACCGCTGACCCGGTGTTCGCGGTCGAAGGTGAGCAGCAGAAACTCGCCCGTGGCCCGCGCAGTGCCCCAGTCCACTGTCAGGAAGTCTGCGCCGAGCGCGCCGAGGCTGAAACCCAGGGTGTCCTCGGCGATGTACCAGTGCTCCCAGGCCAGGAGATAGCCACCCTCGATAGCCGCCACGCGCAGGGGCGGCCCGAGGCGCTGCAAGACCACACCCAGCTCGGTGGCCTCCCCATGGCTCGCCAGGCCTGTCTCTGCCAGCGGCTCACCCAGCTCATAGCGCCACTGGGTACAGGCCGGCAGGCAGAAGAGACAGGCGAATAACCACAACCGGTACGAAGAACCCACTATTACTCCGCCTGGATCCGGGTTGCGAAGTCACTCAGCAGATCGTTCTGGTCAAAGAAAAGAATGGCGCGATCGTAACGGGTGTCAATCTGCATGCGGTTGTAGACGATGAGCACCACACCCTCCCCCTCCGAGCGTTCAAACAGGTAGTAGAGGACGGTCTCGTCGTCGAGGGCAATCACCTGCGAGGGCGGCCCCAGCAGCTGCAGTACCTCCTGCCGGGTGGTCTGCCCGCGCACCAGCCCCGCCAGCGCGTCCGGCTGCCAGGAGACCTCGACGCCCCGCCTGTTCTCGTACTGGGCGCAGCCGGCGAGCAGGAGCAGGGTGAGGCCGGCTGAGACGAGCGCGATGGGTGAGCGGTTCATGGCGGGGGATCTCCGTGGTATTGGTGTGGACGAAGCGGCGTTGCGCAGGCAGGGACCGGGGGGATGCCGCCACGGATTATGGGTGCTCCGGAGGCATCCGCCAACACTGCTTGATCAGACGGTGCCACGCTCCCGCGCCATATCCAGCGCCAGGTCCTCGATCATGTCCTCTTGTCCCCCTACGGTGCGGCGTCGACCAAGTTCGACGAGGATGTCCCTGCTGGAGAGGTTGTATTTCTCGGCACTGCGCTTGGCGAAAAGCAGAAAACTCGAGTAGACCCCGGCATACCCCAGGGTAAGCGAATCCCGATCGACCCGCACCATGTGGTCCATCATCGGCACGATCTGCTCCTCGGCGATGTCCATCGCCTTGAAAAGGTCCACGCCGGTCTCGACACCCATCCGTTCACAGACGGCAATGAACACCTCCAGCGGCGTATTGCCGGCACCGGCGCCGAGCCCCGCCAGCGAGCCATCGATGCGGGAGGCGCCCGCCTCCACCGCCGCCAGGGAGTTGGCGATACCCATCGCCAGGTTGTGGTGGCCGTGGAAACCGATCTCCGTGGCGGGACTCAATTCCGCCCGGGCCAGCCCCACCCGCGCCGTCACGTCGTCCGGCAGCATGTAACCCGCCGAATCGGTGATGTATACGCAGTTGGCCCCGTAGCCCTCCATCAGCTTGAGCTGCGCCACCAGATCCTCCGGACTGATCATATGGGCCATCATCAGGAACCCGACCGTATCGAGACCGTCGATTTTCGCAGCCATGCTGAGATGCTGCTCCGAGACATCCGCCTCGGTGCAGTGGGTGGCCACGCGAATGGTCGAGATACCACAGTCGACCGCCATCTGCAGGTGGTCCACGGTGCCGATCCCCGGCAGAAGCAGCGCTGAAACACGGGTATTTTTCACCGCATTGCATACCGCGCTGAGATACTCCTCGTCGCTCGCCGCCGGAAAACCGTAGTTGACCGAGGCGCCGCCGAGCCCGTCGCCGTGGGTCACCTCTATCAGCGGTATCCCCGCCTCGTCCATCGCGCTGGCAATGCTCACCATCTGCTCCACGGTGATCTGGTGGCGCTTGGGGTGCATCCCGTCGCGCAGGCACATGTCGTGGACGGTGACTTTTTTCCCTTTCAGATCCATTGTCTCGTTCTCCCCTGGTCGTTGAGTGACGGATCAGGCCGCGACGGGCACGAAGCGGCCGGCGAGTATCTCCTCGGCGTACATCTCGGCTGTGCGCAGGCCTGCAGCCGTCATGATGTCGAGGTTGCCGGCATACTTCGGCAGGAAGTCGCCGAGACCCGCCACCTCCATGTAGATCGAGACGCGCTTGCCGTCGAACACGGGACCATTTTTCAGCTTGTAGCCCGGCACATACTTCTGGACTTCCGCAATCATGTCGTGGATCGATGTCGTGATCGCCTCCTGGTCAGGGTCATCGTGGGTAAGGCAGTGGACGGTGTCGCGCATGATCAGGGGCGGCTCTGCCGGGTTGATGACAATGATCGCCTTGCCGTTATGAGCGCCCCCGACCGCCTCGATGCCACGGGCAGTGGTGCGGGTGAACTCGTCGATGTTCCTGCGAGTGCCGGGGCCGGCGGAGCGCGAGCTCACGGTGGCGACGATCTCACCATAGTACACCTCCTGCACCCGGCTGACGGCTGCCACCAGCGGTATCGTTGCCTGACCGCCGCAGGTTACCATGTTCACATTCATCGCTTTTTTGGCGACGGCATCGGCGAGGTTCACAGGCGGCACACAGAATGGACCGATGGCAGCAGGGGTAAGATCGATCATTACCGCCCCCTGCCCGTTCACCTTGCGGCTGTTCTCGGCGTGTACAGAGGCACTGGTGGCATCGAAGCAGATCTGTACCCCGTCCTCCTTCATGGTGGGCACCATGCCGTCCACACCCTCGGCGGTGGTCTTCAGCCCCAGCTCGGCGGCGCGGGCCAGTCCCGGGGAATCGGCCAGGACGCCGACCATCCAGACCGGCTCGATCAGCGGGCTGCGCATGGCCTTGATCAGCAGATCCGTTCCGATATTACCGGGTCCTATGATTGCTGCCTTGATCTTGTTGCTCATTTCGTCTCTCTCATATCCATCATACAAAGCGACAACTGCAGCCACCGACGCCCTCGAGTTCCAGGGACATTGCATCGCCGGCCACCACGGGAATCAGCGGGGCCAGGGAGCCGGACAGGATCACTTCGCCGGCCCGGAACGGGATGCCGAATTCACCCAGAGTGTTGGCGAGCCAGGCGACAGCTGTGAGTGGATTACCCTGTACCGCGCTGCCGAGACCCTCGGCGTGTAACTCCCCGTTCTTGAAAATCTTCATTTTCAGGTGGGGAAGGTCGAAGTCCCGCGGGTCGACCTCGTTCCTGCCCAGCACGTACACGCCGCAGGAAGCGTTGTCCGCTACCGTGTCCTCGATTTTGATTTTCCAGTCATCGATGCGGGAATCGACGATTTCGAAACAGGGTATGATGGTCGCGGTCGCATCCAGTACGTCCTGCTCCGTGACGCCGGGGCCCACCAGGTCCTGTTTCAGGCGAAAGGCGATCTCACCTTCAGCCCGGGGCTGGATCAGGTTGCCGGCGATCGGAATCGACGCGGCGTCGGCGCACTCCATCCGGTCCGTCAGGAAGCCGAAGTCCGGCTGGAATACTCCGAGCATCTCCTGTACCGGCCTGCTGGTGACGCCGATCTTCTTGCCGATCACCTGCTCTCCATCCAGCTCCACCCGGCGGCTGACCATTCGCTGACTGATGTGATAGGCGTCTGCGATGGTTATATCGCGCTCGCGGTCAGTCAGGGGAGGTACTGTCGACTGTGTCTTCAGCGCCTCGTAGAGCTCGTCTCCCAACTGGTTGATTCTCTCCCTGTCCATCCACACCTCCGTTCGCATCGTCACAAACAAGGCGCGAGTTTACACCCATTGAGACCGTGTTCGGTTCAAACTGTTATTCGACAGATTGAAAGTTTATCCGCAGCGGGAGGTGTTTTCGAGAGCCCACCAGGAATCGAAGGCCTGCAGGGGCGACAAGACCCGCATCCGTTACATTTGCCCGGGCGTTAACCGTATCGCAGGAAGTCGATGCAGGCCCGGTTGAACATGCCCTCATGCTCCACCATCACCCAGTGGCCGCACTCGGTCACCAGGATGAGGCGCAGGTGCCTGATATTCCTCGCCATCGCCATGATCCCGTTTTCGGGCATCATTTTCTCGTCCATGCCCCAGAAGCCGAGCACCGGGCATTCAATCTCCGCCAGGCGAGGGGTGAGCACCGGCACCTGCATGGTTGCCATGACATGCCCGTTCATGATCTGCATGATCTGCATCCGCTCTGCCACCAGTTCATCGGTGGCGTACTGCGGATCGTGCATCAGCCCGGTGGCAAACAGGTCCTTCATCACCTCGTGGGTCACCGCCTGGCCGGAACCGAACACCTGAAAGACTTTCTGCATTCCCGGCATCTGCTGGTACTCGTGCAGCTCACTGAGGCCGCCGGGCGCCATCAGCACCAGTTTTTTCACCCGCTCGGGGTATTCGAGGGCAAGCCCCAGGGCTATGGCGCCCCCCAGTGAGTTTCCGACCAGGGTGCATTTCTCAACCCCCGCGCAGTCGAGGGTCTGCGCGATGCACTCGACGAAGAACGAGAGCGGGTGGTCCACGTCATCCGGCTTGTCGGAAAACCCGTAGCCGATGTGATCCGGCACGATGCAGCGATAACCCGCCTCCACCAGCTGCGGATAATTGCCCTTGAAGTTGCTGTAACCGCTCGCCCCGGGGCCGGAGCCGTGAAGGAAAACGACCACTTCGCCCTCCCCCTCGTCCAGGTAATGTATGCGGTAGCCATTTGCGCACTCTGCGTACCTGCCCTCGGGCAGCAGTCCGATCATCCCCATATTTCCCCCCGGGCAGGCCCAGCGGGCCTCAGATCGCGTAATCCAGGTTCTCTTCCCCGAACAGTACCGCGCCCATGTTGACGGCAAACGGGGTGGCGTGGTTCGCCACGTGCGCCTGGCTGCAGAGGATATCCAGGTGTCGGGCCAGCAGTTCGCTGCCGGCGCGGATACCGCCGCTGCCGGCCGCCTTGAGCATCCTGCCGGACAGCTCCACGCAGCGGTCCGCCACCACGGCCGAGTCGTAGCGGTACCGCACCCGATCCTCAACCGGGATCGGCCGCTCCTCGCGGGCACAGTCCATCATGGCGTCGAAATTGCGCACCATGGTGAGTTTCATCTCGTCGATCGAGGCGCGGACCTCCGCCGCCAGCTTGCGGGCGAAAGGGTCATCTTTCATTTTCATCGGGCCCACCTGGCGGGTTTTCGCCACCTCGACGAAAGCTTCCAGAGAGCCCTCGAGTGCCCCCAGCGAGGCGGTGCACACCGCGCGCACGAAAACCTGCATGAAAGGCAGGTGGTAGAGGGGGGCGGAATTCACGGCATTGCCGGGGTTGTCACAGAGAAAGCCGTCCATGGACTTGTGGGTGCGATGCTCCGGTACGAAAACGTCCTCCAGCACGATATCGTGACTGCCGGTGCCCTGCAGGCCCACCACGTCCCAGTTGTCGACGATCTGGTAGTCCTCGATCGGCACCAGGAAAGTCCGGTAGTTGGCCATGTCGAACGGCGCTTCCGGCGTGGGGACGACGGCGCCGAGGAAGGCCCACTTGCAGTGTTCACAGCCGCTGGAGAAGCTCCAGCGACCGCTCAGGCGGAAACCGCCGTCGACGACCTTGACCTTGCCCACCGGCGCATAGGATGAGGATATCAATACGGACGGATCCTCGGCCCAGACATCCCGGGCCGCCCGATCATCGAAGACGGCGAGCTGCCAGTTGTGCACCGCTACAACGCCCAGCACCCAGGCGCTCGACATGCAGTGCCGCGCGATTTCCAGCCCCACCGAATAGAAGACCTGGGGATCCATGGCATAGCCGCCCCACTGTTCAGGCTGCAGGATCTTGAAAAACCCCGCCTCATGGAAATCGGCGATCGTCTCCTCCGGAACGCGGCGCTGGGCCTTGCACTGTGCCGCCCGCTCGCGCAGCACCGGGCCCATCGCCCGGGCCGCTTCGATCAATTCCTGCGCACGCTGGGAACCCAGGCTGTATTCATTGGCAGGCTCACTGGTATTGATGTTCTGGTGACTGGTCATTCCGGACAACCTCCTGGACTCATTCTGACTGTCGCCATTTAACCCTGCCGACGGCAAGCATTGCATCCTTCATTTGGGGTATAGGTTACTCGACGACCGCATCGCCGTAGGCGGTGGGTTCGCCGAAAAAAGCGCGGTGCGAGGGCGGACGTTTGCCGTCGATATCGGTGATCCCGTAGCCTTCGGCCAACTCCGCGCCGATCCACACCCTGCCGCTTTTCTCCATCAAGTGCGGATCCTCGTACAAGGCATCGATCACCCGCCCGGTGAACGCCGGGCTCTCGCAGGTTTCGCGCAGCGCGGCGTACTTTTCCGGTTCCGCATCGAATACGCGGCGGGTGCGCTCGGTCGAGAGCAGCCCCATCCAGATGGATAGCACCGCGACGTTGAAGGGCCGGAAATCATGGGCCATGTCATGGGCCATCTTGTCTATCGCCGCCTTGCCGGCGCCATAGGCGGGTCCGTGCATATAGATCCGGCCCCCGAAAGAGGAGGTATTGACCACCAGCCCCCGGCCGTTGGCCAGCAACAGGGGCGCCGCATACCAGGCCGCGGCATAGTGGGATCGAAGACCCACGTCAAGCAGGCAGGTCAGTTCCAGGGGTTTCTCCCAGAACGGCCCCTCCGCGGTCAGCGCCGGGTGCAGGGCGGTGGCGTTGTTGACCAGGATATCGAGCCGGCCCTGCTCGTCCCTGACTCGCTGGAACAGTGCGGCCACCTGGCGGTCTTCGGCATGGTCGCAGTGAATGGCGATCCCGGTCCCGCCTGCCGCAGTCACGGCCTCGGCGGTGGCCTGCACGGTGCCGGGAAGCCCGGCCTCCCCCTCCCGCCGGGTGCGGCCGGTCACATACACTGTCGCGCCGGTGGCACCCAGAGCCAGGGCGATACCCTTGCCCGCGCCCCGGCTGGCACCGGTGACCACCACGATTCGTTTGCGTTGCGCGCCCATCCGCCCTTCCTGTAACGTGGCCCGACCGATACCCGTCATCGTAGAGTGAGTTTCCGGCCACGCCAAGGGCGCGGCCGGCGGTCCGGTCGAATTGTTGTGCCAGGAGAGGGATTAATGACCGCGCTCGCACCAGAGGGGCCCCTGCGGCCGATTTCCACCCGCCGGCGGCGGGGAGCCACCGGAGTGCTGCTCCTGGCGCTTGCTGTCGTCGCCGGCGGCGCGAGCGGTGATCCGCGGCAGGCCTTCTCGGACCGGTCTCCTCCCTGGCTGGAAGCGGTAGGCCGATTATCCGTGCCCGGCAGCCGCATCCGCGACGGACAGCGCTCACATCAGCGGGAAGACTGCAGCGCGACCCTGGTGGGACAAAAAACGGCCACCCGCGCGGATACCATCGTCACCGCGTGGCACTGCCTCGAATTTTACAATGACCTGAGCCGGCCGATCACCTTTACCCTCCTGCCCGGGCGCAGGGGGGAGCTCACCCGGGAGGCCTATCGACTCGGCGATGGCGGGGGCATGCACGCGGACTGGGCGATCCTCCGTCTCTACCAGCCGGTGGCTGCCGAAGACGTCACAGCGCTCACTGTCGGCGCGGGCGCGACAGACCGGACGCGCCCGGTCATCATGGCAGGTTACTCCCGCGACGACGGCCTCGGCAACGGCGGCCGCCGGCTCACCTTTGATCCCGCCTGCCGCATCACGGCGCAGACCCCCGCGCGCAGCGACACCGATTGCAGGGCCCACAAGGGGGCATCCGGCGGAGCAGTGATCCAGGTGTCCCGGGAGGGAGAGCCGCAACTCACCGGCGTGATCTCAGCCGGCGACGGCGCAGGCACCAGCATCTTCGTACCCATCACCCGCTTCCAGGCAGCGCTCAGGCAGCACCTGCGCTAGCGCCCTGTCAGCAGGCCCTGAGCTTTTGCCGATCCGGCGGCGGGGCGCCAATGTGCGCCTCGCCCCGCTCCTCCGCCAGTTTCACCTGCTTCTGCCGCTCGCGGAAGCGCGCCACCTGTTCCGGCGTGAGCCTGTCGTGACAGTGCGGACAGCAGACGCCGGGCAGGTAACTGTCTGACTGCTTGTCCGCCTCAGTGATCGGATGGCGGCAACCGTGGCACTGGTCATAGCGCCCCTTCTGCAGCCGGTGGTCGACGGCCACCCGGTTGTCGAAAACGAAACATTCCCCCTCCCAGACACTCTGCTCCTCGGGTACCTCCTCCAGGTACTTGAGGATGCCGCCCTGCAGGTGATAGACCTCTTCGAAGCCCTCCTGGAGCATGAAGGCGGACGCTTTTTCGCAGCGAATGCCGCCGGTGCAGAACATCGCCACCTTTTTCTGCCGCGTCGGGTCGAGGTTGTCACGCACGTAGGCGGGAAACTCCCGGAAGCTGGTGGTGTGCGGGTTGATCGCCCCGCGGAAGGTGCCGATATCGAACTCGTAGTCGTTGCGCGTGTCGATCAGCAGGACGTCGGGATCGCTGATGAGCGCATTCCAGTCCGCCGGGCTGACGTAGGTGCCCACCCGCTGGTTGGGGTCGATCCCCTCGACGCCGAGGGTCACGATCTCCTTCTTCAACTTGACCTTCATGCGGTAAAAGGGCATGTGGTCGTCCCGGGACTCCTTGTGCTCGAGGTCATGCAGGCGCGGATCCTCCCGCAGGTAGGCCAGCACCCGGTCGATGCCCTCGCGACTGCCGGCGATAGTGCCGTTGATCCCCTCCCTGGCCAGCAGCAGCGTACCGCGCGTGCCGGCGGCCAGGCAGGTCTCCAGCAAGGGCTCCCGCATGGCCCGGAAATCGTCCAGCGGGGCGAACCGGTAGAGTGCGGCAACGATGACGTCGGACATTGCTCAACCCGCCTTGCTGCCGCCGAGGCAAGCCGGCGACTGCGGCGCGGCCTGCTGTCGCGCCTGCCACTCCTCAGGCGTATAGGTGTGCAGGGCGAGGGCATGTACCGGCCCCTCGAGCTGTGCGGCGAGCGCCGCATAGACCTGCTGATGGCGCGCCACCTTCCGTTTTCCATCGAACTGGTCGGTGACGACGACGACCCGGAAGTGGGTCTCTGAATTGGCCGGCACACTGTGCTGGTGACTCTCGTTGGCCACCTCCAGAAATACCGGCGCCAGTTGCTTCTGCAACTGCTGCTCTATCTCCTGCTGAACGGTCATGACAATCTCCGGAAAAGTGGCGCAGTATTATACCCGAGTGCAGCGGCGCGCTACAGTGCATCCTGCCCCTGCCGAGCAGCGTCGGTCGCGGCGCGAGGCCGCCGGCGACTGGCACGGAACTGGCCCGGGGTCTGCCCCGTCCACTTTTTGAAGGACCGGTGAAAGGCACTGGGATCGGTAAATCCCATCTGCAGCGCCACCTCGCTGATAGACAGCCCGGGACGGTCGAGGCACAGGATGGCAGCTTCCCGGCGCGCCTCGTCCTTCAACTGCTGGTAGGTCGTGCCTTCGCGCTTGAGGCGACGGCGCAGGGTGGGGGCGGACATGTTCAGGGCGCGACTGATCGCCTCGAAACCCGGGAAGCCGCCGCTGAAATCGTGCCCCAGCATCGCCTTCACCTGCACTGAAAGGCTGTCGCCGCGCCGGTCGTTCTCCATGATCAGCAACTGGTAGGGCGCGGTTGCGAGAAACTCCCCGAGGGAGTGCTGGGTGTGCACCACGGGCCAGGCGAGACAGGCGCTGTCAAAATAGAGCAGGTCCTTGCGCTGGCCGAAGAAGAGAGGACAACCGAAAAGCCGCTCGTATTTTTCGAGCCGACGGGGCGCCGCACCGCTGAAATCCACTCTGCGCAGTTCGAGGGGGCGCCCGCAGAGCCAACCGAAGAAACGGTGCCAGACCGACAGCCCGTAGGCGTCAGGTGCTTCGACCCGGTCGCTGCCATCGCGCAGGACCGTGCGATACCCGACGCGTGCGTACTGCTCACTGAAATTGGCGTAGAGCTGGCTGCGCTCATCGAAAAAGGTGCGATAGAACTCTGAGGCGCGCTGAATGGCCTGGCCGAGGTTGTCGCAGGAGATCACGCAATAACACATCATGCGAAACGCCCCGGGCAGCGCCAGTCCGCCACCGGCAACCCCGAAAGTCTCGTCCTGCAGCAGGCGCAACACCTGCTGATAGACGCGGGAGTACTGCATGGCGCTCACCTCCGGCCGGTAGCCAGAGGCACGCTCATCAAGGGGATCGAAGTCGAGGCCGGCGGCGGCGAGCAGCGCCGTAAAATCGTGGCCCCTGTCCCCCACCATGCGCAGCAGTGTGTTGACGAAACGGGTCGGAACGCGATCACTCATGGAAAACCACAGGGGCACAGCGAGCCGCTATTCTAGCAGAATGCCGGCGCGCCGGTCAGGATCGCGCCGGTCGCAGGGGCGAGACCCGGAAGATCATTAGGCGTATACTGGCCAGAAAAACAGGAGGATCGGGGCTATGGCGACGCGCTACAACATCTACTACGCCGGGCAGTTGCTCGACGGCGAGCGGCTGGAGGCCGTGCGCCCGCGGCTCGCCAAACTGTTCAACGCAGATGAGCAGACCCTCGACCGCCTCTTCTCCGGCAAGGCGCAGCTATTGAAAAGGGACTGCGACAAGGCGACCGCCCTTAAATACAAGCAGGCCATGGAGAAAGCCGGGGCTCTGCCCCTGATCCGTGCGAGCGAGGGCGACGGCACGTCGGCAAAGGCCGTCACACCCGCCAGGCCCGCTGAGCAGGCGCGCGAGAAAGGGATGGCCCCCGGCACGGGCAGAGGAGACGGAGACTGGCGGCGTCAGCCTCGCGCCGGTGGGCGCAGATGTATTGCGGGAGGAGGAGCGCAGCGTCACCGCCAGCGCTGTGATCGACACCGCCGGGCTCGATCTGGGCGAGCAGGGGCAGCGCCTTTCGCCCGAACCGCCCCGGGCGCCGCCGGCGCCCGACACCAGCCACCTCGAGATGGGTGCCATCGGAGAGGCGATCCCCACCCTGCCTCGTCACGAGGCCGAGCTCAGCCCCGACATCGACGGACTTGAACTGTCGCCATCGGGTACCGATTTCGCCGATTGCGCAGCACCGCCGGCGGAGGCCCCGCAGCTCGACCTCTCCGCTCTGGACCTTGCCCCCGCCGGCAGCGACGTCCTGGAAGAGGGCTACCGCAAGCGAACACCGCCGGAGGCCCCCGCCACGGACCACCTCTCCCTGGAGGAGTAGCGCGGTCGGTTGTCCGACGGAGGCATACGGATAGTGCGACGACCATGACCGAGCACACAGACACCCCCTCACCCTTCCTGCTGCGCCGGCTGGCCGCCATGCTGTACGACACGCTGCTCGTTCTGCCCCTGATAATGGTCAGCGTCGCCGTGGCGATGGGCATAGGCCAGCTGGCAAGCGGCGCTGAGGCAGGAAGCCCGCTGAACCCGTACCTGGTCCGCGTCATTGCGCTGGTCACCACCATCGTCTTTTTTTGCGCGTTCTGGATGAAGAGCGGCCAGACCCTCGGCATGCAGGCCTGGCGCATCAAACTGGTCGACTTTGCGGGCCGAACGCCGGGTCTCGGAAGGTCCGTCCTGCGCTGCCTCGCCGCAGTGCTGTCCGCTACCTGCTTCGGCCTGGGCTACCTGTGGTGCCTGGTCGATCGCCGCGGGCGCTACTGGCACGACTACCTGTCGGGCACTGAGCTCATCCTGATGCCCAAACCGGCGAAAAAGAGAGGAAAAAAAGACAAGGATTGACCGCCCACCCCGGCGCTGTCCGCCGTCCTAGCGGGCGCGGGCCAGCAGCAACAGGCCCGCGACGAGGCAGATTATTATTGGTATCAGCGCCGCATAGAGCGGGGAGAAACCGAACACCATGCCGGCCGGGCCCAGCAGGTCCTGGCTCGTGCGGAACACGATACCCACAATCACACCCACGAAGACACGAAACCCCATGTTGCCCTCCCGCAAGGGGCCGAAAATGAAAGAGATGGCGACCAGAACCAGCGAGGCGATCGCGGCAGGCTGCAACAGTTTGCGCCACAGGGCCAGTTCATAGTCATCCGCATCGAGGCCCTGCTGCTGCAGATAACGGCTATACCGGTAAAGATCGCCGAGAGGCAGCTGCCCGGGCTCCACGATGACAAGGGTGAGCAGTTCCGGCGTGATCCCGGTGTCCCAGCGCAGGGTCGCGTGGCGAACGCGGCTGGTCTGCCAACTGCTGAAATCGGTTTTCACTACCTGTTCCATGACCCAGTAATCGCCCTGGAAAACAGCCTGGCGCGCGCGCAGCGCCGACTGCATACGCTGCCTGTCGTCGAACTGCAACAGCGTAATGCCGTGGACGCTGCCATCTGTCTCGAGGGCATTGAAATGCAGGAAGGTGTTACCCTCCCGATTCCAGATGCCGTGCCTGCCGCCGAAACTCTCCCCGGGATTCTGCGCCATGGCCCGCCGGCTCTCCGCCAGCTGTTCCGCTTTCGGCGCCACGTACTCCCCCACGAGGAAGCCGACCAGCGCGACCAGCAGCGCGGGCTTCATGGCATACCAGACCAGCCGTCCTGTGGAGACTCCCGCCGCGCGCATGACCACCAGTTCGCTGGAACCCGCCAGCTGGCCGAGTCCCACCATGCAGCCGATCAGCGCGGCAAAGGGCATGAATTCGTAAAAGCGCCCGGGCAGGGTCAGCACCACGTAAAGCGCGACCTGGCCAAAGGTGTAGGTCTCGGAAATATCCTCTGACTCGTCGATGAAAGCGGTGACGGCGTCGAGACCGACGATGACGACGAGCACCAGCAGGATCGCGCCGATGATCGAGCGCCCGACATAGCGGTCAAGCCTGCGCACGAAGATACCTGCCGTACCTGAATCTAGACCAGAGAGAGGGCCCGTACAGCATTGCCAGCGCCACAGCCAGGAATATCAGGTGTACCCACCAGAGGCCGCCCGGCACGCCGCCTCCCTTTTCCATTTCTGAGCGTGCGTTGGAGAGCAGCACGAGATAGACGAGATAGAGCAGAAAGGCCGGCGCCATCTTGATATAGCGCCCGCGCCGGTGGTCGGTTCGACTGAGGCACATGGCGATCACCGCCACGATGGGCACCATCAAAGGGAGGGAGACCCGCCACTGCAGGGCCGCCCTGTCCTCGGCGCTGTCAGAGGAGAGCAGTTGCAGGGTGGATCGCCCATCCACCGGATCCGCCGTACGTATGCCGCCCTCCGGCTCGGGGATGAGCTCTCCGAAGCGGTCGAACCGCACGACCTGGTAATCGAGGCGCCCCGGGAAACCGTCATAGCGGTAGCCGTCGCGCAATTCCAGGTAGCGGGCGCCGGTGGCGGAATCGAACCTGATCTCGCCTTCGTCCGCCACGGTCACGACCATGCGCAACCTGCCATCGTCGTCCCGGCTGCGTTGGGAGAGAAACACCGAGTGCATCAGACCCTCGCCTGAAATGGTCTCGGCATAACTGACCGTATTGTTGCTGCGCCGGGTCTGGAAACGCCCGGCGGCCAGCGACTGCAGACCCTGGGAAGAAGCGGGGTCCTGCAGGAGCGCCTCCGAGCGGGCGGCACCGAGGGGAGATACGTACAGGCTGAGTGCGGCCACCAGGAGGGTGACGAACAGGGCCGGCACGAGGGTATAGCCGGCCAGCCGGGTCGGGCTGACGCCGCAGGCGGTGAGAACCACCATCTCGCTCTCCACATAGAGCCGCCCGTAGGACATGAGGATACCGATGAACAATCCCAGGGGGAGGATCAGCTCGAGAAAACCCGGCAGGCGGTAGAGCATCACGGGAAGCAGTATGTCGGCTGACAGGTCCCCCACGGCCGCCTCCGCGAGGTATTTCACGAAGCGGCCGCTGAAGATGATCACCAGCAGGACGAAGCTTACCGCCACCATGTGGGTGAGCACGTCTCGGGTCAGGTAGCGCAGGATCTTCATGCCTTCAGGGCTGCCATTTGCTGCTTTTACTGGTTCAGTTTGGCTGGCCGACATCATACACTACAGCTTTTGCCAACAGTGAAGGAATTGCCATGACAACGATCACGTTCGCCGTTCGCGCCGTGGGGGAAGCCGCCAGCGCCTCTACCCAGTGCGCGGTATTGCCCGTCTCCTCCGGGGGTACACTGACCGGCGCAGCGCAACAGCTGGACGAGGCCGCGTCCGGGGCGATCACGGCAGCGCTGAAGCTGGGAGATTTCAAGGGAAAGTCCGGCGAAACTTTACTGCTGCCGGGCACGGGCAAAGCGCGACGGGTGCTGCTGGTCGGCTGTGGTGATAAGGGAAAATTCGATCGCGACGCCGCGAGGCAATTCGTCCAGGCCCTGTGCAAGGCGCTGGCTGGCCTGCAGGCCTCGGACGCGATGCTTCACATGGGCGATCTCGAAGTGAAGAACGGCGACCCCGTCTGGCTGCTGGAACTGCTGGCGCGCAGTCTCGTCACCGGTGGGTACCGCTATACCGAAACCCTGTCCAAGCCGAAGCCTCCGCAGAAACTGTCGAAGTTCGTGGTCAACACGGAGGGCAGTATCGTCACCAAGGCTGCCCAGGACGCGATCGAGCGCGGTCGCTGCACCGGCACGGGCATCAATGAGGCGCGCAACTTGGCAAACCTGCCCGGCAATATCTGCACGCCGACCTATCTCGCCAAGCAGGCCCGCGCAATGGCAAGGGGTAACTCCGCGGTCTCGGTGAAGGTGCTCGAAGAGAGTAAAATGAAGGAGCTGGGCATGGGCGCCCTGCTGTCGGTCACCGCCGGCACCGAGCAGCCGGCAAAGCTTATCGTGATCAATTACAGTGGCGGCAAGAAGGATCAGAAGCCCTACGTCCTGGTGGGCAAGGGCATCACTTTCGACAGCGGCGGCATTTCGATCAAACCCGGCGCAAAGATGGATGAGATGAAGTTCGACATGGGGGGAGCCGCCAGTGTCTTCGGTACCCTGCGGGCCGTGATCGAACTCTCCCTGCCGCTCAATGTGATCGGCATCGTCGCGGCGGCGGAGAATATGCCCAGCGGGAGTGCCACCAAGCCTGGCGACGTGGTCAGGAGTATGTCCGGCAAGACGATCGAGGTGCTGAACACGGACGCGGAGGGTCGCCTCGTGCTGTGCGATGCCCTGACCTATGCTGAACGTTTCAAACCCAGGGCCGTCATCGATATCGCGACGCTCACAGGCGCCTGCATCGTCGCGCTCGGCTCTCATGCCAGCGCTCTGTATGCAAACCAGGACAAGCTGGCAGAACAGCTGCTGGCGGCCGGCATGGAGGCCCACGATCGTGCCTGGCGCATGCCCCTGTGGGATGACTATCAGAAACAGCTGAAGAGTAATTTCGCCGACCTGGCCAATATCGGCGGGCCCGAGGCCGGCAGCGTCACGGCCGCCTGCTTTCTCGCCAATTTCGCCGAGAAATACCACTGGGCCCACCTCGACATCGCCGGCGCAGCCTGGAACAACAGTCCCAAGTACGCCACCGGTCGCCCTGTCGCAATGCTGACCCGTTACCTGATCGACAGGATCGGCAGGGAGGCATAGTGACGCGGGTGGGGTTCTATGTGGTGCAGGACCAGGCGCCGGGTGAACGGCTGCTGGTCGCGGCCAGGCTGGCTGACAAGGCTTTCGGGCGCGGCCACCGGATCTTCATCAACGCCGCCGACGAAACGCAGGCCAGGGAACTGGACGAGCTGCTCTGGAGTTTCCGACCCGGCAGTTTCCTGCCCCACGCGCTGCACGGGGAGGCGGAGGCCGACGCCGTCGCTATCGGCTGGGGCCAGGACCCCGCCGGGCACAATGACCTGCTGATCAACCTGCAGCTGGAAATCCCGCCCTTCTTCAGCCGCTTCCAGCGCGTCGCGGAGGTCGTCACGCAGGATCCCCGGAGCCTGACCGCCCTGCGCCGCTCCTGGCAGCTGTACAAGGCGCGCGGCTACGCGCTGGAAAAGCACGACCTGTGACCCTCGGGGGGGACATGGCAAATCCCCTCACTGTGCAACCGGGGGAGCAGCGCGTATAATCGCGCCCTTCCCCGAACGCTCTGCTACCACCTGTTTTCCCGGACGATTCACTGATGGAAAAGACATTCCAACCCGCCGACATCGAATCCCGCTGGTACCAGGAATGGGAGTCCCGCGGCTATTTCGCGCCCCAGGGCGGCGACCAGGCGTACTGCATCATGATTCCACCGCCAAACGTCACCGGCAGCCTGCACATGGGGCACGGTTTCCAGGAAGCGATCATGGACGCCCTCATCCGCTATCACCGCATGCTGGGCTACAACACCCTGTGGCAGGTGGGCACCGACCACGCGGGGATCGCCACCCAGATGGTAGTGGAGAGACAACTCGAGGGTCAGGGTATCAGCCGGCATGACCTGGGGCGGGAGAA
The DNA here is from genome assembly GCA_037382865.1 of Halioglobus sp. Taxonomy (GTDB): domain Bacteria; phylum Pseudomonadota; class Gammaproteobacteria; order Pseudomonadales; family Halieaceae; genus JARRPM01. Next base: position 12,681 of record JARRPM010000062.1, on the reverse strand, counting down.
GTTCGTTGAGAAGGTATGGGAGTGGAAGGAGCAGTCGGGAGGCACGATCACCCGCCAGTTGCGCCGCCTTGGCTCCTCCCTCGACTGGTCACGTGAGCGTTTCACGATGGATCCCGGTCTCAGCATGGCGGTACAGGAGGTCTTCGTCCGCCTCTACCGCGAGGGACTCATCTATCGCGGTCAGCGCCTGGTCAACTGGGACCCGGTGCTGCATACGGCGATCTCGGACCTGGAGGTGATCGCCGAGGAGGAGAAAGGCCACCTGTGGCACTTTCGCTATCCACTGGCCGGAGGCGAGGGCCATCTCACCGTCGCCACCACCCGCCCGGAAACGATGCTGGGCGATACCGCCGTCGCGGTGCACCCGGAGGACGAGCGCTACAACCACCTCATCGGGAGGATGGTTGAGCTGCCCCTGACCGGACGGGAAATTCCCGTGATCGCCGATGACTATGTGGAGCGGGAGTTTGGCACCGGCTGCCTCAAGATCACTCCCGCCCACGACTTCAACGATTACGAGGTGGGTCGCCGTCACGGCCTGCCGACGATCAACATCTTCGACGACGACGCCGCCCTGAATGACAATGCGCCCGAACCCTACCGCGGGCTCGACCGCTTCGAGGCGCGCCAGCGCATCGTCGCCGATCTCGACGCACTGGGGCTGCTGGAAAAGGTGGAGGATCACACCCTGAAGGTGCCGCGTGGCGACCGTTCCGGCGTCGTGATAGAACCCTATCTCACCAACCAGTGGTACGTTGATGCGCGAGAACTGGCGAAGCCGGCTATCGCCGCGGTCGAACAGGGGGATATCCGCTTCGTGCCCCGCCAGTGGGAAAATACCTACTTTGCCTGGATGCGTGACATTCAGGACTGGTGCATCAGCCGCCAGCTCTGGTGGGGCCACCGCATACCCGCCTGGTACGACGACAAGGGCAACTTCTACGTCGGCGAGAGCGAGGCTGCGGTGCGTGAGGAACACGGCATCGCGGCTGATATCGCCCTGCGCCAGGACGAGGACGTCCTCGACACATGGTTCTCTTCCGCCCTGTGGACCTTCTCGACGCTGGGCTGGCCGGAGGAGACAGAGGAACTGGCCACGTTCCATCCGACCTCGGTGCTGGTGACCGGCTTCGATATCATCTTCTTCTGGGTCGCCCGAATGATCATGATGACCCTCCATTTCCGCCGCGAGGTGCCCTTCCGCACGGTCTACGTTCACGGCCTGGTGCGCGACGGCGAGGGACAGAAGATGTCCAAGTCGAAAGGCAACGTGATCGACCCGATCGACCTGATTGACGGCATCGATCTCGAGGGCCTCATAGAAAAGCGCACGGCGGGCATGATGCAGCCGCAGCTGGCGGCGAAGATCGAGAAGGCGACCCGCCGGCAGTTTCCGGAGGGCATCGCCCCCTACGGCACCGATGCGCTCCGTTTCACCTACTACTCACTCGCCTCCACAGGCCGGGATATCAAGTTCGACATCGGTCGCATCGAGGGTTACCGCAATTTCTGCAACAAGATCTGGAATGCCGCCCGCTACGTGCTCATGAACTGCGAAGGTGAGGACTGTGGCATCGACGAAACCGCAGCCGTTCGACTCAGCCTCGCGGATCGCTGGGTCGAGGGCCGGTTGCAGGAGACCACCGCGGAAGTGGCGCGGGCTTTTGCCACTTATCGCTTCGACCTGGCATCACAGGCTCTCTACGAATTCATCTGGAACGAGTACTGTGACTGGTACCTGGAACTCTCCAAGCCCGTTCTGTGGGACGACACGGCAGCACCCGAGGCAAAGCGCGGCACGCGCCGCACCCTGATCCGTGTGCTGGAGTCCTGGCTGCGCCTGCTGCATCCGTTCATGCCTTTTATCACGGAGGAAATCTGGCAGAACGTTGCGCCTTTGGCCGGCAGATCGGGGAGTACCATTATGTTGCAGCCCTACCCGGTGAGTGACGACGAAGGCATGGACAGCGCCGCAAATGCGGATATAGAATGGCTCAAGGGTGTGATCGTGGGTATACGAAATATACGGGGGGAGATGAATATCCCCCCGGGAAAAGAACTCACGGTCCTGCTGGGGAACGGCGACGAGCGCGACAGAAACAGGCTGGAACAGAATGCGCCATTCCTCAGAAAACTGGCCAGGCTCGCCGAGATAAAGTGGCTTGAAGATGGTGAGGAGGCGCCCGTCGCAGCAACGGCACTGGTAGGGGAACTGGAAATACTGGTGCCGATGGCAGGGCTGATCGACAGGAACGCCGAACTGGCGAGACTGGCCAGAGAGATCGACAGGCTGGAGAAGGATCTGTCCCGTATCAGGGGCAAACTTGAGAATCCCGCTTTTGTCGACAAGGCCCCTGCTGCGGTGGTCGCCAAAGAGCGCGAAAAGATGCAGACTCAGCAGCAGTCGTTGGAAACGTTACAGGAGCAGGTACAGCGCATCCGGCACCTGTAGCGACCTCGGAAGAAAGAGTTTCAGGTCCGCGCCGCCGAAGCGGTGGGCGCGGACATAATAAGAGCAATACGGAGTAACCGAGGAAGGTAGTATGAGTGATCGTGTAAACGGCACGGTAAAGTGGTTCAACAACGCGAAGGGATTCGGTTTCATTACCCGCGAGGAAGGCGACGACGATGTGTTCGTTCACTTCCGCTCGATCCAGGGTGACGGTTATCGCACCCTGAATGAAGGACAGGCAGTGGAATTCAAGTTGGTCGAAGGCCCCAAGGGACTGCAGGCCGAGGACGTTACCAAACTGTAGATCGCCGTTTTTCGGCTCCGGCGCCGGGCTCACTGGCAACGGGTTACCCGGTCCCCCGATCTCCCTCGTTGCAACCTGCCGCCCTGGGCACCAGGCGCGTCAGCCCCGCTTTGCCGGCTGTTACCACGGTAGCGCCAACAGCACCCTCGTTTGATGATAGAATTGCCCCGCATTCACGCCCCACGCCATGCAGGGGCCAACACAGCGAGAGGAGAACAATGCATTTTACCGGCAAACTCATCACCAGCCTCGTCGTGGCGGTGGTCGCCTCCACCCTGACCGCACTGATCCGCGAGGGTACCTTCCTCGATCCGATACTGCTCGTGGCGTTCGCTGTCGCGACGATCGTCACGGCCCTGCTGGTGGCTCCGCCTGCCCGCCTCAGGGCCGACAAGCGCAGCGCCGCACCGCCCGCATCCACCCCCGCCGCATCGCGCTCCGCGGCGCCGCCAGAGCGCAGGGACATGGGCGAAGGCGCGCCGCGGGAACAGGGTACGGTCAAATGGTTCAATGTCTCCAAGGGATTCGGCTTCATCGTCAAGGATGACGGAGAGGAGATTTTCGTGCACTTCCGGTCCATACGCGGTGAAGGACGTCAGCGTCTGCGGGACGGGCAGCGGGTCTCTTTCGTGGTCGCCTCGAGCAGCAAGGGCCCGCAGGCGGAGGACGTGGAGCCGCTCGACTGAACCTGCTCACCTCACCCCTCCCGCTGTTACGACGCGCGTTTCAACTGCTCGCGAGGATTCCCTGCCAGTAGTACTGAATCATCCGCGCGCCTTCGCGCAGGGTCTGTTCCGGCGCCAACTGATCGTCTTCCAGTGCCATTTCCACCGCGGCATAGCCCAATTCGACGGTCAGCCGCGCCTGCAGGGCCATCGACTCGTCAGCGGGGCGCCCCAATAATTCCGGCAGCAGCGCCGCAAAATTGTTCGCCACCAAACGGTGGGACGTCAGCCGGACCTCCTGCAGGGGAGCGACCGCTCGCAGCGACTGGATGGTCTCCAGCCCACCTGTTTGCGCCACGGTGACATCGTAGGTCTGCTTGAGCAGATCGTAGATGTTGGCGAGGAGCACATGGGGATCGCCCTGTTGTGCGTGGGTCTCGAACCACGCGTCGAAAACGGCGTTCTGGTGATCCATCATGGCCGCGCCGAGTGCGTTGAGTACCGCATATTTGTTGGGAAAATAACGGTACAGCGCGGGCACCGTGACACCCGCCCGCTCGGCGATGAGATTGGTGGAGATCCTCTCGACGCCTACTTCCACGAGCAGTTCAGCCGCCGCTGCGAGAATCGCCTCGTAGGTTCGTTTCGCCCTCTCCTGGCGCGGCTTGTTCTTTTCCAGCAATTCAACCTGGCGCCGGTCCGTTGCCATGCAAAACACCCTCTCGATCACGAACGCGTTCGCTACGCCCTGAGTCTAGTCGCCGCCGCCGACCCAGTCCAACCGGCGCGATGACGCTGGTGGCGACCCGGTGGTGGCAATCGGTGCGCGACAGATGCCACAATAGCGGCGGAGGCCGCCCGCCGGGCGCGCGCCTGAAGCCCCGGGAGATCCATTGAGCACACGCAAACCGCGCACTGAATACCGTTTTCGCGGCGTTACCATGCCAACCGCCTCTCACCCGGCGATACGCAGGCTGAAGCGCCAGGGGGTCTACCCCTCCATCCATGGCAACAAGCTGTGGAAGTCGAGCTGCCTGCTGATCGATTACCTCAACCGGCACCGACCACAGCATTGCCGCTCGGTCATCGACGTCGGCTGCGGCTGGGGCGCCTCGGGCATCTGGTGCGCAAAAAGGCTGGGTTCCGAGGTAACGTCGGTGGACGCCGATCCCGACGTATTCCCGTTCCTGGCTGAGGCCGCCGCCCTCAATGACGTCGAGACCACCCCGCTGGTTTCCCGCTTCGAAAAACTGACGACGCGGCAGCTGGCAGGCTACGACATGCTGATCGCCGCGGATATCTGTTTCTGGGACGACCTGGTGAACCCGGTCTACAATATGGTCAACCGGGCGGTTAAAGCAGGCGTGAAGCACATCCTGATCGCCGATCCAGAGCGTTCCACTTTTCTTGAGATGGCGGAGCGCTGCGTCGACAGGCACTGCGCCGACCTGATCGACTGGAAAACCCGCACCCCCATCAAGGCATCGGGCGCCCTGATGATCATCGAGAACGCCTGAATCCCAGCGGGACAGCTTGCATCAATCGACGAGCTCGTACTGCCGAGCCAGGCGCGCCACCTCCTCCGGTCGACCTTCGAACCAGCGGGGGCGGAAACGGGTCCCGGCCAGCTGGCGCCTCAGCCGGTATGCCGCGTCATCGTCGCCGGCGTCGACTACCCGGGCCTCGATATTGCCGGGACTGCCAGTGGCGGAGACGTCGTAGACTGCCTCCAGCAGCACCTTGCGCTTCCCTTCCGGAAGCTGTTGTGGTTGCCAGAACGCACCGTTGTCGGGCAGCTCCACCGGCTGGGCGAACCAGCGCTCCAGCAAACGTGTCTCCCCCGCCTCGCGCAACAGCGCGACAGCGGCCGCATATTCGTCCCCGGCGCGTTCCGTGGCGCCGTGCCACTGATACCAGTCGCCCAGCTCGAGCCTGGCGCGGGCGAGCGCGGCCTGCGACGCAGCCGGCGTGCGGCCTATCAGGGTCTGCAGCATGGACGCGCCGCGGGCGAAGGCGCCGCGCTGCAGCGTAGCCAGGCGCAGTTCATGGCCGCCAGGATCCTGCTCACTGGCGAGGTAAAAAAGGCTGTTCTGGAGCAAACCCGTCTCCTCGATACGCGGCTGGGCGCGGTCCTCCAGCAGGTAGAGGTTGCGCAGCTGGCTGTACACCAGCTGCCGGTACCACACCGGGTCCAGTGACGCCTCGAGGGCGACATCACCGATGATCGCCTCGTTCAACTCGATGAGGCCGACGAGGCGCCGCAGATCCTGCCCGTCGATGCCGAGTCGCACCGCCTCACGCTGCCAGCGCAGGTATTCGAGCCCGGCGCGCAGCCTCGCTTCGGTGAAAGGCGCCCTGCCACTGCCATAGAGCCGGAAGTAGTAGTCGTAACGCTCGTCGAGGGAGGCCATGTCACCGGCATCCCTGTAGACCTGCAGCAACTCGCGCAGAATGGGCAGCTGGCGCCGGCTGTAGAGCCCGTCATTGACCCGCACCACGTGCAGGGCTCGACGGTACACGCGCCGGGCGCTATCGAGGTCTCCGCGAAGCCGGTAGTGGCGGCCCAGGGAAGCAAGTGGCTCCGCCAGAGCGTCGGCATAGGGCCCGCCCTGGTCCTCCAGGGCTGCCAGCTGCCGCCGGTACTGGCGATCGGCCTCCGGCACCTCGCCGGACCCCTGTCCGGCGTCGACCGGGGGGCCGCCATCGCGCCAGTGCTGGCCGGGGCGCACGAACTGCTCGCCATAGGGAGTGCCAGTGGCACCGTGCACGATCCACGGCAGCGCACAGGTCAGCACCAGCAGCGATCGCTGCACGGTAGTGGCGAAAGGCGTTGCAAACAGGTTCAAGTTTGGGCTACTCCTGCTGGTCTCACGCCGGCTACAATGCTATAACGACGACGCACTGACGATGCAGTGCAAATCATCCGCCCGCCGAGAGTGCCACAGTTTACTGCATAACCTGAGCCGGCGCATCGGGTGCAGCGGGTGCGCCGCTGCTCGCCAACAATCGATCATCCCGCGCAAAGGGACGCCGATACACTATGAAACAGCTGGGAATACTGGACGCCGCATTCATCAACCTGGAGCAACCCAATACGCCACAACACGTGGGCGGGCTGGGCATCTACGACCCCTCCACGGCGCCCGGCGGGAGTGTCCGCTTCAAGGACGTCATCGCGGGCTTCGAGCGGCGCCTGGGGGCACTGCCGATTTTTCGAACGAGGCTGGTGGAGGTCCCCGGGGGGCTGGACCGTCCCTACTGGGTCAAGGACGCCAACTTCGACGTGGAATTTCACCTGCGCCATATCGCCCTGCCGGAACCGGGTGACTGGCGGCAGCTCTGTATACAGGTGGCCAGGCTGCACTCCAGGCCGCTCGATCTCACCCGCCCTTTGTGGGAGGCGTACATCATCGAGGGCCTCGACAACATACCCAACCTGCCTTCCGGCTGCTTTGCCGTCTACACCAAGATGCATCATTCCCTGGTAGACGGTGCCGGCGGCTCGGATTTCATGGCTGTCCTGCATGATCTGTCACCGGACCCGGACCCGGAGGATGAGATAGAACCCGGGCCCCGCCTGGTGGACAGCGAACCGAGCACGGCGGAACTGTTGACCAAAGCCTCCATCAACGGTGTCAAAAATACCGTGCAACTGCTGCGCGGCACTCTCAGAACCGGCGCTGAGCTCGGGCGGTATGCGCTGGATGTGGCGCGCAGGGAGATACCGGCGCCGGACGTCTCCGCTCCCAAGACCATTCTGAACAGGCCGGTCGGACCGCACCGGGTTTTCGATGCGGCGGAATTTCCGCTACAGGGTTTCAAGGACATCAAGAACGCCGCCGGAGTCACCCTGAACGACGTGGCCCTGGGTATCATTGGCCAGGCCCTGCTCGACTATCTCACTGCCCGCGGCGAAGCGCCGGCAGAGGGTTCCCTCGCGGCCGCCATACCGCTCAACATGCGCACGCGCCGCGAGGTGTCCGACGACAACAACCAGGTCGGCTCCGTGTTTACGTCGCTGCACACGGATATCGCGGACCCTCTCGAACGCCTCGCGGCAATCAGGACATCCACCGAAGAGGCCAAGCGTTTCGGCGAGTCCAGCCCGATGGTGGACACGCTCAAGATCGCAGGGGCATTCTCCCCTGCCCTCACCCGGCCCGTGGCCGGCTTCTGGGCGCGCCATGCCCTGTCGACCTATCTACCGGTCAACGTCTCGACCTGCATTTCAAACGTTGCGGGACCGGACTTCCCGCTCTACTGTGCCGGCGCCCGCATGGTGGACTACTACGGACTGGGGGTGCTGACGCCGGGCATGGGCATCTTCCATCTGGTCTTCAGCTACTCGGGCAAGGTGACGCTCTCCGTGCTGGCGGACCGGGACATCATGCCCGATCCGGAGGTCTACCACGACTTTCTGGTGGCCGCCTACGAGCGGCTTTACAGGAGCGCCTGCCCGGCGAGTGAAGCGGTCGCTCTGGAGAGTGACAAGCGGCGGCGCCCCGTGCGCAAGACCGGGGCCGCGGCGAAAGGTCGGGCCAAAGCCGCGGCAAAACGGGGTGCCCGGCGCAAGACCGCGGCCGCCACCACCAGCACAAAGCGCCGTTACGGCAGCGGCAAATCCGCTGTAAAACCCAAGCTCAAGTCGTCGAGCGGCGCATGACGCGCGTGTCAGAAAAGGCAAGGGTCAGCTCTGGATGAGCAGTAAGACGCGGCGCGATATCCCGCGCTTTGCCACGCCGATCATCGAATCCCACTGTCACCTGGATTACCTTGACGAGGCAGAGCTGCCTGCCATCCTGGAAAAATCCAGGGCAGTGGGCGTCGAGCGGTTCATTACGATCGCTGTCTCTCCGGGTAACCTTGCAAAGGTACGGGAGCTCACCCGCCTGGCCCCCGACATCTGGGGTACCCAGGGCATTCACCCTCACGAGGCGGCCGCCTGGAGCGACGCAGTCGAGGCGGCCGTGCGAGAAGGAGCCCGGGACGAGCGCATCGTCGCCGTGGGCGAGATCGGGCTCGACTACTTCTACGATCACGCTGAGAGATCCTTGCAGCGCCGCGCCTTTGAGAGGCAGCTCCAGGCGGCGGCCGAGCTCGACCTGCCGGTGGTCATCCACACCCGGGAGGCGGACGGGGATACCCGTGACATCCTGCAGGACTTCAGTGGCGTGCTGGCGCGCAAGGGTGTCATCCACAGCTTTACCTCGTCACTGGCCCTCGCCGAGTTCTGCCTCGCGGAGGGATTCATGCTCGGTTTCAACGGTATCACCACCTTCAAGCAGGCGGAAAATGTGCGCGAGGTCGTGGCCGCCACTCCTGCGGAGCGGATACTGCTGGAGACCGATACGCCGTACCTCACGCCCGTACCCTATCGCGGCAAACCCAATGCGCCCTGTTACCTGCCCTTCATCGCCGAGCAGGTGGCACTGATAAAGCAGCTCGAAGTGGAAGAACTGCTGCGGCAGGTCTACGGTAATACCCAGACCCTATTCTTCGGGACGGCTTGATGGAATACATCGTGGGACAGCGCTGGGTCAGCCACGCGGACGCTCAGCTGGGACTCGGTGTGGTCGTCGACGTGGAGGCGCGACGGGTGACCCTCAGCTTCCCCGCCGTGGGAGAGGAGCGCACCTACGCCAGCGACAACGCCCCGCTGACACGGCTGCGGTTCAAGGCGGGCGACCACATCTCTACCATCGACAACGTCGAGCTGGTTGTCACCGCGGTGGAGGAGCACCAGGGCCTGCTGGTCTACAGCGGCACCGACCACCACGACGAGGAGCGGCGCGTTTCAGAGCTGGAGCTGGACGCCTTCGTCCAGTTGACCACCCCCCAGCAGCGCCTGCTCAACGGTCACTTCGACCGCAACAGCGATTTCGCGCTCCGCGTGGCAACCTTCATGCACGCGGACCGGCTGGAGCGCAGTCCCGCCCGCGGACTGCTGGGGTCGCGCACCAGCCTGCTGCCCCATCAGGTCTATATCGCCAGCGAGGTCGGCCGGCGCCATGCGCCACGCGTCCTGCTCGCGGACGAGGTGGGCCTGGGCAAGACCATCGAGGCGGGCATGATCATGCAGCAGCAGCTGCTCACCGGCCGCACTTCGCGCTGCCTGGTAATGGTGCCGCCCACGCTGCTGCACCAGTGGCTGGTGGAGATGCTGCGACGCTTCAATCTGCGCTTCTCACTGTTCGATGGCGAACGATTGGCGGCGATGCACGACGGCAACCCGTTCGAGGCAGAGCAGCTGGTATTGTGCAGCCTTGCGCTGTTCGAGGAAGAGCCCGCTTATCGGGAGCAGGCGCTGGCGGCACGCTGGGACCTGGTGGTGGTGGATGAGGCGCACCACCTGCACTGGTCAGACGAGCGCGCCGGCGACGACTACCTGTTTGTGCAGGAGCTGGCCGCCCACTCGGCGGGTCTGCTGCTGCTTACCGCGACGCCGGAGCAGATCGGGCAGGCGAGTCATTTCGCTCGCTTGCGCCTGCTCGACCCATCGCGCTTCCACGAACTGGAACGTTTTCGCGAGGAGGAGCAGCAGTACCGGCGCTGGAGCGAGATGGTCGAGGAGCTGGAGGACGGGGAGATACCGGCTGACCTGCCGCCGGGGCTCGACCCCGCGACGCCTCCCACCACCCTGATCGAGCAGATCCTCGACCGGCACGGCACCGGGAGGGTGCTGTTTCGCAATACCCGGGCCGCCATCGAGGGTTTTCCACAGCGGGTGCTGCATCGCTATTCACTGCCTGCTCCCGGCGAGTACCTCGAGTCGGACGCTGATCTCAAGCAAATGCTCTACCCCGAGCGCAGCTGGCCCGACGATGGCTGGCTGGACTTCGACCCCCGGGTGGGCTGGCTTGAGGAACTCCTGAAAAAGCTGCGACCGGAGAAGGCGCTGGTCATCTGCGCCCACGCGGGGACCGCGGTTGCGCTGGAGCACCACCTGCATCTGCGCGCCGGAATCCGCTCCGCCGCGTTTTACGAGGGCCTGTCGATCGTCGAGCGGGACCGGGCCGCCGCCTATTTCGCCGACGAGATCGGCGGCGCCCAGACCCTGGTCTGCTCCGAGATCGGCAGTGAAGGGCGCAACTTCCAGTTCGCCCACCACCTCATTCTGTTCGACCTGCCGCTGAATCCCGACCTGCTGGAACAGCGCATCGGTCGCCTCGACCGCATCGGGCAGCACAGCGACGTCGAGATTCACGTGCCCTATCTGGCGGCGACTGCCCAGGAGACCCTGCTCGACTGGTACGATCGGGGCATCGACCTGTTCTGCGACAGCTGTTCCGCCGGCTATATGATCTTCGAGAATTTTCGTGAGCGGCTCCTGCCCGAGCTGGCGCGACGCAGCGACGGATTCGACGCCCTGCTGGTCGACACCGCGGCGTTCACCCGGCGCACCCGGGACGAGCTGCGCGAGGGGCGGGACCGGCTGCTGGAGCGCAACTCCTGCAAGCCTGATGTGGCCGCAGCGGTGATCCAGGCCATCGAGGAGGCAGAGGCCGGCGAGGCCCTGGAGAACTACCTGGAGGCCCTTTGCGAGGCTTTCGGCGTGGACCAGGAGTACCACTCGGAGCGGTCGCTGATCCTGCGCCCCTCGGAACACATGCTCACCGGCCACTTTCCCTATGTCCGGGAAGAGGGTACGACGCTCACCTTCAGCCGGGAGAGAGCACTCGCCCGGGAGGACATGGAGTTCGTCACCTGGGAGCACCCCATGGTGCAGGAGGCCATGGACATGGTGCACTCCACGGAACTGGGCAACGCCGCCATCGGCACCATCAGGCTGAAGGGCGTCGCCGCGGGCACCATGCTGCTCGAGGCGCTCTACACCGTGAACTGCGTGGCGCCCCGCGAACTCCAGGTGGAACGCTTCCTGCCGCTTTCGCCGATGCGGATACTGGTCGATGCGCGGGGCAAGGATCTCGCCTCCCTGCTGCCTCATGAACGACTGAACGCCCTGATCGAAAAGGTCAGGAAGGCCACCGCCCTCGCCATCATCAAGCAGGTGCGCGCCGAGGTGGAGGCCAAAATGACCCTTGCCTCCACCCGGGCGGAGCAGCGGCTACAGGAAATCCTCGCGGCAGCGGAGACAGCTATGCGGGAAAACCTGGGGGCCGAACTGGCCCGCCTGGAGGCACTGCGCGCCGTCAATCCCTCGATCCGCCAGGAGGAGCTCGACCACCTGCGCTACCGCATCGAGGAGTGCGCCGTGCACATCCGCCACGCCAACCTGCAGCTGCAGGCCCTGCGCCTCGTCGTCACGACCTGAGGTTCATCCCGCGCCCTGCAGCAGCGCCCGGCGCAGCGCGGTGGCCTGTCTTTTTATTTTCGCGATATTGTCGGGCCCCATTCGCAGAAGCTGTTTCTGCACCGCCGGGAGCTTTTCCAGAGAGGGGTCGACGTACTGGTAGACCGCCTCGACTTTTTTGACCGGTATCGGATCGCTGATTTCAGGGGTTGCCAGCACCCTGTCCAGCGCCCGGATAAGTGCGTTGTCCATCTCGTCCGGCGGATAGCCGAGCCCGGCGTAGGCCTCCTCCAGCAGCGGCCGGAAGCGGTGGAAGTTGTCGGCCAGCAGTTCCGTATCGAGATCGGCGATGGCGCTGGCATAGGAATCGTAGCGCCGGTAGCCGGCGGGATTCATGAAGATCTGGCCACTGCGCTCGCTCGTGGGGAATGGCTTGCCGGGCGGGGCCACCGGCAGCAGTTTGCGCATGACGATACCGCGACTGAAGGCGTCAATCAGCCCGGCGCCGCGCTCGACCAGGTTATCCTGGGCGAGTATCCCCCCGAGCAGGGCCGAATCGCCGGCGGGCCCAAGGGCGGCACGCAGCGCCGGGTCGCTCTCTTCCAGGGTGAGCGGCGGTGCTTCCGGTGCGGCGCTTTCCTCAGTGGGCCCGGACGCCGGTTCGGGCTCCGGCTCAGGTGCCGGCGGCGGCGCCGGCGGGATATCCGGTGCCGGGGGCAGCTCCGGTTCCGGAGCGGGCTCGGGTGCCTGTACCGCAGCCGGTGCGGGGGACTCCACAGGGGCTTCCTCCTCTCCCCCGGTGAAGTAAATGATGGCGATGACCACCAGGATGATCGCTGCGATGAGAAGTCGTATATTGACGCCGGCTCGTGAGCTCGGCTGTGACAAACGATCTTCAGGATCCGGTCGCATGGCTGGTTTTGTCCCTCGATAGGCTAGTGTCGTGAATCATGAGTTCGCATACTTTCAGCGAGTCCAGAAGCGCCCAGGGCAAGGCGCGCTGCGCAGG
>JARRPM010000061.1:0-18558 GCA_037382865.1 Halioglobus sp. | reverse complement strand
GGGCAGTAAGCTAAAGATTCTTAACGAGTTTCTGGAAACCGAACTCCGAACCAAGCCCGAACCGAACTTTCTGTGCATAGCTGGTTAAAGTCGGTTCCAACAGTGCCGCCGGGTTTATCGTCAGGAAGGGGCTCACGTGAGTGAAGGAAAAGTTTGAGGGCGGCCTTGACATCGTCATTCGATGAGAAGGCGGAAACCCGCACCCAAACTGCTTATGTCCGTTTTGTGTCAGATAGCCCAGATTTTTGACATCAGGGCAATAAGTCCGCTCCCCACCTCAATACCGATATTAGATTCAATTTCAGTCTTGCTACAGTTCGGTACTCAGAACGCGGTAATCGCTGTCCAGGTGGATATTGCCCAGGTAAAAGCTGTGGCGTCTTCCCGCTTTAACGGGGGATGGCGGGCCTGTTTCTGGCGAATTCGTATTTCAGGCCGCCACTGGCAACTGAAATAGCTCGCGAAAATGCTTGTTCCGCCGGTAGTTGTGGGCATCAATGCCGTTGTCGACGGCAGGTTTGATTGGAGTGGCTCTATCCCAGTTGGAACGGCACTGGCAGCGTGTGGAAACGGCAAGTATTAGGACGATATTGAACGACAATTAGCGGTCAACCGGCCAAGCTAATTGACGCCAAGCGGCCAAGGTAGTTGACGTCCAACAGAGCGGCTGCCACCCGGTCGAAGTAGTGGGGCAAGCGTCTTCAACAGGTGAAACAGCAGGTAAATGGCATCTCTCATGTGTTCCGAGGGAAGTAAAGCTTTGAGTGGGCAGAAACTATCAACTCTCTGATATCATTGACAAAATACTAATCCGCCATGCACAGGCAGACGATGACCGAAAATAAAGAGCTGCAGCAGAATGTAAAGAGCCTGGATGCGTAGCTTTCGATATCTGGGCGAAATCGGCAGCTTCTGTAGCTGTTATTTCACCGATTCTGGCCATTTCGGCACGCAAACTTGTCAGAACCATACCCGCTTATGTATGGCCCGTAAAAAATGATCCTGGTCAGGGTAATCTGACCGGAGTTTTATAAACTGAACGAGGTGAGAGTTTCAAGCATGCGCTGGCTGGTTGAGTGGCGGCAACGCGTCAGTATGCCCGTCTTCCTACTGGCGGCGGGCTTCAACGTCGCCATCATCTTTTTTGCTATCGGCTGGACCGAGCTGGCCAGAGTGACGTTTGCAAACATTCTGCAGTTCGTCACGCACTACTTTGGCTGGTACTACATCCTCATAGTGAGCGTGTTTCTGGTATTCGTGGTCTGGTTGTCTCTGAGCCGGCACGGACGTATCAGGCTGGGACCGCCGGGTAGCGAACCGGAATTCAGCTACGCGGCCTGGATCGCCATGCTGTTCGCAGCGGGAATGGGCATGGGTTTGGTGTACTGGGGAGTCGCCGAACCAATCCGCCACTACATGGATCCGCCGCGCGCAGCGCCACAATCCGCCGAAGCTGTGCGGGAAGCGATGCGATTTGCTTTTTTTCACTGGGGATTTCACGCCTGGTCGATTTATATCGTGTTCGCGCTTGGCCTGGCGTTCTACCACTTTCGGCACGGTCTTCCGCTGGCCCCGCGCTCGCTGCTTTACCCGCTGATTGGAGACCGAATTCACGGCTGGATAGGCCACGTGGTGGATGCATTCTGCGTGGTCGGCACTCTGCTGGGTGTTGCCACCTCTCTCGGTTTGGGGGCCATGCAGATCAATGCCGGATTGAGCGGCCTGACAGGTATTGCCTCCAGCACTGGAAACCAGATCGCCATTGTCGCGGTCATAACCCTGGTAGCAACCGCTTCCACGGTCAGCGGGGTCGCGCGTGGTATCCGTCTGCTCAGCCTGGTCAATATCGCGCTGATGGCATGCCTCCTGCTGTTCGTGTTCCTCGCCGGGCCTACGCTCTTCCAGGTCGAGCTGTTCATAACCTCACTGGGCGACTATCTGCAGAACGTGATTGAAACCAGCCTTTGGATCGATGTAGGCGAGGGCGTCAGCTGGCAAACCGAGTGGACCCGCTTTTACTGGGGCTGGTGGATATCCTGGAGCCCCTTCGTTGGCATCTTTGTCGCTCGGATATCCCGCGGACGCACCATAAGAGAATTTGTGACCTGCGTGTTTCTGATTCCATCCATCACTAACTTTGTCTGGTTTTCGGTGTTCGGGGGAACAGCACTGCATAACGAACTCACTACCGGTGCAAGCATCGCCGCCGGGGTCATGCGCGATTCCGCGATGTCTCTCTACTTGCTGCTCGCCACGTTGCCTCTCGCCGCAGTCACCCAGTGGCTGGGAATTGCGCTGATCGTCATATTCTTTATCACATCATCGGATTCCGGCTCCTTCGTCGACGACATGGTTACCTGCGGCGGAGATCCCAACCCACCGGTGGCAAATCGCGTTTTCTGGGGCCTATCCGAAGGCGCTGCCGCAGCAAGCCTGCTGCTGGCCGGAGGGCTGGGCGCCCTGCAGACGGCATCTGTCTCTGCAGCACTGCCCCAGAGCTTGCTGCTTATTCTGGCCTGTTTTGGCCTCGCCAGGGCGCTTAACAGTGAGGGTGACCAGCCCGGCGGCATTCGGCCTGTCGGGGACATGCAGCAAAAATCAAATAGGGAATAACGCAGCTAAACGAGATCACGCGCAATCCTGAGGTTCCAGTTCCTGCTAAAAACCTGTCCCTGGTGAATTCCAATTTCAAACTGTTACTTGCAACTGAAATAGTCAGGATAATGCTTCTTCCACCGATAGTCGTTGAGCGCAACGATATTTTTGCTGCCTGAATCAACTGGAGTGCCGCCATCCCGTCCAGCATGGCATCGATGCTCGCCGTACTAATACTGATATTCGCGAAGCTTGGTCTCCAGGTCAGTCGCAGTCCAGAATAGAGTCTGATCCAGCAGCCCCCGCGAAACACGGCCAATCAATCGTTGAACAAATAGGTGCGACCATGGGGCAAACGCGTCAAAAATTTGATCTCTTTGATATCTAACTCTCGAAGATTCGCTTCCCATCGATGGTATTGAAACAGTGGATCATCGTCTGGACTTGCCCGCGGGCTAACCCTGGCCAGATGTAGCAGCTTTTGACATATGACATAAAGCGGGACCATCGACGAGGCCCACAGGTACAGTAAAGCTTTTGTAATGACAGTGGGAATTGGGTAGAAGGTTTGAGTTAACTCGCCAAGCGACGATTTCATCCGGTGTGTTGTCGGGTGGGCCCGGACCTGACACATTTGGTACCGCTACCTCCACAGCTGCAGCCCGGTCCCCAGGTTGTGCAGTTTCTGTTGGGCAGCAAATATCAACTCTCTGATATCATTGAATAAATACGAATTCGCCACCCACAGCTCTACCGCGGTCTCCGCCGGTGACTGCTTCAGTCAGCGGCTCCCCTGTACCAAGGGCCCTTCTTTGCCCAGCGGGCGTCGAACACGGTTGGTAAATCGCAGCTCGCGATATCGGCATAAATGGGATCGGTCTTTTCCTTGCCGCCGCCGCGAGTGTATATATCCAGCATCTGGGCCAGTTCCGGGTAATCGGAGAACACCAGCAGCCGCCAGTAGTCGAAATCGATGTCGCCGGCCCCCAGTCCCGGTGTGTATATCCACGAGCGCTGTTTCGACCCCAGCCGCTTCATGATCGCCCCCGCTTCCATGTGGGCCTTAAGGGCGTCCTTGACAGTCTTGCCGGGAGCCAGCCTGCATTGATGGAACACTACCACTCCGTTTTCCGGCGGACCCTGGGGAGCGTCGACGAGGATCGAGGTAACCAGTTCATGCCGATCACTGCAATCGATCACCCTGTCGAAGGCCTCGGTCAGATTTCTTCCGTAAGCGTGCAGGTTGGCGTGTGCCTGGCCAAAGCTGGTGAGGTCCGGCCAGCTGCCCAGCCAGGCCACGTCGAAGTTGGCAGTGTTATGGTGAAATTCTGGGGTGAGAATCCAGGCGGAATAGTCCGGATCATATTTCTTCGCCCAATCCCTGAATTCCGCAGCCACTTTGAGCAGGTCTTCCATGCCTCTGCCTTCCACCCAGTTGCAGGCGTAGAACTCCACGGGGTTGGTCGATCCAGGAACGTTTGAGATTTGGGCGCGAGATCCGGCTGTCCACACCAGCGCCAGTACCAGTAGGGCTGACAACGCGGCAAGTCGTAGTTTCATGGAAAACCTCCTCACACTTCGGTGTGGTCAGGTCGATGCTCCGGGCTCTATTTACTTTAGTTGTTTTTCCAGTGAATTCAAATGAGCGGCAATTCTCATGCGTCAGGCATACCTTGGAGACTTATTACCTCTATTCGAAGGCGAGCCCCTGCACCGGGAGGTCGCGCAAGTCGGCCGTTTTGATCTTGGCATTGCCCGTGAGCTGGAAATCGCCTGCCGATAAGAATAGAACATGCCTGGGAACTTTGTAGCCGTTCAGTTTTTCCCTGGCAAAATCCCGAACGGATTCCTCATCTAACGCCTCCCCCTCGTGAGCGGCTACGCAGGTGACCACCAGTTCGCCCACGGGTGTCGTGGGGCACTCCCACTGTTTGGGCGATTTTGACACCCGGGCAACTGCGCACGAAGTCGTCGACCCCGACCGGGGGTACAATATTGGTGTCGGACTGCAGGGTCGGTAGCAGTAAGTCGAAGATTTGTAACAGCTTTTTGAAACCGAACTCCGAACCTGTTCCAAAATCGTCGGGTAGTTCAGCTATTTCTGTACCTCGGGTCGCTGCCCACCTGCTATTACGTCCGTCACCAACTCTGTGTCCAGATACTCTTTCAGCAGGGTGATCTTGCCGTCCCGAAATTTCACCAACATGTGGTAGAAGTTGTTGTAGTGCTTGCCTGAAACGTGCTCTCCGACAGATTCTGTTTCCATGGCACCCGTGTCACCCTCAGCGACCATGCCATGAATAGTGAACTGGATGCCATTGGGGAAGGCGTCAAAGATGCTGTCGGCAAATCCAGCGACGTGGTCTTTGTTGTACTTTCCGTAAATCAGGGTGTTGCCCTTGGTCCACACCAATACATCGTCAGCGTAGTTGTCCAGAAACCGCTGCGTATCTGATCTGTTCATGGCGTCTACGAGTTCTTTGACGAGCTGTTTGTTGCGTTCGATATCGGTCATCTTGTTTGCTCTAGATAACGTTACTGCCCCGCAAGCTGATAGGCATAGCGAGGCATCACGGTCAGCCGCGAAGCGAATCGCTTATGGTGCATCAAGTTCGGTGCTTTGTACGCCAGACGACTGAGTCGGAAGCACCGAGGCTATGGCGACACCTTCTTCATCGACGAGGTTTTCGCCGGTGTGCCGGACCATTCAGATCAACGGCAAGCAGCATTATCTCTGGGGAGAAGTCGATCAAGACGGCGAAGTTGTTGATGTGTACCTGCAGGCGAAGCGTGATGGGGCGGCAGCTAAGCGATTCTTCGGGCGCTTACTGAGAAGCCATGGCGCTGAACCCAGAAAGATCGTGACTGATAAGTTACGCAGCTATTCAGTCGCTCATCGTGATGTGATTCCTGAAACGATCCGTGTGACTGACTGGTACGCCAACAACCGGGCTGAGCAATCTCACGAAGCGACCAGAGCTAGGGAGCGTGGGATGAGGAGGTTCAAATCGATGAATCAGGCACAGCGATTTATTACGGCTCATGCTGCTGTCAGCAATTTATTCAACCTGGGCAGGCACTTGGTCCGCGCTCAGCATTATCGAGATCTTAGGATCAGTGCGTTTGGTGAATGGAATAGGGCAGTAGCCTAAGAGCGAGTGGCGGGTTTCTGCGATTGCAGAAAGTAATTTGGCAAAACCGTCGGCTGGGGTGGCCGCCTTCACCTTGCCGGCAGCCAACTCACAAAAAACGCTGGCTTGTCGAAAGTTTTATCGCCAGCTCAATGCTGCTTATTCCCACCAATAGGATAACCAGGCTCCATAGAAAAACGGTACCGCGTACCGGTAACTCCATATCTCCCCAGAGAAGCCAAGCGCCTAGGACCAGACCTGCGCACAGGTTTATAACGACAGCACCAAGCAATCCCAATCCAGTTGTATTCCCAGCAGTGCTTTGGCTTTCCAGAAAAAGCGCTATTGCTATTCCAAAAAGAACACCGCCCAGGATGTTTGGATAGAACGAACTCTCTGCGCCAGGTACACCAAGATGGGCAACAAGGCTGGATGGAAATAGCAGTAACACTATCCCTAGAGACAGGTTAACTAAGCCGTCAATTATTAGAAGTGTCTTGCGACGCGCCATAACAAGTAAATGATAGACTAAACATCAGATACTAGCAGGAAGCCAACATTTTCTAGTCACTGGCTGAGAGCTGAAAGAAGACGGCTTTCCTCAAAAAAGCAGCCATAATCACGGCCAGCGCCTTTATAGAATCCCCTCGAATTTCATGGGCAGATTACTTGGCAGCTCTGGTTCAACAGGGGGATTATTCCAGCAGGTCAGAAACTGCAGATCAACCCGTCGCACCTGTCGCACCCGACGCGGGGTGAGGTATCGCAAGGGCTTGTGGGTGCTGGATTGGCGCCGGATGCGCTTAGTCGAATTATAATAGCCGGGCAGCCAACTTGGTTTCACCGCGGCGCGGAATTGCAGCAAGGTGGCTAGCGTGATGGCGATGACTGCTCGGGTTATGCGTCTGGGATGCGGGAGCAGCACCAGAACCCGAGGAGTGCGCAAACACATATGTCGAGATTGGGGCCCCGCTGGCGGGACCTACTGTGGATAATCAGTTGTTGTTTGAGAAGCAGGTTTTCAGCTATGACCGAGCGGCTGCCACCCGGTCGAAGTAGTGTGGCAAGCGTCGTCAACAGGTGAAACAGCAGGTAAATGGCATCTCTAATGTGTTCCGAGGGTAGTAAAGCTTCGAGTGGTCAGCAACTATCAACTCTCTGATATCATTGACAAAATTCCAATGCGCCACGCACAGGATGGCGCGAAAACCGTTGCAGAGCTGAATGCCATCTTGGGTCTGTGATCAAGGGGTCAGACTACTTGATCCACTGCTCAGGATTGCAGGATGGCACTGGCAGCCTGAAAATCAAATTTTACAGGATCTGCCTGCCCTGCCAGCAGCTGTTCGAGTCGCTCCTCGGAAACCGGTTGGCTGAACTGAGCGTTGCGCATTAGAATTCGGAGTTTCATCTGTGCCACAGTGTAGTTTACCAACACCTCCCAATCGGCATCTGACAGACCCTGGTCATCGATTTCGACAATACCGAGCAACATATGCTTGAACTCGTCGTCGTAGATACGCTGACAAACCCTGGCGATGCCGTCATCTAATTCTCCTCGCCCGCTGAGTGCCATACCTTCGGTAAAAAGCGTACAGTAGCCACCTTCTGTGAAGTGGTGTGCCCGTTGCCCCAAAACGGGAGACTCATCTTTGTGCGCCTGTCGGAGCATCATAAGCTCATCATTTTCAGGCCAGCCGCCCTCAGACCTGAGCTGTTCTGGTGACAGTGCATAGTCAGATCCGTCCAGTTCACGATAAAGGTCGGCAAATAGAGCAAAGTGCTCGACCTCCTCGTGTAGAACCTCGACCAGGGTCAGCAGGCGATCTCGTCCGGCCTTCACGCTTGCGTCCGGCAGATGCTCGCTAAACATGGCCAGTGGAGGCAGAATACCGTCCCAGTACTCCTTGTAAATCTGGTGAATCAACCACTTGCGATCAGTCGTCGCGTTGCGAGTCGGCGAGTCCCAGTAACTGCGGATTACTTCCGCCTCACCGCCCCAGTAGCGCTCGTTTGCCTCGATAAGGTGCAACAGGCCATCACTGTATTTTGTATTTACGTGGTCCATACACTGAATCAGCGTCTCCCTGAAATGATAAAAGCGTACTCGCCCCCTGATGGTACCGAGGGGCCGGCAAGTTCACCCCGCTGTTCCAGCTTCCGGTACTCGAGATGAGTGAAATCGAGGCCTGCGTCGCGAAATGGACTTTCCAGTTCTTGCCGGGAACGAATGGCGTATCCGCTAAAACGGCTCGCAAACGTTATCGCCGCCTCCACCGCCTACTGTCGCTCCTCCGGGGTGAAGCCCTCGTCGTTCGCCGCAGCCTCCGTCACAGCTGCGACAAATCCGGCGGACTGCTCCTCGTTGAAACGGACAGTCTCTGGAGAATATTCCGGCCGTACCCGCTGGATGGTAACGATACGACCCCCCGTCGTCAGTAAAGAGGCCCATTTTCTGGCCAGAGCGGCGCGATCCACGGCCGCGAAATTGCCCATGAAGGCATGGGTGAGGATTACATCAAAGCGCTCGGCGGGACAGTAATCCAGGATGTTTTTCCGTACTGTTTGTAATTGGCACTCTTTGCAGTCAGCATATTGCCGCATCAGTTTCAGAGGTGTCGCGCAAATATCCAGGGCCGTGAATTCGACCTGGCGATCCGCCCGCTCATAGGCAGTAGATGCTATTTGTAACAGGGTTTCATCGGTGGAGCCGCTGATGAGCACTCGCGGCATGTCGGGCGATGTTTTCATGGTCGAGGACAGCAATCGTTCGATCTCCGCCGCGTGTACGGCGGATGTCGAGACCACACCCAGCGATTTCAGCAACTCCCAGCTGCCATGGTACCAACGGCAGTCGTTCCCGCTGCGGTCGCAGTACCGCCCAGCCAGCGATCTGACAAGTTTTTGTCTATCTTTATCCACGCAACGATGAGATGGGGAGCGCCTGTGATCCGCGAGCCAGTGTGCCACAGCAACCTGGGAAGCACCAGTGCAGCACTCCGGTTGTGACATGCGCCATAGGCTTAACATGTTATGATGGGAGCGCGCTTCCCGTGGGCGGCGGACTCACTACTTACCAATACCAATGAAAGTGATCGAATCCTATATTTATATCGGCGCCAACCGACGCGCCGATGTGCCTGTTATTGAGTACCTGTTTGCGTTTGACGAAACAGAACTCACCATACCCGTTAACGCTCAATGGCAGGAATTTTCAGCCCAGTTGGCTGAAGTTGGACTTGAACTGGAGCAGGTACTCTCAGATGGGCTCGGTGGCGAGTGCTGCACCTACTTTGGTGCGCTGTATGCGCAGGCCGCGCTCTCACTGCAGCGGGCCGCGGGGCACCGCGTCAAATTCACGCAATGCTTTGCCGGGAAAGGAGTACGGCATTGCCGGGTAATTTACGAGTATGAAGAACGTGAGGTTGGTAGGCGCGCGGGGGAGCTGGCATTCTATCTGCTTGGGCAGTTGCTTCCTTCCCTGGAGGCCGAGTTTGAAATCATCGACCGCTCTGATTCCTGGGAGCAATTGCGACGCGAGTTTTTTGAGTACGCGCGCGGGCGCGTGCTGCCGATAGATACCGAGATTATCATAGATGCGGCGACGCGGGCCTCTGTTCCCTGCTGCAAACTGGACCGATTCCCCTATGAGACCAGACCGGAAGATTTTCGCATAAGACGCAACAGTGCATTGAGACTGGGCTATGGACGTTACCAGCACATCGTTGACAGCACGTTTTGTGTGGACCGGTGCAGTAACCTACTGCCGCTATTGTGCCATCGCGCTAGCCTTCTCGGCTTGCTGCATGAGTGTGGACTGCCGACACCCGTCCTGGACCCCGAATCGAGCAGATTAACCACTTTAAGCCGAGCTAGCCGAGCTGCGGCGAGAATAGGCTACCCGGTGGTGGTGAAGCCCACTGAGAAATCCGGAAGGCAAGCCATAAGTGTTGCTGTGGCAGATCATGAAGCCCTGGCTTTGGCGGTAGAACGAGTGCGTCGACTCGGCTCAGGTGTCTGGCTAGAACAACACATAGCGGGGAGGGAGTACCGCGTCGTAATTGCCAACCGGCATTATCTCGGAACCGTCGCATTGAATCCCAGCTGCTCCGGTGAGGTCAAGAATCCCCATCCCTCGTTGATTGCGCACGCTCAGCGTGTCGCCGAGGCACTCGATGTTGGCATTCTGGTCCTCACCTACGTCACCATCGATATTTACAAGCCCATCGAGCAAACCGGTGGCGCCTTCGTCGACCTCGACCTGGCCCCCCGGCTGGATGACTTTCTGGATCCTGATTCCTCGCTGATGCGAGCTGCTGCAGAAGGCCTGGTTCATTGGTTGTTCCCGCGCGGAGATAGATCGCGCATCCCGCTGGTCGCGGTCACCGGCACCAACGGCAAGACCACTACCAGCCGCATGATCCATGCGATCCTGCGTCACGCGGGACTGTCGCCGGGGCTTGCCTGCTCAGAGGGGCTGTACCTGCCGGATAACTCGACTCTGGCCCAAGGCGATCTCGCGGGTGTATTCGGCCACCTGCAATTACTCGGAAGCCCGGACATCGGCAGCGCGGTTCTCGAAACGGCCCGCGGGGCTGTCGCCAAGTGGGGTTTCGGATTCGACCATTGTGATGTCGGTGTCTGCCTGAATGTGACAGAAGACCACCTTCAGGACAGCGGCATTGAAACCCTGCAGGACTTGACCGACCTCAAGCGCTCAATTGTCTCGCGTGCCCGCGGTGCCGTCGTACTCAATGCCGATAATCCAGCATGCGTCTCCATGCTGCCATTTGACGATTCCCAGCGGGTCACACTGACTTCAACTGAAAAGACGCTGCAATTGCTTCAGGGTGCCCATCCGGACTGCGACTGTTTCACGTTGGTGGAGAGAATCGACGGCCGCGATCACGTGGTCATCTATGACAGGGGCTGTCGGGTGCCGGTGGTTGCGCTGGCCGATATACCCGCCACTTTCGATGGGGCGGCGCGACATAATGTGTCCAACGCGCTGCACGCGTGTTGCGCCTGTTACCTGCTGCAGGTTGATATCAGCGCCATACGCTCTGGTATCTCCTCTTTCATTATGAGCTTTGAGAATACGCCTGGCAGGATGAATATCTACGGCGAACTGCCATTCCAATTCATTTTGGATTATGCTCACAACCCCAATGGGGTCAGCGAATTCTGTCGGTTTATCGAGCAGTTAAAGGTCAACGGGCGCAAAATTGTCGCGTTCTCCGCAGCAGGGTACAACCCGCTGGAAATCACACGGGGAAACGCGCAGGCACTGGCGGGATATTTCGATCAGTACTATTGCTTCAATTTTCTCGGCAATATTGAAAAAGGATACGACCATGTTCCGGGCTGCCTGAGGGACGCGCTAATAGACAGTGGTGTGCCAGCGGAAGGGGTGGCCGTCAGGGAGACCGGCATGGACGCGCTTGAAGAGATTCTCTCCCAGGCCGCGGAGGGAGACCTGGTCGTGTTCCTGTCCGGACGCAGAGACAGAAAGCAGTTATGGGAGCGAGTTCTGGAGACGGGCCGGGGCCGAGTCACTGTGCACCGGAGCGAGTGAATCTGCGCATTTTCGGGCAACGGGGATGCGTCGTGATTGCGGAAACCGAGGGGCCAGACTCCTTGAATAAGCAAGGACACTGACCCCTTGACTTCTGATCACTATCTCGTAAGCGTCACCAGGATGTCGGCATGGCAGGCACTGTTCAGGCCCAGCATTTCGTCAATCTGCTGATCCCGCGTCAGGGGGTCGAGTCGCCCGGAGTGTACGCCCAGCAAAACCCAGGGCAGGGACGACGAGGTGTCCGGATCATTGTATGGTCGACGCATCACGACGGGCGCGCCGCTGAGCCGGCTGTGAGTGCGCGCGTCGTTGAGGAAAAGTGGCAAGGAAGCCCCCACCTTGCATTCGCAGACGGGGCAGGCAGAGTCTGGAAGTGTTGGAGTCTGACGTAGGCGTCAGTCAGGGCTCGTTTTGACGCAGCGGTCATTGATGACCGGGTCCATCTTCGAAGCATCGCGGTGCTGCAAGTCCGGGTATCGCTCCTTCCAATCTCTCCCGCAGATTATGGGGATCTGTTCCATAAACGCTGTTAATGGCAGGGTACTCGTGACCTTGTAATTCGATAGTTTCCTCAATTCGGCAAAAGCACTAGCGGACATTGCGTTCTGCTTTTTTCGAAAACATTTCTACATTTGCCAGGGATATATTCCCGGTGCCTCAGTTGCCTGGTTGTGGATTTTCAAACAGCCTGACCCCGGACAGCTTGGCGCAGGTCTCCGCCACTTCCAGCTCCGGAGAAGATCGGTTCGTAATCGCGGCGCCGACAACCAAGTAGTTGGTGTAGGCGTCCGCAAATGCGGTACGCAGCACCTGGGTAAAAGAGAACTCCCCGTCGGATCGTATGTAGCCCACCAGTCCGTAGTACGGGCCACGCAGAAAATTTTCGTTTTCCCGCAGTAACTCGAGACCCTGTTGCATCGGTTGTACACCAAAGGGGAATACTGCACGCAGACATTTCGCCACGCTAAGCGATTGTCGGGGCCTGGTGGTAAACCGGCTCCAACCGTGCAACAGGCTGGGCAGTTCCATCACCTGAAATTTCTCCGAGTCAACCGCACCAAGCTCCGCCAGGGAATTCTCAATGGCAGTTATGGACGAAAAATGCTCGGCACGAATTCGTTCATCCGCCTGAAACCGCCGGGCGAGTTCGCCTGTCGGCAACTCGGCACTCCTGCGATAGGTGCCGGAGAGTTTATGAGTGTGAAAACAGCGCACACTCCCCTCGGCTAACAGCTCTGGTGACTGCCCTGCGAAGCGGATAAGCTCACTCGCGAAATAGAAATTACGGGCACACTCGTGTTGGCTGCCCTCGGACTGAAAGATGGCCAATAAATCCAGTATTTTGTCTACATCGATACGCCGCGCCAGGGTGACTCTTTCCACAATTCCACTACGCAGCCTATCCAACACCCGGCTAACCGCATGACTGTACTCGGCGCGGTAATTTTCACGGTCAAACTGACAGGGATTCAGGGCTGCCGAACGTGGTTGGACAGCGGGTTCCAGCAGAGCTTTCTCGTCCCACTCGCCCGTCCTGACGGTGTAGCCGGTTCGAGAGAACTCGATCAGCGTTTCCGGGACAAACAGGTCAACTTTCTGCCGATAATCCTCCACCTCCCGGTGCAGTTCGTTCGACGGGTCGAAACCGATGAAGCCGATAATAGTTTCGCCCGAGTTGACAGTCACGAAATCATCCATGGCCGCCCATATTTCGTCGAGGGAGCTAGTAGCGGTGATCTCTAGGCTCCGTTTCCGACCCAATCCAAGCAACACGTTATCCGCCGTTCCATAACACAGAAACGAGGTGGGTGGAGATTCGTTTTCCACCTGCCGCAGAACCGATGCAGCAAGCAGTCGCGCATCAGGCGTCACCGATGCTCCATCTGTTGGCCCGGCCGCTTCAGGGCCCGAGCCATTTCGAAGTCAAACTTCACTGGGGTTTCCTCCCCCCTGTGGATTTGCAAGTAAAATTGACCCAGGATTTGCATCTAATATTGAGCCACCCTGACCGCCAGATTATGGCGTAATTTTCGGTCTCTTGCTCACCTTTCCTCCCTCCTGATTGATTGTCGAATGTTTCAACCAGTAGCTGTCGTTGCCTGTCTCCAGGACAAGACTTCATGGAAATAGCGGTAACGCCGCCCCTAGGAACAGGTTAATTAACCCATGAATTTTAAGAAGTGTCTTGAGATGCCTAGCGAGCAATTAATAGCCCAAACGGCAGAAAGTAGCACATTAGAGTCAGTCACGATACCTAGTTAAACGACATCCGTTCGTTGAGCGCCGCCACCGATTCATCATCCAGGCCCATGCGTTTTAACAGGGACTGATACCGAGGATTTTCGCGGATAGTACTACTATCCATGGGCGTAAGTTTGCTCCAAAACTGTACCCATGAACCGCCCTTTTGAATCCGCTCCATCAACTCAATACTCTCATCTATCTCGCCCAGACTTATTGCCAGCCAGGCAGTATTCGATAACGCCCACGGTGACAGATTATCTGATGATGCCATAAGATCGTCATAGATCTTTCTCGCTTTAGTCTCATCTCCTCGAACGGCATAACTTCTTGCGACCAATGATTTGATCCCTGCTAGTTCCTGAATGGCTGGCGGAATATCCCCCAGTAACGAGTCCAGCGCTCCTGTATTATTTGTGTCCGTATACGCTGGGATCAGAAAACTTACGGCCAGCATATGTTTCGGATCCAGTTGAAGCGCCTCGCGGGCCTTTCGTATCGCGCCCTCGTTATTCCCACTGAAATAGAACATGCTGGCGAGGTTGGCCTTAATTCCGGCGTGTAGAGGATCAAGTTTCTCAGCGCCAGCATAGAGCTCAATTGCCTGCTGCTGTTGATCGATAAACTGCAGGTAGAGGAGTGCATAGTTATTAACGGCGTACAGACTTTGACTGGAAGCTAACGCGCGCTGATACAGACGCCCGGCAGTCTCCCAGTCATAATCCAACACCTGCGTCATCACCGCCTTGACGGTCAGAGCTTCACTTTGCTCCGGGTCCATTGCCAGTGCACGCTCCATAGCCGAAATGGTGGGCGGCGCGAACTCGTCAAAGGGGCGGAGAAGCATCATGGTGACGCGGGCAACTGAAAGATAACCCCAGGCCATGGCATAGCCCGGATCTGCCTCAACCGCCTTCTCGAAATAACGGATGCTTCGCAGGGTGCCCTCCGGATTTGCCCAATCGAGTACTGCCCTCCCTCTTATAAACCAGTTGTATGCTTCCGGAACCCGGGTTTGCTCCACGACCAGAGATGTGGAGGGGTCGACACGCAGCTCTATCCGCAACGCCTCAACGACGGATTTTGCCACTTCATCCTGTAGCTGGAAGATATCGACGATCTGCCGTTGGTAGGAGCCGGACCAGATCTGGAAGCCTGAGTGGGCATCCACCAGCTGGGCCGTGATCCGCACTCGGTCCTTTGATCGTCGAACGCTACCCTCCAGCACGGCCTGCACACCCAGAATGTCAGCGATCTGGGCCACGGTTTTATCGGTACCCTTGAAGGCGAAAGACGAGGTCCGCGCCATCACCGACAGCGGCTTCACCTGGGAAAGTGCAATCAATAGTTCTTCGGCAATACCCTCGGCAAACCAGGCCTGGTCTCCTGCTTCACTCATATCGGCGAACGGCAGTACGGCTATGGCCCGATATTGCTCCGGATCGGGGGCAAACCTTTGGTCCGGCGCTGGCTGATCTTGAACTGCTGATTCAGATTCTAGCATCCCCTTCTGTAACGAAAGTCTGTCCACATAAAGGTAACCAACAGTAATCACCAGTACACAAATCAGCACGAACTCAGCGATACTTACAAAGGAGAAGCGATGGCGCGCGTGTGGGGAAATGGGTTCAGTCCGCACGATCCCTTGCGCGCTGATATCAAAAATCCAGGCGAAGACAATGGCGAGAGGAAAACCCAAGAGGACCAAAGCAAGGACAAAGTTAACAGTCCAGTCCGGAAGGCCCAGTCGTGGCAGGACTACATCGGCAGCCTCAAGCAGTGCCCAGCCTACGGCTGCATAGACCACCGCAGCGCGATAGACGTTACGGTGTTTCAATTCCGCCAGAAATCTGGGTAAAACCATTTAATTATTCTCGAACCTGTCCCCAACTGGCCACTATATCACTGGAATCCGGCGAGTCGAATTGTCGAGAAGCGGCCGATAAACCGACCTCAGTAGTCGGGTATTGGCTGTATTCAACGGAGCCGCCGCCAAAAATTACAGAACCGGCCGGTTGTAGCACATAGCGGCCATAAACAATCCGATAAACCACATCCCAGGATGTCTGCTTTCCTGACCAAAGCGACCATCGTCCTTTCCCAGGTTCCTTATAGAACTTCTTCGAAATCCACAGCCAGACTAATTGCCAGACCCTTATGCAAAAAGGGGATACACCCCAGGGGTAGAAACCGCAGATAATCCTGTCGCACCTGTCGCACCTGTCGCACCCGACGCGGGGCCAGGTATTGCAAGGGCTCGTGGGTGCTGAGTTGGCGCCGGGTGTGTCGGGTGTGTCGGGTTGGTTGATGACTTCGGAAGCTGCTAACTTGGCTTCATAACAATCTGTAATGGTTCCCAAGGACAGTGGCGGCTGGTAAAGGGCGCAATGACTAAGGCACTGAGATCACTGGCGAGTATATTTCGCCATGCACAGGACCGCTGAGCGAGGCCGGCCACGACCGATCGATTCCCATCCTCGGACCACGCTGCCCCTTTTTCCATAATTCATCACAGACATGGCAACAACAGGGCGCCGGAGCAGGGAGCCGGCGGTTACTGGACAGTCAAGTCGACACTGGTCGCGTTACCATCCCAGCTGTAACCAGCAAGAGAAATGCCGGAAACACTCGCCCTGTAACTGCCGGCGGGCGTACCCCCAGTGCCCTGTTTGTTGGGAGAGCTCGTCTGCCAGGTGGCTTCGAAATTACCTGACGAGTCGCTGGCGTCTGACGTAAGGCTGGCGACTGTGCTTCCTCCACTGCTGACGATGATTTCTACGGTGGCTCCTGATAGAGTCGTATCATGGCCGCTGACAATACCCTGGATCACGACACTATCCCCGGCGTTGAAAACGGTGGTGTATTCAAAGGTGACGGTGGCGTTCTTGCCCTTGCCTTCTTTCACCCATCTGCCTGTTTTCAGGGGCTCTGCAACACTGGCGACCGCCTGGCCGGACGCCGCGGGCGTCGCGCAGACAATGTTGCTGAAGTCGGACTCACACTGGGCGACCGATGTCAGCTTGTAACAGTAATCCTGGCCGTTGGTCAGCTCTGTATCGGTGTAGGCATATCCAGTTACTGCTTCCTCAACCGTCTGAGCTTTACCCGCCTGGTCGTAGTACAGGTTGAAGTGGTCATACTCCGCGGTGTCAGGCAGTGTCTCCCATGCGAGAGTGACCTGCTTGTTGCCGGCCGTCGCTGACAGGAGTGTGGGCGTCGGGGCCTCACAGGGGGACGGCGGCGCACCCCAGGTTGTGGATGCCATGAGGTAGGGCTCTGCCATACCGGTATTCAGCCAGGCCTCGAAAAGGTTTTTCCCCTCTTCTCCGAGGAACGCATTGCCGCCGACGCCGGGGTCGGAGCCTTTGTTCGCCAGGGTCAGGAACTGTATATACTCCCAGCTTGTGGGCTGGTACATCAGGTTGATCGTGGCCGATGTCGCACCTGTTGGGGCCAGGTTTGCCAGATCGATTTCATCCCAGTAGCGGTAAGTACTCCCCGGCGTACCTCCACCGAATTGAGCTGCGGGCACGGGCAAGGCGTTGCGCACCCGCGCTTTGTCGTAGCTCATACCGTAGGGCGGAATGCGGTTATCCTTGAGAACGGCGTTGTTGAGCACGAAGTGGAACGTCTCCTCTTCACCGTCCGTCCCAGCAAGCTCGCCCAGTGTGTGCTCGATCTCACCCGTCACCCGGTTGTAGCTGAGTGCCAGGTCCGGCGAATAGCCATGTCCGATCAGTTGCTCTGCCCACGCGCTGGTCATGCCATAGTGGGCCTCGTAGATGACTTCACGCTCGTTGTCGAGGTTCAACAGCGATTTGACTGTGATATTCGCTCCGCCCAAGGGGTTGGAGACCGTCATGTCACCATACGCCCCCAATTCGTTGGGCAACTCCGTACCGCCTGAGTCATACCACTTGATATTCAGCCACATGCGCCTGCCCTCCGGATAGCCGGAGATCAGTTTGTGCCCGGTGTGGTTGATGACCTTGAGCGTGTTGCCTGCGACCCTGAGACTCGCCGCGAGTCGGAGCTGCTCTTTCGCCCGCAGGGCACCGTCGTGCATGGCGTCTATCACTGTCTGTGCCATATCGCCGCCCAGACGCAGCTTGCCGCGGGCGTTCAGGTAATCGATCACTGCAGGCATCCAATAGTTACCGCCCGTCATGTCATGCAGCGGCATATCTGTCCGCTCGGGTATGCCGCGCTTATTCGCCCCCGTCCCCGTTACCGGGCGTACATGACAGCTCTGGCACGTGTAGTAACGGGTTGTGCCGTCCTGGTAGTTACCCCCCGTGCCGCCCGCCGTCGCCGCCTCATAGATCGCCTTCAGGGCACCGCCCTGGAGTTCGGACGGGAGCGTCGGATAATCGGAGACTTTCGTTTGGGAAATCTGCCCGGACATGAATTCACTGTAGGTCCTCTCTACAACACCGTACTTATACGGCGGATTGTTGAAGGCCGCCTTGCTCTCCACCAGGCCGCCTAGCTCGCCACTGGCCACCACGGGCTCTGCGGTTGGTTGAGCGCCCTGATTGTGCGCCAAATCGCCGACCGCCGGGTTGGAGACATCGTGACAGGTCCCGCAGAAATCCGCTGACCGGTGAAATTTGGAACTCAGAAACTGGTGCTTGGGCTCCGCATCTGCAAACGGGCCCAGTTTTTCTCCGCCACCCCACATGGAGGCCATACCGCTACCGTGATAACCCTCGGTACCATCGTTGGCGATGAAAGGGGCGTTCATCACGCCCATGAGCTCGGAAAAGTCAGGATTGGTGACTTTATGGCAGAAATCGCAGTCGACACCGTCGGAGTCGCTGGCGGCCAACCCGGAACCGTCGGTGGGAGTGGAGCGGCCGCCCAGCCAGCCTGTCGTGCTGTGGCATCTCAGGCATAAGTCGCCGGAGCCGTTGAAATCCTGCTCTGCAATGGCCAGGGTCGCCCAGAAGATAGGATCACGACCGGCGTGTGCCATCATACTGCCGCGCCAGTTGTGGGCGGGTTCTACTGCCT
>JARRPM010000060.1:0-19200 GCA_037382865.1 Halioglobus sp. | reverse complement strand
TCCTGCGCGACCTTTCGGACTGGAATCCGGACGTGGCGGAACAGATCGCCGGGAACGAAGGCATAGCGCTGTCCCCGGCGCACTGGGAAATTCTGCAGTTGCTCCGTGAATACTACCGGGAATTCGACGCCTCGCCCGCCATGCGCCCCCTGGTAAAATACTGCGCTCTGAAACTGGGACCTGACAAGGGCAGGAGTATCTACCTGCTGAAACTCTTTCCCGGCTCACCGGCCAAACTTGGCAGCAAGATTGCGGGGCTGCCCAAGCCGGACAACTGCCTGTGAGTGAGAGAACGCGCAAGTGACGGACGCCGATAAGCATCACTCGACCCGTCCGGAGCAC
Source organism: Halioglobus sp. (assembly GCA_037382865.1). Classification (GTDB taxonomy): domain Bacteria; phylum Pseudomonadota; class Gammaproteobacteria; order Pseudomonadales; family Halieaceae; genus JARRPM01. The sequence continues at coordinate 18,858 of JARRPM010000060.1, read as the reverse complement.
CCTTTCGCGACCTATATCCGCATTCTGGGCAAGGGCAAGAGCGGCACCCGGTCACTGAGCGTGGCGGAGGCGACTGAGGCATTCGACATGGTGCTGCGCCGGGAGGTCGAGCCCCTGCAGGTCGGTGCTTTCCTGATGCTGCTGCGGGTAAAGGAGGAGACGGGCGAGGAGCTTGCAGGATTCGTCAATGCCTGCCGCGACCGGATGATACCCCCGCCGCCGCGGCTGGCCGCTGACCTGGACTGGTCCAGCTACGCCGGCAAACGGCACCAGCATCCCTGGTTCATCCTTTCGGTTCTGCTGCTGGCGCAGGCCGGGCATCGGGTATTCATGCACGGGTCGGATGGCCACACTGAGGGCAGGCTCTATACCGAGGCGGCTTTTCGTCAGCTCGGCCTGCCCGTGGCGGACGACTGGGACCAGGCAGCCGCCCTGCTCGCCGGACAATCCCTCTGCTACCTGCCGCTGCGCCATTTCTGTCACACACTTCACGAGCTGATGCAGCTCAAGCCACTGCTTGGCCTGCGCTCACCGGTGAATACCCTGGCCAGGATGCTGAATCCACTGCGGGCGCCCTGCAGTATCCAAAGCATTTTTCACCCCGCCTACGGAGACCTGCACCAGCGGGCCGACCAGCTGCTGGGCCAGCCACGGGCGCTGGTGTTCAAGGGTGACAGCGGGGAGGTAGAGATCAGGCCACAGGCCGATACACGGCTTCTGTTACTGTGCGAGGGTCGGCAGGAGGAGATATTGCTGCCGCGCTCCCTCGAGGAGCGGGTGGCAAGCGTCGCTGCGCCCCACACGGGGCCTCTCCTGGAACTGTGGCGAGGTACTGCGGAGAACGCCTACGGGCTGGAGGCCGTTACCGCCACGGCCGCTGCCGCGCTCCTGCTGCTCGATGGCGACCTCGACCCGGCGGGCGCGCGACGGCGGGCAACGACGCTCTGGCAGTCCCGCGACAGGTCGAGGCTGGGCTGATGCCGCTCTCTGCCGTCAAACCGGAGAACTACGCGGCTCTGCTCAGAGAGAAAGCCGGCGTCGTCGCCACGCTGCTGGCCCCCTTCTCTCCCCCTGACCCCGAAATTCATGCCTCTTCACCCACGGGTTTTCGCATGCGTGCGGAATTTCGCCTTTGGCACCAGGGCGACGACCTCAATTATGTGATGTTCCGGCGCGGCGATCCGAAGACCCCGGTCACCATCGATTCGTTTCCCATCGGTTGTGAGCGCATACAGACGCTGATGCCGGTGCTGCTCGAGGAACTGAGCAACAATCCCGCGCTGCGGCGCAAACTGTTCCAGGTGGAGTTTCTCTCCACCCTGGCCGGGGATTCTCTCGTCACGCTGGTGTATCACCGCACACTGGATGGCGAGTGGGAGCAGGCGGCACGAACTATTGCGGAAAGTCTCGGCGTCTCCATCGTTGGTCGCAGCCGCCGGCGGAAGATCGTGCTGGGTCGAGACTGGGTTCAGGAGACGCTCCCGATCGCCGGAAAGTATTTCCATTACCGACAGTACGAACAGGCTTTTACGCAGCCCAATGCCAGGGTAAATATCAGCATGATCGAGTGGGCCTGTGCCCGGGCAGAATCCCTGTCCGGCGACCTGCTGGAACTGTATTGCGGCAACGGAAACTTCACACTGCCGCTGGCGGCGCACTTCGACCGGGTGATTGCCACCGAGGTCTCAAAGAGCTCGATCAGGGCCGCACGGGAAAATCTGGAGCAGAACAACATTTCAAATGTCGCCATGATCCGACTCGCGGCCGAGGAAGTCACCCAGGCGCTGAATGGCGTTCGCGAGTTCCGGCGCCTGGCGGAACTGACCACGCCGTTACGGGATTATCGCCTCGATTCGCTCTTCGTCGATCCGCCGCGGGCCGGTCTCGACCGGCACACCCTCGGCATGGCCGCAAACTTTCCCGCCATTATCTACGTATCCTGCAATCCGCTGACCCTGGCGGAAAACCTCGAGACCCTGTGCCGGACACATCGAATCGACCATTTTGCGATGTTCGACCAGTTTCCCTACACGGATCACATGGAGTGTGGCGTCCTGCTCCTGCGCAACTGAGCAGCGAGGCCTGCTATACTCGCACAAACCTTCAAGGAGTGAATCATGAAAACAGAGAAGCTTTCTCCCGCTGAAATCGAGGAGCGGCTGGCGCACCTCCCGGACTGGGGGCTGGATCAGCACAAGCTTTTTCGCCACTTCGTCTTCGAGAATTTCATCGAGGCGTTCGGCTTCATGAGCCAGGTGGCCCTGCTCGCAGAGACCATGAATCATCACCCGGAGTGGAGCAATGCCTGGAACCGGGTGGAGATCTACCTGACCAGTCACGACGTCGGCGGTATATCCGAGCGGGATTTCACCCTGGCGAAGCAGATAGACAGTCTGCTGTAACCTCAGCAGCGGATACCAAATGCGAGCAGGCCACGGCCGAGGACCTCGTCCAGGCGCTCGAGATCAGCGGCATTGATCTCCAGGTGGCGCAACCGTAACTCCCTGTAGAGTTCCCGCTTGCGCAGCCTGCCCGCGAGTTCGCCGGCGGGGATATCCGCCTCCCAGCAATCGATATAGACGTTTCCCTCTGGAACGTAAAAATCCGCCTCAACGAGCTCTTCGGTGGGAAGCGCTCGCCGGTAGGCGTGCGCCAGCTGGGCCAGATACAGCCAGTTGCAGACCCGCACTTCCATCGGCGTCTTCAACACGTGGCCGTCGATGCCACTGCAGGGCGCGCATTCGTTGCTGTGTGCAAAGAGGTCCGGCTCAGCGCCCTCGGCCAGCGGGGCTGCCGGCTCAACCTGGTCTGACTGTCGGGTGAGTTCCCGGTGAATGACAGGATTGTCGATAATCTCGTGCGGCCAGGTGACGTAGAAGGCACCGCTGGCCTCGCTTTCCTCCTGCTGTCCACCCAGGGAGCGCCCCAGCTCTGTCAGCTCCCATCCCAGGATGCTGTGGCGTTGCAGCCCCAATTCGGCGAGAGCCCGGTTGATCTGCCTTGCGTGCAGGCGCGGGTAGTAGCGGCGCATGGAGGCAGCGGTGATGCGCAGGTTCGACTCGATCGCGGCGAGCAGCGGATGGTCCTCGATCGCCTCCGGCCAGACGATATACCGGCCGTAGCGGCGACTGTTCTGGTAGCTCCCTCCCTCGAACTCACCCTTCGGCGTGAGCAGCCAGGACTCCCCCGCGCGCTGGATCCAGCCGTAGTCCCTGAGCGTTGCAAACAGCTGCTGCGCGGGAATATCCAGCTTGCGCGCCAGTGCCGTGGTGGAGAGCCTGCTATCTTCCTGCCGGGTCACTGCCTGCGCCCTCGACGATCTGCCCGTAGCGGCGCTCGAGGGCGCGGTAAATTTGCTCTGAGAAGTCTTCCGCGCGCCGGTCGAGCTGCTCTACCAGTTCGGAAAGGTGCTCATTGTCCTCCCTCCCGTCCCAGTCCTTGCGATAGGTACCCTCTTTATAACCCTTGTCCTGCCGGAAGAAATTCAGGACGTTCTTACCGACATAGGCGGTATATAGACTGTCGAAGTCCAGGCCCACCGCCAACATGAGGTCTCGGAAGCGCGACGGTGAAAAGCTTTTCGTTTCCAGCGAGTGGAGCGCCAGTTTCTCGGTGGCCTCCCGCACCCCGAGACCGGTGGGTGAATGCGCTTCCCATTCATCGACGATGTCGCCGGCAATCTCCTCGATGCTGCGACCGCCGGCGAACAGGGCGGACATACCGAAGTGCCAGATATCTATGACTTCCAGCCGGACCTGTTCAATGTCCGGCGTCTGCTTTTTCCACCACTTGTAGCCATAATGTTCAATCAGCTCGCCACACTCGATCCAGGTCGCCCGGTACCACTCAAAATTCTGCTCCACCCAGTTCGCGTGCACCCGGGTGTTCATGTTGTTCTGCATCGTCAGCATGTTGACCAGTGCCTGCTTCAAGCCATTACCTCATTCTCATCTGTTACGTCACATGTCGGCGGCAGGATGCCGCAGGCGGACAAGCCTCTCATAGCCGGCCTTTGCCTGCGCCAAGGATACCACGATGGCATTCTGGAAGATGGGTGAGCTTCGAGGGATAGTAATCACGCAAGATGATCTATTTCGGGCGGTTGTATCGGTCTGGTGTCGGTATGCATTGTTGTGGTGCCCGGGACCGGAATCGAACCGGTACGGCCGCAATGGCCGGGAGATTTTAAGTCTCCTGTGTCTACCAATTTCACCACCCGGGCATCGGCCGAGGACTAGAAAAAGTGCCCCGTGTTTACGCGGCGGAATAATAGCATACAATCTTTTCTACGGGCCAAGCTCGGGCCGGGCGCTGATAGTTTGCAACTCCCGACATGGTCCACTCCCGCGACGATTGCCAGAGAGGAATCCACCGCCAGATGCGCAAGTCCGTCATCGCTATCTCACTGCTTGGCGTTACGCTGGTGGCGCTCGCCATGGCCCTGCGCTCGCAGGCGGTAGTGCTGGCCACGGCCCACTGGCTCATCGGGCAGTTTACCGACCTCCGCCTGGAGCTCGCAGATCCGCAAATCGACCTTTACGACGGGCTGTTATCGGCCCGGGAGCTCCACCTTGTTCCCGTGAATACTGCCGGTCCACCTCTGATCACTGTGCTCGACCTGTCTGTCACGACCCGACTGTCCGACCTGATCAGCAGTGACCTGGGCCATACCTCCATCACGGCGACGCAGCTGATCATCTACGTCTCCACGAAGGACAGTGCCGAGGATCCGGCCCCGGTGCAGTGGCTGCAGTATCTGGCCTGGCTGCCCAGGCACCTGCGGGTCGATCAGGTGCACCTGATAACCGACGCCGCTGAGACCTTGATACTGCCGCTGAAGGAGTTGCTGGGAGAGCGCTTTGGGAACCGAAGCTATCACCTCACCGCCGACGCCGACTATTCCGGTGAACCGCTGCAGGCCGTGCTCGACCTGCTGGCGGTGAGGGAGGCACAGCAGCTCAGAGGGGTATCGCTGAAGGCGCGCTTTGAAGCGCCCGAAAGTGGCAGTGAGGTTGCCCTGGACGGCGAACTGCTGGGCACTCAGGACGATTTCAACTACGACTTCCAGCTCGACGCCAACTACCGCGATGTGAGCGCCTTTCTCAAAGGCTTCGACGTCGACAGAAACATCCGAGGTCAACTGAAGATGGCTGCGCGTGTAGAGGGCAATACCGCCGGCTTCACCCTGTCCGATGCCCGGTTCAGCCTCGATAATATGCCGGACTATGGTTTTGAAGCGACGGGCCGCCTGGAGTACAACGGACCCGGGGACACCAGACTCGAACTCGCCGCTGCCGGCGAACTGTCAACGCTTCATTATCTGGTGGGCTGGCTAGGGCCCGGTGTCGACCATCTGGGGCGGGCCCAGGCCAACCTGAGCATCAGTGGGAGCCTCGAACAGCCGGTCGTTGATAACCTCATACTGCATACCAGCAGCAGTGACGGGCTCATCGTCGATGTCAGTGGCCGCCGGCAGTCTTCTGTCGAGGGGGAGGATATGTCCCAGGCTGAAAATGAGATACAAATAGATGTCCACGGCCCCTCACTGCAAGTGCTGGAGCGCTGGCTGGGACCGCTGCGGGTAGATCCAGGACCCTGGTTTGCCAGCGCCAGGCTGACGGGCAACCGGAACCGGATCGCTGTGCGGGACCTGGTAATGGAGAGTGGGACGAAAGAGACCGCATTGCTGCATATCGAGGGAAGTATTGGCGACGTGACCAATGTCTCAGAACGCGGGTTGACGGCCGCCGAGAATATCCAGCTGGATCTGGTTGCAGATATCGCCGACTCTAACGCTCTCAGCGCCCTGCTGGAACGCGAGATTGCACCAGGTTACCGCATCGAAGCCGGGATGCACCTGGCGGGTGACGGCCGGGAACTGCGCGGCACCGAAGGGCGAGCCGAAGTGAATGGCAGTGCGCTGGGCGCCTCGCTATCCTCCGTCCAGCTGGTGATACATCCCGGAGCCGAGTCGTCTCTGCAGGACCTGACCGGTCGGATCCGGGTGAATGTGCCTGATACCGGGGCACTAGCGCAGTTTACGGACGCCAGGATTCCTTCCCTCGGCGCAGTGCACGTTGAGGGCAACCTGTCCCTGCGCGGCGAGACGCTGCAGTTGACGGACGTGGAAGGCGTCCTGGAGAGCGACCGGGCCCGCGCGAAAGCCAGCGGGCATGTCGACAATCTGGTGGACCTGGCCGGTATCGCGCTGAACCTGGAATTCTCCGGCGTGGATACCCGCAACCTGATCCAGAACCTGCTCCCGGAGTTCCAATACCCCGGCTCTGTCGGCTCCCTGAACGGCAGTTTTACTTTCAGTAACTCCGCCGGCGCCTGGCGGGTCAGCGATGTGAAGGTCGCGGGTGGCGAAGAAGGCGGCGCGTTGGAGTTCGCCGCAGCCGGCGAGCTGGAGCGCCCGCTCGACACCGGCGGGTCGACGACTGCCGCCCTCAAGGCGAACTACCGGGTCAGGGACCCCGCCCTGCTGGAGGCATTGACCGGGCTCCGCATGAATCCTGCAGCCGGTACCGTGACCCTGGCCACCCGGCCCGGAGCACTCGCCATCGAGTCGCGGTCCCGGGTCGGAGAGACACAGCTTGCCGCAGATGGATGGCTCGGCTATGAGGGTAATCAGGTCAACAGCCTCCGCCTTGCCGTGAACGTTCCCCATCTCTACCTCGGGGACCTCGGCCTGCAGGCGGAACAGGCGGGAACCACCGCTTACAAACCGGTCGAGCGCCTGGAGGAGGTTGAGTCGCGCAACAGGCTCGCAGGCCTGCTCAGGCGTTCGCCACGCTATGACACTGACATAACCGTGGACTTGAACGGGATCACCGGCAAAAACACCAATATCAATAGCGTCAACATACACGCAACGGGCGAGAACAACCGGTATATCCTGCGCCGCTTCAGCGTCACCTACGCCCAGGCGGACGCGGAGATCCGCGGCATCATCGACCTGAATCCGGCCCAACCCGCTATAAGCCTGGCCGGGCAGGCGCTATCGATTCCGATGAACACGCTTGCGGCGGATCTGGGGGCCGATGTGGATATCAAGGGAATACTCAGTCTTCGGGGCGGCATCAGCGCGAGCGGAACCACCGGCACCGAGCTTCTCAGTACCCTGGATGGCAGCGTGGCCATCGCCCTGGAAGATGCCGTCATCGAGGGGGCCGCATATGACATCCTCGCCACGGATCTGCTGGAGTGGATCTACTCGGGAGCGATGCTTGAGAAATATACCGACATCGACTGCACGATGGCCAAATTCCAGCTCGATGACGGGGTCGCCACATCAGACAGCCTGTTTGTCGAGACTGGCAAGATGCTCGCCACGGGCACGGGCACATTCGATCTCGTCAGGAAGACAATGGATATGACGATTACGCCCATGTCGAAATCCCGCATGCTCCAGGTCCCCTCCTCCGTCAGGCTAAAGGGAGATTTCGGGAATCCGAGGCCGATTATCTCCCCGATCACCGCAGCGGCAGATGCCTACACTCGCGTCCTTACGCTTGTGCCACAGATGGTTTTCAAACTGTTTGGCCAAACACCAGATAAAAAGAAAAAGCGAATGCAGCCCTGTGAACCAGGCCTGGATTAGCCGGCGACGCGTGGGATAAGCGGGAGTTCGTGATAAACTCCCGCAGAATAACGGTATAAGAAGGTCAGGTATATGGCTTCTGCTAGAGGGGAGTTCAGCTCACGTTTTGGCTTCGTGATGGCGGCGGCGGGCAGCGCGGTGGGATTGGGCAACATCTGGGGATTCCCGACCCAGGCGGCCAGTAACGGTGGCGCAGCCTTTCTTCTGGTCTATCTGTTCCTGGCTTTCACCCTCGCCTACCCTGCCCTGATGGCGGAACTCATTATCGGGCGTCACGCCCATGCCAACGCAGTGAGTGCATTGAGACTCATATCCCCCAACCCGCTCCTGCGCCATGTCGGCGCCGCGACCGGTATCATCGGGTTTATCGTCGCCAGCCTCATACTCAGTTTTTATGCCATCGTCGCCGGCTGGATGATTGCTTTCTGTATCTCCTCCCTGTCCGATCTGCTGGGGATGACCCAGGTGAGCAGCTGGCTGACTTCCTTCGGGCTCCCGCGGAATATTCTCTTCATGCTGATTTTCATGGCGCTCACTGTCGGTATAATCGCGGAAGGGGTTCGCGAGGGCATCGAGCGCTGGTCCGAGAGACTGATGCCGGTTCTTCTGATTACGCTTGTGCTGCTGGTTCTCTACGTGTTGACACTCGACGGCGCCATGGATGGTCTGAAGGTCTATCTGTTACCGGACGTTGAGCGCGCGCTGTCACCCCAGCTCATTATCAGCGCCCTCGGCGCCGCTTTCTTTTCACTCTCTCTCGGCGTCGGAACAATGTTGATTTACGGCTCCTACATTAATGATGACGAGAATCTCCCCGTAGTGGGCAGCCTGGTCACCCTGGTGGACATCTCCATCGCCGTTACAGCCGGTTTCCTGGTTCTGCCGGCGATGTATGTCGCTCTCCACAATGGGGTGGAGATCTTTACCGCAACCGGTGAGCTGATTTCAGAGGACACACTGATTTTCACCGTACTGCCCGAGCTGTTTAAGGCCATGGGCACCACCGGTATCGTGATTTCCTTCACCTTCTTCTTCCTCATGAGCATTGCCGCACTCACCTCATCCATCTCCATGCTCGAGGTGCCCGTGGCTTATACCATCGAGGAACACGGCGTGGGTAGAAAGAAAGCGGTATTCGTTATCGGTGGGCTTATCGCACTCGTCAGCGCGATCATCCTCATGAATTTCAGCGAACTTTTCGGACTGGTGGTCGCCTTCACAACCCGCTACAGCCAGCCGCTGCTGGGCTTCATGTTCTGTGTCTATGCGGGCTGGATCTGGCACCGCGACCAGTTGCTGCAGGAAGTGCGCAAGGGCAGCCCGGAGGTGGAACAGACACTATTCTGGTCCATATGGCCCTGGTATGTCCGTTTCGTCTGTCCCGTCATCATTCTGGCGATATTTGCGCAGTCGATAGTGGGCTGATCGCCACAGGCAGACCGCTTTACTTGAGCGTGATCTCTCCCGTTTCCTCCACCCGTTGCGTGGGAAGGAAGCCGTTGAAGTCAATTTTCGCCGCAAATCGATACTCGAGTGCATCCCCCTGGGTGCGCCCCAAACCGGTCAGCAGGCGCAGCAGCTGCACCAGGTTGAAACCGGCTTCCAGCGTGACCACCTCTTCGCTGTAGGGCGCGATCAGCGGTACCTCGTTGGTAACGCCGGTGATGACCTCCCGGTCGAGCAACGCGATACTATAACTGATTCCGGCAATATCCAGCGCCTGCTTGTTCGGGTTCTGGACCCGCAGTTTTATCTGGAAGCGGGGCCCGCCGCCGTCCGACGGCAGGCTGTTGAAGCTTTCCAGCACCACATTGGGCGGGTCCAGGTCGCCGGTCACGCTGGCGCATCCGGCAACAATCATGGCGATGAGAACAACCAGGGCAGGCAGCGCCGGGCGGGGGGTCAACATGTCAGGGCTCCAGAAAGCGGGGGGTATCCAGTCATGGTCGCTTGCCGGTCGTGGTCGTGTAGAAAAAGAAACCGTAGGCGACACTGCCCAGTGCAAAAAGGGCTGCCACCCAGTCCCCTGTCCTGCTGTACATCCAGGCGCTGAAGCAGAACATCAGCAGTGCCACCATTAAACCCAGGGTGCGACCAAAACGGGACAATGACCCTCTCTCCACAAAGGCTTGAAAGCGAGGCGGGACCGGGCAGTGCTCGCCGGGAGCGCCCGGACTGACCCCGACGGTCACGCCTCAGCACAGCATTCTATAGGCTGCCGGGCGGGATGTAACGCCCACCCGCCCGGGCTGAGTATGCGGGCGCCCGCCCCTACCGTGAGACCGCGGACCCTCGCCGCCTCAGGCCGCGTCGTTCAGGCGCCTGACGCGCTGGGCCCGGAGCGCCTCGGCAAAACTGTCAGCGTGTTCCTCCAGCACGGCGCCCAGCGCTTTCTCCATCAGCCACCGGGCCTGGCCGGTGTAGGCGTAGATGCAGGAATGCACGGCCGCATCGTGCCAGTTTTCCACAGAGCAGGTGGCGGAGTACTCCTCAAAACTGGCGAGCGCCCGGATCAGATCGGTTATGTGCCGCGGACACTCGCAGTTCAGCCCACTCTGGATGCTCCGGGCCGCAGACAATTCGTCTTCGGAGAAACGCCTCGGCCGGGAAGCCATCAGCTCACCGAGGTTCGCCTCCCCCAGACCCGTGGCTTTCTCCGCGATGCTGCGACTCATTTCATAGGCGAGATAGGCTGGGTCTGGCGGGAAACTGGTCGCCGTGTAGCCCCGATCCTCGGTCGCCCGGAGCCAGCGCTCATTGCAGTACTGATAGTTGACCAGTACCCGTGAGACGCCAAGCTCCTCTGCCAGGCTGGATGCGCTCCGGACCTGCGCGCTGCCCAAGTTTGAACATTCGACGACCAGCATGTCGATGTTTCCCAGGTCACTGAACAGAGTGGGCTCCGCGTCAGTGAGCGCCACGCGAGCCAGGTGCGCATCGACGTGGGCGAGGCAACCCTGATGCTGCTCGAGCCAGTCGCAGAGCCCCGGCCCCAGGAACACCACCCGCGGTTTCGCCTCGGGAATGAGCGTTTCCGGCATGCCGTGACTGCGGACCATGATCTCCAGCGTCTTTCGCTCTGAAGCGGCAATTTCTCCGATCCTGACGCCCGATGCCACCAGGGCTGCGACCAACTGCAGGTGCTCGAGGTCAGCCTGCGTGTACTGACGCCTCCCCGTGGCTGACTTATGGCTCGCCCCAAGCCCGTAGCGCCGCTCCCACACCCGCAGGGTGTCCGGCTTCAGCCCTGTCAGCCGTGCCACCGTCCCAATACCGTAGAGAGGCCTGGGCTCTAAAAGATCTTGCTGCATGACATATCCCTCCTGGTTGTCAATCTTTGTACGCAGGAAGCTCGTTCGCGGATGCCCCGCCCAGATTTTGTTCGTCTCTTTACTGGACAGATCATCCCGATTTCTGTCCAAAGACACGAAACTTGACGTAATTCCTGTAAACCTTATTAGGAGAGGAGCCAGACGTCAGATGACACTCGACAACGCCAATCCAGTGACCGAGCAGGACGACCTCGAAAGGCTGTTCGCCGATGCACGGCGCTATCCTCTGCTCGAGGAGGATCAGGAGAGGTTGGTCGACGGTCGCAAGTGGAAAGCCATCCGGGAACTGCAGGAACTGCTTGTGCGCGACAGGAACAGCCGCCGATTTCTGGGGCGCTGGAGCGATATGTGCCTCTCGGGCCTGCCCGAGATCGGTGCATTTGAGACCAGGGAGCACCATTTCCTGTTGCGCCGCGAACTTGCGCAATATCTACCCGGCGGGGCCAGAAGCGAGCAGATGTTCGAGCTGAACGGCTCCCTGAGCCATGACGGGGGCGGTCGCACCGCCACTGCGCTGCTGCTTGCTTTGGAGCTGCCAGCCAGTCTCGTTGCGGGATTGGCTGAAATTCTGGTTCGCGACCCGTCAGAGGTGGACAAAGCCGGCGTGGGCGGCGCGCTCCTGGCGTGGATGCGCCACTGGACCAGAGCGGGCATCCGGGGCCGCCCCACTGCAGCGAACCGGCAGAAAATGAACGGATGCATACGCCGCTACCTGGATGAGCGCAACGCCCTGATAATGCACAACCTGCGGCTGGTCTACGCGATAGCGGGTCGGCACCGCGGCAAGGGTCTGGCCTTCACCGATCTGGTCCAGGAGGGAACCCTGGGGCTGTTGCGCGCGGCGGAAAAATTCCAGGCCGCTCGCGGTTACCGCTTCAGTACCTACGCCTACAACTGGATACAGCAGGGCATCAGGCGCAGTCTCACCGACGCTTCCGGGGCCATCCGCTACCCGAATCATGTCCAGGAGCAGCTCGGCAGGCTGTATGGTGAGCGCGGACGGGAGACCGCTCGCTCGGGCTCGGTCCCGAACGACACAGCCCTCGCCAGGGCCGCCGGGCTGTCCCTGCAGAAAACACGCGAGCTCCTGCAGCTGCGCAATCTCGCCATCTCCCTGGATGCGCCCCAGTTCGACGACGACGAGGGCACCACACTGCTGGATACGCTGCCTGGCGGTCCCTTTCAGGATACGAAACACGACGCCGAGCGGGCTTCTCTCAACCAGCGCTTACTGGTGGAAATCCGGCGACTCGACCCGTCAGAACAGCAGGTCGTTATCAACCGCTGGGGCCTCCATCAGGGGCCACCGCTATCGAGGGCCGAAATCGCGGACAAGATGTCCGTGAGTCGCGAATGGGTTCGGCAGCTGGAGCGGTCCGCGCTTGAGAAGCTCCGACGCAGTGACACGGTCAACTCGGTTTACCGGGACCACAACGGTGGCGCCGCCTAGCACGCTGTTGCACCACGCTCGCCGGCCCTGTACCTTTTCGCTGTGATCTACCCGGTAACAACGCTATGACTGAAGTCCCCCAGGAGCCCGGCCTGAAGCCGGTTATGGGCATAGGCGCCTGCCTCGCGGGGAACGCCGTGCGTTACAACGCCCAGACCAAAAGTCCCAATCAGCATGTGCGCGGCCTCTGCGACACCTTTGAAATGCGCCCCTTCTGTCCGGAAATGGGCATAGGTATGGGAGTGCCTCGCGCTCCCATCCATCTCGTGGGCAGTGAAGACGAGGTGCGGGCACTGGATGTGGAGACCCACAGCCACGACTATACCGAGCAGCTCGCCGGCTATGCCCGGCGGGTGCTGGACCTTGCGCCTGAGCTGTGCGGCTACATTCTCGTAAAGGGCAGTCCCAGTTGCGGCTACGAGCGCGTTAAGCGGTACGCCGACAACGGCTACGGCGTGGCATCAGACCAGCAGGGCATCTTTGCCCGCGCACTGGGAAAGGCCGATCCCCTTCTGCCGCTGGAGGATGACGGGCGCCTGAATGATCCCGGATTGAGGGAGAGCTTCGTGACCCGTGCCTACACCTATCACGATTGGAAACAATTGTGGGCCGAGGGTCTCACCACTCACAAACTGATTGATTTCTACAGCCGCTACAAGTACCTGGCGATGGCGCACCACGTGCCGAGCTACAAAGCCCTTGGACGCATGCTCGCGGACGCGGGTAACCAGCCACTGGAACAGCTGGCGTCGGACTTTATTCACCTGCTGATGGAGGCGCTCACTCATCGGGCGACCCGGCGCAGTCACACCAACGTGCTTTACCACCTCTCCGGCTATCTGAAGCGGGATGTCTCTTCCGAGGAGCGGCAGCGGCTCAAGGAGCTGATCGAACAGTATCGACTGGGTCACGTACCCCTGGTGGTACCGATCACCATGCTGCGGCACCACTTTGCCAATAATCCGAACGCCTATATCGGCAACCAGGTTTTCATGGCGCCCTACCCCGATGAGCTGAGACTGCGAAACCTCATCTAGTCATAGATGTCCGCCAGAGCCTCATCCAGTGTGGGGAACCCGAACTCGAACCCTGCGGCAGCCAGGGCAGCGGGCAGCACTCTCTGGCCATTCAGCAGCAGCTCGTCTGCCATCTCTCCCACCAACAGGCGCATGGCCGGAGCAGGCACAGGCATGGTCAGGAAAGTGCGCTTGTGGCGCTTCATCGCATCACAGAATCCCCGGCTGGTGACCGGCTCCGGTGCCGTGATATTGAATGGGCCCGACAGCACGGGGGAATCTATCAGGTAGCCTATTGCCGCCACCACGTCGCGACGGTGTACCCAACTGAGCCACTGGGTGCCCTCTCCAAGCCAGCTCGCAATGCCGAGCTGAAAGGAGCGGGCCATGTCGACCAGGGCGCCACCTCCCGCGTCGAGTACAACCCCGAGACGTAACAGGCACACCCGCACGCCGAGGGCTTCTGCCTCGAGCGCGGCGGCCTCCCACTCCTGACACAGGCGCTGCGCGAAGCCCGGGACCACCGCGCCATCCTCGGCGAGTAACTCGTCGCCGTGATGACCGTAGTAGCCGATCGCACTGCCACTGAGCAACAGTGGAGGTGTATGGTCGAGGCGCTGAAGTAGCTTTACCAGCGCGCGGGTCGTTTCGACCCTGCTCGCCACCAGTTCCCGCTTGTACTTTTCGCTCCACCGCGCTCCCGCCAGCGATGCGCCGGCGAGGTTGATCACGCCATCGAATCGTTTCCCGGACTCGATATCCTCAAAATCGTTGACATACCGGCAGTCACTCCGATCGGGCAACGCCTGCCGGGTCAGCACCGTCGCCGCATGCCCCTTATCCTGCAGCGCTTCGATGAGCGCGGTTCCAATGAAACCTGTGCCCCCTGTTACGAGAAAATGCATGTATCGTCATCTCCGGTTAGCCCACTTGTATGTACGGTAGCAGATTCTCATGGATCACGGTGTTGCCTGCATCCCGACACGGCCGCCGCACGTATAATCGGGAAGACGAGGAAGGATACCGTGACTGATCTGACATTAATTACTCGGTTTCTCGAGGCACATCCCCGACTGGTGGTAGTGACCGGCGCGGGCATCAGTGCCGCATCGGGTATTCCTACCTACCGGGACGCCGCGGGCAGATGGCTGCGTGCCCAGCCCATTCAGCACCGGGAATTTGTCACCGATGAACGGCAGCGCAAGCGCTACTGGGCAAGGTCGATTTCGGGCTGGCCGGCGGTGCGCGACGCGCGGCCCAACCGGGCGCACATCGCTTTTTCGGAGCTTGAGCGCCAGGGCCGCGTCGAACTGCTGATCACGCAGAATGTCGACCGCCTGCACCAGCGGGCAGGCAGCCGGAAAGTAACGGACCTGCACGGGCGACTCGACCAGGTGCAGTGTCTGGGGTGCGCGTGCCGCTATTCCCGCGAGTCGATACAGCAGCGGCTTCTCGGGGATAATCCCCACATCCAGCCGGGTGCCAGGACTACGCTGCCCGATGGGGACGCAGACGTCGCCTGTCATCTCCTGGACGGCCTGAAAGTCCCCGGCTGCAAAAACTGCGGCGGCATTCTGAAGCCGGATGTGGTTTTTTTCGGCGACAATGTGCCCAGCCAGACGGTAGAGCGCTGCATGGCGGCCCTGGAGCGCGCGGATGCCCTTCTCGCGGCAGGGAGTTCGCTGCAGGTCTGGTCAGGCTTCCGGTTCTGCAAGCGTGCGGCGGAACTGGGCAGGCCGCTGATGATCATCAATCCCGGCCAGACCCGGGCAGATCCGCTGGCCACCGTGAAACTGCATGCGGAATGCGGGCCCCTCCTGCACGATGCCGCCGCTATCCTGCAAAACCGGCGTGGCGCTGCCCTACCCGGCTGAGTCCTGCGCGCCCGTATCGCCCATTCTCTGCCTGTAGTCCCAGCTGAACCAGCGCCCCGGCTCGATGCTGATCAATTCCTCCTCGTCGCTGCGCGACAACAGCCAGCGCGCCAGCTTCGAATCGACACCACCGAGGAAACGCTGGAGCAGCACTTTCAGCGTCTCGTCGTCTCCCAAGGCCCGCAGCGTCGCCCGCCCCTGCCCCCGAACGCCGTGATAGGGTGGCTCGTTCGGCGCTATCTCGAAGCCGACCCGGTTATTTTTCCGCAGCAGCGCGACCAGACTCGATTCACGGTGCGAGACGCAGTACAGGGTCCCCTGTTCATAGCGGAACCAGACCGAGACGACCCTTGGATAGCCGTCAGCGCCGACACAGGCCAGCCGCATCGGATAGACCGCTTCCCGAAGAAAAGCCTCGATCTGGCCAGGCGACCACGGCCCTTTGCAGACTGACGCCATGACTCGTTCTCCATTTCCCGCACGTCCTGATTATCCACCAGTGCCGCCCCCAAAACAAAAAAGCCCCCTGCGCATCAGCGGAGGGGGCCACAACCTGTCACAGGCTCAATCGGTGAGCAGGGTAAGCTGAATCAACGGGTTCCCCTCCACCTCTTCCGAAGAGGGGTCTCGCGCGATCACGGTATAGTTCACCCCGCCTTCCAGCGCGAGGGGAGCGCCGCTGTCAAAGGCCACGACGGCCTTGTCTCCTGCAGCAGTCACGGTCACCCAGTAATCGCCGGGGGTCAGCGCCAGCTGTCCGGTGGACTCCTTGTAAGCCAGGCCGGCGATGGCCGGGTCTGCATCGGCGATCACGCCGTCGGAGGTCAGGAATATATCTACCGGAATGTCCGCAGCAACGATAGAAGAGCCATGGATGATCTCGACCACCGCAGCGGTTGCGATGTTACGGCGATCGTCCTCCGTCAACACCGCCTCTACCGTGTTGGCGTCAAAGGACCCCACAGCAATTGCGGTGTAGCTCTTGCCGCTCTCAAGCGTAAGATCGACGTCGATGGGAGCAATATTGTTGTCAGCGTCAGCAGCAACGACGACGTTATACGTGCCTGCCGGAGCCTGAATATCGTCATAGCCACTGGCGGCAGGGAACGGAACCGCGTCCAGCACGGTCGTACCGTCGACCAGAACGTCTACCGGCGGCGTATCCGCGGAATTATGGACCACCCTTACCGCCGCGCCGGTGTTGACGTCCAGCACTTCCGATGCGCCGTCAGCGCCCACCGCCAGCAGATTGACGGGATTGTCTCCCACCTTCAGCGTGTTCTCGACCGCAATGAGCAGCAGCTCAGTACCGGCAGGGAAACTGACGGTTCCGCTGTCGTAGACCACGGTGCTGTCACCGTCGGGGGCGATGCGGATGCGGTAATCTGTGTCCGCGTCGATCGCAACCGGGCCGGCAGCATCGCCGAAGTCGGCATCGATGGGAGTTGCGCCTGAGATGTCATCGCCCGGGGCGGTGACATAGATGTCAACGTCGCCTACCGCCGGTGCAGCGTGCAGAACGCTGACACGCACATCGTTGATCTCTTCCTCGATAGTGACAGGGTCCAGAACTTTCGCCTTGATGTTCAACCCGCCGTTGTCGTCGAGCAGGGCATCATAGGCCACGACGTCGGTGCGCACGCCCTCCTCCAGCGTCAGGTCCACCGGACCGATGACCGTCGTTTCCGACCCGTCCGGCAGCAACCCACGAACCTCCACCTCGATCGTTCCCGGATCCTCGACCGTAATAAGCCCGGAACTCTGCTTGAACTCAACCCCCTCCAGCGCTGCGCTGCCATTCACGTAAACATTGACAGCGGGCGCATCGGGAGAGGCGTGGGTCACGCGAAGCTGCGCGGGCTCAACCTCCTCAATCGGAGGCTGCGGCGGCTCGGGCGGTTCGACCGGGTCCTGCCGGTTGTTGTCGGAGTCATCGCTACACGCGACGATGACAGGTAGCATACAAATCGCGAAAGCCTTGGTAATCGGGTGCATAAACAAAGTTCCTTCTATGGTTGGTCGGTACAGGGGCTTACGCCGCGCCGTAGCGAGGGGTTCAACCAGGGACCGAACTGAAGAAGATGCAATTAGACAAAAGCTGGACAGAGAGGAGGCCCCCGCGCGTGATCCTGCCGGGCTCACCGCGCGTACACGGCTTATGAACGAACCTATCATTTTCTGGTTTCGACAGGATCTTCGCATCCATGACCTGCCCGGGCTTCGTGCCGCAGTGGCCACGCAACGTCCTTTAATAGCCTGCTACATCCTCGACGAAATGGCCCCGGGTGACTGGGTGCCCGGCGGCGCCAGTCGCTGGTGGTTGCACCAGAGCCTGGCTGCCCTGAATGACGATCTGCGCAAGATGGGTGGCAGGCTCCTGCTGCTGAAGGGGGAAACGCTGTCAATGCTGCAGGGACTACTGAAGGAGAGCGGGGCAACGGCGCTTTATTGCAGCAGGCAGTACGAGCCCTGGGCCGCCGCTCTCGAACACTCCGTCCACGACGCCATGATGGAGCAGGCTGTGGACTTCAGGCGATTCCCCGGCAGCCTGCTTTTCGAACCCGAGGCGATCGCCACCCAGAGTGGCGGGCCGTTCAAGGTATTCACGCCTTTCTGGCGAAAATGTTGTAGCGAGACATCGCCCGCATCCCCTAAGGACGCTCCCGAGAACATCACCTGGTGCGAGGAAGAGCTTGCCAGCGAGAACCTGGAGGGGTGGCGACTGCAGCCGACCGATCCAGACTGGGCTTCACACTGGCGAGAATGGTGGCAACCCGGCAGCGAGGGCGCGCTGCGTCGTCTCGAGCAATTTTTCGACGGGGCGATAGAGAACTACGACGAAGGGAGGGATCATCCGGCCCTGGAGGCCACGACCCGACTGTCTCCCCACCTCCACTTCGGTGAGATCTCCCCCAGACAGGTGTGGCACGCCGCCAGGGAGCACGGGAGCCACACCCCCGCGCATGTCGATCAGGTCGACAAGTTTCTCAGCGAGCTGGGCTGGCGGGAATTCTCCTATCACCTGCTGCACCATTTTCCCGACATAACGGATGAGCCGTTCAGGGAGCAGTTCAGCAGGTTCCCGTGGCTCGGAAGCCCGCAGTCTCTAGAGGCCTGGCAGCGCGGCGAGACCGGCTACCCACTGGTCGATGCCGGCATGCGGGAATTGTGGCAAACCGGGTATATGCACAACCGCATCCGCATGGTTGTCGCCTCCTTCCTGACCAAGCATCTCCTGATTCACTGGCGGGCCGGGGCGAGGTGGTTCTGGGACACCCTGGTGGATGCCGACCTGGCCAACAACAGTGCCGGCTGGCAGTGGGTGGCCGGCAGCGGCGCGGATGCCTCCCCTTACTTCAGGATCTTCAACCCCGTCACCCAGGGTGAGAAATTCGACGCGGATGGGATTTACATACGGCGCTGGGTCCCGGAACTGGCCGGGTTACCCGACCGCTATCTCGGCCGCCCCTGGGAAGCGCCTGTTGAGGTGCTCGAAGCAGGCGGCGTCTGACTGGGGGACTGCTATCCCCTCCCCTTCGTCGTGCACGGGGAGGCGAGAGTGGCTGACCTTGCCTCCTATGCC
>JARRPM010000059.1:0-19407 GCA_037382865.1 Halioglobus sp. | reverse complement strand
CCTCGCGAAACCTGTGGCGAGATGACCCTGGTGGCGGAGGAGATCGTCAGCAATATCGAGAAATACGCGGAGCTCGACGAGTCGGCGACGGTCAGGCTGCAAGTCGAGGTGAACGGATCTCGCCTCACGCTGCAGGTGATCGACAGCGGGATACCTTTCAATCCGCTGGAGCACGCCCGCCGCGCCGAGCTGGGCGCCGGGATCGACCATGCCGAGATCGGCGGGCTTGGTGTACACTTGATCACCCGCTTGACCGATGAACAGAGCTATCACAGAAGCGGCAGCTGCAACGTGCTGCGCGTGTCGAAAACTGCGCCGTGGGGACAGACCCGTCCCGACGCCGAACCTGTCCCACAAGAGGCTACCTGCCCCATGGATCTACACACCTCCGTTGTCACCGACCAGGAGCGCTCAGTGGCCCGCATATGCCTGGACGGCGGACTGAACACGGACACGGCACCCGACTTCGAACAACGCCTGCAGCAGGTCATCGACGACGGCTACCAGCTCACCGTTCTTGATATGAGGGACCTCGACTACATCAGCTCGGCCGGGCTGCGGGTGATTTTCAAGGCCGCGAAGCATACGGCGGGAGAGGGCAGGCGGCTCGCCGCGGCAAACCGCAAGCCGCACATCGACAAGGTCTTCGAGATTCTCAAGGCGCTGCCGGATATGGCGGTGTTCGCCAACGACCGGGAGCTGGCTGATTACCTGGACATGATGCAACGCCGTGCCCGCGGCGACTGAACACCCGCCTTGACGCACGATTGACCCGTCCCGCTGCGAGGGGCGGTCAGGCCGGTTGGGCGCCCTCCCGCAGGAAGGCCAGGATCCACCGAGCCATACGCTCCCGCTGTGGGGGACGGCTGAGGGATGCGACACCGCTGGCATAGGTATCCTCGCCCAGCTGCTCGCGCCGGAATTCCAGCAACTCCCGCGAATATCCGGGGACGAACTCGGGATGACCCTGGAATGTCAGGATATGATCCCCGATCTGGCATACCGCGTTTTCGCAGAATTCGCTGCCGGCCAGGACCTGCGCGCCCTCGGCGTTCTTCACCACCTGGTCCTGGTGGCTGACCAGCACATCGAATTCCGGCTCGCCCTGGTCGTGCCAGGACGGCAGCTTGATGAACCGATGGGTGTGCCGGCCGACGCCCCAGCCCTTAACGGACTTTTCGGTTTTCCCCCCCAGTGCCTGGGCGACCAGCTGGTGGCCGAAGCAGATGCCGACGAGCTTCTTCCGGCACCGGTGCAGCTCGCGCACGAACTCTATCAGCCTCGCGATCCAGGGCTTGTCCTCGTAGACACTCGATTTGCTGCCGGTGATCAGATAGGCATCGACCTCGTCGATATCCGCCGGGTATTCACCCTGCTCCACATCGTAGACGGCGAACTCCAGGGTCGGGTCAAGTTCACCGAGCAGGGCGATGAACATATCGGGGTACTCCCCGAATTCCGGCACCCATTCGGGCCGCACCGCATCTGTCTTCAGTATTCCGATTTTCACCAGGCACCTCTGCCGCTCACTGCGCCGGGCCAGTTGCCGGCGCATCACCCGGCCATCATAGAAACAGCCCTGCAGCCTGTCCATACCACCCTGGGGCAGGTCGGCTGATCGACAAAACAGCCGCATAATGCGAAAAAGAATGGTATTTCCGTCATGCGGCCGCCACGTGCTCGAGCCAGGATGGTCGTGGGCTTCAGCACCGCCCTGTTCTGCGCCAGCCAGCCGGGCATGCTGTGACGCGCGCTCCGAAAACTTGGGCAAAATCCCCAGATCAGTTAATGTGGCGCTTTCTCCGCACACAGGTCGCCGACCCTTGCCGACAAGATTACTGCTGCTGGCCGCGTTGTTTTACAGCGCCGCCGGGTTCGCCTTCACCGGCTCCGATGCCTGCAAAACCTGCCACGAACAGGAATACGCGAACTGGCGGGGCTCCCACCACGACCTCGCCATGCAGCTGCCGACGACGGAGACCGTGCTGGGTGACTTTGACGACGCGACGTTCACCTACAACGGTGTCACCACGAGATTCTTCCGCGAGGGAGAGAAATTCATGGTCCGTACCGACGGGGAGGACGGCGAACTGCGGGACTTCGAAGTCGCCTACGTATTCGGTGTCTATCCCCTCCAGCAGTACCTGCTGCCGCTGTCCCGCGGTCGCCTGCAGGCGCTGACCGTCGCCTGGGACAGCCGACCGGCTGCCGAGGGCGGGCAGCGCTGGTACCACCTCTACCCGGACGAGGCGATCGATTACCGGGACCCGCTGCACTGGACCGGTCCCTACCAGAACTGGAACACCCGCTGTGCCGAGTGCCACAGCACCGACCTGAAGAAAAACTACGATGCGGCCACGCACAGTTTCGCCACTACCTTCGAAGAGCTGGACGTCGGCTGCGAGGCCTGCCATGGTCCGGGCGAGCGGCACCTGACGCTGGCTGCCGAAGGTGACCCGGGCAAGGCGCCGCACGGCGGCTTTCCCACCGACCTCGCCCAGCGCGGGGAGTGGGCATTTCCGCAGGATGGGGCGATCGCGAAACGGCGCGAACCGATCCAGTCCCGTGCCCAGATCGATGCCTGTGGGCGCTGCCACGCACGCCGGGGCACCCTCGGGGACTACCACTACGGCGCCAACCTGCTGGACACCCACCGGCCGTCACTGCCGATGGCGCCTCTCTACTACCACGACGGCCAGATCCGCGACGAGGTCTATGTCTGGGGCTCGTTCCTGCAGAGCAAAATGCACCAGGCGGGGGTGGTCTGCAGCAACTGCCACGAGCCTCACAGCCTGGCGCTCCGCGCTCCCGGCAACGGCGTCTGCGCCCAGTGCCACCAGAGCGCCACCTATGACAACGAGTCTCACCACCACCACCCGGCCGGCTCTTCCGGCGCACTGTGCGCCAACTGCCATATGCCCGAGACCACCTATATGGGCGTCGATCCCCGCCGCGACCACAGTATGCGCATCCCCCGTCCCGACCTCAGTGTGGTGATGGGTGTGCCCAACGCCTGCACTGCCTGCCACGCAGAGCAGGATGGCCAGTGGGCGGTGGACGCCCTGCGCAAGTGGGGAATCGAGTTTCGGGATACGGGCAGCCACAGGGCGCGGGCCTTCCAGCGAATCGGTGAGGGTGACAGGCGCGCCGTGCCGGTGCTCGGCGAGCTGGCGAGGGACGCCGCTGCCGCCCCCATCTGGCGGGCCAGCGCCATCGAGGCCCTCGGTCCGGTCGGGGGCCGGGAGGCGATGCAAAATGCGGCCATGCTGCTCTACGACGACGATCCACTGCTGCGCACCAGCACGGTGCGCTCACTGCAGTTCCTGCCGCTGCACCAGCGCCTGCAGTTGCTGCAGCCGCTGGTCGACGACCCGGTTACCGCGGTGCGCATGGAGGTGGCGGAATCGCTGGCAGGTGTCCCCCTGGACCAGATCCCGCCGGAACAGGCAACGCAGCTGCGCGCACTGTTCGACGAGTACCTCGCGATCCAGAGGCAGCATGCGGACATGCCCTCCGTACAGTTGCAGATGGGTGTTTTCCACGTCAACCGCGGCAATGCGCCTGCCGCCGAGGCCGCCTACCGTGAGGCATTGTCGCTCAACGGGCAGCTGATCCCCGCCTACCTCAACCTGGCCGACCTGCTCCGCTCCCAGGGGCGGGAAGATGAGGCGAGACAGCTGCTGCTCAGCGCGCTGGAGGCCGTCCCGGACAACGGACCCACCCTGCACTCCCTGGGGCTGCTGGAAACCCGGGGCAACCGGCCGGAGAAAGCTCTGGAATACCTGGGCCGGGCGGCAGAACTGGAGTCAGAGGGCACCCGCCACCGCTTCGTCTACGCCATCGCCCTGCACGACCTCGGCAGGCCACGGGACGCCGTCAGCCAGTTGCAGGCGCTATCGCGGGAGGTCCCGCGCAACGAGGATGTGCTGCTCGCCCTGGCCAATTACAGCGCGGAGCTGGGGGAGCGCGACAGGGCGCTGGACTACGCCCGCCGACTGACGGAAATTGCGCCGAACAACCCCAACTACCAGCAGCTCTACCGGCAGTTGTCGACGAATTGACCGGTGGCCCGGGGTCAGACCACCTCGGCCAGGTCCCCCTTCTTCTCCAGCCAGGTCTTGCGGTCGGAAGCCCGCTTCTTGGCCAGCAGCATATCGAGCATGTTGTTGGTGCCATCGCCCGCATCGAGCACGAGGCGCACGAGGCGCCGGGTATCGGGGTCCATGGTCGTCTCCCGGAGCTGGAGGGGATTCATCTCCCCCAGCCCCTTGAAACGCTGCACGTTCACCTTGCCCTTTTTCTTTTCCGCCTCGATCCGGTCGAGCACGCCCTGCTTCTCGCCCTCGTCCAGGGCATAGAACACCTCCTTGCCGACGTCGATGCGGTAGAGGGGCGGCATCGCCACGAAAACGTGCCCCGCTTGAACGAGTGGCCGGAAATGGCGCACGAACAGGGCGCAGATCAGGGTGGCGATATGGAGGCCGTCGGAGTCCGCGTCCGCGAGGATGCAGACCTTGTGGTAGCGCAGACCGGAGAGATCGTCGCTGGCGGGGTCGACACCCAGGGCCACGGAGATATTGTGCACCTCCTGGGAGGCGAGAATCTCCTGGGAATCCACCTCCCAGGTGTTGAGGATCTTGCCGCGCAGGGGCAGGATCGCCTGGAACTCCCGGTCCCGCGCCTGCTTCGCGGAGCCGCCGGCGGAGTCGCCCTCCACCAGGAACAGTTCACTGCGGGCTGGGTCCCCCCCGGAGCAGTCGGCCAGCTTGCCAGGCAGGGCGGGGCCGGCGGTCACCTTCTTGCGGGTCACGGTGCGGGCCGAGCGCAAGCGCCGCTGGGCGTTGCTGATACAGAGCTCCGCCAGCCTCTCCGCTTCCTCCGTGTGCTGGTTGAGCCAGAGGCTGAACGCGTCCTTTGCCACCCCGGATACAAAGGCGGCGGCCTCCCGCGAGGAGAGCCGCTCCTTGGTCTGGCCGGAGAACTGCGGGTCCTCCAGCTTGGAGGAGAGGATGTAGCAGCAGCGCTCCCAGATATCGTCGGGGGTCAGCTTGACGCCCCGGGGCAGCAGGCTGCGCAACTCGCAGAACTCGCGCATGGCGTCCAGCAGGCCGGTGCGCAGCCCGTTGACATGGGTGCCCCCCTGAGCCGTGGGGATGAGGTTGACATAGGATTCGGCGACCACTTCGCCGCCCTCCGGCAGCCACTGGATGGCCCAGTCCACCCCCTCGTTACTGCCGCTGAAGCTGCCCACGAAAGGCTGTTCCGGAATGACCGGGAAATCGATGGTGGCGTCCGCCAGGTAGTCGGTCAGGCCATCCTCGTAATACCATTCGTCGGTTTCACCCTTCTTTTCATCCGTGAACTTCACCCTCAGGCCGGGGCAGAGCACTGCCTTGGCGCGCAGCACGTGGCGCAGGCGCGAGACGGAAAAGTTGACCGAGTCGAAATACTTCGGGTCGGGGGTAAACGTGACCGCGGTCCCGGTATTGCGCTTGCCGCAGCTGTCGATCACCTCGAGATCGGATTTCTTCTCGCCGCCGGCGAACGCCATGCGGTGCACCTGTCCGTCCCTGCGGATGACCACCTGCAGCTCTTTCGAGAGCGCGTTGACGACCGACACTCCGACCCCGTGCAGACCGCCGCTGAACTGGTAGTTCTTGTTGGAGAACTTGCCGCCGGCATGCAGGGTGGTCAGGATGACTTCCACGCCGGGCTTGCCCTGCTCCGGGTGCATGTCCACCGGCATTCCCCGGCCGTTGTCTGTCACGGTTATCGAGCCGTCCGCGTGCAGGCTGACCTCGACCTGGTCGGCGTGGCCCGCCAGCGCCTCGTCCACGCTGTTGTCGATCACCTCCTGGGCGAGGTGATTGGGCCTGGTGGTGTCCGTATACATGCCCGGGCGCTTGCGCACAGGCTCCAGTCCGGTGAGGACTTCGATATCTTCGGCGGTGTACTGGCTCATTCCTGCCTCATGTGTCTGTCGTAAGATTCATCACTGCGTTGTCTGGCCAACGGGTAGTGCAACTCCGGGAAGCGCGGCCATTTTACATGAGGCTGCTGCCCGGAATAGTGCTAGAGATAGCCGGCGGAATCGAGATCGACGTGAAAATGGACATCGCGAACCCGGGAGATATCGGTCTCTATGCTGCCGTCCGGGCACAGGTCCAGCCAGCGATAGCCCGGGGGCTGGTCGTCGGCCTGAAAGTCGCTGCTGCCGGGCGCGAACTGCACACAGGTGGAGGGAGAGGCCATGAGCAGCACGCCGTTGCGACGCCGGCTGACCTGCTGGTGGACGTGCCCCCAGAGCACGCCCCGGACGCCAGCGTAGCGATCCAGTATCCCGAAGAAATCGCCCGCGTCGGCGACCATCTGCTCATCCAGCCAGTCGCAGCCGATGGCCATTGGCTGGTGGTGAAGACAGACCAGGGTGTACAGCGCCTCTTCCCGGGCCATCTGCAGCGCGGTATCGAGCAGCGTTAGCTCCTGCTCACCGAGTCGCCCCCCTACCTCCCCGGGCACCTGGGAGTCCAGCATCAGGATCTGCCACCCGGCCACCCGTATCTCACTGCTGAGTCGTGCACTGTGATTGACCACGGCCTCCATCTCCACCCTGTCATCGTGGTTGCCGGGCAGCCAGAAGCTGTCGGGGCAGAGCTGGTCGAAATAAACCTGCAATCGCTCGTAGGCACTGCGCGCGCCCCGGTCAGACAGGTCCCCCGTGCCCAGCAGCAGGTCGATCCGGGGGCGTTCCCGTTTTACCTGGGCGATTACCGCCTGCAGAGAGCGGTCCGTGTCCATACCGAGGAGGGTGCCCCCGCGCGCCCTGCACAGGTGGGTATCCGTCAACTGAACCACACGCACGGCACCCCCGCCGTGCGCCATGCGATGGCTTCTCCACCAGGCGCTGGACATGCAGTGCTACCGCGCGGGAGACTCAGGCGCCTGCGGCAGGCACGCGCACGCTCTGGCTGGCGCGGCCATTCTGCAGGCAGTGTTCGAGCCACTCGGCGAGAAAGCGGTTCTGCTGGGACTTTTCATCCTGCTGGTACATCGCGGCATTGGGGTAGTGGTACCGCGCCGCTATGCGGCGGTGGGACTGGAACACGCCGACCTCCAGCATGCCGGCGTCATGATAGGCTCTCACCTCGATACGCAGGTTGCCCAGCCAGCGGGCGTCGCTGTGCTGCTGGTGCAATCGGAATATCGTGGTGTAGCGACAGCGCTCCACCACCTCCAGCCAGACCCGGGCGGAACCGACGGCGAATTCCCGGGCGTTGGTATTTTCGTAGTCGGGAAACAGGCGCAGGAGCCGGGTGTAATTGGCCTCACACACCGCGTGAAGTTCCGCCAGATCTATCTTGAACACTTTATTCCTCGCCCGCTGCAACATCACCTCCCGAAAGCTCCTGTGTAAAAAACCGCGTCCTGCCCGGGGTTTACAAGCTTTACGCCCCCATGCCGGAACGACTGCAGAGTTTAGCACCTAAGATGACACAGGTTGCCGACATTTTATACCTTTTCCCTGAAATGCAAGACGGGCCCGGTGCTGGTAGAATCCATCCGCCGGAAACACCCGCGTTTTACAAGGAACTTTTGCATGAAACACACTGCAGTCGTACTGATGGCGCTTGCGCTCACTGTCGGGAGCGCCGTTCTCAGGGCCGAGTCCCTGCGTGATATCTATGAGCTCGCGCTTGAGAACGACGCCCAGCTGAAAGCAGAGGAGGCCCAGTACCTGGCCAATCTCGAGACGGAAAACCTGAGCCGCTCGCGACTGCTCCCGCAGATCAACGGCAACTACACCTATACCGACAGCGACAGCGACGTGAATGCCATCAGCCCCGCGTTTACCGAGAGTGGCTTCGAGACGGTCAAGACCTTTTCCAACACCGATATCACTACTGAGGGCTATCAGCTCTCCCTGAACCAGGCACTTTTCGACCTGCCGGCCTGGTTCACCTTCCAGTCGGGCAAGGATTTCACCAAGCAGGCGGAGGCCACCTTCGCCGCAAACCAGCAGAACCTGATCGTCCGCGTGGTGGAGGCCTATCTGCTGGTGCTGCGCGCCCAGGACAACCTGGAGGCCTCGAAGGCCCAGGAGCGGGCGTTCGAGCGGCAGCTGGAGCAGACCCAGCAGCGCTTCGAAGTGGGCCTCATCGCCATCACGGACGTCTATGAGGCCCAGGCTGCCTACGACCTCTCCCAGGTCAACCGGATCGTGGACGAGAACAACGTATCCGTCGCCCTGGAGCGCCTCTCGGTGCTGACCGGGCGCAGTCACGATAACCTCGACATATTGAAGGAGGATATCGAAATCAAGCTGCCGGAGCCCACGGACCGCGCCGCCTGGGTCGACTTCGCACTCAACAACAACTTCAACCTGCAGGCAGCCAACTATGCGGAGGAGGCCGCCCGCCAGACGGCGAAGGCCAGCCAGCTGGAGCACGCCCCCAAGGTGAGCGGCCTGATCGCCTACGAGGATTACGAGACCGACGGAAGCTTCACCCGCAGACCGAGCACAGGCCTCGACGTCGCGCCGGACCGTGATACCGAGGACCAGCTCTGGCAGATTCGCCTGGACCTCCCGCTCTACTCCGGCGGCGCCATCAGCGCCGAACGGCGCAGAGCAGCCCAGGAGTTCAATGCCGCGCGGGAGAACCGGATCAATCTCGCGCGCAATACGGTCACCAATACGCGCTCGCTCCACATGACTGTGGTCAGCGACGTGGCGCGGGTAGCCGCGCGCAAGCAGAGCATCGTCTCATCCAAAAGTGCGCTGGACGCCACGCAGGCCGGTTACGAAGTGGGTACGCGCAACGTGGTGGACGTGCTCAACGCCCAGAATACCCTGTTCGCCGCGCAGCGGGACTACTACAACAGCCGCTACGACTACATCATCAACATGCTGCGACTCAAGGAGCAGGCCGGGCTGCTGAGCCCGGAGGATATCTACAATCTGGATTCCTACCTGGCACCGCCGCCTCCCCCCACCGCCACCAGCGCGAGGTAGACGCCCGGGCGGGTTATCATCACCCGCTCCCCAGGTTTTCCGCGACCAGGGCCAGCAGTCGCTTCCTGGCGCCCCCGTTATCGGCCACCACCCGCTGCCCGGCCGCGCCCATCTCCCGGCGGCGCCGGGGATCGGCCAACAGCGCCTGCAGGCAGGCGGGCAGGTCAGCGGGATCCTGCAACCTGACCATGGCCCCCGCTTCCACCAGCAGCCCGCTGATCTCCTCGAAATTGAACATATGAGGCCCGGTGACTACAGGCACGCCCCAGGCGGCCGCCTCCAGTACGTTGTGGCCGCCGTGGGGCACCAGGCTGCCGCCAATGATCGCCACCCGCCCGACACTGAGCAGCAGCAGCAATTCACCCATGGTGTCCCCCAGCAGGACATCGACACCTGGACCGGGGCTCACCCCGGTGGAGCGACGTGCGACACTCCAGCCCCGGGCCCGGCAGAGTGCGTGGACCTCGTCAAAGCGTTCCGGGTGCCGCGGCACAAGAACGAGCAGGCAGTTATCGGTCTCCTGGCGGATACGGGCGAAGGCCTCCAGCACCTGCTCGTCCTCCCCGGGATGGGTGCTGGCCGCGACCAGCACCGGACGGCTGTCGGCTCCCAGATCCCGGCGCAGGTCTGCGGCCGCAGCGCGCAGGGACGCGTCCAGCTCCAGGTCGAACTTGATGCTGCCGGTGACGTGCAGGGCCGCAGGGGACAGACCCAGGGCCAGGAAACGCTCACCGTCCACCACGGACTGGCAGGCGACCGTATTCAGCTGCTGCAGCATGGTGCGGGTGAGGCCGGCAAACCTGGCGTAGCCCCGCGCCGAGCGCGCCGACAGGCGGGCATTGGCGAGCAGGGTCCTGCACCCCAGGGCACTGCTGTAGTGCAACATGTTGGGCCACAGTTCCGTCTCCATGACCAGCAACAGCCGGGGGCGTACCCGGCCCAGAAACCGGCGCACGGCGCCGGGCAGGTCCCAGGGGGCGTATACGTGGAAGACGCGCTCGCCGAACAGGACACGCACCCTTTCGGAGCCGGTGGGCGTCGTCGTGGTCACCACCAGGCGATGGTCGGGCCAGTGCTCGAGCAGCGCCTCGATCAGCGGCGCTGCCGCCAGGGTCTCCCCCAGGGAGACGGCGTGCACCCAGATCACCGGCGTGCCGGCCGGGGCCGGGTCCTCCTCGAAGAAGCCGAAGCGCTCCGCCAGCCGCTGGCGATAGGCGGGTGCGCGCCGTGAGCGGAGCAACATCCGCACCAGCAGGAAAGGCAGCAGCATATAGAACAAGGCGCTATACAGGTAGCGCATCCCCGGGCTCCCCTGGCGGGCGGAAACAGGGGGACAGCATAACGGCCCGCCCGATAGCTGGCCAGCGGCGGGCACCCCGGTCGCGGCGGCCTGCAACCAGAATGCGGCTATAATGGCCGTTTTGTCATCGGGGTGCCCGCTGTCGTCATGCAGATACTGCGCATCGATATCGCCATTATCGGCGGCGGCATCGCCGGGTTATGGAGTCTCAACCAGCTGCGCGACAGGGGCTACAGCGCGGCCCTGTTCGAGAGTGAGGCCCTGGGCGCCGGACAGACCATCGCCTCCCAGGGGATAATTCACGGCGGCATCAAGTACGCCCTTGGCGGCGCCTGGAGCGGCGGGTCCGAGGCCATCGCGGCCATGCCCGGCGCCTGGCGGGCGTGTCTCGCAGGTGAGGGGGCGGTCGACCTGCGCGGCTGCCGCGTCCTGGCGGAGCACATCCATCTCTGGTCGGGCGACGCCCCCCTCCCGCGGCTGGCGACCCTGCTGGCCTCACGCCTGGTGCGGGGCAGCGTCGAAAAACTGCGGCGTGCAGACTACCCCGTCCCGCTGCAGCACCCGGAGTTTGCAGGCCAGGTCTACCGCCTGGCTGACCTCGTGCTCGACGTGCCCTCCCTGCTTGCCACCCTCGCCACCCGCCACCGGAACGCGTTGTTCCGGATCGACTGGAGGGAGGCGCAACTTGTGAACAACGGTGGCCGCGCCGAGCTGCACCTGCCCGGATGCCGGGTGCAACCGGAACGCTTCCTGCTGGCGGCGGGCGCCGGCAACGGTGAGCTGATAGCTGCTCTCGGCGGCTCGCGGCCCGCCATGCAGTGCCGCCCTCTGCAGCAGGTGCTGGTCAGGCACCGTTACCGGCAGCCCTTTTTCGGCCACTGCATCGGCGCCAATCCCTCCCCCCGGGTCACCCTCTCGACCCACCACACGGCCGCCGGGGAACCGGTCTGGTACCTCGGCGGCGACCTCGCCACCGACGGCGCGGATGAGGAGCCCCGGCGGCTCATCGACCGGGCGCGGCGCGAACTGGCAGGCCTGCTGCCCTGGATCGACTTCGGTGCGTCCGAGTGGCGCACGCTCAGGCTGGATCGCGCGGAGCCGCGCCAGTCGGCGGTGCTGCGACCGGACCGGGCTTTTGTCGGGGCGGTGGACAGCGTCGCCAATGCGCTGGTCGCCTGGCCCACCAAGCTGAGCCTGGCCCCCGACCTGGGGAACGAGGTCGAGCGCCAGCTCGCGGCAGGGGCCGTCCTCCCCCGCCACGAGCCGGACCTGACACCCCTCGCCGCTATGGGTCGCCCTCCCGTCGCCGAGCCTTGCTGGAAAACCCTGTTCCAGTGAGCTGGATGCGGCCGCTGGGCACGACCGGCCTGCAGGTGAGCGCCCTGGGACTGGGCACGGTGAAGCTCGGGCGGGACCAGGGGGTAAAATACCCCGGGCGATTCACCATCCCGGACGACCGGAGCGCCACCGCACTGCTGGCGCTCGCCCGGGACCTCGGCATCAACCTGCTCGATACCGCCCCCGCCTACGGCACCAGCGAGGAGCGGCTGGGACGACTGCTCCGCGGCCAGCGTAGGGATTGGGTGATCTGCAGCAAGGTGGGCGAGGAGTTCGACGCCGGGGAATCGCGCTTCGACTTCACGCCGGAGCACACACGACGGTCGGTGCAGCGCTCCCTGCAGCGACTCCGGACCGATGTCCTGGATATCGTGCTGGTGCACTCCGACGGCGACGACCT
The DNA here is from genome assembly GCA_037382865.1 of Halioglobus sp. Lineage (GTDB taxonomy): Bacteria > Pseudomonadota > Gammaproteobacteria > Pseudomonadales > Halieaceae > JARRPM01. Next base: position 7,359 of record JARRPM010000059.1, on the reverse strand, counting down.
CGGGATTATTCGGAATATGGGCACGCTGCAGGCGCTGGAAGCGCTCAAGCACGAGGGGCTGGTGCGGGCGTATGGTATGTCAACCAAGACCATCGAGGGCGGCCTGGCGGCAGCCGCCGCCTGCGACGTGGTGATGCCGACCTACAATCTCGTGGAATCCCGGACGCTACCGGTGCTCGATGCCTGCTCCCGCCTGCAGCGGGGCGTACTGGTGAAAAAGCCCCTGGCCAGCGGCCACCTGCCCCCCGGACACGGTGACCCGGTGCAGGCGAGCATGGACCTCGTATTTGCGCACCCGGGCGCCAGCGCCGCGATCGTCGGCACCATCTGCACCGCCCACCTGCGCAGCGATGTCGAGGCAGTGCGCCGCGCCCTCAGTCGCCAGACTCCTGCCGGATCCTGCTGACAATGGCGCTGGTCGACACATCGTGGACGAAGTCCAACACGCGCACCTCGCCGCCGTAGTCGTGCACGATTTCCCAGCCGACTACCCCCTCCAGCGCATAGTCACCCCCCTTGACCAGTACATCCGGCCGCAGGTTCTGCAGCAACGACCGTGGCGTCTCCTCATCGAAGGCGACCACCCAGTCCACCGCTTCCAGCCCCGACAGGACCGCCATGCGCCGGTCGAGGGCGTTGATCGGGCGCCCGCTGCCCTTCAGGCGCCGCACCGACTCATCGCTGTTGACCGCAACCACCAGCCGGTCACCCAGCTTCCTGGCCTGCTCCAGGTAGGTCACGTGGCCGGCGTGGATAATGTCAAAACAGCCGTTGGTAAACACCACACGCTCGCCCTGGCTGCGGGCATCCGCCATCAGGATCTGCAGCTGGTCCGGGGTGACGGCTCCCCGCTCCGAGCCCTGGTCCTGCTGCAAAGCCCGGCGCAGTTCGGGTCCGCTGACAGTGGCTGCACCCAGCTTGCCGACAGCGATGCTGGCAGCCAAATTGGCCAGGGCCACGGACCGGGGGAGATCGGTACCCGCCGCGACCGCGGCGGACAGGACCGCAATCACGGTATCCCCCGCGCCGGTCACGTCGAAGACCTCCCGCGCCCGGGCAGGCAGGTGCAGCTCCTCCGCGCCCGGACGCAGCAGGGTCATGCCGCTCTCGCCCCGGGTCACCAGCAGCGCCGTCAGGTCGAGCTCCGCCATCAGCCGCTTGCCCCGTGCGACCAGCTCACCCTCCGTCGAGCAGGAGCCGACCACCGCCTCGAGTTCACCGAGATTCGGGGTCAGGAGTGTCGCACCCCGGTAACGCGCGAAGTCCGTGCCCTTCGGGTCCACCAGTACCGGCACCCCCAGCTTGCGGGCACGCGCAATCAGCGGGCCCGGGTCGCGCAGGGCGCCCTTGCCATAGTCACTCAGCACCAGAGCGCCGCACCCGGCCAGGCGCGTCGCCAGCGTTTCTGCCGGGACAGGGTCCGGCAGGCAGAGCTGCGACTGTTCGAAGTCGAGGCGCAGCAGTTGCTGGTGGCGGCTTATCACGCGCAGCTTGGTGATGGTCTCCCGCCCCGGGACCCGGCTGAGACAGCAATCGACGCCCGCCCCGCGCAGCATCGCCTCCAGCGCATCCGCCTTCGCGTCCGCACCGGCATAGCCGCCGAGTGCGGCGGCCGCGCCGAGGGCAGCGATGTTGAGGGCCACGTTCGCGGCGCCGCCCGGCCGGTCGTTCATCTGCTCGACGGTGACCACCGGCACCGGCGCCTCGGGGGAAATCCGCGAGACGGGCCCCTCCCAGTAGCGGTCCAGCATGATGTCCCCGAACACCAGCACACGGGCCCGGTCGAAACGGGGCAGGTCGAGTTTCATGGTCTGCGCTTCCCATCACGAATCGTGGGGAATCATAGCACGGCGAACCGGCCCGCCGGTGGTGACGCGGGCCGCTTGCCTGGCGGGGGCAAACCCGCTAACTTGCCCAGCCGTCGACCCTGTTCCAAAGCGAGAAGATGATCCCGGACCTGCCAGCCAATATCGACACGATAAAGGGCTTCCTCGCCGATGACGAGGCCGGGACGCTCTACCGTCACGCCCTGCAGTCGAGCAGGGCGGGGCCGGTGCTGGAGATCGGAAGCTACTGCGGCAAGTCGACGATTTACCTGGGCCTGGCCTGCCGGCGCAACGGGGGCACACTCTTCGCGCTCGATCATCACCGGGGCTCGGAGGAGCACCAGCCCGGGGAGATGTTCCACGACCCCGCCCTCTATGACGCCGGAGAGGCGATCATGGACAGCTTCCGAGAGTTCCGGCGCAATATCCGCCTGGCGGGACTGGAGGATACCGTGGTGCCGGTGGTGGCCGCCTCGGAGCCCGCCGCGCGTCACTGGCAGACGCCCCTGTCGATGGTATTCATCGACGGTGGTCACAGCCTGGATGCGGCGCTGACGGACTATCGCTGCTGGGAACCGCACCTGCTCAGGGGCGGTGTGCTGGCGATTCACGACCTGTTCGCCGACGCACACGCCGGCGGCCAGGCGCCCTGGGCGATCTACCGGATGGCCCTGGCGTCCGGCCTGTTCGAGGAGGTGGAACGGGTCAGCAGCCTCGGGGTGTTGCGAAGGATGTAGGGCTCTTCGAGAGGCCCTAGTCCCCCCGTACCCTGCGCACCTGGCCCCCGGCGGCGCCGCTGCCCAGAAGTTCAACCCGGCTGAACAGATCGGCGGCCGCCGTGTGGCCGGTCAGCGCGTCCGCCGCCAGCAGAATGGCGCCTGCGGTCCAGGTCGGTTTCTCGTCGGGCCACAACAGGTCCTCTACCAGCTGATAGCCGGTCCAGTAGGAGCCGTCGCTGGTACGCCATTGCTGCAGCCAGCTGTAGAGCTCCACCGCGCGCGCATGGTCCCCTGCGGCCAGCAGCGCCATCACCAGCTCGCAGGACTCCGCCACGGTCACCCACGGCTCCTGTTTTTCGCAGCGGCAGCCGAGGCCCGGCTCGACAAACTCCTCCCAGCGCGACGCCAGTCTCGCGCGTGCATCGGCGCCGGTGAAGACGCCGGCCAGCACGGGGTAGAACCAGTCCATGGAATAGCGCGATTTGCTTTCCCAGGTGCGGTCGAAGCGCTCAGGCCGCTGGCGCAACGCCGTTCCGAGTGCGTGCCGGGCGCGTAGCCACTGGGGCCGCTCCTCACCCAGCGTAAACGCGATGTTGTGGGCGCATTCCAGGCTTTTGTAGATGGAGCTGCAGCCGGTGACCAGGGCATCGCCCCTGGGCGTGCCGTCACTGTCCAAGGCCCAGTGGATCTCACCGTGTTCCGTCTGCAGGGAGAGGACGAAGCCGATCGCGCGGTCCACCGTATTCCACAGGCTGCGCAGGAAACCCCGGTCACCGGTGACCTTGTAATGGTGCCAGACGCCGGTCGCGATGTAGGCGACGAAATTGCTTTCCCGGCGCTGCCGGTTGTCGACCTCCTCTCCCCGGTAGGAGGCCCACCAGCTGCCGTCCTCCAGCTGCAGCCCGGCCAGCCAGGCGTAAGCGCGCCGGGCGGCGGCGTGCTCGCCGCCGATGGAGAGGCCCATGGCGGCCTCCACGTGGTCCCAGGGATCCGTATAGCCCCCCTCGAACCAGGGTATCTCACCGCTGGCCCGCTGGGTATCCAGGATAAACTGCACGGTAGGGCGCAGGAACTCCTGGGGGAACAGTCCGCGGCTGAGATAGAGCCCGCTCACGCCTGCATGCCTTTGCGAAAGTACATCACGACGCTCTTGCCCATCACGGGATTCATAAGTTTCTCCAGGGCGCGGGTGAGAGCCGGCCGTTCCATCAGGTCCCAGACCAGCAGCCGGTGGTACTGGGCTACCAGCCAGTTGCTATCCCGGTTGTTCCAGAACAGGCACTGGAGCCACCAGAAGGGCGCGTGCAGGGCATGGGCCCAGTGCCGGTCGTAGTGGCGAAACCCGAGCCGCTCCACCTCCCGGCGCAGTTCACGGGAGCGGAAGATGCGGAGGTGGCCGCCGGGTACCCGGTAGTAGGCTTCGCTGAGGGCCCAGCAGATTTTCTCAGGCCAGCGCCGGGGCACGCTGGCGCAAAACAGGCCGCCGGGTTTCAGCACCCGCTCGATTTCACGCAGCGCGGCGCCGTAGTCGGGAATGTGCTCCAGCACCTCGCTGCAGATCACCTTGTCAAAGGTATTGTCGGCGAAAGGGAGTGCGAGGGCATTGGCGGAGGACAGCCCGAAGGACTTGCGGGGGTTGTCCGGCTCCTCGAAAGCCTGGAATTTCTGCCGGGTGGTGACCAGGTCCTCGAGGCGCAGGTCCACGCCGATCGAGTGCACGTCCGCCGCGAGATAGGCCGAGATGACGTGGCGGCCCTCGCCGCAGCCGAGATCCAGCACCAGGTCCCCCGACGCCAGGGGAAAGCGACTGAAGTCAACCGTCTGCACTGGCCAGCACCTGTCGGTAATAAGTCGTCATCTCGCGCGCGCAGACCCGCCAGCAGAACCGGTCGAGTATGCGCTGCCGGCCCATCGCGCCGAGTTCGTCCCGGCGCCCGGGATCCTGCAGCAGCTCGTGGATTGCCTCTGCCAGTGCGTCGACGCTGCGCGCGGGGACGATGACGCCCGCATCGCCGACCACTTCGGGCAGGGCTCCGCCGTCGGTGGATACCACTGGCACGCCGCAGGCCATGGCCTCCCCCGCCGGGAGGCCGAAACCCTCATAGACGGAGGGGACCACCGCAATGGTGGCCTCCGCATAGTAAGCCACCATCTGTTCGGTGCTGATCCCGCTGACGAAGCGCACCCGCTCGGCAATGCCCAGCCTGTGCACCAGTTTTTCCGTCTTGCCGCCCGGTTTCGGCTTGCTGACCAGCAGCAACTCCAGCTCCGGATACTGCGCCAGGAGGCGGGCGTAGGCTCGAAGCAGGAAGCGCGTACCCTTGAGGGGGGCGTCCGCGGAGCAGGTGGCCATCAGGCGCTGCGGCCTGCGCGCGATTTCCGGCAGGGGGCGGAACACTTCGGTGTCGATGCCGTTGTGGACCAGGCCGATCCCCGCGGGCTGCAGGCCGAAATCGCGCGCGATGTCCTGGCGCGAGCAGTCTGACACGGTGACCACGTTGTGCAGCCGGGTAATCACCTTCCGCTGCATGGAGAGAAAGGCGTGCCAGCGCCGGATGAGCAGCCGCTCATACCAGCTGCGGGCCGCCTGCAGGGCGATCCGCAGGTCGCTGGTGATGGGGTGGTGAACCGTCGTAACCAGCGGCAGTCCCAGCTCCTGAATCTGCAGCATGCCGTAGCTCAGGCTCTGGTTGTCGTGGACCAGGTCATAGTTGTGGCCGTGTTCGCGCAGGTACTTCACCGCCCGGCGTCCGAAGGTGTACGGCTCCGCGAAGCCACCGGTGAGCTTGCTCGTCCACTCCAGGATATTGGTCAGGGACCTGAGATGACGCGGGCGCAGGGAGAGCAGGCCGTGCTGGAACAGGTCCAGGCTCGGCAGCTCGATCAGGCGCACCCGGGGATCGAGGTGGGGATAGGGTGGGCCGGAGATGACATCGACCGCGTGTCCCGCTTCCACCAGGGCCTTGCTGAGGTACCTGAGATAGATGCCCTGGCCGCCCGTATGGGGCTGGCTGCGATAGCCGAGGAGCGCGATGCGAAGGGGCTGCTCCGCCGCAGGACTCGCGTCCGGCGGCGCCACGGGCCACGCCAATGGCTGCAGCTCGCCCTGAAGTGTCTCAAGGTGCCTGATGACGGCTTCCTCTGTAATCTTACGGTCGGGAGTCGATGCGCGGCACCCCGGCGCGCGCACGCGGTACCGGGTGGGGTGTGAGGTACCCGCCGGCGCGCGTCTTGCGGCAGTTTAATCAGCCACCGGTAAGAAATCCACCCCCTTTACGACCGTACAGTGAGGGGCTCGGGTCGTGCCCCGGACCCGCCTGGGCTATAATCGCGCGCTTGATCACGCAGGACCCTCTCCATGTACAGCAGTAACTACAAGGGCATCATACTGGCGGGCGGGTCAGGCACCCGCCTCCATCCGCTGACCAGCACGGTGAGCAAACAGCTGATGCCGGTGTATGACAAGCCGATGATCTACTACCCCCTGGCGACGCTGATGCTGGCGGGGATACGGGACATCCTTGTCATCACCACACCGCGGGACCAGGCGGCCTTTGCCGACCTGCTCGGTGACGGCGCCCACTGGGGGATCAATATCAGTTATACGGTGCAACCGAGCCCCGACGGACTGGCCCAGGCCTTCATTCTGGGTGAGACGTTCATCGGCCGCTCCCCGGCAGCGCTGGTGCTGGGCGACAACATCTTCTACGGCGGGGGTTTTACCCACCGGCTCAAGAGTGCCGCTAGCCGGGAGCGCGGCGCCTCGGTCTTCGCCTACTACGTGCAGGACCCGGAACGCTATGGCGTGGTCAGTTTTGATGCCGATGGCGTGGCCCGGGATATCGAGGAGAAGCCCGCAAGGCCCCGTTCTCACTACGCGGTCACGGGGCTCTATTTCTACGACAACGACGTGGTGGATATCGCCAGGAACATCCGGCCCTCCCCCCGCGGCGAGCTGGAAATCACCGACGTCAACAAGGCCTATCTGGCGCGGGGCGACCTCCAGGTCGAGGTGATGAGCAGGGGCACCGCCTGGCTGGATACCGGCACCCACAACTCCCTGCTGGATGCCGCCAATTTCATCCGCGTGGTCGAGGAGCGCCAGGGCCTGAAGATCGCCTGCCCGGAGGAGGTCGCCTATCGCATGGGTTACATCAGCGCGGAAGAGCTGCTGGCCCTGGCGGCGCCCCTCGAGAAGAGCGGCTACGGCCACTACCTCAAGCAGCTGCTCAGCGAGGACGGGGTGGTTTTCGATGAAGTTTGAGCCCACCCCCCTGCGCGACGTCTACCTCCTCCAACCGCGGGTGTTCGGCGACCAGCGCGGCTTTTTTCTGGAGAGCTGGAACCAGGAGACCTTCCGCAGCGCCGGGTTCGATATGCATTTCGTGCAGGACAACCACAGCCGCTCCGCCCGGGGCATACTGCGCGGTATGCACTACCAGACCGAGCACACCCAGGGCAAGCTGGTGCGGGTGACCTCGGGTGAGGTGTTCGATGCGGTGGTCGACCTGCGCCGCTCATCGCCCACCCTGGGGCAGTGGTACGGCGTCTGTCTGAGCGCCGAGAACCACCGCATGCTCTGGATTCCGCCCGGTTTCGCCCACGGCTTCTATGTCACGTCGGAGTACGCCGACTTCCAGTACAAGTGCACCGAGTTGTACCATCCCGAGAGCGAGGTATCCCTCGCATGGGACGATCCGACCGTCGGCATCGAGTGGCCGCTGGCCCGGGGAGAATCGCCGCGCCTGTCGGAGAAGGATGCGCAGGGCCTCGCCTGGGCCGATATTCCACTGTTTGACTGAGCGCCCGCAGGC
>JARRPM010000058.1:0-30736 GCA_037382865.1 Halioglobus sp. | reverse complement strand
GCTGCCGGCAAACTCTGCCGGGAAGCCCGGGAAACCGTCAGACCCGAGTCCGAACTGCACAATAGTCTGCCCGACCTCGATCGAGGGCTGGTCGCCCTTGGCGACCTTGTAGGTCTCGTTGCGCCACTCGGCGCCGAACCCGAGATTGAGGGGCGAATTGTCCCACGTCTTGACGACGTCGGCGTTGACGCTGCTCTCCTCCTGGGTCAGCGTGCCCGGTTTAAAATTGAGGGGGCTGAGCCGGCCGAGGCTGGGGTTGATGCTCTGGTTGAGCGTGTAGTCCACCTCGTTCTCGCCGTAGCGGCCGCGGATGTCATAGCTGAAGCCATCGCTCCACTCACCGCGGGCGCCGGCCACAAAGGCCATGTCGGTGATGTCGGCACCGAAGGTGGGGCTGTAGCCGCCCGGGAATTCCGTGTAAATCGGGTTGAGCAGGGCATAGCCGCTGGGGCTGTTGCTGTCTGCGGTCAGGTAATCGTCAGGATTGAGGCCCTGAGCGAGGATCGAATTGACCAGGCTGGCATCCGCGGGGTCCGCCTGGCCGTCACCGTCGAGATCAGTCTTGAGGGTGCTGCGGGCCGGAATCTCGATATTGCCATCGCCGGGCAACACCGGCTCGCGATAGAAGAAACCACCGGTCGTCTCGCTGTCCATGTAGCTGGCGTGGCCGTACAGCTCGAGGGAGTCGGTGATGTCGTAGCCCGTGTTGGCGAAGAATTTCCACGCCTCGATCTCCGGGTCGCCCCAGCGCTGGCCGAGGCCGTTGTAGGGCACCTGGTTCTTGCCGACGATATCGCCGACTGCCGCCGCATCCGGGCGGGCGTTGCCACGGCTCGTGATATCTGTGTCGGCGTACTCAGCGGTGAGGTTGAGGAAGCCGTTGCCGCCGAGGCTGAGGCCGCCGTTGGCGCTGACCGTCATCCGCTCGCCGTCGCCCTCGTCGTATTCACCGTACTGGGCGGCGACATTGAAACCCTCGTCATCGTCTTTGAGGATTACGTTCACCACACCGGCAATGGCATCGGAGCCGTACTGTGCAGAGGCGCCGTCGCGCAGTACTTCCACCCGCTTGATGGCCGCGGAAGGGAAAGTCGCAAAGTCGACGCCCTGGGACCCCTGGTTGATCGTACCCAGCGGCGCAAGCTGCAGGTTGACCAGAGCGGAGCGGTGGCGGCGGGTGCCGTTGACAAGCACCAGGGTGTGGTCCGGCGACAGGTTGCGCAGGGTGACCGGGCGCACGAAGGCGGTGCCGTCGGCGATTGGGAAACGCTGGGTGTTGAGTGACGGCGCGATCTTGGTCAGGGAATCGGTCAGGTCGAATGAGGGCTGCTTGGCCAGGGCGGCACCGCCGATCACGTCGATGGGTGAAAGGGTCTCGGTAGGCAGCATACCCTCCTTGCGGGTACCGGTCACGACTACCTCTTCGAGCATCATCTCCTGCTGGGCAATGGCGGTCTGGGTCGTCAGAGCGGGAATCAGGGCGGCCACGGAGGCGGCCAGAACAGTTCTTTTGAAATGTTGCATCGCGGGTGCTCCCTACTTGCGTAGTTTGTAGTTGTGCCGCAAGTCTACCCCCCCACGGGGGAACATAAAGTTCCTATCCAGGTAATTATTTCATAAAAAAGATTTCGAGGTTGAGGGGCCTCGGGGAAATCCGCGGGTTCACATGGAGCGTTTGAACAGCGGCGGAATATCCTCCAGGCTCTCTCCCGCCGCCTCGATCTCCGCCGCCAGCGGCTGCAGGGCGGGGCCGAGCTGGGGCCTGACCTCCTGGGGGCGCAGCGGTTCGCCGCACTCGCTGCAGGTGAGCACCGGCCGGGTCGTCCTGCCGCACTTGAGGTGCACGTACTCCAGGGGCACGCCCTCCCCGCGGTCCATCCACTCGTCGCCCCAGCGGGCCAGGCTCATCAGGACCGGGTAGAGACCCAGCCCCTTGCGGGTCAGGCGGTATTCGTGGCGCAACGGCCGTTCACTGTAGGGCACCTTGACCAGGACCCCGCTCTCCACCAGTTTGCCGAGGCGCTCGGAGAGGCGGTGGCGGGTGATCCCCAGGTTCGCCTGGAACTGGTCGAACCGGCGCGTGCCGAGGAAGGCATCGCGGATGATGAGCATGGTCCAGCGCTCCCCCACCACGGAGAGAGCTCTCGCCACGGAACAGACCTGTTTGTCGATATCGTCCCAGCGCATAAGTCACCTGCCGGACCGTCCGGCGTGTTACATCGATATATCGCGCAAATGTAACATATTGGTTCTTATGTGGAACCGTCTCAACTCTCGCGGTTCCCGCCACACTGGCCCCTTTCAGGCGCCCCCGAAAAAAGTTCGTCGCACATTGGCGGGAGTGGCTCGGACTACCGGCCCCGGCCAGGCCATCCATTTTCATTCGCGGCCCGATATCCGCTCGGTGAAAATGGATGGCCCGCCCGGGGCCTCGATCCTGGCACCTCATCCCCGATTGGAAAGGCACTCTTCGAGGTTTCGGGAGGAGGGCTGCTTTTCACCAAGCGGATTTCGGGCCGCGACTGAAAAGCAGCCCTCCTCCCGGAACCGCTAGGATGAGCGGTCCATTGCCACTCCCGCTCATGTGCGAAGAACCAAAAGAAAAGGCAGGTCTGCGCCTGCCCTCTCCCCGGTTTTTCGGCTCTCCTCAGAAGTCGTAGGAGATGCCTGCATACCAGTAGGCGCCGTTGAACCCGAACGGTGCGGAGCGCCGGGAGTAGGTGAACACCCCGGGGCTGTCGACGATGACGTTGCCGCCCGGCGCGTCCTCGAGAGTGCCGCCCCGGCTGTTACCGATCTTGTTTTTGTCGGGGTACTCGTCGAAGATGTTGTTGCCGCCGATCGTCAAGCCGAAGCCGTTATCGAAGTTGTAGCGGAGATTGAGGTCGGTCACCAGCACCGCCCCGTAGGTCTGCTTGCCACCGTCGGTCACGGTGTACTCACCGAAGCGATTGAGGGCGAGGTTGACCTGGAAATTACCCAACTGGTAGAACGCGGTCAGGTTGACCCGATCCTCCGGCTGCCACTCCTCGATGATGGAGATATCCTGGTCGCTGAACACCACCTCGGGATCCACGCCGGCCAGGCCGCCGGTGGTGAAGATATCCGTCACCTCCGTTTCCGTGGTGTTCGCCGCCAGGGTCAGATCCATGAAACCGCCGAAAAGCTCGATCCCGGACCAGGTGGCGATCAGGTCCACCCCCTTGGTTTCGGTATCGGCGCCATTGAGGAAGAACTGTGCGGAATTGGCCCCGACGGACTCGAGTGCGTCGCCCAGGTTCCCGGTGGGGTCGTCTTCGCCGGTCAGCTGGTTGCTGATCACGATGCGATCGTCGATCTCGATGTAGTAGAAATCGACCGTAATGGTCAGTGGATCAAGCGGCGTAAACACGGCGCCGAGACTGTAGTTGACCGATTCCTCCTCCTTCAGCTGCGGGATTCCGATCGCCCTGGCCAGCGGGCTGTCGTTGCGGAACGTGCCCACCTGGGTCGCGATCTGGGGGCCGTCCGGATCGTCGGGATTGGTGACGAACTGGGTGCTGATGTTGTTGAAGTACTGCTGTTGCATCGACGGTGCCCGGAACCCGGTGCTCACCGCGCCGCGCAGCCGGAAGCTGTCGACGATCGCCCAGTTGGCCGCCAGTTTGTAGTTGGTGGTGTCCCCGAAATCGTCGTAGTCGTCGTAGCGGATCGCGGCGCTCACCAGGAGGCTGTCGAACAACTGGTACTCCCCGTCGATGTAGAAGGAGTAGATATCGCGGTCCTCGTCGACGGAGGAGACCGGTGCAATGCCGGGGAAGCCCTGGATGCCGCCGCCGGCGTCCTGGGGATAGAGCGACTCGCCCATCACGGTGTCGAAATCGTCGTAAGCATAGGGCTTGCCGGGCTTGATCTTGTATTCGTCCCTGCGGAACTCGAAGCCACCGGCCAATGCCAGGTCGCCGAGTTCCTGATACAGGTCCAGGTTGAAGGTCTGCAGCCCCAGCTCGAGACCGTAGGCGTCCGCGGAGCGGGGTATGGTCGAGCGGATCTCGTCGTCGCTCAGCCCCTCGCCGAATTTCAGGTAATTGACATAGGAGTAGTTGATCGAATTGCTGGTGGTGTAGTCGATCTCGTTGGTTCCGTCGGTGTAGGAGATGTCCATCCCCAGGCCACTGTCGAAATCGATACGGTAGCCGATATCCCAGGAGAGGTCGTCGATCTGCGAGTTGATCCGTGGCAGGAAGCCGTCGGGCACCACGTTGTCGCCGTCGTCCAGGTAGGCCGAACTGCCCGAGGCGGGATTGCGATAGAACGCCGCGGACTGGTTTTCCCGCTCCGAGTAGGTGACGAAACCGTACAACTCGCCGCCGCCCAGGGGGTAGGCCGCATTGACCACCGCCGCGTACTGCTCCGATTCCGCATCGCCGATGATGAAGGAGTTGCGATCGAAGGTGGCCTCCCTGGGGTCTGCGATCTCCGGAATACCGTTGCCGTCGGTATCCTCGCAACCCCCGTAGACGCAGTCGCCCTGTTTGCCGGCGCGGTTGGTACTGCCACGGTCGCGGTAGTTGAAGGTGGCGTTGAGAAATCCGCCATTCCCCAGGGAAAAACCCTTGGAGAGGTCGACATTGTAGGTTTCGCCATCACCCTCGTCGTACTCCCCGTAAGAGGCATAGGCCCGCCCGCCCTCCTCCGCGTCGTCCAGCACGATATTGATGACACCGGCGATGGCGTCGGAGCCGTACTGGGCAGCGGCGCCGTCACGCAGGACTTCGATCCGCTTGATCGATGCGGCGGGTATAGCATTCATGTCGACCCCGGCGGTGCCGCGGCCCACGGAGGTGTTGACGTGAATCAGGGAGGCCTGGTGCCGGCGCTTGCCGTTGATCAGCACCAGGGTCTGGTCGGGACCGAGTCCGCGCAGGGTCGCCGGTCGCAGCGCGTCCGTGCCGTCGCTGATGCTGGAGCTCGAAAAGTTGAAGGAGGGCGCGAGGTTCTGCAGCATCCGCCCCACCTCGGTGTGGCCCGTGTTCTTCATCGACTCCGCTGTGAGCACGTCGACCGGAACCGGCAGGTCTTCGGCTACCCTGCCAACCGCGCGGGTACCGGTGACGACAACCTCCTCCAGCACCGGTTCGAGCTGGGCCAGAACAGCCGGCGCCTGGGAGAGCGACATAAGGGCCGCCGCGACAGACAGTGAAAGTGGGGTTGCCTTGAATTGCATGATACACGCCTCCGGTGACATTATTTTTCATATTGGTTCGGATGGGTGACAGGACTGCAGGAAGGCAGCGCCACCCGGGACCGTTAGCTGAAAATCCCGGAAAACGACGCGATTGTCGAGCGGACTGTGATTAGTTGACAGGAATTCCGGGGACAGTTTACTTAAATCCGGTTTAAGCCTAGCCTGAAGGTGTCAAGGAAGACATTGAGGATTTAGACCATGGCAAGGATGCCGAGGTTGGTGGTTCCAGGTTACCTACACTGCGCCACCCCCCGGCGGCAACCGCCAGTTGGAGGCGCTGACCGGACGGGAGTTGAAGAAAAGGAAACCCGGACCAAAACGGAAGATTAAGTAAACTGTCCCCCCATTTCGCGGGCTGCCACGCTGAAACGCAAAAAGGGCGGGAAAACCCGCCCTTGCGCCGCACCGGGCGGTAACCGCCCGGCAACAACCGTGAACTCAGCCGAACTGGTTCATCGTGTTGTCCTTGCCGCTGGCCTTCAGGGCCGCCTCACCGGAGAAGTACTCCTTGTGGTCGTCGCCCATATCGGAGCCCGCCATGTTCTGGTGCTTCACACAGGCAATGCCCTGGCGGATCTCCCGGCGCTGTACATGGCCGACATAGCCGAGCATGCCCTGGTCGCCGAAGTACTCCTTGGCCAGGTTGTCCGTGGAGAGCGCTGCGGTGTGGTAGGTCGGCAGCGTGATCAGGTGGTGGAAGATACCCGCCTCACGCGACGCGTCCGCCTGGAAGGTGCGGATGCGCTCGTCCGCCTCGGCGGCCAGCTCCGACTGGTCGTAATCAGCGCTCATCAGGTGATCGCGATCGTAGGCAGACACGTCCTTGCCCGCTTCCTGCCAGGCGTCGAACACCTGCTGGCGGAAGTTGAGAGTCCAGTTAAAGGAGGGTGAGTTGTTGTATACCAGCTTGGCGTTGGGAACCGCCTCGCGGATGCGGTTGACCATGGCCGCGATCTGGCCCACGTGGGGCTTTTCTGTCTCGATCCACAGCAGGTCGGCGCCGTTCTGCAGCGACGTGATGCAGTCCAGCACCACGCGATCCTCGCCGGAGCCCTTCTTGAAGCAGAACAGGCCGGAGGGCAGGCGCTTCACCTTGAGCAGCTTGCCTTCGGACTTGACCACCACGTCGCCGTTGTCGATGTCGCCGGCGCTTTCGATGTAGTCCCCGTCAAGGAAGCTGTTGTACTTGTCGCCGAGGTCGTCCACTTCCTTGGTGACGGCGATCTGCTTGGTCAGGCCGGCGCCGAGGGAGTCGGTGCGGGCCACGATGATACCGTCGTCGACACCCAGCTCCAGGAAGGCGTAGCGCACGGCGCGGATCTTGGCGAGGAAGTCCGCATGGGGCACGGTGACCTTGCCGTCCTGGTGGCCGCACTGCTTCTCGTCAGACACCTGGTTCTCGATCTGGATGGCGCAGGCCCCGGCCTCGATCATCTTCTTGGCCAGCAGGTAGGTGGCCTCCTCGTTGCCGAACCCGGCGTCGATGTCGGCGATGATCGGCACCACGTGGGTCTGGAAGTTGTCGATCCTGTTCTGCACAGACTGCGCGGCGACCTCGTCACCGGCACTGCGGGCCGCGTCCAGCTCCCGGAACAGGCCGCCCAGCTCGCGGGCATCGGCCTGACGCAGGAAGGTGTAGAGCTCCTCGATCAGGTCGGAGACGGCGGTCTTCTCGTGCATGGACTGGTCGGGCAGCGGGCCAAACTCGGAGCGCAGCGCCGCGATCATCCAGCCTGACAGGTAGAGATAGCGCTTGTCGGTGCTATCGAAGTGCTTCTTGATGGAAATCATCTTCTGCTGCCCGATGAAGCCGTGCCAGCACCCCAGAGACTGGGTGTACTTGCTCGTATCCGCATCGTACTCGGCCATGTCCTTGCGCATGATGGCGGCCGTGTAGCGCGCGATATCGAGGCCGGTTTTGAAACGGTTCTGGGCGCGCATACGCGCCGCATATTCCGGATTGATGTTATCCCACGCGCTGCCCTGCTCGCTGCGCAGCCCGGCGATTTCGGCAATGTCGTCCTGATACTTTGACATGGAGGTACCCCTCGATACTCATTGATGGAACTGGCACGACCACCGGGCTGCCGGGTCAGCCGGACACCCCTGGTCACTTGCAGGGTATAGTAGTGACCGCCGCCCCATAAATGAAATAAATAGGAAGTATTTTTATTATTCGCGGGATGAATCAGGAGCCGAAACATCCTCACCCTGCAGACCGGCCAGCACCTGGGCCTTCAACACAGTTTTAAGCAGCTTGTTGGTGGCATTTCGCGGCAGGGGCTCCGTCTGGAAAAAGACCCGGGAGGGTACCGTGAAGGCCGCTAGCCGGCTGCGGGCGAAGGCGACAGCCTCCTCCTCGGAGAGCGCCTCGCCGGTATGCAGGTGGATGACCGCTGCCACCTCCTCGCCCAGGCGCTCGTGGGGCAGTCCGATGACCGCCGCCTCTTTCACCGCGGGAAGCTCCAGCAGCACGTTCTCCACCTCTACCGGGTAGATGTTCTCTCCGCCCCGGATGACCATGTCCTTGGCCCGGTCTGCGAGAAACAGAAACCCCTCCTCGTCCAGGTAGCCGATATCCCCCGTTCTCAACCAGCCATCCCGGAACTCCTCGGCGTTGGCCTCGGGACGCCGCCAGTACTCGCGGATGTTGCTGCAGCTGCGCACCCAGATCTCCCCGGTCGCGCCCTCGGGGAGGGGCTCCCCGGCCTCGTCGCAGATGCGGATATCGACGATCGGGTGGGGGAAACCGGCACTCCCCGGCTTGTACTCGAAGGCCTTGCCGGTGAGGGAGGCGCCCTGCGCGTTGGTCTCTGTCATACCCCAACCGGTGCCGCTGAAATTCTGCGGCAGTCGCTCCCGCAACAGCCGGGCGACCCGGGGCGGCGTGGCGGCGCCGCCGATGCCGAGTGAAAAGAGGCTGTGCGTGTCGGTCTCCCCGAAGCGGGGCGACTCCAGCAGGTCGAGCAGCATGGCAGGGGCCGCGGCGATGCTGGTGATGCGCTCTTCCTCAATGGCCTGCAGCGCCCTGTCGACGTCCCACTTGTAGAGCATGACGATGCGCCGGCCGGCACGCAGGTTGGTGAGGAACTGGGCGTGACAGCCGCTGACGTGAAACAGGGGAACGGCCAGCAGGGAGGTGGGCTGGAAACCCCGCTCGAGCATGGCGCCGATGGTATCGGGATTGGTCATTGCCGCGGCCATCGCCACGCAATCGAAGTTGACCAGCGCCTGGCAGATCGCCCGGTGGGTGGAGGCGGCGCCCTTGGGCCTGCCGCTGGTCCCCGAGGTGTACATGATCATCGCCAGGTCGTCGCCGCTGGTCGTCACCGGTGCCGGTTTGCCGTGCCCTGCCCCCTTCAGGAAGGCCGCCAGGCCGTTTGGGTCATCCTTGTCCGCGGGGCGCGCGATCACCGCGTCGATGCCTTTATCGCCCAACCTGGCGACCATGCCGTCATAGCGCTGCTGATCACAGAACACCAGCCGCGCGCCCGCATCCTCCAGCAGGGCGAGAATCTCCGGTGGCTGTCCCCAGCTGTTTACCGGCACCACGATTGCGCCGACGCTGACCACCGCGATGAAGGCGGCCATCCATTCCGGGTAGTTGCGCATCGCCAGGGCCACTCGCTCCCCCGGCGCGACGCCGCGGGCCTGCAGCGCTGCGGCGGTGGCGTCGGCCTCATCCATCAGGTCCTCGAAGCTGCGCCGTTCTCCCTCATAGACCAGGAACTCGCGGTTGCCGTGCTGGCGCGCCACCGCCAGCGCCTCCGCCAGGGTGGCGGGCGCATTGGCGTAGTAGCGGCCGGACACGTCGTTCCCGGCCAGTTCGAAGGGACCGCCAGGGCCGGTCAACTGCGCCACGGCAGCGACGTATTCCTGTTGGATATCTGGCATCACTGTGCTCCTTCTCCCGCCGTCTCATCGCGGTATTTCGATGGCGTTTGTGTCGCCCTCCATTCCACGCGGATTCTGCCTGACTGCCGCCAGTTTTCCCACCTGGAGGCAGGCAGTACAATCCCGCTGGTACAGGAGTTTATCCAATGGGCGACACCATCCCCCTGCGCTACGCACAATCCCTGCTGCGGCTCGCCCGGGTTCGCCCCGAGCAGCTGCGGCGGGATCTGACCGAACTGAGACTGCCACTGGTGCTGCTGCCCGGTCGGTTTTGGCGCCACCCAGGACGCCTATTGCTTTCAGTCGCGCTATCTGACGTTTCCCATCGTGCAGAGCGAGGCGTCTCTCAACCGGATGGCGGAGACCTAGCCGGCCGAGTTGTTCCGGATAGACCCGGGGGAGGACAGTACCGCCGCCAGGGTGAGGCAGCTGATCGGCACAGTGTAATCGACAAGATCGACGGGGATAGCCGGCTGGCGCCGTGTATCAGCCGGCGAGCCCGAGCACCTGCAGGATCTTCAGCCCACCCAGTCCCAGGGTGACCAGGACCACCAGGCCCCCGAGCAGGTTGCTCAGGGGCCTGTTCGTATGCGCCCCCAGTTCCCGGCGCCGGTTCATCTCCAGCAGCAAAAAGATGGCGCAGATGGGCAGGAGGAAACCGTTGGCGGCCTGGGCGAACAGAATGGCGGTCAGCGGCCGGGTCCCGAGTGCGGCGAAGACCGTACCGGTGACCAGCACCACCAGCCAAACCAGCCGGAAGCGGCGGGCGCGCAGGTCGCGCTCCCAGCCGAGCGCGCCACAGACGGCGAAGGCGGCCGCCAGCGGCGCAGTCACCGCACTGCTGAGGCCCGCGGCAAAAAGCCCGGCGGCGAAAAAGTAGCGGGCGCCGGCGCCCAGCAGCGGCTCGAGCTGCTGCGCCATGGTCGCCGCAGAGAAAGACGTGTCGGTGCCGAAGAAGGCCGTTGCCGAGGTGCCCATCACGGCAAGGGTGATCAGGCCGCCCAGGCCGATGGAGAGGCCGGTGTCCAGGCGGGACTCACGCAATGCCGTATCCCGCGGGATATCGGCCGGCCACTTCTGCTGCACGGCGCTGGCCTGCAGGAACAGGTTATAGGGCACTACCGTGGTGCCGACCAGGGCGATGACGGTCACCAGGGACCCCGCCGGAATGGCCGGCGTCAACAGCCCTCTGAGCATGGCGGTGACGGGTGGCTGCACCATCACCAGGGTCAGCACGAAGACGGCGCTCATCAACAGCACGAGCACCACCAGGGTCCGTTCGATCACCCAATAGCGACCGGAGGCCAGCAGCGCGCCGGATAGCAGGCCCACGGCGAGCGCCCAGACCGGTCCGCCGACGCCGCTGATGCCTTGCAGCCCCAGTGCCGCACCGGCGATATTGCCCGCTTCGTAGGCCGCGTTGCCGAAGCCGACGGCAGCCACCACCAGCAGGATCGCCGCCGTCCCGCGCCAGTTACCCGCATAGCTGCGACGCAGCGCCTCCGCCAGGCCCTGCCGCGTCACCAGCCCGAGTCGCGCGGACATCTCCTGGAGGACAAAGGTCGCGATCACCGAGAACAGAAGCGCCCACAACAGGACGAAGCCGTAGCTGGCCCCCGCCACACTCGCGGTGGTCACGGTGCCCGGCCCGATGAAGGCGGCGGCTACCAGGAAGCCAGGACCGGGCCTCCAGCCCCCGCTCCGTTTTACTCCCGAAGGCCGCGCGGGCCGGGTCAATCCGGGGGCTCCGAGGCATCGGGAGCGGCCGCCGGCAGCGTCTTCTGCATGTTGGCCGCGATGGCCGCAGCGATCTGCTTGGCCCGCTCCGCCCGCTCGCCGGCGAAATTGGCGTCCACCGTCCCGGTAAAAAAAGCCAGCCAGCGCTGAAAATCCTCGGCTTGCAGGGGGCGACGGCCATGCAGCCGGCGGTGAATATTCATGGTGTGCCGCCGGTATCCAGTCTCTCCCAGCAGCAACTTGCACCAGTAATCCTTGATATGGGGCAGGTGCACGTCGAGATCGATCGCGGCCACGTCGACGAAAATCGGCGCCAGCTGCTCATCGGCCAGCAAACGCGCATAGAAGAGCTCTACGAAGCGCTCGATATCGGCGCGGGAGGCCAGGTCCGGCTTGTCAGGTTGTTCGGTCGCTTGCACCACACTCGATCCCGGGGAAGGCCGCAGTCCGCACCGGGAGTCCCTCCCCTTTGTTTATCCTAACGGAATCGGCGGCGGTTTGCGCGGTGCTCCCGCCACCGGCGCAACGGGAGCGTCACTGCCAGAAAATGCGCATCCCGGGCTAACCTCACTGCACAAACTCGCCCATGTTCACCGTGACCCTGTCGGCATCCTTTCTATGCGACTCCATGTCCTGCAGGTAGCCGATGCCGCGCGCCACTCTGCTCTCCAGGAAGGGCCGCAGCTGGAACAGGCGCAGCCGCCCGTCCAGAAACCCGAACTCGACGTCCGCCGGCGCCGGGTGCCCCTCGTCGTCCGTGACCGGCGGAAACTTCCGCGGCAGGTTGCGGGCAAAATCGACCAGTTGCGCGATCTCGTCCGGCGTCAGCACGGTGTCACTGCCGCTGGCGGGCAGGCGCCTGAGGCCGCCCGCCGGGTCCGGGACCCAGCGCCACGGGGCCGTTGCGGTTGCGAGTACGCGCACCCCGGAACCGTCCAGTGCTATCCGCAATGACTCGGCGGCCTGGCCGTCCACGGCCCCACCGACGCCCTCGTTGACGGCGACAGAGAGGACATCCGGGTCGCCACTGTCGATATCCTGGGTCACCAGTACGCCCGACTTGTCCGACGCCACAGACTCCAGCAGGAGTACCGACGTGTAGACATGCTCAGGCCGCGTCATATGGGACTGGCGCCAGGCGAATGCCCGCGCGGTAAACGGCGAGGCCCACACTTGCGCGATGCTCCGCAGCAGGTTGTCGAAGCCGACCACATTGGGCAGGGTGAGATTGAGCCCGGCGCCGGTAAAGCCGGCGAGATCCTCGACGTTGGTATCAGAGCGCACGAAGACACCGGGCGGCTCGTCCGAACCGAAGGTTGCCCGCAGCGCCGCCCGCAGCTCGCCCTGGAAGGCCTGGCCGGGCCGGGTGTTGACGATGAGTTCGTACAATTCCCCTCGTAACGCCTCGGTCTGCACGGCGCGCGCCGGATCGTCCGCGGCCAGCTTCTCCAGCCGGCGGTAGCCCCGCACGATCCACTCGAACACGCTCCCCTCCCCCTCCGGGTGCGGCTGTTCGAGGACCTCACGCACGAAGATGCCGAAGGGAATGGCGACACCACGGGAGACCTGGCCGGGAGAATGGCGCCGCAACTCTCCCAGCCTGGCGGCCTTTGGGCCGACGATACGGCCCGAGTCCGTGGCGCGCAGGTCATCCAGTGAAATCAGCTGCCGCATGGAGAGATTGAGCTTGTCGAGGTCCGGCTCGATTCGCACCCGCTGCCCCGCGTCCGTACCGTCGAGTCTATCGCGCCAGCGCTCTTCCCACGTCGCGAGCTCCACGAGCCCTGAGGGGCTTACCGCCAGCACCACGCGCTCACCGTCATGTTGCGCCAGCACCGGCTGCAGCGCACTGTCCACCGTCACGTTGGGGATACCGAGGTTGCGCGCCAGCAGCTGCACGTGGGAGAGCGGGTTACCCTCCCCCTCCGTCAGGATGCCGGCCACGGGCGGCAGGTCGGGGACGGTCTCGGGCAGCAGGTAAATGCCATCGGTCTGGAATGCCTCGAGATCGTCCAGGTCCGGCCCCGCATGCAGGATACCGCTGGCGAGTCCGGGATTGAGTGCCGTGAAACCGACTCCGATGCTCTCGCCGAAAAGGCGGTGCCTGACCTGTGCCAGACGGTTCGCGTCGCGGGAGAGACCGTCGAGGAGATCGACGTAAAACAGCAGGGGGCTGCCTCGCAGCTGGTCCTCGATGAAGTGCTTCGCGAGAGGCTCGATCTCGGCAAGCTTTTCCATTGCCGCGATGAAGTGCATGCGCAGACTCTGGGTGCCCCAGCCGGGTGCCCGCCCG
Source organism: Halioglobus sp. (assembly GCA_037382865.1). GTDB lineage: Bacteria > Pseudomonadota > Gammaproteobacteria > Pseudomonadales > Halieaceae > JARRPM01. The sequence goes on along the minus strand of JARRPM010000058.1, from coordinate 17,585 downwards.
AGATATCTCAACTCATCCAGGTAGTGGTCCAGTGACACGGTTTCCCCGCCCAGCGAATCGATAGAGCCGGTTAATTCACCGAGCAGGCGCGCGTTGATCAAACCGGTGCCATACCCCGCCACGCCCGCCGCCTTGAGATAGGCCAGATACTGGTGGCGGGTCGCGCCCGGCAGCCGGGGTCGCAGTTCGGTGGCGGTCCGGAAATGCTCCCCTTCCACGCGCAGGCTGAGATCGAGTAGCTCCAGCCGCGCGCCCGCAGCATGGATCCGCGGGAGCGCGCGGCGCAGATCCGCCAGCAGGGATGCCGTAACGACAAAGCGGTCGGCCGCAGCCGCCCCTGCGCGCAGGTCCCGAGCCGCCTGCGACAGCAGTTCCCGCAGCCAGGGCGCCGCCGTATAGCTTTCCGCAAGCGCTTCCAGTTCCTTCTCTAGAGGCGCCGCGCGGTAGATCCGGTCGATTTCGTCGGCCAGCTCCAGGTAGGGCTTGCGCGCAGCGGGATCGGAGAGGCCGGCGGCATAGCGCCTTACCTGGTCGGCATCCTCCGCACCGGGCGCACCGTGGATCTTTGCCCTCAGCGACCTGAATCCGGCATCACGGTCGGAGAGGGAAGCAGCCAACTGGCGCACCTTCAGCACCGAGGCGCTGTCCCTGCCATGGGGCAGCATCCTGGCGCCGGCGCGCAGTGCGGTGAAACGATGCCCGATCCATTCCGGCCTCGAGGCCATTGCGGTCAGCAGTTCCCGCGCCGCGGCGCGTTCGTCCTCCTCCTGGATGGCGCTCCGATAGAACCGGGCCTTGCGGTATATCCAGCCGTCATCGGCATTGACCAGATAGCGCTCGACAAGAAGCTGCGCATAGTTTTCCCGGACGGCAGGGTCCGCCAGGAACTGACCGGGGTCCAGCCCGGCCAGCACAGTCGCTATGCGGTAGCCCTGGGCGCGAAGCTCCCGGGTCCGGTCGCTCCATTCGCCGTGCTGGTGGCCGCCGCCATGCGCCCTGCAGGCGGAGGGCCCGGGGGGTAATACAGTGCCATCGTTGCAGAACCAGCGGATGCGGGAAAAGGGCCCGCGCTCGGCCTCCTGCATCTCCTGGATCCAGCCGCGGAAGGCGGCGGTCGCATCCGGGTCCGCCACGGCGAATCCGGAGCTCACGACAGACATCATGAGCGCCAGGACTAGACCGTAGACCGAAGTCCGCACGACATCATCCTCGATCAGAAATCTGCGCTCTCATGGGCGCAGGAGGATCGGCCCGGCCGGGCGCAGGAGAACACCCAGCGGCCCCCGGTGTGGCAGCGGCCGACGCAAAACAGGGGATCGCACCGGCCGGTGCGTCACCAATGACAAACAGACACGCGTTCACCGTGTTTTCTCCGCGTGAGCAGCGCTGCGCCCTAGTCCAGGAGATCCTCGAGCAGCTGCTCTGCCTCCGACCGTTCGGGGAACGACGCGGCATCCTCGCCCAGCAGCGCCTCCAGCGTCGCGACAGCCTGATCCCTTTCACCGAGTGCCGCCTCGATCATTGCCTGGTGGTAGCGCATGGTCGGATTGCCCGGCGCCGCGGCCAGGGCCCGCTGTATGTTGCGGTGGGCGCGGAGATACTCGCCGTTGAGGTGCTCGATGACGGCCAGCGTATCGAGCACTTCCGCCCGCTCCGGCGCGACACGCGCAGCCCGGCGTATATAGTCGAGGGCCCTTTTCCTGTCGTCCAGCCTCAGGGTCCACGCCAGGTTATTGAGGGCGGTGACATTGTCCGCGTCGAGCTCCAGCACGGCCTCGTACTCTGCGTTTGCTCCCACAGTATCGTTTGCCAGCAGCAGGTCATTGGCGAGGGACAGGCGCACCGCCATATCGCCGGGGTTTTCCGAGAGCCAGTTTTGCAGCAGTTTGTGCGCCTGGTCCTGCTCGCCGGCAGCTTTCCGGTAGGCCGCCAGCTCCAGCACGGTCTGGGACGAGGGCCGCGCCGCGAAGGCGCGCTGAGCGAGGTCGGACGCCGCAGCGACATCGCCATCGCGCCGTGCGGCATAAGCCTGCAGGCGGAGTACGTCGGCCGTGTCCGGCGCAAGTTCGATGAGCGTCTCCAGGTAGCGGTCGAAATCCGCGTGGGCCTGCTCGACCATCGCCAGCCTGGCCAGTGCCGTGAGCGACGGCACGTGAGCCGGATCGAGTTCTATCGCCCGCAGCAGCTCCTTCGCCATCCTCGCCTGGTCGCCGGCGCCGCCGGCAGCCCGCGCCAGCAGGTAGTGGTACTGGGCCGTCTCGGGACTGGCTTCGAGCAGCTGCTCCAGGGTCAGGCGGGCGCTCCCGTGCTCGCGCTGCGAGAGTTGCGCCAGTGCCGTCAACTCCAGCACCGGGGGAGCCTGCCGCTGCAGCTCGCTCAGCGTCGCAAACAGGGGCGCCACCTGGTCCGGCTTGCCGGCGCTGAGATAGTAGCGCGCCAGGATCAGTCGCGGCTCGAGCGCCGCCGGGTGGGCGTTCACAGCCTGCTGTAGCAGCGAGACCATCGCCTCCTCGTTACCCTCCCTGGCCTCCAGCCGGGCCAGTTGCACCAGCGTCGGCAGGTTATCCGGGTGCGCGTCCAGAATCGCCTGGTAGTGGCCGCGGGCAGCCTTGACGTCGCCCGCAGCCAGTGCCATCTGCGCCAGGCCGAGGTTGGCGGCGGGATCGCCCGGTTCCAGCTTCAAGGCCCTGGCAAAGGCTTTTTCGGCCTCCCCGGTGCTCCCCGCGGCCAGGTAGACCCTGCCGAGCAGGTTGTAGGGCGCCACGCTGGCGGGGTTGCGCCGCTGATAGGCTTTTGCCGCCGCCACCGCCTCCTCGAAATTCTCGTTGCGCAGTTCGTTCATGACCAGCAGGATCTCCGCCTGCTGGAATTCGGGGTCGATCGCCAGCGCGGTCTCGAAGTGCCGGCCCGCCTCTTCGCCCTGGCCCGACATCATCAGGCCCGCACCCAGGCGCAACTGGGCGACGGGTGAGTCTGGCTGCAGTTCGGCGATTCTCGCCAGCAGGTCGAGACCCTGGTCCGCCTTGCCGTCCAGCAACAGGGCGTTGGCCATCAGGTTCAGCGCACCCACGTCATCCGGGTGCGTGTCCAGCACAGGCTGCAGCAGTTCCTGCACCTCGCCGGCCTCGCGCTGCTGCAGGCGGATGGTGGCCAGCAACTTCCTGCCGTCCACGCTCTGCGGGACCTGGTCGACGAAGCGGGCGGCGGCGATGGCGGCCTGGTCTAGGTTGCCCTGGATCAGGTGGGCACTGCCGAGGTAGAACAACACGAGGGGAAACTGCCCGGCAGCAGGCTCTGCGAGTGAGAGCGCCGTGACGGCGTCCGCATAGGCCTTGTCCCGGAAGTCGATGAGCCCCTGAATGTAATTGCCCGCGGGGCTTTGGGGGGACGCCTTGAGCAGACTCGCGGCATCCTCCCCGGCGGCCTCCAGGTCGCCCAGCTGCAGGTTGATCAGCCCGCGCTTGAACCGCTCTGCGGAAGACCTCGGCGCTTTTGCAATCGCCTGATCGAACGCGTCCCTGGCCTCCTCCAGCGCCTGCTGTTGCAGCAGGAGGTCGCCCTTAAGGCTCCAGGCCTCTGCCTTGTCGGGCGCCGCCTCCAGTACCTCCTCGAGTACGATCAGCGCTCCCGTCGAGTCACCCTGGCTGGCGAACACCCTCGCCTCCACCAGTTTCGCCTCCACGGATTCCGGCACCGTATCCAGGGCGAGGCCGACCAGCCTCGCCGCCTCCGCTGAATCACCCTGGGCCAGCGCGGCGAGCGCACCGGCGGCCAGCAGGTCGGCCGCGGCACCCGGTGCCAGATCGTCGTGCTCGAGCGCCAGTACCTCGTCGTACTTCCCCTGGGCCAGCAATGCGCGGGCCAGCGCGGGGCGCACGTCGTCGGCCGGCCAGCCCAGCGCCTGGGCCCGGCGCAGCTCCTTGTCCGCCGACAGCATCTCGCCCGTATCCAGGTACAGCCGGCCCAGTAGCCAGCGCGCCTCCGCGGCATCCGGATCGACCCGCAGGGCGTTCTTGAGCTCTATGGCGGCGGCCTTGTCGGAGGACGCTTCGAGATGTTGCCGCGCCTGCTCGATATAGTGCTCACTCGATTCTGAGCCACCGCAGGCGCTGAGGACAAACATGAGGGCGATAGCGGGCAGGCGTCTCATCGGAACTCCGGATTTGGCAACAATAACCGCTAATCTAACCCGTCCGGGTGGGGGTGTCGATGAACCAGTTCGCAGATTCCGACCCGCGCGCGCCGGTCAGCACTGATAACCGAATTCATCGAGCGAGACGGGGCAGAACCGCTGCAGCTCCCGGTTGCTCGCGGCAAACCGGCCGACGAGCCGTTCATTCACCTGGCGCGCGAACCGCGCCTCCAGCGCGGCGTCGAACATGGTCCCGCGCGCGTGTCGCCGGTGCCAGGCGATGCGTTTCAGGACGCGCTCGAAGCTGTTGTTGTCCCGCAGTCCGGCATAGTCCCTGTGGCTCGTGAAGCTCAGCCGGTTGAGCCAGCGCTGCAGGTGCAGGAATGCGAGGGGCTCACCCGGGTTGACGACATCCTTGAGGGGCAGCTGTTCCACCAGCGCGGGATCAGGCGTATCGAGGCCGCAGTGGCGGTAGAGATAGCCGAGGAACACCGCCGGTCGCTCCCTGAACAGCTCGTAGGGCAATACCAGGACCGCCTGCGGCCCGTAAAGCCCGGCGTAATGGCGCGCCAGGGCATGGAACTCCAGCTGGGCCGGGTCAAACCCCCGCCCGCGGGCAGCGTCGCTGACCATCCGCGACACCGGGTCAGTCGAGCCCCACAGTACCAGGGTCTTGTACAGCGAACGCAGCAGGTCACCCTGCTCCCTGGCGATGAGGAGGGTCCGGGCCCGGGGGAATACCTGCCTGAGACGGTCTGCATTCTGCCAGCGGTTGCGTCCCCCACGCAGCAGGTCCCCGGAAAGGGCTTCCGAGGACACTACCGGTACGCGTCCCTCTGCCGCGATGGCCCTGGCGGTCGGCAACAGCCTGTCCCGGGCCGAAGATGTGTCGAATGCCTCCCGGGATGGCCCCACGAGCAGCGACTGCAGGGCAAAGGCGTCAACCACGTGCTGGTAGCCGAAGGGGGGTGTAAAGAGATACCTCTGCAGCCAGCTGGAGGCGGTCTTGAAAAAACCGATGTGGAGCAGCGGGGTAGCGGTTACAGCATCGCCGTCCGCAGCCGCGCCGGTCCGGCAACCGCCCTGGCGGCAGGCACCCCCCGTCGATTCTTCGCAGCCATTCATCCGGCGCAGTATACACTGGCTTTGCCGGTCGACCCGTCGGGCTCTGTGGCAACCGGTGCGGGCGGCGGGAAATGCCGGGATCCAGTATCAATTATTGATGCAGATCAAACCGCGATCCCCTCCCGGGATGTCAACCTATGGGAAAGACCAGAGTGACCGAGTCGCGACGGCCCCGGAACATGGAGTGGCCATGGACAACCTGATCACGATCATCCTGATCTGCGCGGGCATCTCCCTGCTGCTCAACGTTGTGCTGAAGAAAGTACAGGTCGAGTCGGTGATCGGATACATCCTGACAGGCGTGGCGGTGGGCTTCACTTTCGACCTGCAGCACAATGACAGTCTGGACGCGATCGCCGAGTTCGGGATCATCTTCCTGATGTTCACCATCGGCATCGAATTCTCACCGGAAAAGCTGCGCCTGATGAAAGGGGAGGTGTTTCTCCTCGGGCCCCTGCAGATGGCGATCACCGCCTCGATATTCTTCGCCATCGGCCACTGGTGGCTGGGCCTGGACTCTTCCGTCAACCTCATCGTCTGTCTCGCGCTCTCGCTCTCCTCCACCGCGATCGTGCTCAACCTGCTGACCAAGAGCCGCAGGATCAGCCGGCGCTACGGCCGTAACTCGGTGGGCATCCTGCTGTTCCAGGATATCGCCGTCATCCCCATCCTGTTGATGGTATCGCTGCTGGCGAAGAGCCAGCAGAGCGTTGTCGGGCTCGTGCTCGAGGTGCTCTACGGCGGGGTCGTGGTGTTCCTGCTCCTGTTTCTCGGGGGGCGCATCCTGACGCCCTTCGTGCTCAAGCATGTAATCGGCACGCGCTCCCATGAACTGTTTGTGGGGGGCATACTGGTCTTCGTTTTTATCACCGTGGGGATTCAGGTCGACCCGCTGTTCGTCGCGTCGAATCTCCCCGCCATCGTGGCGCTGATGCTGGGTCTGCTGCTGGTCAAAAGTACGGTGCTGTTCCTGATCGTGCGCTTCTTCAACGGAACCCAGACCGCCCTGAAGACAGGCCTGCTGCTGGCCCAATGTGGTGAATTCTCTTTCGTTGTATTCGAGACCGCGCACGTCAATAACCTGTTCGTGGACTCGCAACAGGCGCAGCTGCTGATCATGGCGATCGTGATGACGATGATGCTGACGCCCTTCGTTTTCCGTTACCTGGACAGCATCGTCTCGACGCTGGTACGTGAACCCGGCCACAGTCAGGCACCTGGCAACGACGACACCGACCTGGAAGTGAGTGAGCCGTATGTCGTCATCTGCGGCTACGGCGCGCTGGGGCAACGCGTCGGCGGCCGCCTCGACGCCGCGGGGATACCCTTTGTCGCCATCGAGCACGACGGCAGTTCTTTCCGCGCTTCGAGGGACAGGGGCCTGCCGGTGTACTTCGGTAACGCCGCCAGCCGCCAGTTCCTGGAAAAGATCAACATCGACAACGCCCGGGCGGTGGTGATTGCGATGAGCAATGAACCGCGGATCCTGCTGGTCGCGCAGTCCGTCCGGGCGATCGCGCCCGACGTGCCCATTATGGTCTGTGCATCCAGCGCGCAGCTCGGAAAAGAGCTCAGCGATATCGGCGTTTCAGAGCCGATCGACAGCGTGGAACAGGCGGCGAATGCGCTGGTTCAACAGCTGGTCGACCTGGAGCTCCCGCAGGACGACGCCAACCCTTGAGGGTAAAGGGATTCCGGCCGCCACAGGCGCGGGACATCACGCCCCCTCGGCACGGAGGTTCCCGCCGGTCCGGCCATCGAAGAGCTGGATGCGTTCCGGCCTGATGCAGAGGGCCAGGGTCTCGCCCTCCTCGACGCCGCAGGCAGGGTCGATACGGGCCACGGCCATCATCCGGGCACCATCCCCGCTCTCGATCCCCAGCTCCTGCGGCAGCGCTATGCCGGCGAAGCCCGCCAGATTCACCTCGAAGTGGACAAACAGCTCGGCGCCCAGCCACTCCAGCAGTTCGACCTGTGCCTCGAAACGCAGTCCGCCTGCGCACTCTTCCTGCCCTGCGGCCACCTGCAGGTGCTCGGGCCTGAAGCCCGCCACCAGTTCCCTGTCTGCCGGAATCGTGGCGGCGTTCTCCCCTGGCAAAGTGATCGACCCGAGCGGGAGCAGCAATTCGCTACCGGCCTGGCGGGCCGGCAGGAAATTCATGGCCGGCGAGCCGATAAAGCCGGCCACGAACAGGTTGGCCGGCCGCTCGTACAGCTCGCGCGGTGTGCCGATCTGCTGGATATCCCCCCCGCGCAGCACGGCAATCCGGTCGCCGAGGGTCATCGCCTCGGTCTGGTCGTGGGTCACGTAAAGAGTGGTGGTGCCGAGTCGTCGCTGCAGGCGCGCGATCTCCGTGCGCATCTGGCCGCGCAACTTGGCATCGAGATTGGAGAGCGGCTCATCGAGCAGGAAGGCGCTCGGCTCGCGCACGATGGCGCGCCCCATGGCGACGCGCTGACGCTGCCCACCGGAAAGCGCATGAGGCTTTCGATCAAGCAACGGCGTGAGCTCGAGGATCACGGCGGCCTCCTCCACCCGGCGGTCTATCTCTTCCCGGGAGAGTTTCGCGAGTTTCAGGGGGAACGCCATGTTCTCCCGCACCGTCATGTGGGGGTAGATGGCATAACTCTGGAAGACCATGGCCATGTTGCGCTCGCGGGGGTCGCGGTCATTCACCAGCTCCCCGTTCACTCTTATCTCGCCAGAGGTTACCTGCTCCAGGCCGACGATCATATTGAGCAGCGTGGATTTGCCGCAGCCAGAAGGACCGACCAGGATGAAAAACTCGCCATCGTGAATCGTAAAGCTGGCCCGGTTCACCGCCGTCGTGCCGGAGAAACGCCTGGTCACCTCACGCAATTCGATCTCTGCCATGGCTCAGCCCTTGACGGCGCCGGCGGTGAGACCCGCGACGATGCGCCGCTGGAACAATAGCACGACGATAATGACGGGAACGGTGACCACGACGGACGCCGCCGCGATCGCGCCGGTGGGCAGTTCGAACAGCGAACTCCCGGTGAAGAAGGCGATGGCAGCCGGCACGGTGCGCGCATCACTGGTCGAGGTGAGCGAGATCGCAAACAGGAAATCGTTCCAGGCGAACATGAAAACGAGGATCGCCGCCGTGAATACCCCGGGCGCTGCCAGGGGCACGATGACGTGGACGAATGCCTGCAGGGGCGTGGCGCCGTCGACCCGGGCGGCCCGCTCCAGGTCCCAGGGGATCTCCCGGAAAAAGGCCGCCAGCGTCCAGATGGCCAGGGGCAGGGTGAAGGTCATGTAGGGCAGGATCAGGCCGGCCCACGTGTCGTACAGGCCCAGCGTGCGCCACAGGTTGAACAGCGGCCCGATAATCGATACGGGTGGAAACATCGCCACCGAGAGCGCGGCCGCCAGCATCAGGTTGCGCCCCGGAAACTGGAGCCGGACGATGGCGTAGGCCGCGAACATGCCCAGCAGGACCGCCGCCACTGTGGAAATCCCGGCAATACCCGCCGAATTCCACAGCGCCGCCGGGAACTGGGGGTCATCGAACACCGCGACATAGTGCTCGAGGCTCACCGCCTGTGGCACGAACCGCCTGTCCCCCAGGTCGGCGCCGGGCTTGAGGGAGAGCGACAGCAGCCATGCGACCGGAATCAGGGCGTAGAGAACAACGATGGCGCTGCCTACCCCCCAGAACAGTCGCTCCATCCGTCCGGCGCTCCCGGTGCCTGCCATCAGTCGTCCTCCCGGCGGGAGAGATCGATCCCGAAGCCTTTGATATAGAGCGCGGCGATGGCCAGCACGCAGAGAAAGATCAGCACCGACACGGCCGAGCCGAGCCCGAGGTTCAGGCGGGTAATCAGCGTGTTGTAACCGATGACGGAGACCGGCTCGGTGCCCTGGGCACCCCGGGTAAGGACGAAGACAGTATCGAAGATACGGAAGGCATCGAGGGTTCGGAACAGCAGGGCGACCATGATCACCGGGCGCATCAACGGCAATACGATCCTGAAAAAGCGCTGCACCGCGTTGGCGCCGTCTACCCGCGCCGCGCGCAGCAGGTCCTCGGGCACCAGGGTCAGACCGCCGAGCAGCAGGAGCGCCATGAACGGGGTCGTCTTCCAGATCTCCGTCAGGATAATCACGGCGAACGCGGTCCAGCGATCGGCGAGCCAGGCGCCCTCCAGTCCCAGCAGCCCGTTGACGAATCCGGTAGTCGGGTCGAAGGCAAAGCGCCAGCTCATGGCCGCCACCACGGTGATGATGCCGTAGGGCACGAGCACGGCGGTGCGGACGGTCCTGCGGCCCACGAGTGCGCGGTGCATGACCAGCGCGATGATGAAGCCGAGCACCAGCTCGACGGCGACCGAGCCGACGGTGATCAGGGCCGTATTGAACAACGACTGCCACCAGGTGGGCGCACTCAGCACGGTGATGTAATTATGCAGGCCGACGAACTGTCGCTCGTCCGGGAAGCGCAGGTCGTAGCGGAACAGCGACAGCCAGAGAGAGTACAGCATCGGGTAGGCGGTCACCAGCAGCATGGCGATGACCGCCGGTGCGCACAGCAGCCAGGCGAGGCGGTGCTCGGCGGAGTCCCTGAAACTCACAACAGCCCCTCCGAGCGCAGCGCCCTCTCCACGGCGGTCCGCAGGCGGGCCGCATCCGCTTCCGGATCGACGGCCCGCATCGGGTGCAGAGTTCGGGTGATCGCCAGGGAGACATCGGCGTACAGAGGCGTCTGCGGGCGCTGCACGGCGTCGCGAAGCGTATCGCGCAGCACGTCCGCGAAGGGAAAGGTCTCGCGCACGGCGTCGTCATCGTAAAGCGCTGCGATCGTCGGCGGCAACCCCCCGCGGGTCGCGGCCAATCGCTGGTTCTCCTCCGAGGCGATGCAGGCGGCCGCCTCGAAAGCGAATGCCGGATGGCGGCTGTGTGCGCCGATACCGAGGTTGATGCCGCCCAGGGTCACCCGGCTGGGGCTGTCCTCGAACACTGCCGGCCAGCGGGCCCAGCCCATATGCCGGGCCACCTCCGGTGCGTTGGCCCAGGCGCTGGGCCAGACGTAGGTGTAGTTGAGCATGAAGCTCGACGCCCCCGACTCGAAGGCGAGCCGGGCCTGGTCCTCCCGGGCATTGGCGAGCGACGGATCAGCTGCGGGCGAGTTCGCCAGGCGGCGCATCACCGCTAGCGCCGATGCGGTGGGGCCCGCCTCGAGCGAGACGCGCTGGCCATCGGCTTCCAGCACGGCGCCTCCCGCCGAGGCGAGCAGGGAGACGAAAAAGACAGTCAGGCCCTCGTAGCGCTCCCCCTGCGCCTGGATGGTGCCGACCTCGCCCAGCGCCTCAGCCATGTCGATCATCTGGTCCCAGGTCGCCGGCGGGGACGGCACGCGGTCCGTGCGGTACCAGAGCAGCTGCGTATTGGTGGTAAAGGGGATCGCCCAGAGCTGCCCCTCGTAGGTCACGCTCTCGACAGCGCTGGCGAGCCGCCCCGCGCGGGCCTCGCCGGCTGAAGCGCCGTGCCAGGGTAGAACCCAGCCCGCCTCGCCGAATTCGGCGGTCCAGATCACGTCCATGCCGATGAGATCGATGTCCTCGTCCCCCGCGGCCAGACGGCGCACCAGCTGCTCGCGCTGCTGGTCGGCATCGGCCGGCAGCGGCGCCAGCGAAATCTCATAGCGCCCGCCGGCCCCGTCGCTGCAGCGTCGCGCGGCCTCGGCAAACGCGCCGGAGCGTTCGGCGTAGACGTACCAGTTGAGCCGCGGAACATCGCTGCCGCGGTCAGAGCAGCCGCACAGCAGCGCGACCAGGACGCCCGAGAGCAACGAGTTCAACAGCGTCTTCTTCGACATTACCGCCTTTCCGGGGATGCATCCCGAACCGGACGAGGACAGGGCCGGGCGCCTGAACGGGGCGACGCATCGCGATGACTACCCGATTCATAGTAACGGACAGATCCTCAAACACAAGGCCGGCCGGCGCCGCTAAACCGGGTGACCGCTGTCCGGCCCGCTGCTGAGCAGGAGCACCTCGATCTCCTCGATGATCTCTTCCTGGCGCAGGATGTTGTCCTGCCTGGCAAGCTCTTCCGACTGTTCGTCCAGGTGCCTCAGGGCGGAGCCGAGGTGCGCGAGACGCGCGTCATTCTCGGCCATGAGCGACGTGTAGAAAATCTCGTAGAGCACGGCGAGCAGGTAGTGGTCAGCCAGCTGCGACAGAAACGCCAGGGGCTCCTCCTGAAGCAGGGGCGGGAAGGAAAAGGGAGCCGGCCGCGCCGGCCCGTCCAGGAATGGCGGGAGCAGCTGCCTGACGACAGTGTCGCTCTTGTCGCTGTGGTGGATGCAGTAGACCGCGAGTTCATCCTGGCCGGCCTGGATCGCGCCGATCTCTGCCGTCACCTGACTGAGCGATGCGGTCACCTCCTCGGCGACACTGGCCCCCGGGATGAGGGCCGCCACGCGCGGCTCTTTCTCCAGCAGGACGTGCAATTTATGGCCGACCGGCAGCAGCAATGGCTGTCCGACAGGATTTTCATCCAGCTCGGTCTCCAGACGTCGCAGGATGGCGTGATTGAAATCACCGCAGAAGCCTCGTTCGGTACCCACCAGGAGAAACAGCCGGGCAACGGGGGCGCGATCCGGCAGCGCGTCGCCGAAAAAACCGAGAAAATCCGCAGCCACTTCGGAAATACTCTGCACCACGGTCCGCTGGGTGTCGAGAAAGCGACCGAGTTTGCGCGTCTCCATATAGGCCAGTGTTTTCATTGAGCCCATGATTTCCCGGATCTCCCCAAGACTCTCCCGGTGCTGTGCGAGCTCACGGCGCCGGGTCATGTCGCGACGTCCCTCGCCCAGGCTTTGAGCCACCCGGCCACGGCTGCAGCCCACTCCTCCCGCGGGCTGGTCAGGGTGAGGCTGCTCTGGCGCGTGGTTTCGTCGAGCGCTGCCAACAGCGGCTTGGCAGAATCGGGCTCGATACCGTCCAGCAGCCCGTCGTTAAAGGCGACCAGCCATGACAACTGCGAGGTCGGGGGCAGTGGCGAGAGCCGGTCCTGTTTGAGCAGCTCGCGCAGCATCTGGCCGCGCCGGATGGCTGCCTCCATGGAGGCCTCCAGGCGGGCGCCAAAGCGGGTGAACACTTCCAGCTCCAGGAACTGGAGATAATCGAGCTTCATCCTCCCCGCCTCCTCCTTGATCCGCGGATGCTGCGCGTCGCCACCGATACGCGATACCGACCGGCCGATGTCGATGGCCGGGCGGAAGCCGCCTGCGAATAATTCGCGATCCAGGTAGATCTGGCCGTCAGTGATCGAAATGAGGTTGGTGGGGATATAGGCGGCGATCTCCCCCAGTTTCGTCTCGACGATCGGCAGGGCGGTCATGGAGCCCCCGGCATGGGACGGATTCAGGCAGGTCGCCCGCTCCAGCAGCCTCGCGTGCATGGAGAATATGTCGCCCGGGTATGCCTCGCGCCCGGGGGGCCGGCGCAGCAGCAGGGAGAGCTCACGGTAGGTTTTGGCGTGCGTGGAAAGATCGTCGTAGATGACCAGCACGTCCCTGCCCTGCTCCATCCAGAATTCGGCGACCGCGCAACCGGCAAAGGGCGCGAGATGCTGCAGCCCGGGAAGGCTGCTCGCCTCGGCCACCACCACGGTCGTATAGTCCATCGCCCCATACTGACGCAGGGTTTCGATGGTATTGACCACGGTGGAGCGTCTCTGCCCGATCAATACGTAGACGCAGTAGACCTCCCGGCCCTGCTGGTTGATGACGCTGTCGAGGGCGATAGAGCTTCGACCGAGCCCCTCGTCACCGATCAGCAGCTGGCGCTGGCCTTTGCCGATGGGAATCATCGTGTCGATAATCTTGATGCCGGTATACAGAGGCTCCTGGACGAAATCCCGCGCGGTGATCGGCGGTGAGGGAGACTCCAGCGCCTGCCACCGGGTGCGGACCGGCGGCGGGTCGCTGTCGAGAGGATTGCCGAGGGGATCGACAACCCGACCGAGCAAGGCGTCCCCCACCGGTATGCTGATGCTCCTGCCCGTGCTGCGGACCCGGGTGCCGGCCGCCAGCTCGCCGGTATCGTGAAGCAGGATGGCGCCGATGAGCTCCTCGGTCAGGTCGAATACCACGGCCCGACTGCCGTCGGCAAACGCGAGGACATCATCCATCGCAGCGGTCGGCAGCCCCGCGACCCAGACGACGCCATCCCCGACCGAGACCGCGCTGCCCTGCTCCCGCACCCTCAGTCCTGGCCGATAATTCTCCAGCCACCGCTGCTGGCGCTCGAGCATACCCGGCATGGATTCTGTCGCGTCAGGCATCCTGGGCCAGCTCGGTAAAGCCCCTGAGCTCCTCACGCACGTTGGCCGCCAGCACCCAGGCGCCGATGGTAACCCTCGCTCCGGCGATCAGCTCATCGTCCTGTTCGAACCGCACTCCCCGGTCGGGGCCGGTCACCGCCTGTATGGCCTGCTCGAGCCTCCGGCGCTGTTCCTCCGCAAGCGGGTAGGCACTGGTGACGACAACACTCTCGGCGTTGCCCCTGATATGGTTGTGCAGCTTTTCCGCCTGCTCTGGGGGCAGATCCGGTAACTCACTGATCAACAGCTCGATGAGGCGCGCTTCCAGCTCCGGCCCCGCCGCCTGTTCCAGGACGCGGGTGGCAAACCGGGCGCCCTGCGCCAGCGCGCTCTCCTCCATCTTGCCCAGCGCCTGTTCCGCCCGCCGCGCCTCACCGGCGCTGGCTTTCTCTCGCGCCTGCTCGAGCGAGGATACCAGCTCGGACAGCCTGCGCTCGCGCTCCGCGTCGATCTCGGCAGCCAGTGATTCCCGCGCCGCCTGCCGTTCACGCTCCCACTCGGAGAGCCGTCCCTCGTACTGCGCCTGCAGGGCCTCCGCTTCCGCGTGGACCGCCTCAGCGTCACTGAGGCGCTGCTCGATACCCTCCCGACGACGGGCGATCACGTCCAGGACCGGCTGGTAGAGGAAGCGCTTGAGAATCCACACCAGGACCAGGAAATTGATGATTTCCAGGACGAAAGTCGACCAGTTCAGTTCCACAGGCGTCCCTCTACTTTCGCTTGCGCTGCGATCATCCCGGCGCCGGCCTACTGCAACAGGTACTCGAGCAGGGGATTGCGGAACAGCACGATCAGCACGATGACGAGCACATAGATCGCCAGCGACTCGATCATCGCCAGGCCGATAAACAGGGTGCGCATGATGGAGCGTTCCGCCTCCGGCTGCCGCGACAGCGCGTCCATGGCGCGACTGATGGCCCACCCCATGGCGATGGCGGGGAACATGACCCCGAGGGAAATACCGAGGATCGCGGCAACGGTGGATACCAGTGAAAACATGGACAGGTCGGGCATGGGCTACTCCTTGGCTTGCTGCCGCAGTTGTTGGGACTGGATGCTTCCGGCGACGTAGATCAGGGCGAGCATTCCGAATATGTAGGCCTGCACCAGGGCCTCGATGACGTGCAACATGAGAATCGGCACCGGCGCGAGAAAACCGGCGACCAGCAGTATCAGCAGCGCCGCCATCTCCAGGCTCATCATATTGCCGAACAGTCGCACCGCGAGTGCCACCGTCCGGGTAACCTCGCTGATCAGGTGGAACGGCAGGAGAATCGGGCTGGGGGCAAGATAGTGGCGCAGGTAGTCGCGCACTCCCTGAATGCGGATGCCGAACCAGTGGGTCGAGAGGAATACGACGATGGCCAGGGCTGCCGTGGCGGAAAGATCGCGGGTCGGGGCATGCACGCCGGGGATGAGGCTGCTCAGGTTCGCCACCACCAGGAAGATCCAAAGGGTGCCGATAAACGGCACCAGGCGCCTGGCATGCTCCGGAGCAACCTCTGCAATAGCCGCCTCGATCGTGGCCACAACGCCCTCTACCGCTGTCTGGAGCGGGCCCGGGTCATTCTGAAGGTGACGGGACACCACCCTCGCCAGGGCGGCCAGCAGCGCCATGATCACCCACGTGGTGACGACCGTGTTGGTGATCACCACAGGGCCGATCTGTATCAGCGGTTCGATGCTGATCTCGCCGTCACTCACGCCCTAATCCCTGATGAAAAGATAAACATTGAGGGCGCCGACAAATACCCCCACCAGAATGAGGCTCACGGTCCAGCGTATGGAGTAGCCGGCCGCCAGGCTGTCGAGCCATCGTCCGAGGTAGGCACCCCCCACCACCGGGAGCACCATGAGCAGTCCCAGGGTCCCGATATAGACCGTCTGGCCCAGCAGAGTACCGCGCTCCCGTTCCGCCTGTTGCATCCGCCGGGCCTGGCGCTCCACCTCTTTTCTCAACTCGTCCGCGTGCGACATGGTATTCAGACCTGTTCCATGCGGCCCATTTCCCATAGTCGCCGCAGTATCGCCTGCTCCATCCGGTGCAGGCTGTCCTTCATTGCACGCAGCGTCTCCTCCTCAGCCAGCAGCTGGTCCTGAAGCGCGCGGCTGATGCGCATGTAGTCCGCATCGAGCAGGTAGCGGCGCGTACTCAAAGTCAACGTATTGTCATAAAAATAAAGTACCGCGCCCGGCGACGCCAGGTAGATCCAGGAACCCTCCCCCACCCGAAAGCGCGCCAGGCCGATTTTCAGGATGGCCATGAACCGGGTGTGATCGGCTCGGATTCCGAAACTGCCGGTACTGTCCTCACCGACAAAGGCACTCACGCCATCGATCTCCTCGGATCGGGTGGCGTCCTGCAGCTTCAGGGTGAAGGAGTTCACGCCGCGGCCTCCGCCATGGTTCCGCGCATGTAACAACGCTCCTCCGGCAGCTCGTCGTAGGTTCCCTGGAGAAAGGCCTCACAGTCGGCCAGGGTCTGCTCAACCGGCACTGTCACCCCCGCTATCCCGGAGTGGGAGGCTGTCGCCCAGAAAGGCTGGGTCAGGTAGCGCTGCAGTTTGCGTGCGCGCATGACGACCCTGCGATCTGCAGCCGACAGTTCCTCCACGCCCAGCATCGCAATGATGTCCTCCAGTTCCCGGTAGCGGGCAAGGTGTTCCCTGACGCCCTCGGCGATCACGTAGTGGCGATCCCCCAGCGTATGCCGATCCATGAGCCGGCTGCTCGATTGCAGGGGGTCCACCGCCGGGTAGATACCCTTTCCCGCCTGGGCGCGGGACAGGATCACCGTGGTGTCGAGGTGGCTTAGAATCGCCCCCACTGCCGGGTCGGTCATGTCGTCGGCCGGTACGTATACGGCCTGCACCGAGGTAATGGCCCCGTCCCGGGTGGACGTGATCCTGTCCTGCATTTCCGCCACCTCGGTAGTCAGGGTCGGCTGGTAGCCAACGGTGGCGGGCATGCGGCCCAGCAGGCTCGACACTTCACTCCCTGCCTGCACGAACCGAAAAATATTGTCCATGACGAACAACACCTCCTTCTGCAGGGTATCGCGCAGATACTCGGCGTAGGTGAGCGCGGAAAGCCCCACCCGGAACCGCACGCCCGGCGACTCATCCATCTGCCCGAATACCATGAGCGTCTGCGGGAGCACGCCGGCTTTGCGGATTTCGTGCCAGAGTTCGTGACCCTCCCGGATGCGCTCGCCGACACCGGCAAACACGGACACGCCCTGGTGCAGGGTGGCGACAGCGTGCATGAACTCCATGATCAGAACGGTCTTGCCGACGCCGGCGCCGCCGAACAGGCCCGTCTTGCCACCCTTCACGAACGGGCACAACAGGTCGATCACCTTGATGCCGGTCTGCAGCACATCCCCCGCGCCCACCGAATCGCGCAGGGGGAGCAGCGGACTGTGGACGTTGCGGAAGTCGCGCGTCGCCAACGCCTCACCGCCGTCCAGGGGCGTGCCGAAAATATTGAGCAGGCGCCCCAGGCAGTCCGGGGCCACCGGGACATGCAGGGGCGCGCCGGTATCGTACACCGGCATGCCGCGGTACAGCCCGGAGCTGCGATGCAGGGTAATGGCTCGCAGGTGACGCTCGTCGAGATGCTGGTGGACCTCGAACAGGTATCGCTCGTGATCAAGCCGGGCAGAGAGGGCGCGCTGCAGGGGCGGCAGCTCGTCGCAGGCGATGACGACCACGGGCCCATGCACCTCGGTAATCAGGCCGACTGCGGGCTGGTCGGGTTCAATGGCCCTGTAGAAAGCGTTTGGCACAGCGGTTCCCGAGTGCGGAAAAGTTAAGCGGATATCACCCGGAATACTCCAGGTGGCTGTCTATCATACAGCCTCGGGGCGCTATTGGGACTGCCGTGCCGACCGATGCCGTCTCCTTCACTCCAGGCTCAGCCATAACCGCAGCAGGTGGCGCCGGCGCGCGGGCTCCGGGTAATCCTCGTAGGCCG
>JARRPM010000057.1:0-19942 GCA_037382865.1 Halioglobus sp. | reverse complement strand
GGAGAGGGCCGCGCGGGAGTCGGGCGAGAGCAGCACGTGCAGGCTGTTGACCACCTGGCGGGCGATATCGTCCTGCAGCGCCAGCAGGTCCTTCGATTCCCTGTCGTAGGTCTCGGACCAGAGGTGAAAGCCGTCTTCCGCCTTGATCAGCTGTGCTGTGACACGAACCCTGTCTCCCTGGAAGCGGACGCTGCCCTCCAGCACGTGGGCCACCCCCAGGTGCTCCCCGATCGTCTGGATATCCACCTCCTTGTTCTTGAAGTAGAAGGAGGAGGTCCGCGCGGCGACGTTCAGTTCGCCAAGCTTGGCCAGCAGGTTGAGGATCTCCTCGGCCAGGCCATCCCCCAGATACTCCATGTCGGCCACGTCGCTCATGTTGACAAAGGGCATGACGGCGATCGACGCCCGCTCCGGCAGCCGCTGCTCCACCCGCTCCTGCCCGGACTTCTGGTAGGCCAGCCGGTCGAGGTAGAGATAACCCACCAGGAGCGCCAACAGGATGATAAGGGCGAACTCCAGGATGTGGGTGCGGGACCAGCTGATCTTCTCACCCGCCGCGGTGACCGGCGTCGCATCCACCACGCCCTCCGGCGTGAGGTCGAAAAGCCAGGAAAGGATGAGCGCGATGGGAAAGCCGATCGCCGTGAGCACCAGCAGCACGCTGATCCACCAGTCAGGCAGGCCGATGGCGGGCACGACCACATCGGCCACCTGCAGCAGAACCCAGGCGCCCGCCGAATAGATCGCGGTCATCCGGTAGACGCCCCTGCCTTTCAGTTCAGCGATGAACTGGCGTAATTGCATACCCTGTGCCCACTGTCTGTTTTAAAACTACGATGACAACAGCTCCCAGGCCGGGTGAGGGGAACCTAATCCGACCAGAGGCACACCGGACACTACAGGGCCAAACACCCTGTTTTATAAAGCAAGTGTAAGCTATTTTTCGGGATCGACAACGCCAGCCACGGCCCCGGCGGGCGCCTGGCCCGGCTGCGAACGGCTCAGCGGGAGGTATTCCTGCGCGACTGGCGGGCCACGTACCACTGCAGTGCCCGGTCGAGCAGCCCGCCGCCGCTGCCTGAGTCGGCGCCGGCGGCCAGATCCAGATTACCACCCCCCGCCCGGTACTGCTCGGCGTACATCTCCAGCACCTTCTTCCTGACCATACCGCGCAGCGGCACGTGGGAGAGCATGCCGTAGGTCGCAGCGCCGCCCTGCTGCGCCAGCTCCGGCTGCGCCCTCACGGCGGCCACCGACTCACGCAGGTCCGCCAGGTACTGGTCCACCACCCGCAGGTGTTGTGACGTCACCATCGCATGCAACCCATCCGGGTTCTGGTTGCGGTTGACCTGCCAGCCGCGGGCATCCATCTGGTCGCCCACTGCATAGATATTGAGCTCAGGGCTGGTCGAGCGGTAGGCGAACAGCGGTCCTACCGGGTTGCCCATGATTGCCAGCCCGGGAATCTCCGCGACACCTGCTTTCAAACGGTTGACGGCCTGCAGCGTCTCGTCCGCGAGTCGGCAGTAGCCCGCCTTCCCGAAATATTGCAGCACGCCCCAGGCGGCGGCATAGGCGCCGCCGGGGCGCGTACCCAGCAGGGCGGAAGAGGCGAATACGCCCCCGGGCCAGTCCTGGCAGACGAACATCTGGTAGCGGAGGTAGTCCAGGTTGCGATAGGTGATGGTCGAGGCGCCCTTGGCCGCGTAGCCGTACTTGTGGATATCCGCCGAGATGGAGGTGACGCCGGGTACCCGGTAATCCCAGGGGGGGATCTCCTCCCCGTTCATCGCCATAAAGGGCAGGATGAAACCGCCGACACAGGCATCCACGTGCAGGGGTATTCCCCGCCGCCGGGCGATGGCGCCCATTGCCTCGATGGGATCGATGGTGCCGTGGGGATACTCCGGGGCGCTGCCGACAATCATCACTGTGTTGCGGTTGACCAGTTTTTCGAGTTTTTTCAGGTCCGGCGTCAGGTCCTTGTGCAGTGGGACCAGGCGGATCTTCACGCCGAAGTACTCCGACGCCTTGAACCAGGCCACGTGGGCCGTCTCCGGCATGACCATCTCCGGATTTTTCACGCGGCGCTGCTCGCGGGCCATGTCGCGGTAGGTCTTCACTGACAGCAGGCAGCTCTCCGTCCCGCCGGAGGTGACGACGCCGCACACTTCCGGGGTGCCGTTGAGGATATCGGCCGTGGCACTGATGATCTCGGTCTCGAACTTCTTCAGGCTTTTGAAGGCGGTCGGGTTGAGGCCGTTCTCGCAGGCGAAGCGGTGATAGCACTCTTTCAGGAAGTCCGAATGCTCTTCGTCCAGGTAATAGACCAGGCTCCAGACCCTGCCCTCCTTGTAATTGGGGTCCTGACCCCGGAAGGTCTCCAGGTGCTCGAGAATATCGCGGCTGTCACGGCCCTGTTCCGGCATGGGTTTATGCATATTCACCTCTGGCGGTTGCGGTACATGAAAGGGTCACAGGCCCTGCAGGAAAAGCGCAAGGCTGATACCGAGGTAGTTGCCCAGGGCATAGCCGATGATCCCGGTGGTCATACCAGACAGGATAGCACCGGGATTGCCCAGCGCCCTGGCCATCATGGGAACAAAAGGCGGACTGCACACCGCCGCCACCGACGTCACCATGAAGGTGTCGCTGTCGATGCCGGCCAGCCGGCACAGCAGGCCGTGCAGCAGCAGGCTGCCGGCGACCGTGCCGAACAGGAAAAGGGCCACAGTGGTGTTCACCTGCCTGAGATCCTCCAGCGTGGCCATGGATGCGACCGTGAAACTGAACACGTAGATCAGGTACATGCCGAGTTTGTAGGAGAGCGCCAGTTGGCGCACCCGCGGGTGCAAGGAGAGGAGGATGCCGCAACTGGTGAGGGTCACGATCAGCAGCGCGGAGCTGTCCTCCACCGACAGAGCCGCCCCCAGCAGCCGGGAGACGCCCAGGGAGACCAGCAGGACCAGCAGACTCAGAGAGGCCGCCCTGAGCAGCTGCGGCAGGTTTTCCCGGCGCACCAGCGGCCGCAGGTCGTCGCCGTCGAGCGATTCACCCGGCGCCGGGGCTGCGGCCTGCGATGGCGGCGCCCGGCGGAGCACGCGCCGGAACAGGCGCACCCCGACTGTCAACATCAGCAGCAGGTAACTGGCGCCGACCAGGGTATCGAGGCTGTGGAACACGATGTACTCGCTGTGGGGAATATCCAGGCCCGCCTTGATGGCGGCGAGATTCGGCGTTCCCCCCGTGTAGACACCGACCGCCATGGCCGCCAGGTGGCTGGCCCCGGTTGCATCCTCGCCACGGAACAGGAAGAACAGGCACGTTGCCAGAACGGCGACCGCCGTGGTGGCGAAGAGCATCGACAGCAACGCGCGCCCGGCCGCACTGCGCCACTGCCTGACATCCAGGGTGAACAGGAGCATCGGCAGTGCCAGGACGATGGTAAGTTCCGTCAGCCCCTCCTGCGCCGGCCCGGCGGCGGCAGGAATCAGCCCGGCGTTACCGGCCAGCAGTCCGGCGAGGTAGCACAGGACGATGATGCCGAGGCGCTCCGCCCAGCGCTGCCTGTGCACCAGCCACAGCAGGCCGACGGGTACCAGCAGGAACAGCAGCGTCCAGGCGATCGCTTGCATTCAGGTGACCATAAAAAAGGCCGCGGCGCGTCGACGCTGCGGCCTCGGGGAGACAGTGTGGGTAGCCAGTTACTGGCTCCCGGCCACCATGTAATCGACCGCCGCCATGACCTCCTGGTCGGAACAGTTCATGCAGCCACCCTTGGCAATCATGCCGGTCCCCGCGACCCCGTTGATGCCACTGGAGTGAAGGGCGTCGGTGCCCTTGGCGATCCGGTCGGCCCAGGCCGCGACGTCGCCGTAGACCGGCGCACCACCGGCCCCCGTGCCGTGACAGGCAACACAGGCGGCGTTGTAGACCTCTTCGCCGGAACGGGGCTCGCTGCTGGCGGATGCCGTGGCACCGCCACAGCTGCTGTCGCCCATCAGGCACACCTCGCCGACCGGCTTGATACGCTCCTCGATGGCGGAGCGCTCCGCGTCGGTGAGATCCACCGCGCCGGCGGCAAAGGCCAGCAGAACACCCACGATACTGATTGCTGTACGAGTCATCACGTCTTGGTCCTCTCTAGATCAGGCGCGCATTATAGCCACTTATAAGCCGGGGTAAAACTCAGAGGAAACAGGAGCGGTTGCGTAAGCCAGGCTGGCGGGACCGGCGGAATGACCCTAGTATTGGTCCCTGAAGCCTGAATCAGCCGACTGCTGGAGCCCTGCACCATGAAACTCTACACCTATGACCCGGCCCCCAACCCACGCCGTCTCAGTCTCTTCCTGAAGCACAAGGGCCTCGAGATCGAGAGTGAGCAGGTGGACCTGATGACCGGGGAACACCTGGGCGAGGCCTACGGCGCAATCAATCCACAGCACACGGTTCCCGCTCTTGTGCTGGATGACGGCACGGTTCTCACGGAGGTGATCGGGATCGTGACCTACCTGGAGGCCCTGCATCCGGAAAAGCCGCTGCTGGGCACCACACCGCTGGAAAAGGCGCTGGTGAGCAGCTGGGATCACCACCTGTTCGTGGGCCTGATGACAGCGGTCGCCTCGATGCTGCGCAACGCCAGCAAGGGGTTCCAGAACCGCGCGCTGCCCGGCCCGCTGGACCTGCCGCAGGTCCCAGCCCTCGCTGAACGCGGGCTGCTGCAGCTGCAGCACATACTGCCGGAACTCGACGCACATCTGGCCGGGCGCGCCTGGCTGGCCGGCGACAATCCCACCTTCGCCGATATCGACCTGCTGGTCGGGCTGGACTTCATCGGCTGGGTCAAGCAGTCGATCCCCGAGGAGTGCGCCAACCTGCGAGCCTACCAGGCGCGGGTCAAGGCCGAGTTCGACGGCTAGCCGCCAGGGGGCAGCACCACTCAGAAGTACCAGGCGAGCTGGGCGAACAGGGACGGGCCGGCCTCCAGAGTGAGGTCATCGATTCCGGTCTCCAGCCCGCCATACTCGGTGCCTGTGGGGCCAAGTGGCAGGTTCGCGGACGCGAGCAGCTGCCAGTCCTGGGCCAGGTCCCAGCTCACGATAAGTTGCGCCAGGGCGGAACCGTCCCCGAGGTTGAGAAACAGGTTGGGCGTGACATTGACCAGAGGTGTCACCTCCACCAGCAGCGAGCCGGCGAGGTAGTGGCGCCCGAGGGTGAACAGCTCGCCGCGGGAGAGCCGGGCCAGCAGGTCCGCTGCCCCGGCGATCTTCCCGGGGGTGTAATCGGACTCCCTCAGGCCGAAGCCGTTGAAGAAATACTCGGCCACCCCGCTGACGTTATGCCCGCCCCACACCCAGGACCAGGACCAGCTGGCTACCAGGTTAGCCACCCAGCCGTCCTCGGCGTCCGTGAGGGTCAGGTCGCCGCGCAGCACCGCCTCCCCGAGGTTGCTCGCGCCCCCGACCCCCAGGACGAGCTGGTCGAAATGCTCCGCCAGCAGCAGGTCGTATTCCTGCTCGACGCCGAAGCCGTGAAATTTCAACGCGGTGGAACTGACCCGGGAGCTCACATCGCCAGCGGCGTCCCGGCGCTGCACCGACACGAACTGCCAGTCGTTGCCGCTGCCCAGCAGATACTGGGCGTACAGCATGTCGTCCCCGACCTTGTACTCCGTATCGACGGCCGCCGGGTCGAAGGGATTGAAGAAATCCATCGGCGTGTAGATCAGCCCGTTGCCCCAGCTCACCGCCTGCCGCCCGAACCGGAGCACGACCTTCTCCCCCGCATAACCGACGTGCAGCCGGTCGAGGCGCTGCACCAGCTGGCGCGACCCCCCCTCGCTGATGGTTCCGGTCAGGTCGAACCAGCGCCGGTCATCGTCCGGCAGGACCGGCGCCAGGGGCAGCAATCCCGGCAGGTCGTCGGCCAGTCGAACGCTGTCGCCGAACTGCGCTAGCAGCTGGTAGTCCCCCTGCAGGGCGAACTCGCCGCGGCTCTCCCTGAAGCGCAGGCGCAGGCCGGCACCACCGTCATAGGCCATTGCGCCCGCGCTGTCCCGCAGGATACTGTCGTCGGGATAGCTGGCCGCCAGGGCCCTCGACTTGAGGTGGCCGCCCTCCAGCCAGGGAACGGCCGCCTGCAGCGGCACGCACACCAGCAGCAGCGCAGGCAGCAGCGAGGCACGCGGCGGCAACCCCATTCACTCCACCTTCATCGGGTGCGGCTCCTGCTGTTCGTCGCCGACAATCCTGCCATCGCGCATCCGGATCAGGCGCCTCGCATAGCCCATCACCCGCACGTCGTGGGTGGAGAGCACGAAAGTCACCCCCCGGTCCCGGTTGAGGGCCACGAACAGGTCCATCAGCTGGGCGGCACTGCGGGTATCGAGATTGGCGGTCGGCTCATCGGCCAGCACCAGGGCGGGCTTGCTGGCGATCGCCCGCGCCACCGCCACCCGCTGCTGCTGGCCGCCGGAGAGCTCCCCGGGCCGGCGGTCCTCCATGCCCGCCAGGCCCACCTCCGCCAGCACCTGGTCCGCCAGGGCGCGCCGCTGCCGCGCCGGCACGCCCTGCACCTGCATTACGAATTCGACGTTCTCCCGCGCCGACAGCACCGGTATCAGGTTGTAGGACTGGAATACGAAGCCGATGGTGTGGAGGCGCATATCCGCCCGCTCACTCCGGGAGAGCTGGTCCACGCGGCGCCCGGCAACCTCGATTTCGCCGCTGTCGGGGGTGTCCAGGCCGCCCATGACATTGAGCAGGGTCGTCTTGCCCGAGCCGGAAGGTCCGGAGAGACAGGCGAAGGCGCCCTCATCCATCTCCAGCGAGACATGGTCGAGGGCGGTGATCACCGCCTCGCCCTGGTGATAGGTCCGGCACAGGTCCCTGCACACTATGGCACTCATTGAGCTGCTCCTCTCACGTCTTGTTCAGGGCGACGACCGGGTCCAGCCGGGCGGCCCGCCAGGCCGGCAGAATGCTGGCGAGAAGCCCCAGTATGACCACGACAAGCGTCGACATCGCCATATCCCAGGTGGACAGCGCCGGGTACAGGGTCGTCCCCATGCCCATCATCGCCATACCCTCCGCCACCCCGGAGATATCGATGCCCGCCTCCAGCGGCTTGATGCTGGCCACCGCCAGCACGTTCCCCGCCAGCAGGCCCAGGCACAGGAGGTAGAGGCTCTCCAGCAGGACCTGGGCAAGAATCAGGCCCGGGCGCATGCCCAGGGCCTGCATCAGCCCGATCTCGCGGATCCGCTCGAAGACCGCCATCACCAGGGTGTTCACCAGACCGAAAGAGAGAGACAGAAAGATCACCACCATGAACACCAGGGAGAAGCCGTCCTGCAGCGCCAGCATGGCGCCCAGGTAGCTGTTGAGTTCGGTCCAGGGCAGCACCTCCAGCCCGTCTCCGGCAGCCGCGGCAATACGCGGATACCAGTCCCCGGTGTGGCGGTAGTCGTTCGCCGTCAGCGCCACCTCGGTGACCCGCGCGCCGATCCCGAGCATCTCCTGGACGGCGGTGCGTCCGCCGTAGACGAAGCGCTCCTCGGTGTCCTCGAACCGCGCGCGGTAGACTCCCACGATCCGGGCGCCCCGCTCCGCCACGTTGTTATCCGGGTCCTGGGACATGATGACGACCCGCTTGCCCAGTTCGGTCTCCAGGCGCCGCGCGAGGCTGGCGCCGATCACCAGCCCGCGGTCATCGCCATCGGCCAGGAAGCGCCCGGCCACGATCTCTCCCGGGGCCGCGCCGATCGCCTCCTCCGCCGCGGGGTCCACCCCGAGCAGGGTAACCCCCCGGCTCTCCCGTTCGCTGGCGATCACCGCCGGCACCCGCACCCGCGCGGACCAGGCTGCGACCGGCGGCTCCTGCAGTGCGCGCAACAGGGGCCCCGAGGGGGGTGCCATGCTGTTGACGACGCTGGGGTCCTGGCGGAAATCGGGGTGGTGGATCTGCACTTCCCCCGGCAGGGTCTCGAGGCCGTTGCGCACCATCTGGTCGGTCATCCCGCGCATCAGGGCCGCCATGAAGATCATCGCCCACACGCCCACGGTGATGGCCAGCAGCATGACCAGCGTGCGGCGGTGGTTGCGCCAGAGATTGCGCCAGGCGAGAGTGGCGATCGCCGCCAGGGAGCCACGCATCAGGCGGCCCTCATCGCCGCCACGGGCTGCAACCGCAGCAGGCGCAGCGCCGGGTAAAGCGCGGCCAGCATGGCCCCGACAAACACCAGCGCCGGGCCCACGAGCAGCGACAGCAGGCTGATCTTCGGATACATCCGCCCCGGCAGGTTGAACTTCGCCGCCATCTCATCCATGCCGGGATAGGTGAAACCGGTATGGCTCAGGTACCAGGTCAACAGCGCCCCGAGCAGCACACCGAGAACCAGACCGAGACCGGCCAGGAGCAGTGTCTCCATGCCCACCAGACGGGCGAGTCCCCCGGGGCGCATGCCCAGCGCCAGCATCACGCCGAACTCCCGGGTACGCTCCAGCACCGACATAAGCTGGGTGTTCAGGACGCTGAACGCCACCAGCAGCAGCAGTACCCCGTACATGAACCAGGCGCTGGCCATGTCGGAGGCGATCGCCTGCCGCAGGCCGGGCTGCAGGGCGTCCCAGTCCAGCACCACCAGTTCCGGCTGGTCGGCCAGCATCGCCTCCAGGCGGGCCACCGCGCCCTCGACCCGGTCCAGCGACGGCAGGCGTATCACCACGCTGTGGCCCGCGTCGCCCATGGTGAAAACCTCCTGAAACCAGGCCAGGGGCACCTGGGCGATGCCCCGGTCAACCTCCTCTATGCCGGTCTCCACGATCCCCACAACGGTGGCGATGGCGGCGGCGAATGAGCCGTCCCGGCCGCTGCCGAGAAAGGTCACCTCGTCCCCCGGTCCGACCTTCAGGTTCTCTGCCAGCACCGCGCCCACCACGATCTCCTCCGCGCCGCCCTCCTCCAGGTAGCGCCCCTGACGCAACAGCCCCGGGAAGGTCGACACCAGTGGCTCGCGCTGCGGCTGCACACCGGTCAGCAGGATGCCGAAGGAGCGCTGCTCGCTTGAGGCGAGGGCAAACGCCTCGGCGCGCGCCGCGACGCTATCGACCCCCAGCTGCTCGCGCACCCGGCCTGCCAGGCCGGCCGCCCCGGGCACGACCTGGTAGATCTTCCGGTCATCCAGATAGTTCCGGTGCTGGATCTGGATGTGCCCGCTGAAGGCCGCCAGGCTGTTGTCGATCATCATCTGGTACGAGCCGAGCTGCAGCGAAATAAGGAACACCAGCAGCACGTTGCTGAAGACCATGGCACCGACCGTCAGCCAGGTGCGCCGGCTGTGCCGCCACAGGTTGCGCCAGGCGAGCAGCCAGGTGACGTTCACTGGCGGGGATTGCGCAGGTTGGAGAGGGTGAACAGGCTGTCGGGCAGGTCCACGTCGAAATCCACCGACAGGGTGCGGAGCTCTGTCCACTCATCCGGGGTCTCCTCCCTGGCCATCCGGAGCACCGAAGCGACCATCCTTCCGTCCATCTCCTCGACCTCCAGGGCGCGCATTCTCTTGACCAGCACATCGTCCTGGTCCCAGAACTGCTGCTCCAGCAGGACCCAGTCATCGCGGACGTGCAGCACTTCCCGGCCCCATACTACCGCGGCCTCCTCGTGGGGAACCGACTGGATCACATAGACCGTGTGACCCTCATGCTCCCGCCGCTCGATCAGGGTGTGGTCGTACTGGTCGACGATGTCGGTATCCTTGCTCACGTCCTTGTTGGAGAAATCACTCCCCATCCAGTTCTGGCTCATCATGGAGGACGGGACCTTGATCACCCGGTTGATCTTGGGGGTATAGGTCCACATATTGCCCTCCACCGAGAGGGTGCCGTTGCCGGCATCCTTTTTGGGCTCGGTGACACGCACCAGGGTATGCTCGTCACCCTCGGTCCAGGCGCGCAGAGTCATCTGGCGCTGCCAGTCGGGGCGGTGGATGATCATGGTGAGCTCCGAATAGGAGGTTTCACCCCGGAAGTGGTCCACGGCCCTGCGGATAATGTCGTCAGCGCTCGGGGCTACCGCCGTCGCCGCGAGCGACTGAAGCAGTACCATCACCATTGCAATCCATCTCCACATAGCGCTGACCTCATCGGACCGTGCGGGGCAGTGTAAACAATAATCCCCGCCGATGGCACGGGCGTATCAGACGGGAAGTGATGACGCTTCCAGGCGCAGGATGCGCTATAACGGGGTCAGGAGAAGGAGGTACAGCGGTGCATCGATCCGTCCAGGGCAGGATTTTCGCAGGAGGCGGCCGGGCCTTCGCGTTCGCCGCCCTGCTCGCGCTCCTCGTCGCAGGGTGCGGCTCACAGAGCCCGGACCAGCCATTCCAGGAGTACCTCACCCGCCTGGGGCGCACGCTCTCTGTGGAACGCGGCGCGGTGGAGAAGACGCCCTTGCCGCAACTGCCCCGACCGGGTGCGTTGCGGCTCGACCTGGCCTCCGGCAGCCTCGACGGCCTGGACTTCCTCGCCCTCAGTGGCTGTGCGCTGCAGGTGACCATCGGCAAACGCAACAGCAGCCTCGGCCGCATGGCCCCCCCTTCCCAGCGCCTGCTGCTGGAGCTGGAATTCCTGCAGCTGGCTCCCGCCTGCATCCAGCACCTGCGGGACAAAGGCAGGGAGGAGCTCGCCGCAACCGTGCAGGAAGCCGCCAACCTGAAGAAAGAGCAGTTACCCGCGCTGATCTTCAACGCCACTTTGGCCAGCGAGGAGTACCGCGATTTCTGGCGCGGCGGCAGTCTGCCACCGGAATATCCCGAGGCCACCGGCAGCGCTGTGGTGAGCGCCCTGCGCGCGGTCACTGCACACAGCCGGCGGTGGCTGGCGGGGGACTACACGGCCGATAATCTGGGCTTCGAGCTGCTGCTGGGTGAAATCGCCAGGGGGGACGGCGGCGAGCTGCTGCGGGCCCTGGCGCACCAAAAGAGCTGGCTCGAAGCTGCCAACCGGATGCTGGAACAGCGCGCGGCGCGCGGCCCCCTCTGTACGCAACACATCCGGCCCGCGGCGGCCGACATCCTGCCGAATGTGGTACACCGGTTTTTCATCGACGGCATCCAGCCCCGGGCCGCCGCAGTGGGCAGGCGCTACCACGAGCTGCTCCCCGCCGTCGCCGAACTGGAAGCGTTGCTGGCGGACGCCCTGCCCGCGCCATACCGCGGCTGGCAACAGCGGCGCGACGCACTGCTGGCAACATTCGTGACGGCGCCCCGGGAGCACGTGCGGCAGCTGCAGGCCGTGCAGGAGCCCTGTTCGAGCCCTGCCGTGCAGGGCCAGGCAGCCCTTGCAGGCGCGGCGCCCGGAATGCCCAAGTGATGGAAAATTGGTTACACTGCGCCGGCCACCGTACCTGACATACCGGAGCCACCGATGACCAACGCCCTTCACACCGCCAGGAGCGCCCTGCTCGCCCTGGCCACCGCCCTGCTGCTGGCGGCCTGCAGCAGCAGCCCGCCCAAGCCCGACGTCGACTTCAAGCCCGACTATGACTTCAGCCAGGTAAAGACCATCGCCTTCTACCACCGATCGGGCCAGGTCTCTGGAGACAACCCCATGCAGCTCAGCGATATCCAGCGCGGCCGGATCGACGAGGCTATCGCCTTCGCCCTTAAAAACAAGGGCTACCGGATCGTCGAGGACGCCAGCCAGGCGGACATGCTGGTCAGCTGGCACCTCGCCACCCAGCAGAAGACGGACGTGAGGACCTACGAGACCCCGGCCTATGGCGGCTATGGCTATGGCCCCTACAACCGCTACAGCATGTACAGCTGCTGGAGCTGCATGCCCACCCGCACCGAGGTCTCAGTGCACGACTACACCGAAGGCACCTTCATTGTCGACATGATCGACCCGCAGCTGCGCAAGTCCGTGTGGCGCAGCGTGGTGCAGTCCAAGCTGAAGGGCAAGGTGGAGACCGACCAGGGCAAGTACAACGCCGCGGCCGAGAGAATCCTGGCTGACTTCCCGCCGATGTAGCGCCCCCCGGCGCGGCCATAAAGACGCCGGGGCGCCGCAGAACGATCGCCACGGCGCGCCGTAGACTCGACCGGAGGAGAGCGGTATCATTCGCGTCCCCGAACCGCCCGTAGCTCAGCCGGGCGGAGCGCCCACGTAAAACTGACAGACCGCCCGTAGCTCAGCTGGATAGAGCGCTGCCCTCCGGAGGCAGAGGTCAGAGGTTCGAATCCTCTCGGGCGGGCCATTCAACAAAAAGCCCGGCCCTGTGCCGGGTTTTTTGTTGAACGGTTCGAGCGAGGGCTTTGATTTGAACCTCCCAGGTTCGACAAAACGCGACAAAAGGAGCGTTTTGAACCGAGCCGCAGGCGAGCCCGCAGGGCCACAACACCCCGAAGGGTGTTGTGGGTACAAACTCGCCTCCCGGGCAGCTCCTGCTCACTTGCATGCTATATTGATATGAATCATGCCGCGGGAAAAAGCCCCCTGGCAAAATGTTTAAATTACCCTGAACCAACAAGTGAGAACGCTGCCATGCGACGATATGAAAATAACGCTGGACTGCTCCTGGCCCTTGGCTGCGCCCTGCTGGCTGCCGGCTGCTCTGACAGCAGTGACACTGCGCCTGTCAAGAGTCTGACTGTCACTACCTACAACGCAGGGCTCGCCCTCAATTTCGTGCCCTACACCAACGAAAGGCTGCCGGCGAACGAGGCACTGCTCGATGGCTACGATGGTGACGTCATCTGCTTCCAGGAAGTCTGGCTCGACGATCAGGTCGAACACATCAGGGCGGCTGTTTCCGACACCTTGCCACATTTCTATACCGAACCCCCCGAGCAGATCATTACCGGTGAGGCGGCGTGCACGGAGGAGGAGATCGAGGGGCTGGCAAACTGCGCACTGGAGTTGTGTCCCGGTCTGTCGGGCAATGAGCTGGTGTCCTGCGTCCCGGCCCAGTGCGGCACCTTCTTCAGCGACCTCTCACCCAGTTGCACAGATGGGGTGATCGCCTCGGTCGGGATACCGGATATCACCGTCGACGAATTGGTGAAGACCGTCACGCAGCCTACCGGGAAGTTCGCCTTCGAGGGATCCCTGGGTTTGATACTCGCGTCGCGATATCCATTGGAGAACCGCGAATTCCAGGACTTCATTGAAGACTCCAGCGCCAACCACCGGGGCGCGCTGTACGCCGATATTCAGGTGGGCGGGCAATCAATGGTGGTTGGCTGTACCCACACAGCCGCCAATTTGGGGGATATCATCGACTACCCGGCCTCAGGCAGGCACGGCTCCTGGGAGGGAGAGAACCGTTTCATGCAGCAGCAACTGGTCAACTTTGCCGAGCGGAAGGCTGCCGGTCGGCCCGTCCTCGTCGCCGGCGACTTCAACTGCGGCACCGCCAATCCCGGCAATGGCGTGGACCCGGAATGGCCGGCAAACTGCCAGACCTGGCTGGACGCCGGCTTTTCGGATCCAGCAGGCGACCAGTTGCCCTGCACCTTCTGCAATGACAGTAACCTGGTTTTGAAACTGGGCGACGGCAACGGTAACACCGTAATCGATCACATCTACGTGAAAAACCTCAGGCCCGGTGCCACTGTGCTGGCCAGGCGCGTCTTTGACGACCCGATATCCATTGAAGCCACGGTACCGCCGACGGAACTGGCACCAGAAGATTCGCCCGTCATGATGCACCCCTCTGACCATTTCGGCGTCGAACTGCAGGTCGACTGGCGTTAGGCAGCTAGCTGCCTGGGGCGCTTTCACCCGATTCGCCCTGACTATAATTTCTCAGCAGCAAGAGAATGCTGACCAGTAGCACCCAGCAGGGAAAGACCATCACCATCCATCGGTTGTACGTGATACTGAACAGCAATAAAAGCGCCGACGCATAGGTGAGCGCCACCATCCAGCGAGGCATCAGTCCCGTGCGGATCCAGATGGTGCCCAGCACAAACGCGAACATCCCCGCCATGCGCATGGCATATACGATCATGCCCGCATTGGAAATGGCTCGCGCCATATCGAACAGTTCGGCCTCGGTGGCGATTTCCGGGTTGACCGCGTAGATACTGAGCGCTCCCCGTGCAGTCGCCGCACTCATGAATGTCATCGCCAGATACAGAAAACCACTGCCGAGGAAGAGCGTCGAAAAAAACTGGTCTTCGAGGAAACCGATGGAATCACGCACCACACCCATGAACCAAAGGAAGGCGATCCCGGCGAAGGGCAAAAGGCTGACCCCCCAGGTGACCGTCTGAGCGTGCGCTGCCAGCCAGGTTGAAAAATCCGCGGAATTGCCGGGGGCATGCTGGTAGATCAGCCAATAGCTGGTGGCAAACAGAAGCGCAAAAAGAATCCCGGCAATCGCGGCTGCGCGGGGTGTGCGAAGGTGCCTGTCAGTGACGTGTCCGGTCTGGCCATCCATGCTTCTTCCCCCGCGCACCACCCATTCACAATATGGGACATGGCCCTTTATTGCGCAACCATTCGAGGGCCAGTGAGATGTACACAGGCTCGCGCGGTGCCCGGCGCAACCGGGCCTGTGGTCAGAGCCTGGAGACGGAATCCCGGATGATGCGCTCGGTCTCGGACCAGAGTTTCAGTCCCGGCAGCTCTTCCAGCGTGAACCAGCCGACCGCCGCTGCATCGTCTGCTGCGACCGGCTCCCCTTCCAGCGAATCGGCCACGACATCCACCAGTGTGTAGTGGTACACCACCCTGCCTGCGTCTTTCATGATGCCATCGACCACGTCGACCAGGGCGCGAACCTCCACCTCCAGGCCGGTCTCCTCCCGGACCTCGCGCGCGGCTGCCGCGAACACGGTCTCTCCCAGTTTCTGGGCACCGCCGGGAATGCTCCACTGCCCCTTGTTGGGTTCCTTCCCGCGGCGCACCAGGAGAACCCTGTCACCGCGCCACACCACCACGCCCACCCCGACGATCGGGCGTTGCGGATTCAGGCGTGAGCCGGCGTCGGATGACATGTCGTTCAGGACACTAGCGCCGCGCCCGGAATTTCCGGACCGACTCCAGGAAGACGGGCAGGTCACACAGGGTTTTCTGGGCGACCCTCTCTTTTGCGAGGCTCTCGCCATAACTGTCACTGAAGCCGGCATCGACCAGCCTGCGGGTCGCCAGCACCGTGTCCGGTGGTATATCGGCGAGGCGCCGGGCTGTTTCGCGGGCGGACTCCATCAGGTCAGCGGGCGCGACGCAGTCCCACACCAGGCCCCATTGCTTCAGGGTGGCTGCGGGAATGGTGTCGCCCAACAGGCACATGCCCAGCGCCCGGGCACGACCGCCCAGGCGCACCAGCAGCCAGTTGATCCCCAGGTCGCCGGCAATGCCGAGCTGCTGGGGCTGCACGACCCTGAGCCCCGCCGAGTCGGAGGCGAGCGCCACATCGGCGCACAGCGCCAGGCCCGCCCCGCCACCGGCGGCAATGCCATTGATGGCAGTGACGACCGGGCGGGGAAAGTCGTAGAGCATTTCCATCATCGGGTTGAATTCAGCGGCCATCTCCCGGGCCACCGCCTCCCCGATGGTGGGCCGCTCTCCGCCCTGCGCCCGCAGCATTTCGACGCCCAAATCTGCCCCGGCACAGAAGGCGCGGCCGCTGCCGGTAATAATGAGCGCCCTGGTCCGCTGGTCTGACTGCAGCGCGGCCAGGGCCTCCCGAACCTCTCTTAAGAGCGGGGCATTGAGGGCATTGAGCGATGCCGGCCGGTTCAGCTCGATAAGGGCGATGCCGTGCTCGTCGACCGCAAGCTTGATATTTTCCATGGGACAGGGAGCCTCTCAAATCACGCCGTTGCACACATCAAACGGCGGTATCACCGTGTTTTGCCCGATCATGGATCACCTGCCGGCACCTGATCGAGCGATCCAGTCAATAACTCAGACGCAGCGATCCAGTGGCGCACCTGCTGTGAGGAAGGCCTGGATATTGGCTATCGCCCGCTGCGCCATGTCCGAGCGGCACTCGCCGGTGGCGCTGCCGATGTGAGGCAGCAGCGTGACATTGTCGAATGCCAGCAGTTGCGGAGTGACTTCGGGTTCGAACTCGAACACGTCCAGCCCGGCGCCGCCCAGGTGACCGCTGGCAAGGGCTTCCACCAGCGCCGCCTCGTCGACCAGCGGCCCCCGTCCGGTATTGATGAGCACTGCACCCGACTTCATTTGCGCCAATGAGTCCCTGTTGATGAGGTGGCGGGTCTCGGGGATCAGGGGACAGTTCAGAGAGACAATATCTGACGCCTGCAGCAGCTGCGTCAGGTCCGCGCAGAAGGCCGCGTCGAGGCCACCCTCCGCCTCCTGCTTGCGATGGGGGCCGTGGTAAAGGATCTGCATCCCGAAACCCGCCGCCCGGCGTGCCACCGCCTGACCGATAGCCCCGAAACCGACGATACCCAGGGTTTTGCCGTGCACCCGCTGGCCCAGAATCCGCGCCCCGGCGGCCCAGTCACCGGCGCGCAGGTGCCGCTCGCAGGCGCTCAACCGGCGGCAGGTGGCAAGCATCAAAGCCAGGGTGAGATCGGCGGTATCCTCGGTCACCACCGGCGTGTTGCTCACCTGAATGCCGCGAGCCCCCGCGGCGGCCAGATCGATATTGTCGGTGCCGACACCGAGGTTTGCTATCAGGCCCATTTCGGGACCGAAGCGCTCAATCATCTCGGCGGGAACGGGGTCCACACTCGTGCTGACATACACGCGCGCACCCGCCAGGTGGTCCGGCCCGGGATCAGCGTCGCACGGACGCACCTCCCCGAACTGTTCCAGGGCTCCTATCATGGGTTGCGGTACGGTCCGCGCGGTAACCAATACATTTTCGATCATGGCAAGATCTCCTCTGAATACCTGTTAAAAGACTAGCTCAAGGACGAGCATCTGACTGTCCTTTATTCGACACTTCCGTGAAACCCGGCCTGCCATGGGAGGGAGCAATGACAAGGGGCGGCCCGATGTCGGTATCGTAATGGGAACAGGAACGGATGTGGCGATGGATAGCGCGATGGCGACCCTCCTGAATGGCGATCTGCGCGGCACAACGCTTTACGCAAACAGGGGGGGTCGTCTCATCAGGGTAGCTTCAGAGTCGGTGGCCGCATAGCGGTCATCCAGAGGGTAGAGCGGATCCAGGCACCTGCTGAAGACACCAGGATCCGCCTACGGGTCAGAAGCGGTAGGTTGCCTGCAGCATAAAGCTGCGGGGGCGATCCGTCAGTTTGAAGCCGTTGCCCGACACCAGCGGCTGATCGTTGGCATTACCAGTGCTGGTGCGCTTGTCGCTGAGGTTTTTGCCGACCAGTGCCAGCTCCCAGGTGCCCAACACGTCACCCAGGGCAATCCGCGCGTCATACTTGGTGAAGGACTCCTGGAAGGCATAGATGGGGTCCAGGTCCGCCGCCACGAACTGGTCATCGGCATAGTTTACGTTCAGGACGAAGCGACCTTCCAGTGAAGTGCCGATGGGCTGGACGTAGTTCAGGTTGAGGTTGTAACTCCAGTCGGGGGAGAACACGTTGGTGTCCCCGGCGGCATCACGACGCGCGTCCGGCGTACCGAAATCGACACAGCCCCCGCGAACGTCGTCGGGTGAGCTGGCCCAGCAGGGCGCATTCGGCCACTCCTTGTAAGCGGCATCGAGGTAGCTGCCGGCGAAGCGGACGGTGAGTTTTTCCGTGGCGGCCCAGTTGACATCCACCTCGACACCCTTAGACTCGATTTCGGCGGCGTTCTGCACAAAAAAGCCTGTGCGCCCATCGAAGATATTGACCTGGTAATCCTCCACCGTGCTGAAGAATGCGGTGGCGTTGAGGGTCATCAGGTTGTCCAGCAGGTAGGCCTTGACGCCCAGCTCGTAGTTCTGGGCGGTCTCCTCCTCGTACTCGAACAGCGGGCTGTCGTCAGCACCGAGGAAGCGCCCGTCAAAACCGCCGCCCTTGGTGCCGGTGGAGGCGGTCGCGAACAGCATCACGGCGTCGTTGAGATCGTGTTCCACGGTGAGCTGCCAGTTCACGTCCTGCTCGTCGCGGTCCCGGTTGCGGATGGCGTGTTCGGTGGTGCCGAGCAGCGCCTGGTAGACGGTTTCGGTGAGGAAGCCGGCAGTCACGCCGCCGAGGTCGACGCCGCCGAAGCCGTCAAGGAAAGCATCGTAGTCGGCGGGGGTGTCACCATAGGCAATTGTGCCGTCGGGTTGACCGGCAAGCGCGCTGAAATCCCAACCCCCGGTGAAGCGCTTGTCGAGAACGTGGTCGGCAGTCTTGTTTTCCTCGAAGTAGCGCAGGCCGAGGGTGAGCCGGGTCCGGTCTGTCAGGCTGTAGGTGGCGGAGCCGAATATCGCCCACATGTCCTGTTCCTGGTCCATGGCGTAGATCCGCGCCAGGTTGGGGGATAGCAGGGGCGTGGGCACACCGAGCTGCTCATAGGCCAGCGCGGTCCCGAAGGACTCGTCGGACTCGAAGGTCAGATCGCTCTGCTGGTAGTACAGGCCGACGATGTAGTCCAGTTTTCCGCCGACGGGCGACGTGAGACGAATCTCCTGGCTCCACTGGTCGTAGTCTTCCCTCGCATCGGCCTGCACAAACGGCAGTGCCGCAAAGTCGCAATCGCAGATATCGCGGTATTCATAGTGGGCGTAACCGGTGATCGCCGTCACGGTGTGCTCACCGACGCCCCAGTCGATGGTGAGGGTTCCCACATCCATCTCATTGTTGCTCCCCTCATCCAGCGCGGGGAAGCCCGGCAGGCCGGCGAAGACCGGTACTACCTGTCCCAGCAGGGCGCCGCCGTCGTTCACCACCGCGCGCTCGTCATCGTACTTCTCCAGACCGCTGCCGCCCGTGGCTGCGGCCACCAACGCCTGGTTCAGGCCTGAGGTCGCCGCGGCACCCGGGGTGAAGGGATTGAAGATCGCCAGCTGAGTGGTCTGCTGGGCGTAGTCGAACTGGCTGTTCTCCCACTTGCCGGTGACGGTCAGGGTATCGGCAGCATCCCACTGAAGCTGCGCCCGCCAGGTGGTGTCCTCGCGCTCGGGGCCGTCATCACCGGTCATCACGTTGTCGAGGTAACCATCCATCTCGTAGCCCCGCGCGGCGAAACGGCCACTGAGGGTATCGGTGATCGGCCCTGACACGTAGCCGGTCAGCTCTTTCTCTCCGTACTCGCCGTAGGTGCCGCTGATCATGCCCTCCAGTTCCTGGGTGGGCTTCGCCGTGATTAGGCTGATCGCGCCGCCGATGGTGTTCTTGCCGAACAGGATAGACTGCGGCCCACGCAGCACCTCGACCCGCTCGAGATCCATGAAGGGCGCCCGGGACAGCTGGTGGCGGCCCATGTAGATCCCATCATGAAAGATCGCCACGGACTGCTCCATGCCCTGGTTGGCGCCGGGCGTTCCGACCCCTCGGATGAAAATAAAGTTGAATATGGGGTTCTGCGAGATAGTGACCGCAGGCATGTCGACGGCAAACTCTTCCGCCCGCGTTATATTCATGTCCTTGATCGTCTCACCGCTCATCGCAATCATCGAGATCGGTACGTCCTGCAGACTCTCGGAGCGCAGGGTGGCGGTGACGACCACCTCTTCGAGCGTCTGGGCCTCGCCGCCGTGTGCAATCATCAGTCCAAGGGCTATCGCCGACAGTGTGGAGCCCGGATTCGCTTTGTAAGCCACTTTCTTATCCCTCGTTCAATGAGTTTAAGCACAAAAAACCGGTCGACCCAGATTGTCGGGTCTAAGCGCGGAGAGTCTAGGAGGAAGGAGTCGCAGACTCTGTCAATAAAATGACATTTGCTTATGGCTGCCGCAGATAGGATCTGTGCCGCCAGGGGCTGGACAGTGCCCGCCGGGCGCAAGTCTCGTGCAGCAAACTGCTGTGAACTTGCGAAACCACCGGCCGTGGGCTTTACTTTTAGCAGGGTCG
>JARRPM010000056.1:0-22697 GCA_037382865.1 Halioglobus sp. | reverse complement strand
TTCCGCAGGTAATACTGGTTGTATTGCCAAGGGACGCAACGCAGCGGCGACGGTTTCTGAAGGCTCCCGAAGGGCGCGCCAGCCAAGGCCCCTGGCCGCGTTGCGCCTCTTGACAAGGGTGCCGACCATTGCCTGCGAGACGCGCCTTGCCAGGGGCCTTGGCTGGCACGCTGAAATGATGCGAATTAACCGGACAGGACACTAGCGCTGCCAGCGGTGCCAGCGCTCGACCCATGCCAGCAATCGCTCCGGTTTGCGCGCCTTGCGCCACTCTCCCGCCACGAACTTGTTGCCCTCACTGAGGGTCGGGTAGATGTGGATGGTGGCGAGGAGCTTGTTGAGACCGAGGCCGTGTTTCATGGCGAGGACGAATTCATTGAGCAGTTCCGCCGCGTGATAGCCCACGATGGTCGCGCCGAGAATGCGGTCGCGGCCCGGCTCTGTCAGTACCTTGATGAAACCGTGCGCCTCGCCATCGGCGATGGCGCGGTCGAGGTCGGCAAGCTCGTAGCGGGTCACCTCGAAAGGGATCTCCCGATCGCGGGCGTCGGCCTCGTTCAGGCCGACCCGCGCCACCTCCGGATCGGTAAAGGTCGCCCAGGGCACCACCGAATAATCCACCCTGAACCTGCGCAGCCGCCCGAACAGGGCATTGACGCTGGCATACCAGGCCTGGTGGCTTGCCATGTGGGTGAACAGCCAGGGGCCGACCACGTCGCCGCAGGCGTAAATCGTGGGGATCGCGGTGCGCAGGAAATCATCCACCGCGATGGTTCCCCCGGGGGTGAGACCGACGCCCAATGCCTCGAGGCCGAGGCCCTCGACGTTGGCGCTGCGGCCGACCGCCAGCAACAGCCGGTCGAAGACCAGTTCGCGCGCACCGTCGGGCGTCTCGAACAGGCAGCGCTGAGCGCCGTCGAGGCGTTCGAAGCGCACCGGGTCGAAGCCCGTGTGAACCGCGATACCCGCCGCCTCGAAGGCCTCTTGCAGCAGGGCCGATACCTCGGGGTCCTCGCGCGGCAGGATGCGGTCAGCGTGGGTCGCCAGGGCGACCTCGACGCCAATACCGGCGAAGGCCTGGGCCAGCTCGCAGCCGATGGGCCCCCCGCCGAGCACCAGCAGCCGGGCCGGCGCCTCGCGCAGCCCCCAGACCGTGTCGGAGGTGAGGTAGTCGAGCGTTTCCAGGCCGGGGATGTCCGGCACCCGGGGACGGGCGCCGCTGGCGATGACGATATTGCGCGCGCTCAGGGTCGAGCCGTTCACCGCCACCTCCCACGGGGAGACGATACGCGCATCCCCCTGCACACAGTCCACGCCGAGACCCGTGAAGCGCTCCACCGAGTCGTGGGGCTCGATGGTTTTCACCACCGCCTGCACCCGCTCCATCACCCGGGGAAAATCCACCGCTACCGACACGGGCGCCAGGCCGAACTCCTCCGCACGCCTCGCGTAATTGGCGATGCGCGCGGAACGGATCAGCGCCTTGCTCGGCACGCAGCCCGTATTGAGACAGTCGCCGCCCATCCGTTCGCGCTCGATCAGCGTGACCTTCGCCCTGACGGTGGCGGCGATCAGGGCGGCCACCAAACCCGCAGAGCCGGCGCCGATCACGATCAGGTTGGTGTCGAAGTGCTGCGGCCGGCGATAGGCGGACAGGCTCCGCCGCGCCTCGAGCTGGCGCAGCAGCCAGCGGGCGAGCAGCGGGAACAGCGCGAGCAGCACGAAGGAGCCGAGCAGCGACGGGGAGATGATCCCTGACAGGGACTCCAGCTGGCCGAGCTGGGTGCCGGCGTTCACATAGACCGCCGTGGCCGGCAGCATCCCGAGCTGGGAGACCCAGTAGTAGCGCCAGGTACCGATGGGCAACAGCCCCATCAGCAGATTGATGACGAAAAAGGGGAACAGTGGCACCAGCCTAAGGGAGAAGAGGTAGAAGGCGCCGTCCTTCTCGAAACCGGCGTTAACCGCCCGCAGCTGCCGCCCGAAATTGTCCTGCACCCAGTCCCGCAGCAGGATGCGCGAGACCAGGAACGCCAGGGTCGCGCCGATACTGCTGGCAAAGGAGACCAGCAGAAGGGCATACCAGAAGCCGAACAGCGCGCCCCCCGCGAGCGTCATTACCGCGGCGCCGGGTACCGAGAGCGCCGTGACCGCCACGTAGAGCGCGAAATAGGCAAGGCCGGCAACTACCGGGTTGGACGCGTACCACGCCTGCAGCTCGCCGAAGCGCGCCTGCAAGGTCGCCAGCTGCAGGTACCGGCCCAGGTCGAACCAGAACCACGCCGCGATGGCGGCGCCGATGAGCACGGCTACCGCCACCTGCCTTTTGCGCACTGCCATCCCTGTCCCCCGTTTTCTTCAGCCTGCCGCTGGCCAGACTACCTGCAGCCGCCCGCCGACACCAGCAGTGCGGGAGGCCGGACCGGGAAAAGCGACCGCTGCAGTTGTGCCGGCCGGTCCCGGTGGTATCATTGTCTGCCCTCGCCAACCTGCGGACCCGATATCCGCCATGCAACCGGAGAACACCATGAGCGACCAGATCGTACACGTCAGCGACGCCACCTTTGACGCCGAAGTAATGAATTCAGAGATTCCCGTCCTGGTGGACTTCTGGGCTGAGTGGTGCGGACCCTGCAAGATGATCGCCCCGGTCCTGGACGAGATCGCCACGGAGTATGACGGCAAGCTCAAGGTGTGCAAGGTGGATGTTGACGCCAATCCCGACATACCCCCCAAATTCGGCATTCGCGGCATTCCCACGCTGATCGTCTTCAAGGGCGGCAATGTCGAGGCGACCAAGGTCGGCGCGCTGTCCAAATCCCAGCTCACCGAATTCATCCAGGAAGTCATCTGATAAACAGCGACTGTGCGGAGGCCGGCTGCGCTATCGCGCAGGGCCTCTGCCCGCGCCGCAAAAAGCGGTAGACGACACCCCCGGGGCGTGCTACATTCCCGACTGTCGCACACCCCTGTGCCACCATAATAACTCTGCCACTCGAACCAAACGCTCCACGTGTCCGTGCCGCCACACCCGGCTGTGAGCTACACGTTTCCATAACCTCCTTGAAAATCACACATCTGCACCCTCTATGAATCTTACCGATCTTAAAACCAAATCCACCCAGGAACTCATCGATATCGCCAGGGAGATGGGCCTGGACAACATGGCCCGCTCACGCAAGCAGGACATCATCTTCGCCATCCTCAAGCGGCACGCCAAAAGCGGTGAGGATATCTACGGGGACGGTGTGCTGGAGATCCTCCAGGACGGCTTCGGCTTCCTGCGCTCCTCCGACAGCTCCTACCTGGCCGGGCCCGACGATATCTACGTCTCGCCCAGCCAGATACGACGCTTCAACCTGCGCACCGGCGATACCATTTCCGGCAAGATCCGTCCACCGAAGGACAGCGAGCGCTACTTTGCCCTGCTCAAGGTCGGCGAGGTCAACTTCAGCAAGCCGGAGAACTCGAAGTCCAAGATCCTGTTTGAAAACCTGACACCGCTGTTTCCCAACGAACGCCTCACCCTCGAGAAGGGGAACGGCAGCACCGAGGACCTGACCGGTCGCATCATCGACCTGGTCGCCCCCATCGGCAAGGGTCAGCGCGGCCTGCTGGTGGCTCCGCCCAAGGCGGGCAAGACCATCATGATGCAGAACATCGCCCAGGCCATCATCACCAACAACCCCGAATGCTACGTCATCGTGCTGCTCATCGACGAACGTCCCGAGGAGGTGACCGAGATGCAGCGTTCGGTGGGTGTGCGGGGCGCGGAGGTCGTCGCCTCCACCTTTGACGAGCCGCCCTCACGCCACGTACAGGTCGCCGACATGGTGATCGAGAAAGCCAAAAGGCTGGTAGAGCACAAGCGGGACGTGGTCATCCTGCTCGACTCCATCACCCGTCTCGCGCGCGCCTACAATACTGTCATCCCCAGTTCCGGCAAGGTACTGACGGGTGGTGTCGACGCCCATGCCCTGGAGCGACCCAAGCGCTTTTTCGGCGCCGCCCGGAATATCGAGGAGGGTGGCAGCCTGTCGATCATCGCCACCGCCCTGATCGACACCGGCTCGAAAATGGACGAGGTGATCTACGAGGAGTTCAAGGGCACCGGCAACATGGAGCTCCACCTCGATCGCAAGATCGCCGAGAAGCGGATCTACCCGGCCATCAACATTCGCCGCTCGGGCACCCGTCGGGAGGAGTTGCTGACCGGGGAAGAGGAGTTGCAGCGCATGTGGATCCTGCGCAAGCTGCTCCACGGAATGGAGGACCTGAACGCGGTGGAGTTCCTGCTCGACAAGCTGAAGGACACCAAGACCAACGACGAGTTCTTCATGTCCATGAAGCGCAAGTAGCGCCCGCCGCCGGCGGACGCGTTGCGCTGCCGGGCCCC
The DNA here is from genome assembly GCA_037382865.1 of Halioglobus sp. Lineage (GTDB taxonomy): Bacteria > Pseudomonadota > Gammaproteobacteria > Pseudomonadales > Halieaceae > JARRPM01. The sequence continues at coordinate 18,301 of JARRPM010000056.1, read as the reverse complement.
GCGGTATACTGTCCGGTCCTGAACGACGAGGGACGGGTTGCCGCTCTGTGAAATACACGGATCTGAGAGACTTCATCGACGCGCTGGAGCAGCGCGGCGAACTGGTGCGCATCAGGGCGGAGGTCGATCCCCTGCTGGAAATGACCGAGATCGCCGACCGCACCCTGCGCGCTGGCGGTCCCGCCCTGCTGTTCGAAAACCCCAGGGGCCATGACACGCCGGTCCTCGCCAACCTCTTCGGCACCGAGCGGCGCGTCGCCCTCGGCATGGGCGAGGAGGAGATCTCCGCGCTGCGCAGGATCGGCGAGTCGCTCGCCTACCTGCGCCAGCCGGATCCCCCCAGGAGCATGCGCGAGGCCTGGCACAAGGCGCCGCTCCTGAAGCAGGTGCTGCACATGAACCCGAAGGTGGTGCGCAACCCGCCCTGCCAGTATCACGTGCGACAGGGCGAGGAAGTAGACCTCCGCCGCCTGCCGATCCAGACCTGCTGGCCCGGCGACGCCGGGCCGCTGGTGACCTGGCCCCTGGTGATCACCCGCGGCCCCAGCAAGGAGCGTCAGAACCTCGGCATCTACCGCATGCAGTTACTGGGACGCAACAGGCTGATCATGCGCTGGCTGTCCCACCGGGGAGGCGCGCTCGATTACCGCGACTGGCAGCTGCAGCACCCGGGGGAGCGCTACCCTGTCGCGGTGGCGCTGGGTGCCGACCCGGCCACCACCCTGGCGGCGGTGACCCCGATTCCCGACGCCATCTCCGAGTTCGCCTTTGCCGGCCTGCTGCGCGGCGCCCGCACGGACACCGCCCACTGCTACACCGAACCCTGCCGCGAACACGGCCTGCAGGTCCCCGCCTCGGCGGAGTTCATCCTCGAGGGCTACCTCGAGCCCGGGGAGCTGGCGGACGAGGGCCCCTTCGGCGACCACACCGGTTACTACAACGAGGTGGAGCGGTTTCCGGTGTTCACGGTGGAGGCGATCACCCACCGCGAGTCGCCGATCTACCACAGCACCTACACGGGTCGCCCCCCGGACGAACCCGCGGTGCTGGGCGTTGCCCTGAACGAGGTGTTCGTCCCGATCCTGCAGAAGCAGTTCCCGGAGATCGTCGATTTCTACCTGCCCCCGGAGGGCTGCTCCTACCGCATGGCGATCGTCACCATACGCAAGGAGTACCCCGGGCACGCGAAACGGGTGATGCTTGGTGTCTGGTCCTTCCTGCGCCAGTTCATGTACACGAAGTTCGTCGTGGTCACCGACGATGACGTCAATGCCCGCGACTGGCGCGACGTGATATGGGCCATGACCACGCGCATGGACCCGCGCCGCGACTGCGTCTTCATCGAAAACACCCCGATCGATTACCTCGACTTCGCCTCGCCCGAAGCGGGGCTCGGCTCCAAGGTGGGCATGGACGCCACCAACAAGTGGCCGGGCGAGACCCGGCGCGAGTGGGGACGGCCCATCACCATGGATCCGGCGGTGAAGCAGCGCATCGACGCCATCTGGGACGATCTCGGTATCGACCGCTGAGCCGGCGCGCCGGCGGCACTCAGTCGCTGGCGGCGACCTCCTCGGGCAGGGGCAGTTCCGGCAGCCCGAGCTCCTTCAGGAACAGGCCGTCCCGGTAGTAGACCGAGGCGATCCTGGGCTCGCCCAGCGCGCTGAGGAGACGCCCCAGTTCGGCACCGGTCTCGGCGGTGGGTTCCAGGCGATAGCTGCGCTCGAAGTAATCCCGCGCCTTGCCCCAGAGACTGTTGCGCGCCGCATGGCGGCCGAGGCACAGGAGCAGCTGGGGGTCCTCGGGATGCGCTTCCAGCCAGCTCTCGGCCTGGGCCAGCAATCGCGCCGGGTCATCGCTTTCGAGGTAACCGAAGAGGCGCACCAGTTGCGGGTCCCACTGCTTGCCGAGCGCACGCAGGATCACTTTTTCCGCTTCCGCGTGCGCGGCCTGCCCGATCAGCGACCCCGCATAGACCCGGATCATGTCGGGGTCCTGCTTCAGGCCGGACGGCATTTTCTGCCACACGCCCCGAAGGCCCTCGGCGCCGGTCCCGTCCCGGCGCTGGCCGCCCTGCTGCAGCAACCGGCCGTAGGCCTCCCGCTCGAGCCGTCGCAGGTCGTCCTCCGGGAGGACCTGGTGCTTGCCTAGCCCGGGCAGCAGGTCCACCAGTCTCTGCCAGTAGCCGAGTTCGCGATACCCCTGCTGGAGCAGGTCCAGGATCCGGGGGTGGCGGCCGGCGTCGCCCCGCAGCGGCTCCAGCGTTCCCAGCGCCTGGTTGTACTGGCCGGCTTCCAGCTGCAGTTCGGCCCGGGTCAGCGCCACCGCGATTTCTGCCTCCGGGTCCGCTTCGCCGGCCCGGTCGAGGTATTCGCTGCTCTTCTGGGTCTCGCCCAGGCGATGGCTGGCGGTGGCCGCCGCCAGGTAGTTGACCAGCGGCGTCTCGCTGCCGGCGGCACCCCGCAGCAGCTGGCGCCTGGCCCTGGACCAGTCGCCCCCCGCAAAACTGATCAGGCCCTCGTTGGTCAGGCGCGCGGAAGCGCGGGCCCGGCGGGAGCCGAACCAGCCCAGCAGGGAGTCCGGGCCGACAAACAGCCTGCGCAGCACCTGCACCACGAGCCAGACCAGGAAGATCAGCACCAGCAGTAACAGCAGGCCCATCCACAGGCTGGTTTCCAGGGTGTAGTTGCCATATGCCAGCAGCACGTAGCCGGGGTCGGATTGAATCAGCGCAACCAGGCCGACACCGGCCAGCAGCGCCACCAGGATCAGGGCGAATATCCTGCGCATGGCTTACTCGACGCCTCCCTGCTGCAGGCGCTGTTCCATGGCGTCGTTCAGCGCCGCCAGCGAGGCGGAGACGTCGGGCAGCGCCACGTCGATTTGCTCGGCGGAAAGCTGGTCGATCTCGCGCGCCATCGAGCGGGCCGTCGCCTCATCCGACTGGAAGAACTCCGTCACCCAGTAGCGGGCCCGGTCCAGGCTCTCCCGGTACAGGGACTGGTTGCCGGACAGCAGCGCCACCCGGGCCTGCTCCAGCAGCATGCGCAGGTTCTGGCGCACCAGGCCCTCCCAGCGGGGATCCATCAGCGCCTCCACGGGCACGTCCCGCCGGCGGATGGTGAGGTAGTCGGAGAGCTTGTCGAGCGCGGACTGCCAGCCGTGCTGCAACTGCTGCTGCCAGTCCTCCGGCGCCGCCTCCTGCCGGGGCGGCGATGAGGGCTGGAGCTCCTGCCCCTCTCCCGGCAGCCGCAGAATCGCCAGCTCACCAGCCTGCTCCAGCAGTGCGCCGAGCCGCAGGTAAATTCCCTCCACGTCTACCTCCGGTACTGCCCGCAGGGCCGCCAGGTCCGATGCGACGGCCGCGCGCACCGGGTGCAGGGCGGCATCGTCCAGGTCGCGCAGGATGCCGTCGACATTATCGAGCAGCGCCCGCGCCGCGCCGACGTCCCCGGTCATGATCAGGCGCTGGTTGGCGAGGCGCAGCAGGTACTCCACCTCCGCCAGCAGCCAGCTCTCCCGGTCACTGGCATCGATGCGCGAGAGCGATTCACCCTGCCGCGTCAGTTGGCCGCGCTGCTGTTCCAGCGCTGTGCCCTGCTCCGCCAGGCGCGTTTCCAGGGTCTGGAGAAGTTGTGCCTGACCGGCACTGTCCCGCTGCAAATCCTCGAGCGCCTCGTCCAGCCGGCGCTGCAGGGCCTCGCTGGATGTCTGCAGCTCCTCCAGCGCCGCGACGCTGGCCCCCTTCTCGCCGGCGCTGCCCTCCAGCGCCTGCAACCTGTTGACCAAAGCCGCTTCCCTGCGCTGCAGCTCCAGCACCGACCAGCCCGCGGCGCCGCCGATCGCCAGCACCAGCAGCAGGGCCAGCCAGGCGACGAAGGAGGAACCACTGCGGGGTGAGGCGGACGCGGCCGCCTGCCGGGATTGGCCCCGACCGGCGCCGCCCGGCACGGCCGCCTCCGGCGGCACGTGGGGCTCCGGCTCCTCCACCGGGGAGGCGGGCTGCGGGGCGATATCATCGGCGGTCCCTGCCTCCTCGCCCTGCTGCTCGATGTTCTTTTTCTCCTGATCGCTCACTCGTTGGTCTCCGGGATTGCTGGGCTGTTACCGATTGGCGCACACCCATTGAGCGCGGCTAACATGGCCGCATCAGAGGCGTTATCAGCCGTCACGATATGGTCGAAACCGGCCTCACGGGCGGCATCGGCGACCCGCGCCGATGGCACGATCAGCGCCACGTGCCTTAACTTAGAGAATTCTTCCGGCGCAAGCAACGCCACCAGATTGGCGAGGCCCTCGCCGCTGCTGAGCAGAATGATCCCTATACCCCAGCGCTGCAGGCGGCCGGCGAGTTCTCCGGGGGCGAGGCTCGGGCAGCTGCGCCGGTAGCAGGCCAGCTCCTCGACCCGGGCGCCCCGCCGGGAAAGCTCCTCGCGCAGGGTGGAACGCCCGCCCTCCCCCTTCACGATAAGGACCCGGTCTCCCGCCACCCGTTGCAACCGGGGCAGTGCCAGCAGTCCCTCGCTGGTCATCTCCTCGGCCGGGGTGAACACCTCGACGCCATGGGCCCGGAGGAGGCCGGCGGTGGCCTCACCCACCGCATACCAGTTGATGCCCCCCGGCAGCCGGGGCCGCAGCGCCTCGATCCAGGCCATGCCGAAGCGCACGGCGTTGCCACTGACGAACACGATGTGCCGGTAGCGGTCGAGGTCGAGCAGGCGCTGGCGCTGCTCCGGGGCAAGGGAGGGCAGGGCGCTCAGTTCCAGCAGCGGCTGGCTGTGAGCGACGAAGCCCGCCGCAGCCACCGCCCGGCACAGGTCTGCTTCCTGCCCGGCGGGCCGGGTGACCAGCACCGCCGGCCTAGTCGCCATAGATTTCGGACAGGATGGCGCCCGCGCCCTGCGCCAGCAGAGACTCGGCCACGGTGACGCCGAGAGCCTCCGCGTCACCGGCGGGCGCCCTTGCCTCGGCACGCAGGATCAGGGAGCCGTCAGGCTTGCCCACCAGCGCGCGCAGCCACAATTCGTCCCCCGCACCGGTATAGTCGGCGTAACAGGCGATGGGCACCTGGCAGCCGCCCTGGAGGTGGCGGTTCAGGGCCCGCTCTGCCGCCACCCGGCGGGCGGTCGGGGCGTGATGCACGGCCTGCAGCAGGGCCAGCAGGTCACTGTCCGCCGCGCGCAGCTCGATGCCCACGGCGCCCTGCCCCCCCGCGGGCAGCGACTCCGTCACCGGGATCCGCCGGGCAATGCGGTCGGCAAAGCCGAGACGGAGCAATCCGGCGCTGGCCAGGATGATGGCGTCATACTCGCCCTGATCCAGCTTGCGCAGGCGGGTATTGACGTTGCCGCGCAGGAATTTGACCTCGAGGTCGGGCCGCCGCTCCCGCAGCTGGCACTCCCGGCGCAGGCTGGAGGTGCCGACGACGCTGCCCGCCGGCAGTTCGGCAAGGCTTGCCCAGCGGTTGCTGACGAACGCGTCGGTCGGTTCTTCCCGTTCGCAGACCACGCCGAGGCAGAGACCCTCCGGAAACTCCATCGGCACATCCTTCATCGAGTGGACCGCGATATCCGCACTGCCGTCGAGCAGGGCCGTCTCCAGCTCCTTGACGAACAGCCCCTTGCCGCCGACCTTGGCCAGGGGCACGTCCAGCAGCTGGTCGCCCCGGGAGGTCATGCCGAGCAGCTCGACTTCCAGCCCGGGATGTGCGGCCATCAGGGCGGACTGTACAAATTCCGCCTGCCACAGGGCCAGGGGACTCTCCCGGGTAGCTATGATGATCTTGCGCGACATGGTCCGGTGTCCTGTTGACGAGCGCGCCATGATACCAGCCGCGCCCGGTGGCGGCGACAGGCGGCGCAGCGGTATGGCTCAGCGCTCCAGCAGCTGTTGCTTGGCCTGGGCCAGGTGGCGCCGGCTCACCGCCGGGCGCACTTCGATCCCGTGCAGCACCACGTGCCAGACGCCACTGTCATCGCGGGCGAGCCGCTCGATATGTTCACGGGCCACCAGGGCGTTGCGGTGGACCCGCAGGAAGCGGCCGGCGAATTCGCGCTCGAGGTCCTTGAGGGTGTCAGGAATCAGCAGCTCGCGCCCCGGGCTGCAGGCGGTGACGTACTTCTGCTCGGCGACGAAGCAGCGGATCTCCGCCACCGGCATCGTCTCCAGTCCGCGGTGGGTCTGGCTGCTCACCCGGCTGCGCCCCCGTGCCGCGGACGTATCCACGCCGGACGTCTCCACGCCGGACGTCTCCACGCCGGACGTCTCCACGCCGGATGCACCCGCGCCGGACGCATTCACCCCGGGCGCCTGCTCCCGCAGGCTGGCGAGCTGCAGCCGGTTTACCCGGCCCGCCGCGGCCAGCGCCCGGGTCAGCTCGGCTTCTCTTACCGGCTTCAGCAGGTAGGCGACTGCCTGGTGCTGCAGGGCCTGCAGCGCATACTCATCGTAAGCGGTGCAGAAGATGACCGCGGGCGGCGAGGCCATGGCGTCGAGACGGGTGGCGACCTCGATGCCGTCCAGCCCGGGCATGCGGATATCCAGCAGCAACAGGTCGGGATTTTCGCCGTCCACCAGGGCCAGCGCCTGCTCGCCGTCGGCGGCCTCCAGGCAGCAAGCCCCGGGGCGCAGCCGTCCCAGCAGCCGCAGCAGTCGTTCCCGGGCCAGTGCCTCGTCGTCCACGACAAGGATCTTCACAGCGCAAACCCCGGTTGATAGCCCAGCTCCACCCGGTAGCGGCCGCTGCCGGGGGTCACCTCCAGCCGGGCGTGGGTGCCGTAGATCGCCTGCAGGCGCTGCCCGATATTGGAGAGCGCCATCCTGTTCCCCTCACTCTGCCGGCCCTGCGGAGGCACCGGATTGTCGACCGTCACCCTGACCTCACTCCCCTCCAGCCCGACCGCCACGCGGATGGTGCCGCCCTGCGGCAGGCGGGCAATTCCGTGGTAGACGGCGTTTTCCACCAGGGGCTGCAGTATCAGGCTGGGCATCGGCTCATCCCGGACCGCGGGGTCGACCTGCCAATCCACCTCCAGCCGGTCGCCGAGCCGCAGCTGCTCGATGCCCAGGTAGAGCTCGCACAGGCGCAGTTCGTCCGCCACCGTGGTCGGCCGCCGGCCCTCCTGCAGGCTGGCCCGGAACAGCTCCGCCAGGTCCTCGACCGCCTGCTCGGCGGCCTCCGGGCGGGACATGATCAGGCTGGCAATGCTGTTCAGTGTGTTGAACAGGAAGTGGGGACGGATCCTGGAACGCAGGCCGTCGAGGCGGGTCTGCAATTCCAGTTTCTCCTGCAGACGAAGCTGCCGCTGCAGGTAGAAGTAACGAAGCGTGATGCCGCTGAGCACGACGGCGACCAGCAGGTTCCGTAACAGCCACCAGTGCCCGTCCCCGCCGCGGGTGAGCTGGGGATAGAGGCGCAGGGCGACATAGCTGCTGAGCGCGGTGACCGCCGCGACCAGCGCCAGGCTGGCGCCGGCGGCGAGCGGCAGGCTCAGGCGGCTGAAGGGACCGCGCAGCTGGCACAGCAGCGCCGCGCTGAGCAGCACCACCCACTGGGTGAAGAGCGAGCAGGTCGCCAACAGGTCCCAGTTGAATCGCGGCAGGATGCTGCTGGCCAGCGTGTAGACGATGACCAGCAGCTCCGCCAGCAGGACCATGACGAATACGGGGCGCGGCGCGCACAGGTCGGGAATGAAGAACTCTCCCGCCACCCGGTCCGGCCCCGCCATTGCCCCCTCCCCTGGTGAAGGCTGCCTCATACGCTCTCTCCGACGCTTGGGTGGTATACTTGCATCCTTGTCTGGCGCGAACAAGCCCAAAAAACAGTACTTCCCTGCCGCCGCACTCGCGCGCGGCGCACCGTCAACGGGAACCAGGATGAGCAAAGAGCAGGACACCAGCAAACTCTGGGGTGGGCGCTTCACCGAAGCGACCGACCGCTTCGTGCAGCGCTTCACCGCCTCGGTCGATTTCGACCAGCGCATGGCGGCAGAGGACATCGCCGGCTCCCGCGCCCACGCCGCCATGCTGTGCGCGGTGGGGGTGCTCACGGAGCAGGAGCTGGGAGACATCGAGCGGGGCCTCGACCAGGTGGAGCGGGAAATCGCCGGGGGCCGCTTCGCCTGGTCAGTCGAGCTCGAGGACGTACACATGAACATCGAGGCACGCCTCACCGAACTGATCGGTATTACCGGCAAAAAACTGCATACGGGTCGCTCCCGCAACGACCAGGTGGCCACCGATATCCGCCTCTACCTGCGGGGCGCCATCGACCGCATCGCTGCGGAACTGACCCGGCTGCAGTCCGGCACGATAGAGCTCGCCGCCCGTCATACCGACACCGTCATGCCCGGCTTCACCCACCTGCAGACAGCGCAGCCGGTCTCCTTCGGCCACCACCTTCTGGCCTGGAACGAAATGCTGCAGCGGGACTACGGCCGGCTGATGGACTGCCGCGCGCGCCTCAACCAGTCACCCCTCGGCGCGGCGGCGCTGGCGGGCACCACCTACCCCATCGACCGCCATCACACCGCGGCAGCGCTGGGCTTCGACCGGCCGACGGAAAACTCCCTGGACTCGGTTTCAGACCGGGACTTCGCGATCGAATTCTGCGCCTTCGCCGCCCTGCTCCTGACCCACCTCTCCCGGATTTCCGAAGAGCTGGTGTTGTGGACCTCCGCCCAGTTCGACTTCATCGAGCTGCCGGACCGTTTCTGCACGGGCTCCTCGATCATGCCCCAGAAGAAAAACCCCGACGTGCCGGAACTGGTGCGGGGCAAGGTGGGCCGGGTCAACGGCCACCTGGTCGCCCTGCTGACCCTGATGAAAAGCCAGCCGCTGGCCTACAACAAGGACAACCAGGAGGACAAGGAGCCCCTGTTCGATACGGTGGATACTGTGCTCGACTGTCTGCGCGCCTTCGGCGACATGGTCCCCGCCATCCGCCCGCGCGAGGCGCAGATGCGGGAGGCCGCCCGCCGCGGCTTCTCCACCGCCACCGATCTCGCAGACTACCTGGTCCGGCTCGGCCTGCCCTTCAGGGACGCCCACGAGGTGGTTGGCAGGGCGGTGGCGCACGGCGTGGCCACCGGGCAGGACCTGGCGGAAATGGATCTCGCCACGCTGCAGGGCTTCTGCCCCGGGATCCGCGAGGATGTATTCGAGGTCCTGACACTGGAGGGCTCGCTGGCGGCGCGCAACCACCTCGGCGGAACCGCGCCGGAACAGGTGGCCGCCGCCGCGGCGCGCGCCCGGGCGCTGCTCGAGGCGCGCTGATCAGCGGTAGCGCAGGCTGGCCTGGAAGGTAATGTCCGGGGCGGTCTCCACGCGGATGTCTTCGATGAAGCTGACATCCACCGCCCACTCCTGCGCAAAGCGCCAGCGCGCGCCGAGGGTCAGGAACACCGCGTCGTCCCCGAGCGCCGTCAGCTCACTGTCCAGCGGCGCCGCGTGGCTGTCGACCTGGGCCAGCAGCGACCAGGTCGGGGCGATCGCCCAGTCAAGGGTGAGACCAGCAAACCACAGATCCCGCTCCTGCAGCGGTTTCAGCAGGTCGCTGGCGCCGGCCCGCAAATAGCCCAGCTGGCCATGCCAGCGCAACGGCAGGTCCTGCAGCATGCCGCTGGAGAAGCGCAGCACGGCGTAGACGTCGTCGCCGCCGCTGCCGAGAAAATCGCGCTCCTCCCCGCTGGCGAACTTATAGCCCACGGCCACGCTGGCCGCCGCCTCGTCGTCCCGGTAGAAGGTATGGTGCAGGGAGAGGCTGATGTCCCCCAGCCCGGAGACGTCGTCCTCCAGCAGGAACTGCCCGCCGTCCCCGCGGTACCCGTAGCGCAACCGGTCGGCGGGCGCGGCAGAGCGGCCGCCGTCGGGCATCCCCCACAGGTCGTGCCAGCTGTCGATCAGGTCGTCGAGCTCGCCTCCGCTATGCCGCAGCCAGGGGACTTCCAACTCCAGCTCCCAGTCTTCTGCCAGGCCGTAACGGGCCTGCAGGGCGAAACGCCGGGTCTCGCCGTCCAGCAGCACCCGCTCACCCTCCCCGGAATCCGACACGTAGTGACTGGCAACGCTCCCGTGCAGCGCGATACCAAAGCTGCCTCCCTCCCGGGTCGACGCCTCCCGCTGTGAAGGCAGGCCCAGCAGGCCCGCCACGGGTGCGAGGTTGCGGGCGTATAGAGGCGCATCGGCCAGCACCTGCGCCGGGTTCAACGCACAGCAGGCCAGTGCCAGGCAGCGCCCGGGTATGGAAACATTCATCGCAGGGGTGCCACTGTTATTCGGGGAGGACTCATCATAAAGGTTGCTCGCGCCGCATTCTAGCGGGCGCTATAATCCCCGCTTTTGCACTCCGGACCTGAACCATGCGCCACCTGCCCGCCATCGTCGCCCTCGCCGCCGCGCTGTTCCAGCTCGGTGGCTGCGGCCAGACCGGCCCGCTGTATCTGCCCCAGGAGCCGGGAGAACCGCCGGTGGTGGTCGAGCAGCCGCCGGTTCTCACCACCGAACCGGGCGTCACTCCCGGCCCCGGGCCCGCCTCCGAGTCGGGCATCGAGTAATCGTGGCGCACTTCAGCCGCCATCACGAGGCCCTCTATGCCGAGGACGTGCCGGTGGGCGACATCGCCGCCGCCCACGGCACGCCCTGCTACATCTACTCCCGGGCCGCGCTGGAATCCGCATTTGCCGAGTATCGCGCTGCGCTGGAAGGTTGCGACCACCTGGTCTGCTTCGCCGTCAAGGCCAACTCAAACCTCGCCGTGCTCGACGTGCTGGCCCGCCTGGGCGCCGGTTTCGACATCGTCTCCGGCGGGGAGCTGGAGCGCGTCGTGGCCGCGGGAGGCGATCCGGCGAAGACGGTCTTTTCCGGCGTGGGCAAGACCCCGGCGGAGATGGCCCGGGCCCTGCAGCTCGGCATCCACTGCTTCAACCTGGAGTCCGCCGCGGAACTGGAGGTCCTGGCGCGGGTGGCGGCGGAGCTCGGCCGGGTGGCCCCGGTCTCGGTGCGGGTCAACCCGGATGTCGACGCCAGGACCCACCCCTACATCTCCACCGGCCTCAGGGAGAACAAGTTCGGCCTGACCGCCGGGGATGCGCTCGAACTCTACCAGCGGGCCGCGACGCTGCCCCAGATCGAGATCATCGGCCTCGACTGCCATATCGGCTCGCAGCTGACCGAAATCAGCCCCTTCCTCGATGCCCTGCGCCGCCTGCTCGCGCTGGTGGACGAACTGGCGGACCGGGGCATCGATATCCGCCACCTGGACCTCGGCGGCGGCCTCGGTGTCCGCTATCGCGATGAGCAGCCGCCGGCGGTGGCGGAATATATAGGAGCGCTGCGCCGGGAAGTGGCGGGGCGCGACCTGCAGCTGGTGTTCGAACCGGGGCGCTCCATCGTTGCCAATGCCGGCCTGCTGGTGACCCGCGTGGAATACCTGAAGCGCACGCCGGGGCACGACTTTGCCCTGGTGGATGCCGCGATGAACGATATGCTGCGACCTGCCCTGTACCAGGCATGGCTCGATATACAGCCTGTGAGCCCCCATGGCGACGGGGTCACCGCGCGCTGGGACGTGGTGGGCCCCGTCTGCGAGACGGCGGATTTCCTCGGCAAGGACCGGGAGCTGACCCTGGCCCAGGGTGACCTGCTGGCGGTCTTCGGCGCCGGCGCCTACGGCTTCAGCATGAGCTCCAACTACAACAGCCGCGGGCGCGCGGCGGAGATCATGGTGGATGGGGACCGCGTTCACCTGGTGCGGGCGCGCGAGACCTTCGCCGATCTCATCCGCGGCGAACGCCGGCTGCCCGACTGAATCACACGGCGATGCTGCTCAAGTTCACCAAGATGCACGGCGCGGGCAACGACTTCGTGGTCGTGGATATGATCAGCCAGCGCTGCAAGCTCCGCCCCCGCGACATTCGCCTGCTCGCCGACCGGCACTTCGGCATCGGCTGCGACCAGGTCCTGCTGGTGGAGCCGCCCGGCAACCCGGAGGTGGATTTCCGCTACCGGATTTTCAACGCCGACGGCTCAGAGGTGGAGCAGTGCGGCAACGGCGCACGCTGTTTCGCCCGTTTCGTGCGGGAGAAGAAGCTGACCAGCAAGGACGTCATCAGCGTGGAGACCGCCGCCGGGGTGATCGAACTGCGGGTCCGCAACCGACAGCAGGTGGAAGTATCGATGGGCACGCCACGCTTCGAGCCCGGGGAGATTCCCATCATCGCCAGCGGGCGCGCCCCGAGCTATACACTGCAGGTCGACGGCGAGAGCCTGGAGATTGGCGCCCTCTCCATGGGCAACCCGCACGCGGTGCTGCGGGTCGACGATGTGGACACCGCAGAGCTGGAACGACTCGGCCCGCTGGTGGAGTCACACCCGGATTTCCCCCGCAAGGCAAACGTGGGTTTCATGCAGGTCATCTCCGATAACGAGATTCGGTTGCGGGTCTTCGAGCGCGGGGTCGGCGAGACCCTGGCCTGCGGCACCGGCGCCTGCGCGGCGGTGGTCTACGGGATTCTACGCGGCTGGCTGCGGGATACCGTGACAGTCAACCTGCCTGGCGGTAAGCTGTCGATATCCTGGGCCGGCGACAGCCGGCCCGTGATCATGACCGGACCCACCGCCGTGGTGTTCGACGGCACAATAAGAATCTGAGCTCCCGCGGGAGCCGGGCCACACCAGGGGGAAGAGACAGCCATGTCACCCAGTAACGAACAGGCCGCCAAGGCCGCCACTGAAAGCGAATTGACCGATGAACAGGTGCGCGAGTACCTGAAGGCCAACGAGGATTTCCTGCAGCGCAACCCCGATCTGCTCGATCACCTGCATATTTCCCACGCCTCCGGCAGCGCGATCTCGCTGGTCGAGAAGCAGGTGAGCATTCTGCGCGAGCGCAACATCGACATGCGCCACCGCCTCAACAGCCTCACCACCAATGCACGGGAGAACGACCGGCTGTACGAGCAGACCCGCGGCCTGATCCTGCGCCTGCTCGAGGCGGAATCGCTGGAGGCTCTCTACCGCGCCTTCATGAGCGCCATGGGCGAGGACTTCAAGGTGGAGTATGCCAGCATGATCCTGTTCGGCGAGAGCGGCAGTGCCGGGCAGTGCCGGGTTGAGCCACTGGACGCGGCCAAGGCGGAAATCGGCGGCCTGCTGAGGGGCCACAAGGCGGTCTGCGGGGCTCTGCGCCGGGAGGAGCTGGCCTACCTGTTTCCCGATGCGGCCGCGGTGGGCTCCGCCGCGCTGATGCCACTGTACAACGGCGAGGAGCTCGGCCTGATCGCCGTCGGCAGTGCGGACGCCAACCGCTACAGCAGCAATATGGGCACCCTCTTCCTGACCCATATATCGGACGTGATGGTGCGCCTGCTTCCCCGCCTGCCACCGCAGGCGCCGTAAGCGGGTCGTGGCGGCAGGAGGCGGATCTTTGGAGGGACGGTCGACCGCCGCCGCGCCGGGTCCTGAAATGGAGGAATTCCTCGACTACCTGCGCGACGTGCGCCAGCTCTCTGCCCACACCCTGGTCAACTATCGCCGCGATCTCGCCTCGCTGCAGCAGTGGTGCGACAGCCACGGTACCGCCGTGACAAAACTGTCAGAGGGTGAGATCCGCCAGTGGGTGAGCCAGCTGCACCGGCGCGGACTTTCCGGCGGCAGCATCCAGCGCAGCCTGTCGGCAGCCCGCTCCTTCTTCAACTACCTGGGCCGGGCACAGGGCAGGCCCCGCAACCCCGCCGCCAGCGTGCAGGCGCCGCGCAAGCCGCGCAAGCTGCCCAAAACCCTCGACGCGGACCAGGTGGACCAGTATCTGCAGTTCGACGGTGACGCCATGCTGGCCCGTCGCGACCGGGCCATCGCCGAACTGTTCTACTCCTCGGGCCTGCGCCTGGCGGAACTGGTGGCGGTCAACCGCGAGGACATCGACTGGCACTCCAGGCTGCTCACAGTGACCGGCAAGGGTAATAAGACGCGCACCGTGCCGGTGGGAGCGGTGGCGCTGGAGGCGATCGAACGCTGGCTGGCGGTGCGCCCTCCCGCCACAGAGGATGACGCCGCCCTCTTCACCAGCAGTCGCGGTGGACGGATCAGCGTGCGCAATATCCAGGCGCGGCTGAAGCTGCAGGGGCGCCGCAGCGGCATGCACCAGGATGTACACCCCCACATGCTGCGCCACTCCTTCGCCAGCCACATGCTGGAATCCAGCGGCGACCTGCGCGCCGTGCAGGAACTGCTCGGCCACGCCAATATCTCCACCACGCAGATCTACACGCACCTGGATTTCCAGCACCTGGCCAAAGTCTACGACGCGGCTCACCCCCGCTCCAGGCGGCGCAAGAAGTAGGCGGGGAACGGCGCCTTGGCGATCAGAGTCATCACCTTCGACCTGGACAACACCCTGTGGGACGTCGAGCCCGCCCTGCTCAAAGCGGAGGAGACGCAGCAGGCCTGGTTGCGGGCGCACAGGCCCGGGTCGGTGGAGGGCTACGACCACGAACAACTGTGGCGTTTCAAGCAATCCGTCTGGCGCCGCCACCCCCAGCTGCTCCACCACGTCAGCGACATGCGCCGCCAGATGCTTTACGAACTGCAGATCGCAGCCGGTTATGGCGAAGAGGAGGCGCGCAGTGGCGCCGAGCAGGCGTTCGCCGCGTTTCTCGAGGAGCGCCACAAGGTGGTGCTTTACGAGGAGGCGCTGGGCGTCCTGCGCTCACTTTCCCGGCGCTACACCCTGGGCGCGCTCACCAACGGCAACGCCGACATCTTCAAGACCGACGCCGGGGAGTACTTTGATTTCGCCTTCCTGGCGGAGGAGATCGGCATGAGCAAACCGCACCCGGATATGTTCCATGCAGCTCTTCAGCAGGCCGGCGTCGCGCCGGCCCAGATCGTTCACGTAGGCGACAATCCCGAGCACGACATTCAGGGGGCGAGGGCGGTGGGTATGCGCACCGTGTGGATGAACGCCCGGGGCATGGAGTGGCCGGGCGGGGAAAAGGCGGACCGGGAAATCGACAACCTGCTGCAGCTCCCGGAAGCGATCAGCAGTATTGAAGGCGGCTGATAACCGCGCTTCGGCTCGAGGATCTTACAGTTTTTATGCCCTGTTTCCAGTGACAAGGGCCCCGGCCCTGCGTCAGGTCTCCTCTCAGATGGCCTCTTCGCCGGTCTCTCCGGTGCGGATCCGGATAACCTGTTCCAGCGGGGATACAAAGATCTTGCCATCACCGATCTTGCCGGTGTTGGCCGATTTGATAATGGCGTCGATCGTCGCCTCGACCTGGTCGTCGCCGACTGCGATCTCCAGTTTGTTCTTGGGGAGGAAGTCCACCACGTACTCTGCACCGCGGTACAGCTCGGTATGACCCCGCTGCCGTCCGAAGCCTTTCACCTCGGTCACCGTGATTCCCTGGACACCGATATCCGACAATGCCGCGCGCACGTCGTCCATTTTGAACGGTTTGATAATGGCAGTAACCAGTTTCATTCCGGAAGACCTCCGTTGGTGGGCAGGCAGCTATTATGGGGGAAAAGCGTGCCCGGTGAAAGTCGCGGGCGGGAGGTGGCGCGACGGGGAACGGCCTGCCAGGCGGAGAAATGTATCCCCTGCCCGGGGCCTCGATCCTTTCACCCTATCCCCGCTTGAAAAGGCGCTGTTCAAGGTTTCGGGAGGAGGGCTGCTTTTCACCAAGCGGATATCGGGCCGCGACTGAAAAGCAGCCCTGCTGCCGGAACCGCTCGCAGGAGCGGTCCATTGCAACCCCGCCAATAGTCGATGAATTTTTTTGGCCTGGGCCGGTGGGCCGAACCACTCCCGCCTTTGTGCGAAGATCCAAAAAAAGGGGGCCCGAAGGCCCCCAATGCACGCATCTTACAATGCGCCCGCAAGCTGGTTTACTTGCCGCTGCCACTGGCACCCATGAATTCGGGATAGGCTTCCATTCCGCACTCGGCCAGGTCCACGCCTTCGTATTCCTCTTCTTCGCTGACCCGGATACCCATGATCATCTTCAGGATGCCCCACACGATCAGGCTGGCGAAGAAGACCCAGACGAAGATGACCAGAGCGCCGGTCAACTGCCCCATGAAGGTGGCGTCCGCGTCGGACAGGAGCACCGCAAAGATACCCCAGAGGCCGACCACACCGTGCACCGAAATGGCGCCGACCGGATCGTCGATTTTGATCTTGTCCAGAGTGACGATACTGAATACAACCAGCACCCCGCCGATCGCGCCGATGATGGTCGCCAGCAGCGGCGTGGGATCGGCAGGCTCTGCCGTGATCGCCACCAGACCGGCCAGGGCACCGTTGAGGGCCATGGTAAGGTCGGCCTTGCCGAACATCAGGCGGGCCACGATCAGCGCCGCGATCAGGCCGCCCGCAGCGGCGGCGTTGGTGTTCAGGAACACGTTGGCCACCTCATTGGCGACGGCGATGCCGCCAAGCTTCAGGGTGGAGCCGCCATTGAATCCGAACCAGCCCATCCACAGGATGAAGGTTCCGAGTGTCGCCAGCGGCAGGTTGGCGCCGGGGATGGCATTGATGCCACCGTCCGCGCGATACTTGCCTTTGCGAGCACCCAGCAGCAGCACACCTGCCAGCGCCGCAGCGGCGCCCGCCATGTGCACGATACCGGAACCGGCATAGTCGCTGTAGCTCAGCTCACCCAGGAAAGGCACGGCCTTCCCGCCCCAGGTCCAGCCACCCTCGACGGGGTAGATGAAGCCGGTCATGACCACGGCGAAAAGCAGGAACGCCCACAATTTCATGCGCTCAGCCACCGCACCAGAGACGATCGACATGGCAGTCGCCACGAACACCACCTGGAAGAAAAAGTCCGAGGCGCCCGCGTACTCGCCCATGTCGCCGAAGCCCGCCTCCCTGGAGGCCTCGAGCACCGCTGCCACAGCCGCATCGTCCATCTGCGCCACAGTGGTGACACCCGACAGGAGTATCCCGCCGTCATACATGAGGTGATATCCCACGATCAGGTACATGGTGCATGCAATCGCATACAGAGCCACGTTCTTGAGCAGAATCTCAGTCGTATTTTTAGAGCGGACGAGGCCGGCTTCGAGCATCGCGAAGCCCGCCGCCATCCACATGACCAGTGCGCCCATCACCAGAAAATAAAAGGTGTCCATGGCGTACTGCAGTTCGAAAATATTGTTTTCCATAGGAATACTCTCTTCTAACGGTCGCTGGTAATTAGATTGCGTCTTCGCCGGTTTCCCCGGTGCGAATGCGGATCACCTGCTCCAGGGGCGAGACGAACACCTTGCCGTCGCCGATCTTGCCCGTATTGGCGGCCTTGGTGATCGCCTCAATGGTCTGGTCGACCACGGAGTCCGCCACCGCGACCTCGATCTTCACCTTGGGCAGAAAGTCCACCACGTATTCGGCACCCCGGTAGAGTTCGGTGTGGCCCTTCTGGCGGCCGAACCCCTTGACCTCGGTGACGGTAATGCCCTGCACACCTATGTCGGAAAGGGCCTCGCGAACGTCATCCAGCTTGAATGGCTTGACAATAGCCGTTATCAGTTTCATGTAAATCTCCTGCTATTGAAGCGGCGCCCCGCGAGGCGCCGTGGATTGAACTCGAGCCCGATCACATGCTCTTGGAGATGGAGAAGACCACGGTGTCGTCGGCCCAGTCGGTACCGAATACATCGTCGTCATCCAGGTCGGTGCCGACCCAGGCGAGGGCCCACTCCACGCCGGCCCACTCCTTGGAGACTGAGACTGAATAGTCGAAGTAGGTGTCTTCATCGGAAGAGAGGAAACCGGGCGCCTCATCCAGCATGTTGTAGCCGACATGGAGGCCCAGGCCGATATCGGCGAACAGGGTGAAGCCGTAGTCGGCGTAGACGTACCAGAACTCGCCGGTTTCGGCGTAATAGTCGTCGGAGTAGTGGACACCCACTGCGAGGTCGTTCCAGGACATGCTGCCGTAGACCTCCCAGTAGTCGCCCTCTTCGTCATCGTCCCCCGGATAGTCGTAGTAGAGGAAGCCCACATCGATGCCGAGGCCGCTGTCGCCCAGGTCACTGGCCCAGCCGGCGTAGTAGTCGAGCTCCAGGCTGCCGTCGTAGCCTTCGCCGTTGGTGTCGAAGTCGACTGTTGATCCCCAGGTCCCGATATAGAAGCCGGCGCCGAACTCGGCGTCGAAGCCGCCCTGGAGGGCGATCGATTCATCCGACTGGGAAATTCCGCGGAAGCGGTAGTCACTGGCCAGCGTCACGTTGGCGCTGATCTCGAAAGGCATGGAGTCGCCCTCGACGATCACCCTGTCCTCGGCCCAGCTGC
>JARRPM010000055.1:81627-84992 GCA_037382865.1 Halioglobus sp. | reverse complement strand
CCCTGAAGAGCACCGGATGGGTGGTGGTGATTTCCAGGACGCCGACGGGGCAGGGGGCTATCCGAGGGTCGTTGATGGCGCGCCCTTCCGCCGTGATGCCGGTCGGGGCTGCCGGCTCGGCCGTCTTGTCCTGCCGGGGTTGCTCCTTCTCCGCGCGGGCTTCCCGAATCGGGGCCGCTTTTTCCACGGCCGGTTCCGGTGCCGGTGCCACATCTGGCGCGTCCGCAGCGGGCGCAGTTGCCTGCGACTCATCCGCCGCCTGTGCCGCGTTGCTCTCGGCGACAGCCAATTCGGCCACTTTTACGGGTGCGGTTGCCGCAGCCGCTGGTTCGCGCTGATCCTCACTGGCCTTGGCGCTGACGTCGCCGGCGGCGGGGGCCGCCTCGGCAGTCTCTGGTCGCGGTCCGCGGCTGCGTCGTTTGCGGGTGGGCTCACCGCGCTTCATATCTCCGGGGCGCTTGCGGGGTTTCTCGCGCTGCTCTTCATTCTGGGCCTGGGCGCCCGTCTGTTCCGGGCTCTCCGCCGCGATCTCCGCTGACGCCTCCCTGCGCTGCCGCTGTCCGCCGCGTTCACCGCGCCGCCGACCCTGCTGGTTGCGACCCGGGGAGCGGCTCGAGTCATCCTCCCGCTGCTGTCCCCGCTGGCTCTCCTGCGCGCCGGCTTCTGCTGCGTTTGTGTTCTGCTCTGCCGTACGATTTTCCTGATTGCGTGAACTCTGACCGCCCCGGCGCCGGCCGCGGCTGCGACCGTTTCGGCCGCCCTGGCTGCGCTGGCCCTCGCCTGTGCGCTGACCCTCCCCGGGGCGTTGCCGGGGTCTGTCTCCGGAGCCCTTATGCGGCGCCGGCGCCGCCGCAGGCTCGGCTTTCACAGGCGTGGCGGGTTCGCCGCCGCCACCGAACAGCGTCGACCACAGGCGTGTGAACAGCCCCGGCTGGGGCTGTGCCTGCGGTTGTGCCGGGGGCGGTGACGCGGCAATCGGGGCGGCGGTCGGGGATTGTGGCCGGGAGGGCGCGTCGGGCGCCGGGCCCTCGGGTTTGACACCCTCCACGAGTGCCTGCTGCCGCGGAATATCGGCACTGTGCGTGTCGCTGATCGTTTCCGCATCGGGCACCGTGATATCGACGGCGTAACTGGTTTCCTGACCGCCGTTGACCTCGTCGTCCCGCAGGCGCTGGACTTCGAAATGGGGTGTTTCAAGGTTGGGATTGGGGATTACCAGGACGCGCGCCTTGGTCACCTGCTCGATTTCGCTCAGGGCAGCGCGTTTCTCGTTGAGGAGGTATGCGGCGACGTCGACCGGCACGATGGCGCGTGCCTCGGCGCTGCGGTCCTTGATGGCTTCCTCCTCCAGTAGGCGCAGGATGGAGAGCGCCAGGGACTTGGTGTCGCGAATGGTGCCCTGGCCCGTGCAGCGGGGGCAGACGATGGCGCTGGTTTCCCCCAGGGAGGGGCGCAGGCGCTGGCGCGACATCTCGAGCAGGCCGAAGCGGGAAATTCTGCCTATCTGTACCCGGGCGCGGTCGATGCTGAGCGCATCGCGGATACGGTTTTCCACCGCACGCTGATTGCGGGTGGCCAGCATGTCGATGAAGTCGATGACCACCAGCCCCCCCATGTCACGCAGGCGCAGCTGGCGGGCGATTTCGTCAGCGGCTTCCAGGTTGGTCTGCAGTGCGGTCTCCTCGATGTCCCCGCCGCGCGTCGCCCTCGACGAGTTGATGTCGATGGAGACCAGCGCCTCGGTCGGGTCTATCACGATAGAGCCTCCCGAGGGCAGCCGCACTTCACGCTCGAAGGCGGTCTCGATCTGGCTCTCGATCTGGAACCGGTTGAACATCGGGATGCTGTCTTCATACAGCCGCAGGCGATTCTTGAACTGGGGCATTACCAGGCTCACGAAATCTTCCGCCTGCTTGAATGCGTCAGTCGAGTCGATGAGAACCTGGTCGATGTCTTCTCTCAGGTAGTCGCGGATGGCGCGAATGATGACGTTGCTCTCCTGAAACAGGAGCACGGGCGCCTTGACGTCCTGCGCCGCCGTCTGGATCTTCTCCCAGAGCTGCAGGAGATAGTTGAGATCCCACTGCAGTTCCTCCGCGGAGCGGCCGACGCCGGCGGTACGGATGATTACGCCCATCCCGCTGGGAATCTCCAGCGCACTCAGCGATTCCCGCAGTTCGGACCGGTCGTCGCCCTCGATGCGGCGGGAGATTCCACCGGCGCGGGGATTGTTGGGCATCAGCACCATGTAACGCCCGGCCAGGCTGATAAAGGTCGTCAGGGCCGCGCCCTTATTGCCGCGCTCCTCCTTGTCCACCTGCACGATGACTTCGGTGCCTTCCTTGACCAGGTCCCTGATCTTCTGTCGGCCTTCCGTGTCTGCCGCCTTGCGGTGGAAATATTCGCGGGCGATCTCCTTGAGCGGCAGGAAGCCGTGGCGGTCGGCCCCGAATTCAACGAAGGCGGCCTCCAGGCTCGGTTCCACCCGGGTAATCTTGCCCTTGTAGATGTTGGACTTTTTCTGGATCCGGGTCCGGTTTTCGATATCCAGGTCGTACAGGCGCTGCCCGTCGACCAGAGCCACGCGCAACTCCTCGGGTTGAGTTGCATTGATTAACATTTTCTTCATGATTGCTGATAGCCTTGATAGTGCAGGCCGGACGGGGCGGGAATCAGATATGGAGCCGGCAATTTGCCGGGCGAGGGGAGAGGGTGCGCCGGAACGAAAGCGGAACCCAGTGGTAAGCTGAAGCCCCGTTCCAGACGCGCCGTTTCCTGCGTACAGGTGTAGTGTCAACGCAGACCCGCCACTCGGGCGGGCCGCTACAGCGCCAGGCTGGGCGGTGCTCGGAGGACCGCTCCATCCCTTCTACTATGTGGTGTCGCAGCACCTGAGACCTGCGACGACGCTGTGATAACTCTATAACTGATTCTTGGTCCCGGCAGAACCTGCTGCACGGTTAAATAACATAGCCAGCGCAACTGTGTTTTAATGCGAGGCGGGTATACCCTCGCCATGACCAGTGCGTCGACATCCTTTCATTTTCGTGTGATCAAACTGGCGGAGCCTTGCATTTCATCGGCAGGCCCAGTCTGTCGCCAGGCGGTTTCCATCGTCACCGGCGCCGGTCTTCGTGTTCGGGCGGGTGCGACCACACGGCCGGACTATAACAGCAAATGAAAGAAAGTTAAAAGATTCCGCAAGTTATGTCAGACAGATCGCAGATCCGGCAGGGCGTCAGGCACCTGACCATCGACGAGAATTCCTCCGGGCAGCGCCTGGACAACTATCTGGTCCGGGAGCTGAAAGGCGTGCCGAGGGCTCGGCTCTACCGCGCCTTGCGCCGCGGTGAGGTTCGCGTGAA
>JARRPM010000055.1:0-81545 GCA_037382865.1 Halioglobus sp. | reverse complement strand
GACCATTCCCCGCTACTGGGCCGAGCAGCTGGCTGAGAGGGTGGTGTACGAAGACGGCAGGCTGCTGGTGATCAACAAGCCCTCGGGCCTGGCGGTACATGGCGGCAGTGGTCTCAGCTATGGGCTGATCGAGTGCCTGCGGCAGTTGCACCCGGAGGACCGCTACCTGGAGCTCGTGCACCGCCTGGACCGGGATACCTCGGGACTGCTGCTGGTGGCCAGGCGCCCCGCGACGCTGCGCGAGTTGCACCGGCAATTGCGCGGGGATGAAGTGGAAAAACGCTACCTCGCGCTGGTGGCCGGCAAGTGGCCAGCGAGCCTGGGGATGGTTGAGGCGCCGCTGGAGAAGAATGTGCTGCAGTCCGGGGAGCGAATGGTCCGGGTCTCCCGGGAGGGCAAACCGTCGCGGACGGGCTTCAGCGTCGTCGAGCGACTGCAGGGAGCCACCCTGGTCGAGGCGCGGCCGGTCACAGGACGCACGCACCAGATCCGCGTCCACGCGAAGCACGCCGGTTTCCCCCTGGTGGGGGACGATAAGTACGGCGATCAGCGGACCGAGGCGCTCGCCGCCGCAATCGGCCTCAAGCGCCTGTTCCTGCACGCCTGCCTTCTCTCTTTTAACCTCCCGGAGGTGGGTCGACTTGAATTGCGGGCCGCGCTGGACGCCGACCTGGAAAGCGCTTTAAAAAAATTACGCAACTAACTGATATATGATTATATTTGATTGGGACGGCACCCTCTGTGACTCGGTGGAGCACATCGTCGAGGCGATGCAGGCGGCGGCCGCTGAACTCCCCGTTGCGATCCCGGAGGCCTCGTCTATCCGCGACATCGTCGGACTCGGGCTGCCGCAGGCGGTCGCCCGCCTGTTTCCCGGGCTGGCTGAATCCACTCGGGAGGCGCTCGTTACCGCCTATTCCCGTCACTACCGCACCCTGGACCGGGAGCCGGCACGCCTCTTCAGTGGTGCCATGGAGACCCTGCTTGCCCTGCGTGAGCGCGGATTGCCCCTGGCGCTTGCCACCGGTAAAAGCCGCCGGGGTCTGGACAGGGTGCTTGGCGGGCTCGGGATGAGCGATTTCTTCGAGTTCACCCGCTGTGCGGACGAGACCCGCTCGAAGCCGCATCCGTTGATGCTGGAGCAGATCATGGCCCAGTCCGGCCTTCCCCCGCAGAGCGTCGTCATGGTTGGTGACTCCGAATACGACCTCGCCATGGCTCGCGCCGGCGGGGTGCACCCGGTCGGGGTCAGCTACGGGGTGCACAGCCCGGAGCGGCTGTCGGTCCACCGCCCGCTGGCCATCCTCGACCGACTCCCTGAGCTTCTTGACCTGGAGGTGCTTTCCCGCCTGCGCTGAGGGTGCACCGGCTTCAAGGCGCCAGAATGTCGATGCCGGCTTGTCCCAGCAGGCCAGTCAGGGCAATCAGCGGCAGGCCTTCCAGGCTGGTCGGATCGTTGCCGGCCAGTTTCTCGAAGAGGGCGATGCCGAGGCCTTCCCACTTGAAACTGCCGGCGCAGTCGAAGGGCTGCTCCCTTGTCAGGTAGGCGTCGATGGCAGCGTCGGCCAGGTCCCGGAAGTGAACGCTGAAGGGCTCCGTATGGCGCAGTTCCAGACCCCGCGCCCGGCAGACGACCGCCAGACCTGTCCAGAAGTGGAGCACCCTGCCGGAACTCGCGCGCAGCTGTTGCCGGGCCGCAGCGTGAGAGCCGGGTTTACCCAATACGAGGCCGTCCAGGGAGGCTACCTGATCGCTTCCGATAACGAGTGCACGCGGCTCCACGGCGGCCACCACCCGCGCCTTATCCAGAGCCAGGCGCCCGGCCAGCGCGCCGGGGTGCTCTCCCGGCAAGGGAGTCTCGTCCGCTTCCGGGGGAACGCATCGGAACGGCAGTTGGAGACGCTCCAGCAGCTGGCGGCGATAGGGTGAGGAAGAGGCGAGAATGATGTCTATCAGCGATTTTTTGACGCCCTGTTCATAAGCGGAAGAACTGTTTGTATTTTATGCATATTTTTTGACAAAGGGGGATTCCGTCCCTATGATTCGCGCCTATGTCGATCGAGCCCCTTCCCAGTGAGCTGGACGCCCGCAAGGCGGCAGCCCGCGGCGCACTGGTCAGCGGCACTCTGCGGCCTGCGGATATGCCGCGTTGCAGGGCGCTCCTGGCCGGAGACGAAGGTTCCGTACGAGCCGAGTTGGACTTCGCCCGGGACGAGGAGGGCAGGGATCTGGTGCGGGTCGTGATCGACGCCGATGTCGAGGTTACCTGTCAACGCTGTCTGCAGCCCATGAAACGGCACGTCGAGAGCGACAGTACCCTGGCGATCGTGTGGACTGACGAGCAGGCACGGCAGCTTCCCGGCAACCTGGAGCCGCTCGTGGTCGCTGCCCAGGAGGTTGACCTCTGGAGCGTTGTGGAGGAAGAGCTCATGCTGGCCCTGCCGGCGTTCAGTTACCATGAGTCGGAAGCGTGCAAAGAGATACTGGCTGATTACTCCGGTCCGGCAATTGAGGAAGAAGTGCCTGCCGGGAAGAAGCCCAACCCGTTTGATGTGCTGGCGCAGTTGAAGCGCGGCAAGATACTTGAGGAATGAACCATGGCTGTTCAGCAAAACAGGAAGACCCGCTCGCGCCGGGGTATGCGCCGTGCCCACGATGCGCTCTCCGGCTCCACCCTGTCGGTAGACCAGACGTCCGGTGAGACCCACCGCCGCCACCACGTGACGGCCGACGGCTTCTACCGGGGCAAGAAAGTCGTCACCACCGGCGACGAAGACTAGAACCGGCTGCGGACGGCCCGGCCGGGGCCGCCGACCCGGAGCCCGAAATTTCACGGCTGCCTTCCAGACAGCTCTCTGGATTCGCGCTGCGTACCTGCGGAGACCGCTCGAGGTCTCCGCTGTTCGTTTTCGTCCCGGGAAAGGGGAGTGGCGCCCGGGTACCATCCGAGACCCGGCGGGGCCGGCGCCAGTGTCATCCCGCGGTTTTGGGCTACACTTGTGGAGCCGGCGTGTTGTTGATGCCGGGGCCGCTTACTTCAGGGAATCGAAGGAAGAGTAATCCTCATGGCTGATAACTCTATCGCGTTTGTTTTTCCCGGTCAGGGTTCGCAGAAGGTGGGGATGCTGGCAGCCGCCCACGGGCGGTTCGCGGCGGTGCGCGATGCGTTCACGGAAGCCTCCGACGCACTGGGTTACGACATGTGGCACCTGGTCCAGAACGGGGAACAGGAGGCCCTGAACCTGACGGAGACCACCCAGCCGGTCCTCCTGACCTCCAGCGTAGCGCTGTGGCGGGCATGGCAGGCCAGCGGCGGAGCCCGTCCTGGCATCATGGCGGGGCACAGTCTTGGCGAGTTTTCGGCGCTGGTCTGCGCGGGCTCGCTGGCGTTCAGCGACGCCGTCAGACTGGTGCGACAGCGTGGCGAGTTCATGCAGAGTGCGGTGCCGGTCGGGGAGGGCGCTATGGCCGCGATCATCGGCCTGGACGATGACGTGATCAACGCAACCTGCGCCGATGTGACTGCCCGCGGCAAGGGTGTCGTCGCCGCCGTCAACTTCAATTCGCCGGGCCAGGTCGTCATCGCCGGACAGACTGCGGCGGTCGATGGCGCGATAGAGGCCCTGAAAGCGGCGGGTGCCAAGCGCGCCATGCCGCTGCCGGTGAGCGCGCCTTTCCATACCGCTTTGATGAAGCCCGCCGGGGAGCGTCTTGCCGAAGCTATTGCGGGGGTGACCATCGAACCGCCCGATATTCCCGTTGTCCACAATGTGCACGCGCGCACCGAGTCTGACCCTGAACGCATCCGCACCCTGCTGGTCGAGCAGATCTACAGCCCGGTCCAGTGGACCGCGTGCGTCGAAACCATCGCCAGACAGGGCTTTTCCAGTATCGTCGAGTGTGGCCCCGGCAAGGTTCTAAGCGGGCTGAACAGGCGCATCGACAAGTCACTGCAGAGTTTTTCCCTGGAGGAGCCCGATGCCCTGGACGCGGCGCTGCAGGCGCTCGGCGCCCCCGACGATGACCCCGAGGAGAACAGCCCATGAGTGAACAGCCGAGAGTGGCTCTGGTGACCGGTGCAAGTCGCGGTATCGGCAGGGCGATCGCGGAATCGCTGGCGTCTTCAGGCATGACGGTGGTGGGTACCGCCACCACGGATAATGGTGCCGAGCGCATCAGCGCTTACCTCGAGGAGGCCGGGAATCCCGGCTGTGGAATGAAGCTCGACGTCGCCGACGACGGCAGTGTCGCCGGTGTGATGGGCCAGATCGGTGAGCGCTTTGGCGCACCCCTGGTGCTGGTCAATAATGCCGGTATCACCCGGGACAATATCCTCATGCGGATGAAGTCGGACGAGTGGAACGACGTGATCGAAACCAATCTCACCGCGTTGTACCGGGTCAGCAAGCCCTGCCTGCGGGGAATGACAAAGGCGCGCTGGGGCCGGATCGTCAACATCACCTCGGTTGTCGGATCGATGGGAAACATCGGGCAGAGTAATTACGCGGCGACCAAGGCGGGGGCCGAGGGTTTTTCCCGCGCCCTGGCCAGGGAGCTGGGCTCCCGGGACATCACCGTCAATTGCGTGGCACCCGGGTTCATCGATACTGATATGACCAACGAGCTGTCCGACGAGCAACGTCAACTGATGCTGGGCCAGATCCCGCTGGGAAGGCTCGGCGATCCGGCTGAAGTTGCTGCCCTGGTCGCATTTCTCTGCAGTGAGGTGGCGGCCTACATAACCGGTGAGACCATCCACATTTATTACTCTTGCACAAAAGAGAGTAAAATGCGGTCGCAGACCGGGAAAATCGGGTTTGATTTAGCACTAACCTCAGGAGATACAAATAATCATGAGCAGCATTGAAGAACGCGTTAAGAAGATCGTGGCTGAGCAGCTTGGCGTGAAAGAAGAAGAAGTGCAGACTGAAGCCTCCTTCGTGGAAGATCTTGGTGCGGATTCTCTGGATACGGTTGAACTGGTGATGGCGCTCGAAGAGGAGTTCGAAACCGAAATACCCGATGAGGAGGCCGAGAAAATCACCACGGTAAAACTGGCTATAGACTACATCAACGAAAACCTCGCCTGAAGTCACTTCCCGTTTTGCGAAAAAGCCGTTTCTATTGACGATAGAGCGGCTTTTCTCGTTTAAGCGCCAGGAATAACCAGCAGCAAAAAGGAGTTATAGCGTTGATCGGCAGGAGAGTAGTTGTGACAGGCATGGGTATGGTCACGTCCGTTGGCCACACGGTGGCTGACACGTGGCAGAGTATTCTTGCCGGCAAGAGTGGCGCCGCCCTGATAGACACCTTTGATGTCTCCAGCTACACCACCCACTTCAGCGCGAGCGTCAGGGACTTCGATATATCGCCCTACCTCCCGGCCAAGGATTCCCGCAAGATGGACACCTTCGTCCAGTACGGCATGGCGGCGGGAATCCAGGCGATGGAGGACAGCGGCCTGGAGATCACGGAGGAAAATGCCCCGCGCGTCGGCTGCGCCATCGGCAGCGGTATCGGCGGCATTGCGCAGATCGAGAAAAACACCGAAATTGTGCGGACGTCCGGGCCGCGCAAGATCTCCCCCTTCTTCGTGCCCGGTTCGATCATCAACATGATCGCGGGCAACCTTTCGATCAAGTACGACCTGCGTGGTCCCAACCTGGCCCTTGTGACTGCCTGCACCAGCGGCACTCACAATATCGGCATCGGCGCTCGACTGATCGCACTGGGAGATGCCGACGCCATGCTGGTCGGGGGTGCGGAAATGGCCACGACGCCCGTGGGACTCGGCGGTTTTGCGGCGGCCCGTGCGCTTTCCACCCGCAATGACGATCCCGCTGCGGCGTCGCGACCCTGGGACAGGGACCGTGATGGATTCGTGCTGGGGGATGGCGCGGGGGTGATTCTGATCGAGGAATATGAGGCGGCGAAAGCGCGCGGTGCCAACATCTACGCGGAGTTGACCGGCTTCGGCATGAGTGCGGATGCGTATCACATGACGCTGCCCCCCGAGGACGGGCGGGGCGCCGCTGCGGCCATGGCCAATGCCATCAAGGACGCCGCGATTGCCGTAGAAAAAATTAATTACATCAACGCCCACGGCACATCCACCAATGCCGGCGACCTGGCGGAGAGCCGGGCAGTCGAGTCGGTGCTGGGCAATGAGGCAGGGCAGGTTGCCGTCAGTTCGACGAAGTCGATGATCGGTCACCTGCTTGGCGCTGCCGGCGCAGTCGAGGCGATCTTCTCGGTGCTTGCAATCCGGGACCAGGTTGCGCCGCCGACAATCAATCTGGATAACCCCGATGAGGGATGCAACCTCAATTACGTGCCTCACACCGCCGAGCAGCGCCCGATACACAGTGCGCTCTCGAACTCTTTTGGATTCGGGGGCACCAACGGT
The DNA here is from genome assembly GCA_037382865.1 of Halioglobus sp. GTDB lineage: Bacteria > Pseudomonadota > Gammaproteobacteria > Pseudomonadales > Halieaceae > JARRPM01. Next base: position 75,139 of record JARRPM010000055.1, on the reverse strand, counting down.
TCACTGCTATTCAGCAGACTGGACTAGCCGATACGCCGGTGTCCCCGAACGCCATGATCCGGGTCGATGGCGCGCCGGCAGTCGCCCTGCCACTGCCGGACCGCGGCCTGGAGTTCGGCGATGGCCTGTTCGAAACACTGCTCCTGAAAGAGGGCATGCCGCAACACCTGGAGCTCCATCTGCACCGGTTGCGCACGGGCCTGCGGGCTCTTGACTTTCCGGATTGCGTGGCCAACGCAACTGCCCAGCTGCAGTCGGTGGCGGACGAAACTTCAAACCTAAGCGCGACCTGGAATGTGCTGCGCCTCACCGTGACGCGAGGCGCCGGGCCGCGTGGCTACGCGCCGCCGCCCCGGCCACGACCGCGTATCATCATCAGCGTGACACCACTCGAAAGGGATCCAGCTGCCGGGCCTGTACCTGCACGGCTGGGTGTCGCGAGCGTGAACTGGCCGCTGCAGCCCCTCTTTGCGGGCATCAAGCACCTCAATCGCCTGGAGCAGGTGATGGCCGCCCGGGAGGCTCAGCTGGCAGGTTGTGACGAAGCGGTCATGCGCGACCAGGATGGGCAGGTGATTTCGGTGACGGCAGGCAATCTCTTTATCGTTCGCGACGGGGGACTGCTCACGCCTGTACTCGACCGCTGCGGCATTGCCGGGACGCGCCGTCACCTCGTCCTCGAGCATTGGGCGCCGGCGCTTGGGTTACCCGCCGCCGAAGCGCGTCTCGATCTCGACGACCTGGAAAGAGCCGAGGAGGTGTTCTACTGCAATAGCGTTCTCGGCCCCCGTCCGGTGGCCAGCCTCGGTGGCCGCCGGTGGCAGAATCATCCGGTGTGCAGCGCCCTCCATGAGCTCTGCTGGTCGGGCCGGACATGATCCTGCGCTTGCTCGTTGGCCTGGCGGTGATCGGGGCGCTCGCCGCCGCCGGGGCGTGGGAGTTGCAGCGTCGCTGGTCGGCTCCCTTGAATATCGGCGATGAGGGCTATTTCCTGACCGTCGATGCCGGCGAGACACTGCGCAGCGTTGCCGAACAGCTGCAGCGCGACGGTGTCTTTGCCGATCCATGGCTGCTGCGAGGCTATGGCCGCTGGTCCGGCGCAGATCAGAAAATCCGGCGCGGGGAATACAGGGTGCCGCCGGGAACGACCCCCGCCGCCCTGTTGCTCCTGCTGGAGCGGGGAAAGGTAATCCATTACCAGGTGACGCTGCCGGAAGGCATCACCCTCGCGGCTGCGCTGGCCGTGCTGGGGGCCCAGGAGCCGTTGCGGCACGAACTGGACGGTCCCAATGACCCGCGTCTGCTCGAATTGGTCAAGCCCGCGGAATCGGCGGAGGGACAGTTCTTTCCCGACACCTATCACTATGACCGGGGAGCGAGCGACTGGCAGATCCTGCAGCGGGCATACGACGCCATGCAGCAGGCCCTGGCCGAGGAGTGGTCAGAGCGGGCTGCCGGGCTGCCCTATGAAACGCCCTACGAGGCGTTGATCATGGCATCGATCATAGAGCGCGAGACGGGCCTGGATGAGGAGCGCGGGGAGATAGCCGGCGTGTTCGTGCGACGCCTGCAAAAGGGGATGCGGCTGCAGACCGACCCCACCGTCATTTATGGCCTCGGCCCGGCTTTCGACGGCAACCTGACCCGCCGACATCTCGCCGACGAGAGCAATCCGTTCAATACCTACCGGCATGGCGGGCTGCCGCCCGCGCCGATTGCGCTGCCGGGGCGCGCGTCCATCCGGGCTGCGCTCCAGCCCGAGGATGGGGACGCCCTGTTTTTTGTGGCCCGGGGTGACGGCGGCCACGTGTTCAGTGCCACGCTTGCCGAACACGAGCGCGCCGTGCGTAAATACCAGCTCAGCCGCAGAGAAGACTATCGATCCAGTCCGGGGAAGCAGTAGATGCCCGCCAGAGGAGTATTCATTACGTTCGAGGGCGGTGAGGGTGTCGGCAAGTCCACCAACATCGCTTTTCTCGAGGAATACCTCACATCCCGCGGTGTCGAACTGGTAGTCACCCGGGAGCCCGGCGGCACTCGCATCGGGGAGGAGATACGCCGGCTGTTATTGCAGGTCCGCGACGATGCCGTTGCGCCGATGGCCGAGCTGCTGCTGATTTTCGCTGCCCGCGCTCAGCATATTGCCGAGATCATCGAGCCGGCACTGGGATCGGGCAAGTGGGTATTGTGCGATCGCTTTACCGACGCGACGTACGCCTACCAGTGCGGGGGGAGGGGGCTGGACGCCCGGAAAGTCCGGATGCTGGAGACCCTGGTGCAGGGCGAACTGCGCCCGGATTGCACTATCCTCCTCGATGCCCCGGTGGCGACCGGCATGGCAAGGGCCGATGGCAGGGGAGAACTGGACCGGTTCGAACAGGAACACGAGCTGTTTTTCGAGCGGGTGCGCGCGACCTACCTGCGGCTCGCGCGAGAGGGCAGCGGACGGTACCGGGTCATCGATGCCGGTCTGCCCCTGGAGGAGGTGCAAAAGCAGCTGCTTGCCACCTGCCGTGAACTGTTCACCGTCTGGGGCGTGAGGCACCCCTGATGACCGGGGAAGAGCAGCGGCCAGATCTGCCTGTCGCTCACGAGCCGCTTCCGTGGCAGGGTGAGGCCTGGCTGCACCTCGACAGGCAGATTGCGTCCGGGCGGCTCCCCCACGCCCTGCTGTTTGCAGGCCCGCAGCACACGGGTAAGGGGCATCTCGCGCTGTGTCTGGCGCGCAGGCTGCTGTGTCACGAACCCTCCGGCGGGCTCCCCTGCGAACGGTGTCATGCCTGTGATCTCAGTGCCAGCGGCGGTCACGGGGATATGCGCTGGGTTCAACCAGAGGAAAAGAGCCGTGTCATAAAAATCGACCAGGTCAGGGAGCTGGTCGATTTTTCACACAAGACCGCCAGTTTCGGGCGGCGCAAGGTGCTGGTGCTCGCGCCGGCAGACAGCATGAATGCCAGTGCCGCGAATGCCCTGCTCAAATCGCTCGAGGAACCTGCCGCAGACACATACCTGATACTCGTCTGCCACCGGCTGCACGGCCTCCCCGCCACGATCCGGTCCCGCTGCCAGATTCTCAGGTTGCCCGCACCGGCTCCCGAGGAAAGCCGCCGGTGGATGGACCGCCTGACAGGCAGCCCGGAAGAGAGCTCACAATTGCTGTCCCTGGCGCACGGCCTCCCGTTGCTGGCGGAGCAGTTCTATCGGGCCGGCCAGGGGGCCGAGCGGACGGCCCTGCACGCGACTCTGCGCAGTGGCTTTCTCGGGGAGGAGGAGATTCCTGAAATCGCCGCGCGCCTGTCTGGCATGACGGTGGATGAGGTGCTTGCGCACATGGCGGCAGCCCTCGAGGACCTGCTGCGCGGCCTGGGCCAGGACCAGCTGGCAGGCCCGAGGGGCAGGGGGGGCTTCGCCCTGCTGGATGAAATCGCCCGGCTGCAGCGGGCCGTGTACGCAGGCGCCAATCCCAACCCGCAGCTGATGACAGAGGGGCTGCTGGTGAAAAGCCGGCGAGTATTGGGGGACGCCCGGCTTGGTGATAATATGGTGGAAAAAAGAGGGACGCATTTATGAATGACCCAAAACAGGCTGGTCGCAACGGTATCCTTTCGCTGACCATCAAGGACAAGGCGGTGCTCTATTCGGCCTACATGCCTTTTCTGGAGAATGGCGGTCTGTTCGTTCCGACCAACAAGCCCTACGCAATCGGGGATGAGGTATTCATGCTCCTGACCCTGATGGACGAGCCGGAAAAGATTCCGATTGCTGGTAAGGTCGTCTGGGTCACGCCTCGGGGGGCCCAGGGGAACCGCACAGCCGGTATCGGTGTGCAGTTCAGTGAGCAGGACGCAGCCGCCAACGCCAAGATAGAGAACCATCTGGCGGGTTCCCTGACATCCGATCGCCCCACCCACACCATGTAATCTGACAACTCTTGAGAGCTATTCTCTGAAGTCAGTACAACCTATTGTTTTTATGAGCTTAATGGTCAAAAAAATGGGTCCCGAAAGGGACCCAACAAGACCATTAGGAGTGAAACATAAAGGAATTGCTTCCCTGAAAGAGCATTGGGTATGCTCTCGCGACCACCCGGTTAAGCTAGGGGATAGGCAGCCACACTGATAGTATCGCCCAAATCCGGTATTTTTCCACACCGAGTTGGCCTGTTTTTTAACATATTTTGATATAAAAGATCGGACTTTGATTATAAAAGGGCATATTAATCCTGAATGATGGATCCAGGCGCTTTCCTAACAGGGGTCATAGAAGGCTACTACGGGCGCACCTGGCCCTTCGAAACAAGGCTGGCATACGCCGCTTACCTGGCCCGTGCGGGGCTCAATACCTGCATCTACTGCCCGAAATCAGATCCCTACCTGCGCAAGCGGTGGCGGGAATCCTGGCCTGATTCAGAGTGGCAGCGTCTGGTGGAACTGGCGGGTGCCTACCACAGCCGGGGCGTCTACTGGGGGGTCGGTCTCTCCCCGTTCGCGCTGTACCGGGAATACGGGACGCGGCAGCGGGCAGCACTCCGGGAGAAGGTGCTGCAGCTTGCCGAACTCCGGGCGCCGCTCCTGGCGATTCTGTTCGACGATATGCCGGGGGATTGCGAAGCGCTGGCTCAGCGCCAGGCCGATATTGTCTGCGACGTCTGTGACTGGATGGGTGACACGCGCATCCTGGTCTGTCCCACCTATTACTCTTTCGACCCAGTACTCGAGAAACACTTCGGGCGCATGCCGGCGGATTACTGGCCGGAACTGGGTCGCGCACTGCCGCCGGATGTTGACATCTTCTGGACCGGCAACCGGGTCTGCTCCGCTACGATATCAGTGGACGATATCCTGCCGATCGATTCGACCCTGGGGCGGCGGGTCATGCTCTGGGACAACTACCCGGTAAACGACGGTGCGGTGCGCAGCAACTTTCTCTACTGTGAAAGCCTGAGCGGCCGGGATCGCGCGCTGCGCGATCACCTCACCGGCCACCTCTGCAACCCGATGAACCAGGGGTTGCTGTCGCTGCCGGCGCTGGCCGGCCTGGCGGCCCTCTATGGGTCGGCAGGCCGCAACCCGGAGTGGCTTCCCGAGGTGCTGGGGGCGTCGCTCTGGCAGCAGCTCTGCACCGACCGGGCAACCTTTCAGTATGCCGGTCGCAGCGGCATGGGAGAGCCGCGCTGCCAGGCCCTGGCCCGGGTTTACGATGCCATCCCGGGAAGGGCGGCAGAGGAGATTGCCGGATGGCTGCGCGGTGAATATGCTTTCGATCCGGCCTGCCTGACGGACTGAGCGTGCACGACGACCTGCCGCAGGGCGTCGAGGCGCCGGCGGCGTGGCGAGCCACGGAGGTTCGTCTGCGGGAGCGGATGGAAGGCTATACCCTGAGGCGACCGCTGCGCCGGGGAGACGTCCTGAGCATTCCTCTGCTGATGCCCCACGCGCTGCAACACGGGGTGCGCACAATAGAAATCCAGACACCGGTCTATGAGCGCATGATTCTCTCCTTTGCGCAGAAAGTCCTGACCCAGGACCACTGGGACACAGCGGCCGCAGTCACCAAGATGAGGTTGCGCGCGCCAGTGGAAAACCCTCCTGAATACCTGCGGCGGGGGGAGGGAATCGAGGTAGAGCGGATCGCGCACTGCCGGGAGTTCGAGGTTCGCAGAGTACGGCTGGCCGCCGGCCGGGTTCTGCCCCTGGCGCTGGACCATCACTATGCCCTGTTGATCGTGATCGCCGGGGCGGTGGACCTGGGCGGGCGCAGCTATGCCGCTGAACAGGCGGTGCTCCTGCCGCGGGGGTGGCGGGGCGAGGTGGCCCCTGCGGGCGACTCGCGCCAGCCGGTTTTTCTGCTCGCCCTGCCTGGGGCCTGAACGGTTGAATCAACAGGCCCTTTATGGGAGAATCTGCGCCCTTGTGACGCCAGGCGGGGGCGGCTTTCACGCGCTTTAATCCCAAATAATCAAGTGGTTATAAAGCCTTTGTGACAGCTGTTCTAGCATTGCTCCGGCCCTGTGGGCGGCGTCGTAGTCGCGGAAGTGGCGAAATTGGTATACGCGCTGGATTTAGGTTCCAGTGCCGCAAGGCGTGAGAGTTCGAGTCTCTCCTTCCGCACCATATTGATGGGTGTCCGGCCGGGGCAGTACCTGCCCTCGACCGGGTACCGAGAAGAGAACGCGGTTGGCGTTCGATACCTATCTTTCTATGAGGATTTACCATGCAGGTTTCAATCGAGACGACTTCTGGTCTGGAACGTCGTTTGACTGTTGGCGTACCCGCCCAGCGCGTGGACAGCGAGGTGGATAGCCGCCTGCAGAAGGCTGCCAAGAACGTTCGCCTGCCGGGCTTCCGACCCGGCAAGGTACCGATGAAAATCATGCGCCAGCGCTTTGGTGCAGGCGTCCGCCAGGAAGTGCTGGGTGAGGTGCTCAGCCAGACTTTCCAGGAGGCGGTGGTCCAGGAAAAACTGCGTCCCGCCGGTCAGCCCAGCATCGAGCCGAAAAACCTGGAGGCGGGCAAGGATCTTGAGTATGTCGCCACGTTCGAGGTTTTTCCCGAAGTCGAAGTCGTCGAGTTACGGGGCTTTGAGGTCGAAAAGCCGGTCGCCGAGGTGACTGAAGCCGATATCGACAACATCATCGAGGTATTCCGCAAGCAGCAGGGGAGCTGGGAGTCGGTTGAGCGGGCAGCGGAGCAGGGTGACAAGGTCAATATTGATTACGCCGGAACCCGCAACGGTGAGCCCTTCGACGGGGGCAGCGCCGAGGACAGTGACCTGGAGCTGGGATCGGGACGCATGATTCCCGGGTTTGAGGACGGTATCGTCGGTATGAAGCCCGGCGAGGAGAAAACGCTGCAGTTGACCTTTCCCGAAAGCTACCACAACGAGGAGTTGCAGGGTGCTGAGGTGGCGTTCAAGGTCACTCTCAACAAGGTCATGGAGCAGGTGCCGGCGGACCTCGACCAGGAGCTGTTCAGCAAATACGGCGTGGAAGAGGGCGGCGAAGAGCAGTTTCGCCGTGAAGTGGGCGAAAACATGGCCCGTGAGCTGAAAAACGCGATCCAGTCCCGTGTCAAGCAGCAGGTTATGGACGCGGTTGCGGACGCCCACAAGACGCTGGAGCTGCCCAAGGCGCTGATTGCGCAGGAGGTGGATACGCTGCGCAGGCAGATGTTCCAGCAGTTCGGTGGTGCGGGCGGTCAGGACCTGGACCTGAAATCACTTCTCCCCGATGAGATGTTCACTGAGAATGCCGAGCGCCGGGTCAGGCTGGGCCTGATCATGGCGGAACTGATCAACAAGCTCGACCTGAAGGTGGATCCCGACAGGGTCCGGACGACCATCGAAGAGATGGCGTCAACCTACGAGGAGCCGGAGGAGGTGGTCAACTGGTATTATTCGAACCAGGAGCAGCTGTCTGCCGTACAATCCCGCGTGCTGGAAGATCAGGTGGTTGAAAAACTGCTCGAGAATGCCAACATTGTAGAAAAAGAGTGCAGCTATCAGGAAGCAGTCAACCCGGCGGGGGAGCAGCCTGACGAGTGATAGCGCCGCCGGGGCGGTACGGGTGTGCCGCTCCACTTCATTTATGATTACTGTTTTCGGGGACGCTACGCATGCCAAGCCATTTTGATGGGCAGAACACCAACACGATCACCTCTCTGGGCCTCGTGCCTATGGTGGTGGAGCAGACTTCGCGCGGCGAGCGCTCCTACGATATCTTCTCGCGCCTGCTGAAGGAGCGGGTCGTCTTTGCGGTGGGCCCCATAGAGGATCACATGGCCAACCTTATCGTTGCCCAGCTGCTTTTCCTCGAATCTGAAAACCCGGACAAGGATATCCACCTTTATATCAACTCCCCCGGGGGCTCGGTTACCGCCGGGCTTTCTATCTATGACACCATGCAGTTCGTCAAACCCGACGTGAGCACCATGTGCGTCGGACAGGCCGCGTCCATGGGTGCCTTTCTGCTCTGCGGTGGCGCCAAGGGCAAGCGATACGTCCTGCCTAACGCCCGAACCATGATTCACCAACCCAGCGGCGGTGCCCACGGTCAGGCGACTGATATCGATATTCATGCCCGCGAGATCCTGATCATCCGCCAGCGCCTCAATGAACTGATGGCGCAGCACACGGGGCAGCCACTCGAGGTCATTGAGCGCGATACCGAACGCGACCGCTTCATGAACGCTGAACAGAGCAGGGATTACGGTTTGGTGGACGAAGTCGTGACAAGCCGCACCGTGGGCGTGAAGTAAATCCCAGATATGCCTTTTTTAGTCCCTGTGGGGACTTGCAAATAACCGTAAAAAACATCATCTTAGATGACAGGGTGATGAAAGAATCTGATTCAGGGCGCAAGGCGGTTGCATGACCAACGATACCACTACCTCCGGAGATGACGGCGGCAAGCTTCTGTACTGCTCTTTTTGCGGCAAGAGCCAGCATGAAGTGCGGAAGCTGATCGCAGGGCCGTCCGTATTCATCTGCGATGAGTGTGTGGACCTGTGCAACGACATCATCCGCGAGGAGGTGCAGGAGAGCGGTAGCGATTCCCGGCAGGATCGGCTCCCCGTTCCGCAGGAGATCAAGGCCATCCTCGACGAATACGTGATCGGCCAGCAGCGGGCGAAGAAAGTCCTCTCGGTGGCGGTCTACAACCACTACAAGCGCCTGCGCCACGGCTCCGGCCGGGAAGACGTCGAGCTCGGCAAAAGCAACATCCTTCTGGTCGGCCCCACCGGCAGCGGCAAAACGCTCCTCGCAGAGACGCTTGCGCGGCTGCTCGATGTGCCTTTCACGATCGCCGACGCCACCACCCTGACCGAGGCGGGCTATGTCGGTGAGGACGTCGAGAACATCATCCAGAAGCTGCTCCAGAAGTGTGACTACGATGTGGACAAGGCCCAGATGGGTATCGTCTACATCGATGAGATCGATAAGATTTCGCGCAAGTCGGACAATCCCTCCATCACCCGCGACGTCTCGGGCGAGGGCGTCCAGCAGGCGCTGCTGAAGCTGATAGAGGGGACCGTCGCGTCAGTGCCGCCGCAGGGAGGGCGCAAGCATCCCCAGCAGGAGTTTCTGCAGGTCAATACCTCGAATATCCTGTTTATCTGTGGCGGCGCATTTGCGGGGCTGGACAAGGTTATCCGCAACCGCTCCGAGAAGGGCGGTATCGGCTTCAAGGCCGAGGTGAAGAGCAAGGACGAGAAGCGCAACGTGGGCGAGTTGCTGTTCGAACTCGAGCCGGACGATCTGGTGCAGTACGGTCTGATCCCGGAGTTTGTGGGACGCCTGCCGGTGATAGCCACGCTCGAGGAACTGGACATTGATGCCCTCGTCAAGATTCTCACCGAGCCGAAGAACTCGCTCACCAAGCAGTACAGCAAGCTGTTCGAGATGGAAGGTGTCGAAGTCGACTTCCGCGAGGACGGCCTGCGCGCCGTGGCGGAGAAGGCGATGGAGCGTAAAACCGGCGCACGCGGCCTGCGCTCCATCCTCGAGGGCGTCCTGCTGGACTCCATGTACAACATCCCGTCGCGGGATGACGTAAGCAAGGTCGTGATCGACGAGTCCGTCATCCGGGGTGATTCCGAACCCCTGCTGGTTTATCAGAACAGCGAGCCTGCACCCCGGGCAGCTTCTACCGACGAGTAGGGAGTCGCCGGGGCGCCCGCCGGGCTGGCAAAACCTGGCGGATTCATCCCGGCGCGGTTGCATTTTTTGTAATCCGCCCCCAGATAAAGGAGTCCGTAAGCGACTACCTTTGAAACCCGGAGACTGTTATGGGTTCGTCCTCAGTTATTGAACTCCCCCTCCTGCCCCTGCGCGATGTCGTCGTCTATCCGCACATGGTGCTGCCGCTGTTTGTGGGCAGGGAAAAATCCATCGAGGCCCTCGAACATGCCATGGCCAATGACAAGCAGGTGCTGCTTGTCGCTCAACGCAACGCGGCCGACGACAACCCTGGCGCGGATGACATCTACCAGGTCGGCACTGTCTCAAATATTCTCCAGCTGCTGAAGCTTCCCGACGGGACGATCAAGGTGCTCGTCGAGGGCGGCTACCGAGCGGCGGTGGACAGCGTGGACGACGAGGGCAGTTTCGCCCTGGCCGGTGTTCGAGAGGTCGTGAGCGAGGATATCCCGGACGACGAGGTGGAAGGGCTGCTCCGCTCAACCAATACCCAGTTCGAAAAATACGTCAATCTCAGCAAGAAAGTACCTGCTGAAGTCCTGACCTCCCTGTCCGGCATCGACGAGCCGGGGCGCCTTGCGGATACCATCGCTGCTCACATGAGTGTGGATCTGGAGGAGAAGCAGCGCATTCTGGAGATTGCCGGAATCCGCGCGCGCCTGGAGCACCTGATGGGGCTGATGGAGGCGGAAATCGACCTGTTCCAGGTCGAGAAGCGCATCCGCGGCCGCGTCAAGAAGCAGATGGAGAAAAGCCAGCGGGAGTACTATCTCAACGAGCAGATGAAGGCCATCCAGAAAGAGCTGGGCGAAATGGACGAGGCGCCCAACGAGCTGGATGAACTCCAGGCCCGCATCGACAAGGCCCAGATGCCGGAAGAGGCAAAGGACAAGGCCCTGGCTGAGCTGAACAAGCTCAAGATGATGTCGCCGATGTCGGCGGAAGCGTCGGTGGTTCGCAGCTACATAGACTGGATGGTCAGCGTGCCCTGGTCCAAGCGCAGCAAGGTGAAGCACGACCTGAAACGCGCCTCCCAGATTCTGGATGAGGATCACTACGGTCTGGAGGAGGTGAAGGACCGCATACTCGAGTACCTTGCCGTACAGAAGCGTGTGCGCAAGGTAAAAGGTCCCGTGCTGTGCCTGGTCGGCCCTCCGGGCGTCGGTAAGACATCCCTGGGGGAGTCTCTCGCGAGGGCGACCAACCGCAAATTCGTGCGCATGGCGCTCGGCGGCGTGCGCGACGAGGCGGAAATCCGTGGCCACCGTCGCACCTATATCGGCTCGATGCCCGGCAAGCTGCTGCAGAAAATGGCCAAGGCCGGGGTGCGCAATCCGCTGTTCCTGCTCGACGAGATCGACAAGATGGGCATGGACCACCGCGGTGATCCCGCCTCCGCGATGCTCGAAGTGCTGGATCCGGAGCAGAACCACGCATTCAACGATCACTATCTGGAGGTGGACTACGACCTCTCTGACGTGATGTTCGTGTGCACCTCCAACACCATGAACATTCCGAGCCCGCTGCTGGACCGGATGGAAGTGATCCGTATCCCGGGTTATACCGAGGACGAAAAACTCAACATAGCCGAACGCTACCTGATCCCCAAGCAGATCAAGCTCAATGGCCTGAAACCGAGCGAAGTCGAGATTTCACCGGACGCATTGGTGGCTATCATCCGCTATTACACCCGGGAAGCCGGTGTTCGTGCCCTTGAACGTGAAATAGCGAAGGTCTGTCGCAAGATGGTCAAGGCCATATCGCTGGGTGAGTGTGAAGGCGGAACGACGGTCTCGCCCGAAATGCTTCCCGACCTGCTCGGTGTTCGCAAATTCAACTACGGGATCGCCGAAGAGGAGAACAAGATCGGGCAGGTTACCGGTCTGGCGTGGACCTCTGTCGGTGGCGAGCTTCTCACGATTGAGGCGGCAGCCATTCCCGGGAAGGGGCGCTACGTAAAAACCGGCTCCCTGGGCGATGTAATGCAGGAGTCCATTCAGGCAGCAACGACGGTTGTACGCAGCCGCTCGCAGCTGCTTGGCATTCCCGCGAATTACCATGAAAAACACGACGTCCACATCCATGTGCCCGAGGGCGCCACACCCAAGGACGGTCCGAGTGCGGGTATTGCAATGTGCACTGCCCTGGTCTCGGTGCTCACCGGCATTCCGGTTCGGGCCGATGTTGCCATGACCGGCGAGATTACGCTGCGTGGCGAAGTGCTTCCCATCGGCGGACTGAAGGAAAAACTCCTGGCGGCGCGCCGTGGCGGTATAAAGACCGTCATCATTCCGAAGGAGAATGAACGAGACCTCAAGGAGGTACCTGACAACATAAAGCAGGATCTCAATATCCGCGCCGTAAAGTGGATCGACGAGGTGTTGGCGATAGCGCTCGAGCACATGCCGGAGCCGCTGAGTGACGAGGAGTTTCTCGCCAGCTCGATCGGGAGCGGTAGCGAATCAGAGGAAGACGAAAAAAATCGCTTAAATACGCACTGAAAAGGGGTTCCTGGTTGACCGGTATTCCCGCTCTGGTATAAAGTCTGCGATCTGAACGCGCAGGCGTTTTTGGCGCCCGACAAAGCGTGACTTGTATTCGTGAATGGAATTCCTTCCGGGTCCTCGGACCGTACCTCAGGTTTCTCGAACCAGAAATTACAGACTCTCTAAACAAGGGGATAAGAGTGAACAAAACTGAACTTATTGATGCCATCGCTGCCACCGCCGATCTTCCCAAGGCTTCCGCCGGACGCGCCCTCGATGCCGTGGTGGATTCTATCACCGACGCGCTCACCAAGGGTGATCAGGTTTCTTTGGTAGGATTCGGTACCTTTTCGGTAAAACACCGCGGAGCGCGCAGCGGCCGCAATCCGCAGACCGGCGCAACCATCGAGATCGCAGCTTCCAACGTGCCCAGTTTCAAGGCCGGCAAAGCTTTGAAGGACGCTGTCAATTCCTGCGGGTGAGAGATTTTTTCGATGCTTCAGAACATACGCCAGAACATACAGGGAACGGCCGCCAAAATCGTGGTTGGTCTGATCGTAGTCTCCTTCTCGATTTTCGGCATCGAGTCGATACTTCTCGGCGGAGGCGGCGGTGGTGTTGCGGAGGTCAACGGTGAGGAGATCACTCCCCAGGAGCTGCAGCAGACCGTCAACACGCAAAAGCGCCGCCTGATCGCCATGATGGGCGAGAACCTTGACCCGGCCATGCTGGACGATGACCGGATCAGTGCTCAGGCGCTCGAGACACTGATTTCCCGCAAGCTCTTGACACAGGCGGCTGCAGATTTGGACCTGGCGGTGTCAGAGCGAGAGATTGGCCGGGTTATCGGCAGCATGGAGCAGTTCCAGATAGACGGTAAGTTTTCACCAGAGGTTTACAGAAGCGTCCTCTCCAGCGCGGGTTATACCCCGGGTTATTTCAAGCAGAGCCTGCGCCAGGACCTGATGGTCAACCAGCTGCAGAGTGGTCTGGCAGGGAGCGACTTTGCGACGCCCGAAGAACTGGAGCTTACTGCCCGTATTGTTTACGAGCAGCGCGATGTGCGCTACCTCACGATACCAAGGGACCGTTTTATGCCGGACCCTGAGGCGGTGACCCAGGCGCAGGTGGAGTCATACTACGCGGCAAATCAGTCTGAGTTCGCCAGCGAGGAGTCGGTTGACCTGGACTACATCGAACTGACCCCCGACGATTTTCGTCAACCGGTTGACGAGAGTGAAATCAGGGAAGCCTATGAGCTGGCATTGCATAACGGGCAGTACGGCACTGAGAACCGGGTTTCCCACATTCTGTTCGAGCGCGGGGAGGAGGAGTCGCGTGAAGCGCTGCAGCAGCGTATCGATACGGTCCGGGAGAAACTGGCGGCGGGCGAAGACTTCGCATCTGTCGCCGCCGAATATTCAGATGACATCGGCTCCTCCCGCAACGGGGGCGATCTCGGGTTCTCTGCCGGCGACGCTTTCCCAGAGAAGATGGAAGAGGCGATCGCTTCGCTGGAGCCGGGCACGGTATCGGAACCTGTAGAGACAGATGCCGGCATCCACCTGATCCTCGTCACCGAGCGACGTGAGGCCAAGCCCCCCAGCTACGAAGAGATGCGACCGGAACTGGAGGAGCGCATCCAGCTTGAGGAGGCGCGCGTCGAACTTTTACGCACCGTCGAGGAGCTGAGAGATCTTGCCTTCAACGCCGAAAGCCTTGATGCGCCTGCCAAAGAACTGGGACTGGACGTAGCCCGCGAGGTCGGCGTGACACGTTCCATGAGCGAAGGACTCTTTGCCAACCCTTCATTGCTTTCCGCAGCGTTTTCCGAGGAAGTGCTCGAGGCAGGTCACAACAGTGAGGTGATAGAAATAAGCGGCAACCAGTTTGTCGTGCTGAGGGTACACAAACACAAGCCGGCCGATATCCAGCCGCTGGAACAGGTGCGCGACGCGGTCGTTGCCCGCATCAGGGAAAGCGAGGCCACAAGGGCACTGACCGCGGAGGCGGAGCGCATCGTGGCGCAGCTGCGCGCTGGCGTGGCTATGGAGCAGGTCGCCAACCGGGAGGAATACCCCTGGCAGGTTGAACTCGGGGCCGATCGGCTCAACATGGCCCTGCCACCTGAAGTCCTGCAGCGTGCATTCCGGCTGCCGTCCCCGACGGGGACGGACGCGACAGTCGATTTTGTCATAACCTCGTCAGGCGATGCTCAGGTTGTGGAAGTCGATCGTGTCTCGGTCGGCGAGTACGCGCAGCTGGAGGGATCGCAGAAGCAGCGCCTGGAACAGCAGGTAAGCGCCGAGTACGGCGGCCTGACCGGCGTCGAATTTCAGCAGGGCCTGCGCGAGAGCGCCGAGATAACCACTTTATAGCAGACCTTTCGAGGTAGACATGGCCACACAGATTTTGACGCTGAACCAGATTTCGCTGAAGGGGTTGGAGCGCCTTCCCCGCGATTGCTATGAAATCGCCAGCGAATTTTCTCACCCCGACGCAATATTGCTGCGCAGTCATAAGCTGCAGCCGGGCGACATCCCCGCATCGGTGGTGGCAATCGCCAGGGCCGGCGCAGGTGTCAATAACATTCCGGTGATCGAATGCAGCAAACGGGGCATCCCGGTCTTCAACACGCCCGGAGCGAACGCCAATGCAGTGAAGGAGTTGGTCGCCGCCGGTCTGTTGCTCGGGTCCCGCGGCGTTATGGAGGGTATCGGTTATGTCGATACCCTGGCGGGCATGGGAGATGAAGCCGAACTCAACCGGACACTGGAGGCGCAGAAGAAGCAGTTCAAGGGCAGCGAACTAGTCGGGAAGACGCTGGGTGTCGTGGGCCTCGGAGCGATCGGCTCCCTGGTCGCCGAGATGGCACTCACCCTGGGAATGGATGTGGTCGGTTATGACCCGGCCCTCTCGGTGGAGGCCGCCTGGCGCCTCTCGAGCCAGGTTCGCAAGGCAGACACGCTCTCCGCTCTCTTTGCGCGCTGCGACTATATCTCGCTTCACCTTCCGGTGCTGGATTCTACGCGCGGCCTGATCAACAGCGAATTACTCGGAGCAGTCCGGCCCGGCACCTGTCTGTTGAACTTCGCCCGGCAGGAGATAGTCGACGAAAGCGCATTGCAGCAGGCCCTCGACGAGGGGAAATTGCGCAAATACATCTCGGATTTCCCGTCACCCCGCCTGATCGGTCGCGACGACGTCATCCTGACGCCCCATATCGGTGCCAGCACGGACGAAGCGGAAGATAACTGCGCCATCATGGCGGCAGAGCAACTTCGCGATTTCCTGGAAAACGGCAATATTCGCAATTCGGTCAATTTCCCGGCGCTCCAGCTCGAGCGTGTGACCGGTTGCCGGTTGTCGGTGACCAACAACAACGTGCCAAAGATCCTCGGCAGTGTGCTGGCGATTCTCGCAGACCAGGACATCAACGTCATCGATATGCTCAACAAAAGCCGCGACGAGATTGCCTATAATCTCATAGATGTCGACACCCGCCCCGCGGAGAACGTGCTGGACAAAATGCGGGAGCTGCAGGGAGTCATCAACGTCAGGCTGATCGGCGACTGCGTCTGACCCGGGCCCGGGTGCCCGCGGGCTTTTCTGCGGGCTTTTCCGCCCCGACTCCGCGACGGAGAATTCAGGATGAGTGATGAACTTGAGAAGGTGGAGAAGGCCGCCGGGTCAGGGCGCAACTTCGATCGCCCCCCGCTGCATCTGTGGCATCCCCCGCTGACGGGTGACATCGATATACGGATAGCCGCAGATGGGACCTGGTATCACGAGGGGGCGCCGATCCGCCGCGAATCGCTCGTAGGCCTCTTTGCCAGCATTCTGCGGCGCGAGGAGGACGGCGAGTACTACCTGGTGACGCCGGCCGAGAAATGGCGCATCGCCGTGGAGGTGCATCCGCTCATCGTGACGGATGTGGAGCCGGTGGAAGAGGGGGGCGTACTGGTATTGCGTGCCGCGATCAACACCGGCAAGGCGGTGGAGATCGGCGAAAGCCATCCCCTTTTCCTGGAAACTGCGGTGGGCAATATTGCGGCGGTGCGGCTTTGGCACGGGCTGGCCGCGCTGTTTTCCCGCGCCGCCTGGTATCGCCTCGTGGAAATGGCAGAGCTGCGTGACGGGGTGCCGACCGTGGTCAGCGGTAACTACGCGTTTTCGCTGCAGGGAGAGGGGTGAAGCAGGCGCCACGGAATCTGGCGCCTGCTCGGCGAGCGTCCTACATGTTCGGGTAGTTCGGCCCCCCGAAACCCTCCGGCGTGACCCACACGATATTCTGCGCAGGGTCCTTGATGTCGCATGTCTTGCAGTGAACGCAGTTCTGGGCGTTGATCTGGAAGCGCTTGCCACTTTCATCCTCGACCACTTCATAAACCCCCGCGGGGCAGTAGCGCTGGGCAGGCTCGTCGTACAGCGGCAGGTTTTTGTCGATCGGTATGTCGGGATCGATGAGTTTGAGGTGGCAGGGCTGATCCTCCTCGTGGTTGGTGTTGGAGAGAAATACCGAAGAGAGCCGATCGAAACTGATCTTGTTGTCGGGCTTCGGATAGTCGATCTTCTTGCACTCCGCGGCGGGTTTCAGCGCGGCGAAGTCCGGCTTGTCGTCGTTCAGGGTGAAAGGAAGCTTGCCGCGGAAGATATTCTGGTCGATCCAAACCATTCCCGAACCGAGCAGTATTCCCAACTTGTGCATGAAGCCGGAGAAGTTGCGGGTGGAGTAGAGTTCTTCGTAAACCCAGGAATTTTTCATGTTCTGCGCGAACGATTCGAGGTCCGCCGGTGCGCTATCGCCCTGGGCGAGCGCTTCCACCACGGTCTCGGCCGCCAGCATTCCGCTCTTCATGGCGGTGTGGTTGCCTTTGATCTTGACGCTGTTCAGGGTTCCCGCGTCACAGCCGATCAGCAGCCCGCCCGGGAAGTGCATTTTGGGCAGTGAATTGAAGCCCCCCTTGGTGATGGCGCGGGCCCCGTAGACGAGGCGGGTGCCGCCTTCGAGATACTTCACGGTTTCAGGGTGATGTTTCCAGCGCTGGAACTCCTGGAAGGGGCTCATATGCGGGTTGCTGTAGTTCAGATCCGCGATGAGTCCGACGAAAACCTGGTTATTTTCGGCGTGGTACAGGAAGGCGCCTCCACCGGTTTTACTTTCGCGCAGAGGCCAGCCGAGGCCGTGCACCACGAGGCCCTCCTGGTGCTTGGCCGGATCGATTTCCCAGATCTCCTTGATGCCGATACCGTAGTGCTGTGGATCCTTACCGGCATCCAGGGAGAAGCGGCTTATCAACTGCTTGCCGAGATGGCCGCGGCAACCTTCGGCGAAAAGTGTATACCGGGCGTGCAGCTCCATGCCGGGCATATAACTGTCCTTGTGCTCTCCCGTGGCGCTGACCCCCATGTCGCCGGTTGCGATGCCCTTGACGCGGCCGTCATCGTGAAACAGGACTTCGGCGGCGGCAAAGCCCGGGTAGACCTCGACTCCAAGTCCCTCGGCCTGCTCGGCGAGCCAGCGACAGAGGTTGCCCATGGAGACGATGTAGTTACCGTCGTTGTGGGTCGGCCTGGGGATAAAAAAGTTGGGCAGTTTTATGGCGCCCTTGTCACTGGTATAGAAAAAGAAGCGGTCCTCCGTCACTGCAGTGCTCACCGGGGCGCCTTTCTCCTTCCAGTCGGGGAACAGTTCGTTCAGTGCCCGCGGCTCCAGCACCGCCCCGGAAAGTATGTGGGCGCCGACCTCGGATCCCTTCTCCACAACACAGACCGTTACTTCCTGCGACTTTTCCTGGGCCAGCTGCATGATGCGGCAGGCGGCGGCGAGCCCGGCAGGGCCGGCGCCGACGATCACCACATCAAATTCCATAGCTTCTCGTTCCACGATTTAGTCCTCGCTGTTTGCTGGTTGGGCATCCGGGCAAATGGCGGCCGACGCATGCAAAGTGCGCAAGTATATAATTCTCAAAGATAAAAAACTATCGACGCAGATTCTTCCCGTTCTTCCGGTGGGGGCGGCCAGGGGGGCGGCCGCGCGCCGGAGCCCGGTATTGACCTGTGTCGGAATTGTCGGCATGATACGGGCCCGACTTTACTCGGCCGTGGCAGTCAGCGTCGCTGCGCCTCCTGAAAACCCACCTGATAGAATGATGGAGAATCCATGAAGGTTCTTGTTGCCGTTAAACGCGTGGTTGACTACAACGTCAAGGTGCGCGCCAAAGCCGATGGTAGTGATGTTGACCTCAATAACGTCAAGATGGCGATCAACCCTTTCTGTGAAATAGCAGTCGAAGAGGCGGTGCGCCTGAAGGAAGCGGGTACCGCAACCGAAGTGATCGCCGTGTCCGTTGGCGAAAAGTCCTGCCAGGAACAGATTCGCACAGCGCTGGCCCTGGGTGCCGATCGCGGGATTCAGGTAGAGACCGAGGGCGGCGTCGAGCCCCTGGTGGTCGCAAAACTGCTGAAGGGCGTGGTCGATAAGGAGCAGCCGCAACTGGTCATTCTCGGCAAGCAGTCCATCGATGGCGACAACAACCAGACTGGACAGATGCTGGGCGCGCTTGCCAACATGCCGCAGGGCACGTTTGCCTCCGAAATCAAGGTCGACGGTGACAAACTCAGTGTCACGCGCGAGGTCGACGGCGGTTTGCAGACCGTCAGCCTCACCCTGCCGGCGGTCGTTACCACGGATCTGCGACTGAACGAGCCGCGTTACGCCTCTCTGCCGAACATCATGAAAGCCAAGAAAAAGCAGCTCGATGTGTACACGCCTGCCGATCTTGGTGTTGAGGTGACGTCCCACCTGACTCAGGTGAAGGTCGAGCCTCCGGCTGAGCGCCAGGCGGGCATCAAGGTAGAAGACGTGAGCCAGCTGGTAGACAAACTGAAGAACGAGGCGAAGGTAATCTGATGGGTACTCTGGTAATAGCGGAACACGACAACAGCAGCCTGAAAGGCGCCACTCTCAACGCGGTCACCGCAGCGCAGGCGCTCGGTGGCGACATCGATATCCTCGTCGCAGGCGCCGGCTGCAGCGGAGCCGCCGAGGCTGCCGCGGCAGTGGGCGGGATCGGCAAGGTGCTGGTGGCAGACAATGCGGCGTACGAGCACCAGCTCGCCGAAAACGTCAGCCTGCTGATCGCTGAAGCAGCCGCGAACTACGACAACATCATTGCCGCCGCGACAACCAACGGCAAAAACATCATGCCGCGGGTCGCAGCGCTCCTCGACGTGGCCCAGATCTCCGAAATCATGTCAGTCGAGTCGGCCGATACCTTCAAGCGGCCTATCTATGCCGGCAACGTGATTGCCACGGTACAGAGCTCAGACCCGAAAAAGGTCATCACCGTGCGGGCCACGGCCTTCGATCCGGCGCCCGCCGAGGGTGGCTCCGCCGCAATCGAGTCAATCGACGCAGTGCATGACGCCGGAATCTCCACCTTTGTGGGCGAGGAAGTCGCCGAGTCCGACCGCCCCGAGCTGACCGCGGCAAAAGTGGTTATTTCCGGCGGTCGCGGTATGCAGAACGGCGAAAACTTCAAGATGCTGGAGGGGATCGCCGACAAGCTGGGAGCGGCCATCGGAGCGTCCCGCGCGGCGGTCGACGCCGGATTCGTTCCCAACGACATGCAGGTTGGGCAGACCGGCAAGATCGTCGCCCCTGACCTTTATATCGCCGTGGGCATTTCCGGCGCCATCCAGCACCTCGCGGGCATGAAGGACTCCAAGGTGATTGTCGCCATCAACAAGGATGAGGACGCGCCCATCTTTCAGGTTGCGGATTATGGTCTCGTGGCGGACCTGTTCGATGCCTTGCCGGAGTTAGAGAGCAAGCTCTTCCCTGTCATCCATCGTTACCTGCCTTGCAAACGGGGAGGAGACCATATACGGATATCGGGCCGCGACTGAAAATGTATCGCCTGCCCGGGGCCGGTAAGCCGGGGCCATTCCCTATAGCGCGCAAAGAGCCTTTTTTGCCTGCCCGGCCTGCAGATCAGTCCCGGCGCAGCCGATCCGAAACCGCGATCGGGGTCGGGTAGTTCAAGACGACGATATAGGAAGAGGCGAGGAGGGTAATGATCGTCGTGGCCTGGATAAGCAGCGACGCCCTCTCGGAAATCAGTGCGCTGGCTACCGCCACATAGGAGATCAGCAGCGAGAATTCGCTGGCCTGGCCCAGTCGAAAGCCCAGGTCCCAGGCGAGGGTGCGCTTCTCGCTCACGCCCTTGAGCAGGAAGCGATAAACGACAGGCTTGACCGTCAGTACCAGCACCGCAAGCGCGATGGCCGGAGCGACCACCTGGTTCAGCAGCGCCAGATCGAAGCGGGCTCCCACGGCAAAGAAAAACAGGATCAGGAAAAAGTCGCGCAGCGGTTTGAGGTTCACGGCGAGGTATTGTGAAATCGGGCTTATGGCGATGGTCACCCCGGCGATGAATGCGCCAATCTCCTCCGACAGGCCGGCCAGCTTGGCGACCTCCGCGACCCCAAGGCACCAGCCGATGGCCAGCAGGAAGATATACTCATGAAAGCGGTCGAACCGGGTGATCAGTGTGAGCAGCACATAGCGAACGATTGCCCAGGCTCCCGCAGCAAGCAGTGGCAGGCTTAACAGAGAGGTGAGCAGGTCCAGGCCCATGCGCTCCGGATCGCCGGTGGCCATGCCCAGCAACAGCATCAGTACGATGATGGCAAGCAGGTCCTGCAGCAACAGCAGGCCAATCATCAGCTCACCAATGTGCCGGTGGTGCAAGACGGTCGTCGGCAGCAGCTTGATACCGATGATGGTGGAGGAAAACATCATGGCCGCACCGACGATGAGCGCGTCCATCCGGACATAGCCGAAGATGCGCGCGACGGCGTAACCCATGAACAGAAAAATCGCGGAGCTGAACGCAGCCACGACCGTCGACTTTTGGCCGTAGGGGCCGAAACAGGCGCCCAGGGCAATATAGGCGATGATCAGGGGCTGGCGGGTGTACAGGGCCAGCGTGGCGAAAACGGCCGCGCCGCTGAAAATGAGGAAAAAGGAAAAAGTGATCGAGGTGGCTTCCATTCACGTGGCATCCAGGAAAAACGGTTAACCGCGGCCCGCTAAAGAGTGTAGACAAGCCGGACGCGGATAGGAATGCGCCCGGCCACGGGCGCTCTGTCAGCGGCGGCGGAAAAGTGGCAGGGGCTGGTCTATGGATGCCTGGTAGTATTCACTGAAATCATGCAACCGCTCCAGCGCAGCCGCCAGGTCAGTTTCTTCCTTCATCTGAAAAGCGTCAAAGCCACAGCGCCGGAGATAGGTGAGCTGATCGCGAAGGAAGTGGCCGGTGGCGCGCAACTCGCCGCGATAGCCCCGCTCGCGCAGTTCGCGCGCGTAGGAAAAACCGCGACCGTCAGTAAAGACCGGAAAGTTGACCGCAACCAGTTCGATCTCATCGACAAAGGGCAGTAATGGCGCAGGAGCCTGTCCCGGTTCGAGCTGTACACCGCTGCCGGACTTGTCCGCCAGTGCCAGCCACTGGTCGAGGGTGAGAATCCGACCCTCGCCGGGCGTGGGGCTGTCCGGGTCTGGTGGCAGCCAGGCATCTTCCACGATAGAGCCCCTAATGATCAGCTTTTGCATACACGCGTTCCTTGAAAGGTCCGATGCCGACGCGCCGGTAGGTGTCGAGGAAGGTCTCCTCCTCCTCGCGCAGGGCCAGGTAAGTGGAGAGGATTTTTTCCATAATATCGGGCATCTCCTCCTGCCCGAAGGACGGGCCGAGTATCTTGCCGATCGAGGCATCCTTGCCCTGGTTGCCCCCCAGGCTGATCTGGTAGAACTCCTGCCCTTTTTTGTCCACCCCGAGAATGCCGATATTGCCGATGTGGTGGTGGCCGCAGGCATTCATGCAGCCGCTGATATTGAGATCCAGGGGGCCGAGGTCGTACAGATAATCCAGCGCTTCAAAGCGCGCCTGTATCGCCTCGGCAACCGGAATCGATTTCGCGTTGGCCAGCGAACAGTAGTCACCGCCCGGACAACAGATGATGTCGGTGAGGTAGCCGATGTTCGGGGTGGCCAGTCCGGCGGACTGCAGGCTCTGCCACAACTCGTAGAGATGGCCGGTCTCCACGTCTGCCAGCACGATGTTCTGGTTGTGGGTGGTCCTGACTTCGCCGAAGGAGAAGCGATCGGCGAGATCCGCGATCCGTTCCAGCTGGGTGTCGGACACGTCCCCGGGGGCGAAGCCGGTAGCCTTCAGGGAGATATTGACGATACGGTAGCCCGGTTCGCGATGCGACCGCGTGTTGCGCGTGACCCAGTTGCCGAATATCGGGTCTTCCCCGCATTTTTCTGCCAACGCGCCGGCCGCGGCGTCTGCATCCAGCGCGACGTAGTCCGGCCTTGTGAAGAACGACCTGGCGCGGGTAACGGCCTCCCCGGTCAGGGTCGAAGGACCATCCTTCAATGTGGCCCACTCCTGTTCCACGGCCTCCCTGAACGCATCGATACCCATCGCCTTGACCAGGATCTTGATGCGGGCTTTGAATTTGTTGTCGCGCCGGCCGTTCTGGTTGTAGACCCGCAGTATCGCTTCCAGATAGGTGAGGAGGTGCTTTTTTTCCAGATAGTCGCATACGACGGCACCTATCATCGGCGTGCGGCCGAGGCCGCCGCCCGCCAGGATCCTGAAACCCACCTCACCGGCCAGCCCGGCGACCAGTTCCACGCCGATATCGTGGGTGTGGATGGCGGCGCGATCCTCCGCGGATCCGCATACGGCGATCTTGAATTTGCGCGGTAGAAACGCAAATTCAGGGTGAAAGGTTGACCATTGGCGGATGATCTCGCACCAGGGGCGCGGATCCTCGAGTTCGTCCGTGGCGACACCGGCGAACTGGTCGGTCGTGGTATTGCGGATACAGTTGCCGCTGGTCTGAATCGCGTGCATCTGCACGCTTGCCAGGTCCGCCAGGATATCCGGTACCTCTTCCAGTTTCGGCCAGTTCAGCTGAATATTCTGGCGGGTGCTGACGTGGGCATAGCCTTTGTCGTAGCGCCGCGTGATCTCGGCCAGTTTACGCAGCTGCCGCGTATTCAGCAGGCCGTATGGCACGGCGATGCGCAGCATCGGAGCGAGGCGCTGAATATACAGGCCGTTCTGCAGGCGCAGCGGGAGAAACTGGGCGTCGGTCAGTTTCCCGGCGAGAAAGCGATCGGTCTGCTCGCGGAACTGGGCGACCCGTTCGTCGACAATTCGCTGGTCGTACTCATCGTAAACGTACATCGGAAAACCCTGTTAACCCGGCCCCCTGGCTTGGGCGCCCTCTCTGAGAGGCGCTACCTTACCAGAAAAGGCTGTGGGCCATTTAGTCATAATATTCATATGGTTAGAACCGCACCGTGGCAGATTCCACGGCACTCCGCAGCGCTTGGTATCGGCGCCGTTACTGGTATAATGCCGTCGCCTGTCAAACACTATCCGGAGCAGATCATGTCTGAACAAACCGACCGCGAGCGCGAAGAGGACGGAAAAGCGGACGCCATTGCCGCCACCGCCATCATCTCCATTGTTGTCCTGGTGCTGTACGTCTGGCTCTCGGGTATGCCCGGCTGAGACACCTGCCCACCGGTCAGTTTCCCGCGCTTTTCAGGACGAGCTGCACCACGGCGTAGACCGTGCCGATGAAGATCAGGGTGAACACGATGCCGGCCACGATAAACACGCCGGCTCGCCCCTGCTTGAAATCGCGCTCGCGGTTCCTGCTGCTTTGTATGCCGAGGCCGGCGGCGAACACGCTGGCCACCACCTGGAAAGGATTCAGCGACTGGCGCCCATTCTCCTCGCCCTTGTCCTCGGCCTTGTCTTGCCGATCGCCCATCTCGACTGATTCTCCTCAGTAATCCAGGTTGGGACGCAGCCATCGCTCGACGTCCGCCAGTGGTAATCCCTTCCGGTGCGCAAGATTCTCGACCTGGTCCCTGCCGATCTTGCCTACGGCGAAATAACGTGCCGCCGGGTGGGAGTAATAAAAGCCGCTGACAGATGACGCCGGGCTCATTGCGAAATTCTCCGAAAGCGTTACACCGCAGGTGTTCGGCGCGTCCAGCAGGGCGAACAGGGTCGCCTTTTCCGTGTGATCCGGACAGGCGGGATAGCCAGGAGCCGGGCGAATGCCGCGGTACCGCTCCCGGATAAGCTCCTCGCAACTCAGCGTTTCTTCCGGCGCGTAGCCCCACAACTCCCTGCGCACCAGGCGGTGCATGTACTCGGCGAAGGATTCGGCCAGCCGGTCCGCCAGCGCCTTCAGCATGATGCTGCTGTAATCGTCGTGTTTTTCCTGGAACTCCCGCGCCTTCTCTTCAACCCCATGTCCGGTGGTGACGCAGAACCCGCCGATATAGTCCGCAATGCCGCTCTCCAGCGGTGCGATATAGTCAGCCAGGCTCAGATTCGGCTTTTCCTCCGGCTTCTCGGTCTGTTGCCGCAGGTGGTGCAGGGTGGCGAGCACCTCATGCCGCGAGTCGTCCGTAAAGAGTTCAAGATCATCCGCACCGGTTCGGGCAGCGGGCCAGAAACCGACGGTGGCACTGGCCCGGAGCCACCGCTCCTCCACGATGCGTTGCAGCATGGCGCGGGCATCCCGGTACAGATCCCTGGCCGTCGCGCCGACGACTTCATCCTCCAGAATAGCGGGGAATTTGCCCGCCAGCTCCCAGGTAATGAAAAAAGGCGTCCAGTCGATGGTATCGACCAGCTGCTCAAGGGGGAAACTGTCGAATACCCGGGTGCCAAGGAACGTGGGCCGGGGCGGCTCGTAGTCTCCCCAGTCGAGACGCAGCCCGCGTTCGACCGCCTCCGGGTAGGAGAGCTGGCGCGCCCGCGGCTTCCGGTTACCCATCCGCTCACGCACCTGCCGGTACTCCTCCCGGCGCGCCTTCACCAGCTCGTTCTTGCCTTCGCCGATCAGCTGTGTCGCTACCGAGACGCTGCGGGAGGCGTCAGGCACATACACCACGAGGTCCCGGTCGTATTGTGGTTCTATCTTGACTGCGGTGTGCGCCCTGGAGGTCGTGGCGCCGCCGATCATCAGGGGGACGTCAAAGCCCTGGCGCTGCATCTCGCCCGCCACATGCACCATCTCGTCGAGGGAGGGCGTGATCAGGCCGCTGAGGCCGATGATATCCACCTGCTCCTCCTTCGATACCCGTAAAATCTCCTCGCAGGCCACCATCACGCCCAGATCGATGACCTCGAAATTGTTGCACTGCAGGACCACGCCGACGATATTCTTGCCGATGTCGTGGACATCTCCCTTCACCGTCGCCAGCAGTATCCTGCCATTGGCCCGACTGCCCTCGACTTTTTCCGCCTCGATGAAAGGCTGCAGGTAGGCGACCGCCTGCTTCATCACCCGGGCGCTCTTGACGACCTGGGGAAGGAACATCTTGCCCTCACCGAAGAGGTCACCGACCACATTCATGCCATCCATGAGCGGCCCTTCGATGACCTGGATGGGACGCTCAAAATGTTGTCGCGCCTCCTCTGTGTCCTCGACGATCCAGGTGTTTATACCCTTTACCAGGGCGTGTTCCAGCCGCTTCGTGACATGCTGTTCGCGCCAGGCCAGGTCTTCCACCCGGCCTTCGCCCGCACCCTGGCTGCGATAGCGCTCCGCCAGCTCGAGCAGGCGTTCGGTGCCGTCATTGCGACGGTTGAGCACCACGTCCTCGACCGCCTCGCGCAGGTCCCGGGGCAGTTCGTCGTAGACCGCCAGCTGGCCTGCATTGACGATCCCCATGTCCATGCCGGCACGGATAGCGTGGTAGAGGAACACCGAGTGGATTGCCTCGCGCACCGCATCGTTGCCGCGAAAGGAGAACGAGACATTGGAGACGCCGCCGGACACCAGTGCACCGGGCAGCGTATCCTTGATATAACGCGTCGCCTCGATGAAATCCACCGCGTAATTGTCGTGTTCCTCGATACCGGTGGCGATGGCGAAAATATTGGGATCGAAGATGATATCGTTGGGATCGAAACCCACTTCGCGCAGCAGCAGGTCGTAACTGCGCTGCGCGATAGCCTTGCGACGCTCCAGCGAGTCGGCCTGCCCCTGTTCGTCGAAGCCCATCACGACGACGGCGGCGCCATAGCGCCGGCACAGGCGGGCCTGCTGCAGAAACTCTTCCTCGCCGGCCTTCAGGCTGATGGAGTTGACCACGGGCTTACCCTGGATGCATTTGAGGCCGGACTCGATCACCGACCATTTGGACGAGTCCACCATGACGGGCACCCGGGCGATATCGGGCTCGGCGGCGACCAGGTTGAGAAACGTGACCATGGCCCGCTCGGCGTCGAGCATACCCTCGTCCATATTGACATCGATGATCTGGGCGCCGTCCTCAACCTGGGTCCTGGCCACTTCCAGTGCGGTGTCGTAATCCCCCTCGAGAACCAGGCGCTTGAACCTGGCGGAGCCGGTCACGTTGCAGCGCTCGCCGACGTTGACGAACAGGCTGTCGGCGGTGATGTTGAAGGGCTCCAGCCCGCTCAGGCGGCAGGCCGGCGGCCGCTGTGGCAACTTCCTCGGCGCGATGTCGCGCACCGCGTCGGCAATGGCGCGGATGTGAGCCGGCGTGGTGCCACAGCAGCCGCCTGCGAGATTGAGGAAACCGCGCTCCGCAAATCCGCGAAAATCGTCATGCATGATCTCGGGAGTCTCGTCGAACTCGCCGAAGGCGTTGGGAAGGCCGGCGTTGAGGTGGGCACTGAAATAGCAGTCGGCGACGCCGGCCAGCTCCTCGATAAACGGCCGGATCTCCTTGAAACGACGGCCGCAGTTGCTGCCCACGATGAGGGGACGGGCGTGGGCCACGGCATTCCAGAACGCCTCCGGGTTCTGTCCCGAGAGCAGGCGGCCGCTGATGTCCGGGAAAGTCACGGAGATCATCAGTGGCACCTCGCGGCCAAGGGCCTCGAAAACCTCCTGGATGGCGAAGATCGCCGCCTTGGCGTTGAGCGTGTCGAAGATGGTCTCGATCATCAGCAGATCGACGCCGCCCTCGAGCAGCCCCCGGGTCGCAGCGGCGTAGTCCCCGCGCAGCTGGTCGAAGGTGATGCTCCTGGCGCCCGGGTCATTGACGTCCGGGGAGATGGAGGCCGTGCGGGGGGTGGGCCCGAGAACGCCGGCCACATACCGGGGTTTCTCGGGTGTGCGTGCCGTCATGGCGTCCGCCGCCTGTCGGGCGATACGCGCGCCGGCGAGGTTCAACTCGGCGGAGAGGTGGCCAAGCTGGTAGTCATCCTGGGCGACCGCGGTGCTGTTGAAGGTATTGGTCTCGATGATATCGGCGCCCGCCTCGAGGTAGGCCAGGTGGATATCCTCGATGACATCGGGCCGGGTCAGGGAGAGCAGGTCGTTGTTGCCCTTGAGGTCTTTATGATGGTTCGCGAACCGCTCCCCGCGGTAATCGGCCTCCACCAGACCGACCGCCTGGATCATGGTCCCCATCGCCCCGTCCAGTACCAGGATCCTTTGTTGCAGGGCCTGCTCGAGAGCTGATTGTGTCGTGGTGTCCGTCGCCATCGGGGTTCCGTCCGGTTCCGGCCCGTCGGCGGGATGTCTCCCGTCGGGCCCATCAAAAAGCGCGATATTCTACCAGAAGGGTCCGCGCGTGGGTGGCCGATTTCCGATAGCACTCGCACATTTGTGCACAAGTTTGCTAGAATACCCGAGTAATTTACTCAGAATGGGATGCGAGATGATCACCATCACGGAATCTGCCCAGGCCTACCTCGCGGAGCTCCTGTCGAAGCAGGACGATGCGCTGGGAGTCAGGGTTTTCATCAACCAGCCCGGTACCCCCCGGGCAGAGACCTGTATCGCCTATTGCCGGGAGGGCGACGTACAGGAGGGGGACGAGGAGCGCAGATTCGAAGCCTTTACCGCCTGGTTCGACGGGCGCAGCCTGCCCTACCTGGAGGATGCGCTGGTCGACTACGCCAAGGATCGCATGGGGGGGCAGCTGACCATCAAGGCCCCC
Source organism: Halioglobus sp. (assembly GCA_037382865.1). Classification (GTDB taxonomy): domain Bacteria; phylum Pseudomonadota; class Gammaproteobacteria; order Pseudomonadales; family Halieaceae; genus JARRPM01. The sequence goes on along the minus strand of JARRPM010000055.1, from coordinate 46,930 downwards.
AACGCCAAGATGCCCCGCGTCGATGAAAACAGCCCGCTGGAAGATCGCATCAACTACATACTGTACAACGAGATCAACCCGGCGCTGGCCGCCCACGGCGGTGAGGTCAGCCTGGTCGAGATCACCGAGGACCAATACGCCATTCTGCGCTTCGGGGGCGGGTGCCAGGGCTGCAGTGCCGTGGACCAGACGCTGAAGGGCGGTGTCGAAAAAACCCTGCTCGAACAGCTGCCCCAGCTCCAGGGCGTCCGTGACATGACCGATCACACGGACCGGTCACAGGCCTATTACTGAACCGATGGTGCCCGCCTGGCGGGCAGCACCTCCCTGATTCTGGCGCGGAGCTCGCGCAGGCAGCCCGCCGTGGTGTCCCAGTCGATACAGCCGTCGGTCACAGAAACGCCGTACTCCAGTTCATCCAGGTTGGCCGGGATCGGCTGGTTGCCCGCTTTGAGGTTACTCTCGATCATCAGGCCGACGATGGACTGGTTGCCCTCCAGGATCTGATTGCCGACATTTTCCACCACCAGGGGCTGCAGTTCCGGCTGCTTGTTGGAGTTGGCGTGGCTGCAGTCGACCATGATGTTGGGTGGTAACCCGGCCACCGCGAGCGCCTCCTCACAGAGGCTGATGTGCACGGAGTCGTAGTTGGGTCCATTGCTGCCGCCGCGCAGCACGATATGGCCGTGGGCGTTCCCCCTGGTGGTGAACACCGAGACCTGCCCCTGCCGGTTGATCCCCAGGAACCGATGGGGACTGGATACCGACTGCAGCGCATTGGTGGCCACGGTCAGGCTGCCGTCCGTGCCATTCTTGAATCCCACCGCCGAGGAAAGGCCGCTGGCCATTTCCCGGTGCGTCTGCGACTCCGTCGTCCGGGCACCGATCGCGGACCAGCTGATCAGGTCCTGCAGGTATTGGGGCGAAATCGGGTCGAGCGCTTCGGTGGAGGCGGGCAGTCCCAGGGAGATAATATCGAGGAGCAGCCTGCGACCGATGTGCAGTCCTTCCTCGATCATGAAGGAGTCGTCCAGATGCGGGTCGTTGATCAGGCCCTTCCAGCCGATGGTGGTGCGGGGTTTTTCGAAATAGACGCGCATGACAATATAGAGCGTGTCTGACAGTTCGTCAGCCAGTGTCTTGAGCCGTCGGGCGTAGTCCATGGCCGCTTCCGTGTCGTGGATGGAGCAGGGACCGACGACCACGAACAGCCGGTGGTCCCTGCGATCGAGGATATCCCAGATCACCTGGCGACTGGCGGCAACAGTCTCCCGCACCGCGTCGTTCATCGGCAGCGCGTCCCACAGCTGCTCCGGTGTGATCAGCACCACCTGGGAGTCGACGTTGATGTTATGGACTTCGCTGTTGCTCATTCAACCTTACCTGATACAGTAAAATGGACTTTTCGGGCGGACCGCCCTCGGGGCGCGACATTCTATAGTAGCGGCACCGCTTTGTGTAGGTGCGGCCGGCTAGGTGCGGCCGGGAACACCGGTTGCGGCCTGCGGACATCGAGGAGAACGCTTTTGCCCGCACAGGTTAGACACAGCTTTTATGATATCACGCCGCTGACGCCGCTCATCGAAGCGGGCTTTACCCTGCTCACCCCCAATTACCGTCTCGCCCGGCGCATCAGGTCCGAGTGGGACGCGGTCTGCGCAGCGGGAGGTGCGCGCGCTTGGGAACCGCTCCCGGTAGAGCCCCTGGAGGCCTGGCTGCTGGTCCGGTGGCGGCAGGCGGTGGCCGACCGTTTCCTGGCCCCCCGCGCGCTGATCGCTGCGGGCCCGACGCAGGAGATCTGGCAGCAGGTGATCGAGGAGGAGCAGCAACACACCGGGCGATACCACCTGCTGCAGCCGTCTGGCGCAGCCGCGCTGGCCGGGGAGGCGCGGGAGATGGCGCTGCGCTGGCGGGTGGACCTCGGCGCCCGCGCCACCCGGCAGGAATTCGAACTGGCGGAGGATTGCGCCTGCTGGCTGCGGTGGTGCGACCGGTTCCACCGACGACTGGAGACGGCGGACCTGGCCACTGCCACTGACGCCATTGCGATGCTGCCCGGCTGCGCCGGACAGCTCCCCCCGGCGAGGGTGGCGCTGCTTGAGGTCGATGACGTACCACCGCTCTTCATGACGTGCCTGGAGGCGTTGTGCGAACAGATCGAGATCGTCGCTCCCCAGGGTGCGCCCGCCAGCTGTGCGGTCGCCGCGTTCGACGAGAGGAGGGCGGAACTGGCCGCCGCCGCCCGGTGGGCGCACCGGGTGAGCCGGGATGACCCCGGGGCCACGGTGGGTATCGTGCTGCAGGATACCGGTACCGACCGCGGCGCGCTGGAGTACCTGCTGCGGCGCGAGTTCGGCTGCCTCGGGGAGTCCTACGGGAGCCTGCCGGTCAATTTCTCCACCGGCATCACCCTGGACCGGGCGCCGGTGGTGCGCGACGCGCTGCGCATCCTGCGACTTGGCCTCCACACCGTGGCGCTGAAGGAGGTGGTGGCCCTGCTGCAGACCCGCTTCGCCCACTTGCCCGATGCGGGGTCACCGCTGGCGACCCTGTTCCTGGCGCGGCTCTACGAGGATATGCGCGACATCCTGCCGCTTGCCGACCTGCGCCATGCGGCCAGTGAGGTCGAACTGGACGGGATTCGCGGCCTCTCCCTGGGTCGCTACCTGATGGCGATGTCCACCCTGCGGGAGCTGCGGCGGCCGGCGCCCCCGTCAGCCTGGATCGGGCGGATCAGCGACGTGCTCGACCTCTGGGGATGGCCGGGTCCAGGGCCGCTCGACTCGCTGGAATACCAGCAGGTTGAGCGCTGGTACGAGACGCTGGAGGAATTCGCCGGCTACGATGCGATCCACCCCTCCCTGCACCTGGAGACGGCGCTGCAGTTGCTCGAGCGCTGTCTGGCACGACAGGTTTCGCAGCCCCAGAGTGCCGACAGCAATGTCCAGGTTCTGGGCCCCCTCGAGGCCGCGGGGCTCGCATTCGATCACCTGTGGCTTTGTGGTATGCAGGGCAGCAGCTGGCCTGCGCCACCCCGGCCCAACCCGTTCATTCCCGCGGCAATGCAGCGCCGGCTGCAGATGCCTCACGCCAGCGTCGAGCGGGAGTGGGCTTTCGCCGCCGGACTGATGCAGCAGTACCGGCGTTCGACCGCCCAACTCATCGCCAGTTACTCCCGGCAGCTGGATGGTATCCCGGACACGGCCAGCGCGTTGCTCGCGGGCTTTGAGCCGTATGAGCGCGTGGAATCGGCGCCGTCCGACAGTCCCTGGCTGGAGCAGTGGCGCGGGAGGGAACTGGAATGCCTGTCCGATGCCGCTGCGCCCCCCGTCGACGACAAGGAACTGGCCTCCCTGCGGGGCGGCAGTGGCCTGCTCGAGGACCAGTCGCACTGCCCGTTTCGCGCCTTCGCCCGGCGCCGACTGCAGGTCGAACCCCTCCCCGGGGCCGCCGTCGGTCTCTCCAGTGCCGAGCGCGGGGCCCTGCTCCACAGCGCCCTTTACATTCTCTGGGGTGAACTGGGGGACAGTGGCGCCCTGGCAGCCCTGCAACCGGAGGCACAGGAGCGGCTGGTGAGTGAGGCCGTGGGGAGGGCGCTGGAAGCCCTGCCGGGGCGCCGCCGCGGCGGACTGGGGGCATTCATCGAACTGGAGCGCGAGCGCCTGCAGGATCTGATCGGGCAGTGGCTGACGGTAGAGCGCAACCGGGTCGAGGCATTCGCGGTCTATCGCCGGGAGGAGGGTGTCCAGCTCTCACTGGACCGCCTCGAAATAAGCCTGAGAGTCGACAGGATCGATCAGCTGCCCGATGGCTCGCTGGTCGTGATCGACTACAAGTCTGGACAGGGCAGCGTTTCGGACTGGCTGGGTGAGCGGCCCGCCAAACCGCAGCTCCTGCTGTACGGTATCGCCGCACCGGAGCCGCCGGCCGCCATCGCCTTTGCCCGGGTCCGGCCCCGGGCTTGCGCCTACGTCGGGCTCGGCCGCGTGGAGGCCGCGCCCGGCATCAGTGCAGACATCGGCAAGCGCGTCAGGAGCCGCTCACAAGCCAGTGACTGGGAGTCCCTCAACGGTGAGTGGCGCAACCACCTGGAGCGACTTGTCCGCGAATTCCTGGCGGGAGAGGCGAGCGTCGATCCGCTCTCGCCCGCAAGCTGTACCTGGTGCAATCTCCAGCCCCTCTGCCGCGTGGGGCGCGCTGCGGGCGAGGAGCAAGGGGCGTGACGGTCGCCGATGCCCATGAGCGCGAGCGCGCCGTGGACCCACTGCACAGCTTCTGCGTCAGCGCACCTGCGGGCTCGGGCAAAACTGAGCTGCTGATCCAGCGCTACCTCGCGCTGCTATCGCGGGTGGACCGCCCGGAACAGGTGCTGGCGATCACGTTCACCCGCAAGGCCGCGGCGGAGATGCGGGAGCGGGTGATTGCCGCCCTGCGCGAGGCGCGCCTGGAGACGCCCTGCGTCAGCCCGCACCAGGAGAGAACCCGCGAGCTGGCCCTGGACGCCCTGCGCGCCGAAGCGGCTAAAGGCTGGCATCTCGAGCGGGACAGCAGCCGGCTCAATATCCGGACCATTGACGGTTTCTGCGCCTCCCTGACCCGCCAGATGCCGATCCTCAGCGAGTTCGGGGGGCAGGCCCGGGTCGTCGAGTCCGCCACCGAACTCTATGCCGAAGCTGTCACTGAACTGTTTGCCATGCTGGAGACGGATCACCCGGTAGGTCCCGACCTCGGGGCGCTGATGCTTCATTTCGACAACAACTGGGAACGGTTGCAGGAACTACTGGTGACCATGCTCGCGCAGCGGGACCAGTGGCGGGACTATATCGGGCTGCACCGGGCCTCGGAAGAGGCCGAGCGCTACCTGTTGCAATCGGTCCGGGCCCTGCTCGAGGAGACACTGATGCGGCTGCGCGAGAGCCTGCGACCGCACCTCGACGAGATCCTGGCGCTGCTGCGCTATGCTGGTGACAACCTCGGCCAGCCACTGGCGAGCCACTTCCCGGGCAGCGCCCCCGGGGATCTGCCGCTCTGGCGGCGCATCCGCGCCATGCTCCTCACCGGGGGAGGGGAGTGGCGCAAGAGAATCACCGTCGCCGAGGGTTTTCCCGCGGGCAAGGGCGAGGCCGCCGCCTGGAAGGCCCGCCTGACCGGGCTGATCGACACCCTGCAGGCAGTCGAGGGACTGGGTGAAACACTCGCCGGCCTCGATCTACTGCCCGACCCCGGCGCTGACAGCGCCTCCTGGCGGCTGGTACTGCACCTGTCGCACGTGTTACCCCATCTCGCTGCCCAGCTGCTGCTGGTATTCGCGCGCCACGGTAAGGTCGATCACAACCAGGTTGCCCTCTCCGCGCTGCAGGCCCTGGGAGAAGATGATGCGCCGACCGAGCTGGCTCTGCGACTCGACTACCAGATCGAGCATATTCTCGTCGACGAATTCCAGGACACCGCGATCAACCAGTTCGAGCTGGTGCGCAGGCTGACCCGCGGGTGGGGGGAGTACAACGCCGCCAATCCCACGGCCCCGCGCACCCTGCTGATCGTCGGCGACGCCATGCAGTCCATCTATGGGTTCAGGGATGCCAATGTCGGCCTGTTCCTCAAGGCCCGGCAGTCGGGATTCAACGGCGTCATACCGGTGCATCTCAGGTTGCTCTGCAATTTCCGCTCCGATAAAGGCGCCGTCGACTGGGTCAACGACACCTTCGGGAAGGCCTTTCCCGCCGTCGAGGATATCGGCAAGGGCCAGGTGAGCTTCACGCCGGCGGTGGCTGTCCGTCCCGCCCGTCCCGGACAGGCGATCGAGATGCACGGTTTTGTCGGCGATGACGCGGGCGCAGAGGAGGCGGCCTTTATCTGTGCGGAGGTCGCCCGCGGCAGCGCCGACCCGGATGTCGGCACGATCGCCGTCCTCGGTCGCACCCGGGGTCACCTGCAGCCGATCCTCGCCGGGCTGCGCAGGCTCGGCATGGATTACTCGGCACAGGCCATGGACAGCCTGGCGGATTCCCCGGTCATCGTCGACCTCGTGAGCCTGTGTCGCGCACTTTACAACCCCGCCGATCGCGTGGCCTGGATGGCGCTGCTGCGCGCGCCCTGGTGCGGACTGACACTGGACGATCTCCTCGTCATCGGTCGCCGGGGCGCGCCTGCCAGGTTCACGCCGGTGTGGTCGATCCTCAACGACGCCGGGGCGCTGGCCGCGCTCTCCGCCGATGGTCGTGCCCGCGTGGAGCATGTGCGGCATGCCCTGCAGTGGGCGCTGGCGCGAAGAGACCGGCTCGCCCTGCGGGTGTGGGTAGAGCAACTCTGGCTGGCCCTGGGCGGTGAGCAGACGGTAGCCGAGCAGAGTCAGTTACAGGACGCCGAGGGTTTCTTCCGGCTGCTGGAGCAGGCCGAAGAGGAAGCTGTCGGACTCGACCCGGCATGGCTCGAGGCGCGTCTCCTGAAACTGTATGCCGACCGGGAGCGGCCGGGCTGTAAAGTGCAGGTCATGACGCTGCATAAAGCCAAGGGGCTGGAGTTCGACTGGGTGCTGATTCCCGGCCTCGGTCGGGCCACGCGCACCCAGACCCGTCAATTGCTGCTGGCTGACGATTACACCACGGCGGCAGGGCAGCGCGGCTTCCTGCTGGCCGCGGACGATCACAGTGAGCCGGGTTCGCCCGGCCTGTACAACTTCCTGAGATCGCGCCAGAAGCAGAAGGAGATTCTCGAGGCCACCCGGCTGCTGTATGTCGGCGCGACCCGGGCGATCAGGCGCCTGGTACTGAGCGCCGAACTCAGGCCGGAACCGGGTAACAAAGGCCCCTGGCGCGAGCCGGCAGCGGGTTCACTGCTGCGCAGGATCTGGCCGGCTTTCCGCCAGCAGGCCGTCCTGCACGACGCGGTGCCGGCCGCGGATCCCGCGCAGGCCCCGTCCGGTGGCACCCGGTTACAGCGCCTGAGCCGGCTGCCGCCGGCGCCAGCCGGGCCTGTCACGAACGCGATGCCCGCCGGGCCCAATATCCCCGAGCGCCGGTTCAACCGGCTCGAACGACTCACGGGTACGGTAGTCCACCAGGCACTGGAGGAGCTGTCCCGCCGGCAGGAACTGCCGCCCGCCTCGGACGAGCAGGATCGCATGCGCTGGCGCGCGGACTTGTGCCACCTGGGCCTCCACGGTGCAGCGCTGGAGACTGCCCTCGAAGCAGTCCATACCTCGGTGGAGAATGCCCTGGCGGAAAATGGCCCGGGGCGCTGGATTCTCTCCCCGGCACATCCCTGGTCCCGCAGCGAATGGGCGCTGACCCGGCCGGACGGGGAAGAGCGCACGGAGGATATGGTAATCGACCGGACTTTTCTGGATGCGGCCACCGGGGAGCGCTGGCTCATCGATTACAAGACCAGCAGGCCGGAATCCGGTGAGAGCCTGGAGCGATTCCTGGCCCGGGAGAGCGCGACCTATCGGCCGCAGATGTTGCGCTACCGGGACACCCTGCACGCCATCGCCCCGTCCCCTCTGCGGGTGGCGTTGTACTTCACAACGATCGGCCACCTGCATCGCCTGCAGGATCTTGATCTGGCAGACTGACTGGATCGTCGACGCCAGACATCGCAGGGGGGGAGCATGCCTCTTTTCAACGGAAGACACATTGAGAGAATCGTCGTTTTGACCGGCGCGGGCGTATCGGCTGAGTCGGGCCTTGCCACATTCCGCGATCCCGACGGACTGTGGGAAAACCACGACCCGATGACCCTCGCCACCCCGGAGGCTTTCCAGCGGGACCCGGAACTGGTCTATCGCTTCTACAACGCCCGCAGGCGCCAGTTGCAGGCGGTGGAGCCCAATGTCGCGCACCGTGCCATCGCCCGGCTGCAGCGGACATTCCCGGGGGAGGTTTTTCTGGTGACCCAGAACGTGGATGACCTGCATGAGCGTGGTGGCAGTGGCCAGGTCTGCCACATGCACGGGGAACTGCGCTCAATGCTGTGCGGTGCCTGCCGGCAGCGCTTGCTGGCGGCGGAGGCATTCGATGCGACCACCCTCTGCCCGGGGTGCGGCGCAGGGGGCAGCCTGCGGCCCGATGTCGTCTGGTTCGGCGAGATGCCCTATCACATGGACGTGATCGAGACGCAGCTGGCGGATTGCGACCTGTTCGTCGCTGTGGGTACGTCTGGCTTGGTCTATCCGGCAGCGGGGTTCGTGCAACAGGCGCGCCTGCATGGGGCGAGCACGGTTGAGATCAACAGGGAGATCAGCGAGGTCACCGGGCTGTTTGACCTGCAGCGGCGTGGCCCGGCCACTGTGGAAGTGACCGGGCTGGTGGAGCAACTGCTGGGAGGCGCCGGGGCGCCGCCGCGCTAGTCGGTCACTTTTTCAAGGGAGACGGCCAGCGCCTCGGTGTAGACCAGCACGACGGTCTGCCCAAGGGTCACACCCTCCATTTTTTCAGGCTCCACCTCGCCGATCATGTGGAGCTTGCCCCGCGGGTCCTTGACGGTGACGGTGCCGAGGGCCCGGTTCATGCCCTCGATGGTGCAGACGGCACGAATGAGCCTGGCTTTACCGACCGCGGCCGGTTCACCCTCCTCGGAAGCCGCCGAATCCTCTACCACGACCCAGGGATTCTCCAGCTCCTCGGCGGTGGGCTCGCGCAGTTCACCTTCCAGTGCCGCCATGTAGGAAGCGACCAGGGTATCGCCGACCTTGATGTCCTTGAAATTGGTCACCTCTTCGCCGGCGGTAACCGTGACGACATTGCCCATGGGGCCCTTCAGGGTGACCTGGCGGAACTCGGGATCGACGTCGACCACCTCGGCCTCTATGGTCATGGCCATGGCGCGACCGGCGGGGGTCTCCTTTTCGTGGCTGTCAGCACGCACTGACAAAGGCAGTGCGATGAGCAGCGCGAGCAGTGCGGCCCGGGTGGCCACTACAAACGTGTTCAGTGACGTCATTGTTCGTATTCCTCAGTTAGCGGGAAAGGATGCAGGCACTGGCGACCGCGCCAGTGAGGGCTCCAAAATACAGAAAGTCAGGGGTACGGGCAAGCGGTCGCCTGGCGGATGGTCTCCCGACGCGGCTAGCTCCCGTCGATGTAGAGCGTCAGGGTCTGTCCCGGTTGCAGGTATTTGCCCGGGTCCAGCGCGTTCCAGGCAATAATATCGTCAATGCTGACATTGAACTTGCCGGCGATGCGATAGAGCGAGTCGCCGCGGCGTACACGATAACCCTTAACCCGGGGTTCGCCACCGCCTGCCATGGCGAGACTGGCCTCCCAGCCGCTGCCCATGGGGATCATCAGGGTGTCTCCCGCGCGGATCATGCTGCCCCGGATGCTGTTGGCCGCTCGCAACAGGGCGACCTCCGTACCGAATTTGCGCGCGATGCGGATCAGGCTGTCGCCCGGCTCGATCCGGTAATACTGCCAGCGCACCCTCTCCTCGGGTGACAGGTTCGCCACGGCCTCGCTGAAACGCACGCCGCTGCCGAGGGGGAGCAGGAGTTCCGGCGGGCGCTCCGGTGCGGTGGCCCAGCGCAGGTGCCCGGGATTCAGCGCCCTCAGCGCATCGAATGCCACGTCCGCCAGTTCGGCGGCTCTCGTCAGTTCTATCTGGCCTCCGGTATCGACGACTTCGAATGCGGGGCTGTTGGGAACAGGAGGAATCACCGCGCCGTAGCGTTCCGGCGACGAGATGATCTGGGTCAGTGCGATCAGCCTCGGGACGTAGTGGCGGGTCTCCCGCGGCAGGCGCAGCGACCAGTAATCGACGTCGTGCCCGCGCTGCAGGTTGCTCCTGCGCGCCCGGCGCACGCGCGTCTTGCCCGAATTGTAGGCGGCGAGGGCCAGCAGCCAGTCGTCATCGAAATGGCGGTGCAGGCTCTCCAGGTAATCGAGCGCTGCGCCGGTGGAAGCGCGCAGGTCCCGCCTGCCGTCAAACCACCAGTCCTGCTCGAGACCGAGATGCCGCCCCGTGGCCGGCATGATCTGCCAGAGTCCGGCTGCACTCTCGGATGAATAGGCGAAGGGATCCAGCGTACTCTCCACCAGGGGCAGCAGGGCAATCTCCATCGGCATGCCGCGCCGCTCGACCTCCTCGACGATGTAGTACAGGTAATAGTTGGCCCGGTTGGCGATCACCTGAAGGTAGTCGTGCTGGCGCAGATAGTCCTGCCGGGCCCTGGCGACCTGATCATTTTCTATCTCGTGCCAGCTGAGTCCCTCCCGGATGCGCTGCCACAAGTCCGCGGGCGGCGGCTCAGGCTCGTCGGCGATGTACTCGATGACGTCGGGCGAGAACAGGTCCTGGGAGATGTTTGAGGCGGCGAGGCTGGCTGGCTGGGGCTTGCCGGAGAGCGTGTCGGGTGCCATGGACTGGCAGCCCGACAGCCACAACAGCAAAGAAATCACTGTAAATATAGTTCTTAACTGCATGATTATTAAGTTTTTTCTTGTTTTCCCGCTCGCCGGTCTTCTAAGCTCAGTGTAAGCAGTTGTACGATTATTGCCAGCGATGAGTTCACATTCCCGGTATTTCCCCAGAGCGCGATTGCGTCTGTCCGCCCCTGTAACGGGCCGGATCATCGCCATAATATTGGTCCCCCGACGCCGCAGCACCATTCCAATCGGGAGAAAATGCAGTAACATGCAGCCGGTACACTCACCCACCAGGGGTTGCTTGCGCGCCGCTATGAACGCACAGTGTAGCGATATTCTGACTCAACTGGAATCGTGGTACGCCCGGGAGAATGGACTCTACCTCCTGGACCGGACCAGCGACGCGACCAGGCGACTGCTGGATACCTCGTTCGGCTACCACCTGCTGCAACTGGGTGCCATCCGCAGTCGTCCCCTGTTTGAGAACAGCCCGATCAATCACCGGATCTACGCCGCCGAGCGCGCCGGTGAGGGGGTCGGCCTGGTGACCGCGGCGGACGAGCTGCCCCTCGAGAGCGACAGCATCGATGTGGTCATTGCCCATCACAGTCTCGATTTCGCCACCAACCCGCACCAGGTACTCCGTGAAATCCAGCGTGTATTGACGCCCCAGGGGCATCTTCTGATTGTCGGTTTCAACCCCCACAGCCTGCAGGGGCTCAGTACGAGACTGCGCGGTCTCTCACGCGGCTCCTTCTGGCACCGGCACCAGCCTGTCAGCGAGCGGCGCCTGACCGACTGGCTCCACCTGCTCGGTTGTGAAGTGCAGAGCAGCACGCGGCTCTACATGGTGCCGCCCATTGGCGGGGGGCGCATGCGGCAGTGGCTGATGCGGTGCGACCGCTGGAGCAGTCGCCATAACCTGCCGGGCGGCGGTATCTACATCCTGCACGCGGTCAAGCAGGTGTCGGCCATGCACCGGCCACGACGCCATTTGCGCCTGCGCAGCGAGCGCCTCATCGGACTGGCAGTGCCGAAGCCCAGCACCGCACCCAGCCCGGCGCCGGCTGTACCGGGACTGCGGGGCGCGCCCCGGGCCCGGGGGCCCCGCGCCGCTTGAAGCAGGTCGAAATTTTCACCGACGGCGCCTGTCGCGGCAATCCCGGTCCCGGGGGATGGGGCGTCCTGTTGCGCTACCGCGGCAGGGAGCGTCATCTCTATGGCGGCGAACCCGACACCACCAACAATCGCATGGAGCTGCGGGCGGCCATCGAGGGGCTCAGGGCGCTCAAGGAGCCCTGCGAGGTGAGTCTCACCACCGACTCGGAATACGTCAGAAACGGCATCAGCAGCTGGATGGACAACTGGAAAAAGCGGGATTGGAAAACGGCCGGGCGCAAACCGGTCAAAAACAGGGATCTGTGGCAGGCGCTTGATGAGCAGAACCAGCGCCACCGGGTGGAGTGGCACTGGGTCAGGGGGCACACCGGCCACCGGGAAAACGAGATCGCCGACCAGCTGGCGAATCGGGGTATCGATGAACTGAAGCAGGAAGCAGGGCAGGGCTGACGAGACGTGAGACAAATCGTTCTGGATACGGAAACCACCGGTCTCGAGGTATCTCAGGGGCACCGCATCATCGAGATCGGTTGCGTGGAGCTGCAGAACCGGAAGCTGACCGGCAATCATTACCACCAGTACGTCAATCCCCATCGGGAGATCGACCAGGGCGCGATAGAGGTGCACGGAATCACCAACGAATTCCTCGCGGACAAACCGCAGTTTGCCCAGATCGCCGGGGATTTTCTCAGTTTCATCGAAGGAGCGGAACTGATCATCCACAACGCGCCCTTCGACGTCGGCTTTCTCGACAGCGAGCTGCAGCAGTTCGAGCAGGGACACGGGGGAATCGAGTCGCTTTGTCGGGTGGTGGACACGCTGGTAATGGCGCGTACCCGGCATCCCGGTCAACGCAACAATCTCGATGCCCTGTGCCAGCGCTACGGGGTGGACAACTCTCAGCGCGACCTCCACGGCGCCCTGCTCGACGCCGAGATCCTGGCCGATGTCTACCTGGCGATGACCGGGGGACAGACGGCCTTCCAGCTATCAGACGCTGGCAACGACGGCGGAGACGGCGCCCGCCGCAGCAGCCGCATCATGCGCCTGCCCGGGGACCGGCCGGCACTTCCGGTTATCCGTGCCAGTGAGGAGGAGGTCGCCGCACACGAGGCGCAGCTGGAGGCGATTGCAGCCGGCAGCGGCAGGGTTCTCTGGCGGGAATTTCCCGGTTACGGCGCCGACTGATCAGATGAAAAAAGCCACGCTGGCCAGCCCGATCCCGCCCAGGACCAGGGTGTAGGGCAGGGCCATAATCACCATGCGGCCATAAGAGAGGCGAATCAGCGGCGCCAGCGCCGAGGTGAGCAGGAAAAGGAAAGCTGCCTGGCCGTTGGGGGTCGCCACGCTGGGCAGGTTGGTTCCCGTATTGATCGCCACGGCCAGCTTGTCGAACTCCTCGCGGGTGATGGTGCCCGCGTCCAGCGCGCTCTTGACCTCGTTGATGTAGACGGTGGCCACGAATACGTTGTCGCTTATCATCGACAGCACACCGTTGGCCAGGAAGAACATGGGAGGGCGCACCTCGGCGTCCATGTCGAGCACGGCATTGATGACGGGCGAGAACAGGTGCTGGTCGTGAATGACCGCCACGATGGCAAAGAAGACCACCAGCAACGCGGTGAAGGGCAGGGCCTCTTCGAAGGCGTGTCCCAGCTGGTGTTCCTCCACAACGCCGTTGAACGCCGTGAGCAACACGATCACCATGAGGCCGATGAGTCCGACCGCGGCCCAGTGCATGGCCAGCGCCACTACCAGGATGACGGCGACCACGGCCTGCACCACGAGTCGGGCGTTGCTGCGGGCATTGCGCTGCGTCTCCTCCTTTTCCTGGAACTCGACAAGCACCTGGCGGACATTATCCGGCAGCTGCGCGCCGTACCCGAAGCGACCCGTTTTCTCCAGCGCCCAGCAGGTGAGCAGGCCGAAGAAAAGCACGGGCATCGTGACCGGCGCCATGATGGTCAGGAATTTCAGGAAGTCCCCCCAGAGCGGTGCCTACGGCGCCATGCATCAGCAGGCTGCGCAGGAATCCGCGAAATTGCTCGAGGTCCTGGTGGTGGTGTTCATGCACGCCGTCATCGATGGAGTGGTCGTGGTCGTCCTGGCTGAACTGCTTCCCGGAGGCGACCTTGTGGTAGACCGAGTAAAACCCCACGCCCACGCTGATCAGCACCGCGGTGACGGTCAGCGCATCGAGGAAAGCGGAAAGAAACGCTGCAACCAGGCAGAACAACAGGGAGAGCGTAACCTTGGAGCGGACTTTCAGCAGAATTCTGGTGAAGACGAACAGCAGCAGTTCCTTCATGAAGTAAATACCGGCCACCATGAACATCAGCAGCAGGATCACTTCGAAATTGGCCGCTGCCTCGTCAAACACGGCATGGGGAGAGGTCATGCCCAGCAGCACGGCCTCGATCGCCAGCAGCCCGCCCGGCTGGAGAGGATAGCAGCGCAGTGCCAGCGCCAGGGTGAAAATAAACTCGGCAATCAGAATCCAGCCGGTGACGAACGGCCCCAGCAGGAACAGCGCCAGGGGGTTCAGCAGCAGAAACGCGACGATGGTCTGCTTGTACCAGGAGGGGGAGGGGCCAAGGAAGTTCTTCCACAGCGCCTGGGCAGTAGTCTCGCTCATGTCAGCCATGGGGGAGTCGTTGGGAAGGCGCCATTCTACTTTATTACCCCGGTCTTGCCTAAGCTTTGCCGCAAAAAAGGGGGCGTGGCCTCACCCCTCATCGATGACCGGCCTTGCCCCGGGCGAACGCCGCGCATAGTATACGCGGTTTGCCACAATTCATGAGTTCAGTCATGTTTCGTCCCGATCAGGTTCCCCCGGAGAGTGGAGAACCGGGCCTCCACATCGTGTTCCAGCAGGGAAATCTGGTGAGTGACATGCGCTCGCCCCAGGGGTGTCTCATCGCCGAGGAGCAGGTACGGCGCAGCGGCTGGACGGTGCGCCGTCGGCAGTTCCTGGGTTACTGGCAGGAGCGGCCCTGCTATGCGGTGGAGATCGAGGAGACGGTCGAGATCGATCCGATGCAGTTCCAGCGCGGCAGTCTCTACCAGCTTCTGGGGCGGGTCGACGAGCAGTTGTTTGGTCTGGCCGGCCGCGCCGCGCAGTTGCTGGCCTGGGAGAATGAGCATCAGTTCTGTGGCCGCTGCGGCGGACAGATGCGGGCGGATCGCAGCGAGCGAGCCATGCGCTGTGAACCCTGCGGCACGCTCAACTACCCGCGCATTGCCCCCTGTGTGATCGTACTGGTTACCAGGGGAGAAGAATTGTTGCTGGCGAGGAACGTCAACTTTCCGCGCCCCATGTACAGTACCCTCGCCGGTTTTATCGAGGCTGGCGAGTCGGTGGAGGAGACTCTTGTAAGGGAGGTCCGCGAGGAGGTCGGAGTCGAGGTCTGCAACCTGCGCTATTTCCAGTCCCAGTCCTGGCCCTTCCCGAACCAGTTGATGCTCGGTTTTTTTGCCGAATATGCGGGCGGCGAGATCGTCTGTGACCCGTCAGAAATTGCCGATGCCCGCTGGTTCCATCACCGGGAGCTGCCGATGATCCCGCCCGGGGCCTCGGTTTCCGGACAGCTGATCCGCCACTACATTCAGACCCTGCAATAGACCAATCCGGAGTAAAGACTTGGAACTCATCTACGAATACGGGCTTTTCCTGGCGAAGGCGGTGACGTTTGTCGCGGCGATACTGATCCTCGTCACCGGCCTTTTTGCGCTGGGGCAGAGGCAGCGCACGGAACAGCACGAGGGCCACATCGAGATCAAGAATCTCAATGACAGGTACAAACACATCGGCGAGACCATACGGCATGTGGTGAGTGACGATGAGACACTCAAGCTGGTGAAGAAATCGGAAAAAAAGGCCGAGAAAGCCGCGGCAAAAGCAGCGAGGAAGCAACGGAAAAAACAGTCAGACGACGCACAGGAGCGCCGGAAGCGCCTCTTCGTGCTCGCCTTCGACGGGGATCTCAAGGCCAGTGCGACTGACAACCTGCGGGAGGAGATTTCGGCGGTGCTGCCCCAGGTCGAGAAGGGCGACGAAATCCTGGTCAAGGTAGAGAGCCCGGGCGGACTGGTGCACGGTTACGGCCTCGCAGCGAGCCAGCTCAAGCGCATTACCGACGCGGGTGCCCCCCTGACCGTGGCCGTGGACAAGGTGGCAGCCAGCGGCGGCTACATGATGGCGTGTGTCGGCGACCGCATTATCGCCGCACCCTTTGCGGTGCTGGGCTCGATAGGCGTACTGGCGCAGCTGCCCAACTTCAACCGCCTGCTCAAGAAACACGATATCGATTTCGAACTCCTCACCGCAGGCGAGTACAAGCGGACACTCACGCTGTTCGGGGAAAACACCGAAAAGGGCAGGGAGAAATTCATCGAGGAACTGGAGGAAACCCACACGCTGTTCAAGGATTTCGTCAGCACCAATCGCCCGGTCCTGGATATCGACAAGGTGGCAACGGGAGAGGTGTGGTATGGACAGAACGCGCTGAAGGTCGGTCTCGTCGACGACCTGCAGACCAGCGACGCCTTCGTCCAGGCGCGCCTGTCGGAGTGGGACGTATTCGAGGTCAAATTCGTTCAGAAAAAGAACTGGCAGGAGAAACTCGGCCTCGCCGCCGAGGGCTCCCTCGAACGAGCGTTTCTCCGGATCTGGCAGCGGGGTCAGGCGCGGGACAACGTCTGACTGCCCCGCTCAGTCACCCCTGTACCGGTTGTAGTCGAACACGCCGGCGGTGACCGGGTCCTGCGCCTGATACATGCGATGGAATTTGTCGCTGAGGCGCCAGAACCACGGCGCGTTGCGCCGGACGCCGTATCGCTCGCGCAGGCCCCCGAACGCCTCGGGACTGTCCAGGGCCGCGATCTGCGCGGCAAACCGCGGCACCTCTTTCTCGTTGACCTGGAAAAAGTAGTTGGGGTACGCGCCGAGGAATCCGTGCACTATGGTAAGCGAGTCCTCCTCAGGCAGTCGCCGCTCCTCCTCGCGGAAAAGTTCTGCGATATTGGAGAACCCTGAATTACGCACCAGGGTGATCGCCGTGTCGCTCTGCGCCGAGACGATATTGACGAAACTGGTCTCGGGCAGGAAGCTGTTGTGCGAACCCCGGTTCTGTACCAGGCTGTCGAGGGCACGGGTCGCTTCCCCGCTCATGGTCCCGTGATAGTCCCAGGCCTGCGCCCGGGCACTGGGGATCCTCTCCTGCATCGTCTGCAGCAGTTCCCGCTTGGGGTCCTTCGAGGTGAACGCGATATCGGTAGGGCGTTGGACCAGGCTGTTGCGTATCTGGAAGTGCTTCTCGGCATCTTCGGCACCCCGGTACCAGTGCGCGTGAAGCGCCAGTCGCTCCTGTGGTGGCATGAACAGGAGGAAATTGAATTCCCCCTCCATCCTCAGAAAGTCCATGTAAAGGCGTGATGCCAACTGGTGTGACACTGCTCCGTAGACGTCGTAACCGGCGACCAGCAAATAGTGGATGCGCTCCAGCAGCGGATAGCCGATCACCCAGGCGGTTTTCGGCACGTCGCCGACGAAGCCCTTTACCACCGAGGCAGTATCGAAATGCCGGAAAATAGTCAGCGCGGCATTGTCGTTGTGGCCGTCGCCATCCCACAGGCTATCGTAGTCGAGCCTGGTGCCACTCTGTTGCAGGCGTTCTTCCAGGTGTTTGCGTCGAGCCCGCTGATAATTTTCGTGCGCCCTGGCATAGCGACGCCAGGCCAGCATGTCGATGACCGTGCCGGTCTTCGCCACGGGAAGCTGCAGGTTATCCGATTCCCGTGCCAGAAACTCCGCGTCGTTATCCGGATCGATGTTGTCCGGATTGGCAAACATCACCCAGAACTGGTCGTCGATCACGTTCAGGGCGACCTGGCCGCGACAGACGGGTCCCTTGATGAAATTCATGATGGTGAATTGCGCTTCATCGAGAAGAAAACGGTAGCGCGAGGCGACGGGTATGGCGCGGAAGGTCCGGAACGGATTGGCCGCCAGCTTCGGCGTGTACCCGGGCAGGCGCTCAACCGTGTAATCGGGCTCGAGAAACAGCTGCCGGTACCACCCCATGCGCGCTGTGTCGAGGAGGTAGGGCATGTGGGTCTTGGCCAGAGGCACTGTCGGCATCCGCTGCAGGCGGTAATAAAAGCTTTTCCTGCCCGGATCGTCGTAGGGTCGTCGGGTGGCCAGCAGCTCGAGAGGCCGCCCCGGCGGTGAAGCGGAGCGAACCAGTCGGAACCAGGCCGGTTCATCTCCCTGCTCGAAGTGGAGGGCCGCCAGGAACAGGTGCTCGTAGAGGTACCGCGACATCAGCTTCTCACGCTTGCCCCGGCCGTTGAGAAACGCCTCCCATTGCGCCACTGCGCGCTCGACGGACGGGCTGAGGGGTCGCAGGGGCGCCGCCGGCGCACCCCGCTCGAGCCACTCGACCATTACCGCGTGCTCCTCGGGCGCGAGGCCGGGCAGGCCGTAAGGCATGCCCCACTGGGGATAGTCGCGCTGGAAATCGTCAAACTCGCCCTGCTTGGGGCACTGCTGGTCCCGGTACAGGGAGAAGTCGAACCCGTCCGGCAGCGGGCCTCCCGCCGGAAGCGGGTTGTCCCGCTTCAGCTCGAGCATCCGGTACAGGACACCCTCGCCTGGCCGCGCCTGATCGAGGACAGGATAAAAGCCCTTCTTCCGCCAGTCGCGTTCGCTGTGCCCGTCGTCGAACAGGCGGGTGAGATCGCCGGCGATAAGACGGGTCGAATCATAGACCAGGTCCTTACTGGCGCCGCGTCGAAGGCCCTGTGGGGCCTCCAGCTTGAGCTGACAGGGTGCGTCGTAGCACCCGTGGCACACCAGGCAGCGCTGTTGCATGATCTGGTCGGCGCGCTTGCCCAATGCCTGATCGGACCGCGGGCTCTGCGCCGCCGTCGGAAGCGCGAGCAGTGCGATGGGCAGGGCGAGCAGTGCCGCGCGGATTGTCAGGCGGGCAGGGGCGAGGATTGGCATGGTCGGCGGGATCCGGGAGACGGGCAACGACGAGCATGCTCGCACAGACCTCCCGCCCGACACAAATACGCCGGCCTCAAATGATATAGGGTTCGATGTCGTCCTGTTTCAGGCTTTTCACGGCCTGGTGATGGGTGAGGAAGACCCGGCCACTGAGGTGTTCCAGGAAGTCGGTTTTTTTCAGGCTATCCATCACCGGCCCTTTGACTTCGCTCAGGTTGAGGGTGAGCCCCTGCTCGCGAAGGCGGTGATCGATCGCCTCCAGCGCCTCCAGTGCGCTCATATCGATTTCGTTCACCGCCGTGCACTGCAGGATCACGTGCTCCAGTTGATCGTTATCCGCGATGAAGCGGTAGACATACTCCTCGAGGTAGCCCGCGTTGGCGAAATAGAGGCTTTCATCCACGCGCAGTGACAGAATGTTGGGGTGGGTAATCACATTGTGCCGCTGCACGTTCCGGAAATGTTCGGTGCCGGCCACGGCGCCGACCACCGCGATGTGGGGCCGCGATGTCTTGTAGAGGTGCAGGACGAGAGAAGCGATGATGCCGGCCAGAACGCCCAGCTCCACACCCAGCACAAGGGTGGCGATGATCGTGGTCGCCACCGCGACGAAATCGGAGAGCGAGTACTCCCATGCCCGCCTGATGATGCGCAGGTCGATCAGCGAAACGACTGCGACGATGATAGTGGCAGCCAGGGTCGCCTTTGGCAGGTAGAACAGTATCGGGGTGAAGAACAGTGCCGCCAGAGCGATGCCCCCCGCGGCAAAAAGGCTGGCGGCCGGGGTCCGGGCCCCCGCGTCGAAGTTGACGACAGAGCGGGAGAATCCGCCGGTGACGGGGAACCCGGCGGAGACCGCGGAGGCGACGTTGGCGGTGCCCAGGGCCACCAGTTCCTGGTCGGGGTCTATCCGCTGGCGCCGCTTGGCAGCCAGTGTCCTGCCGACGGAAACCGATTCCACGAAGCCGATGATCGAAATCAGCAGTGCCGCGACCGCCAGTTCCGACCACAGTTGCGGATCGAAGGAGGGCAGGGCGAGAGAGGGCAGTCCCCGGGGCACGTCGCCCACCAGGTCGACGCCCCGGTCGGCGAAGTTTCCCAGGAAACTGGCGGCTGTGGTGGCGAGGATTACCAGGACGGGGCCGGCCCTGGCGAAGATGGATGCGGTGCCCGTGGGTAGGCCCAGCCGCTCCAGAAGCGGCTGCATACCGCTTCGTCCCCAGAAGAGAAAGAGGAGGGTGGCGATACCGGTGCAGAGGGTGACCGGGTTCCAGTCTGCCAGGTTGTGCAGGAGTGAGCCGAGCAGCGCCGGCAGGGTATCACCGTGGCCGTCGATTCCGAGCAGGTGACGCAACTGGCTGAGGGCGATGATAAACCCCGAGGCGGTGATGAATCCTGACACGACCGGGTGGGACAGGAAGTTGGCGAGAAAACCGAAACGCAGAGCGCCCATGGCGAGCAGCATCAAACCCGACAGCAGGGCCAGGGCGATGGCGGCGGTGAGGTACTCCGCGCTGCCGGGCGCGGCAACCTGACCGACGGCGGTCGCAGTCATGAGGGACACCACCGCGACGGGACCGACCGAGAGCGTGCGGCTGGTGCCCAGCAGCGCATAGGCGACCAGCGGCAGAATGCTGGCATACAGGCCCGTCTCCGCGGGCATCCCGGCAAGCATGGCGTAGGCCAGGGACTGCGGGATGAGCATGATGGTGACGATGACCGCCGCGAGGAGGTCGCTGCTGAAAGTCTCGCGATGATAGTGCCGCCCCCAGTCGAGCGGGGGCAGCCTCCTGCGCAGGGCTTTCAGCGGGGCGCTCAGGAGAACAGGCCGGAGATATCGTCGCCCCCGAAGGCGTTGACGGGCAGCTTGAGAAATACCTGGCCCGTTTCCTCCGGGGGCGGCAGATGGCCGGCACGCATGTTGACCTGGAGTGAAGGCAGGATGAGTGCCGGCATCCCCAGGGTCGCGTCCCGCGCCGTGCGCATACGGATGTAATCAGCTTCACTGACGCCGGACCTGACATGAATGTTGCTCTCCCGCTGGGCGCCCACAGTCGTCTCGAATTCGAGTTCGCGTCCGTCCGGCAGGTAATCGTGACAGACGAACAGCCGCATCTCCGGTGGCAGGCTCAGGATACGCTGTATGGAGTGATACAGCGTCCCCGCGTCGCCGCCCGGGAAGTCCACCCGGGCGGTGCCGTAATCGGGCATGAAGAGGGTGTCGCCGACAAACAGGGCATCGCCCATCACATAGGTCATGCAGGCGGGCGTGTGGCCGGGAGTATGCAGCGCCAGGCCTTTCATTCCGCCGATGGAAAACTGGTCCCCGTCGCGAAGAAGGAGGTCGAACTGGGATCCGTCCCTGGCAAATTCCGGACCGGTGTTGAATATCCTGGCAAAGGTCTCCTGCACGACAGTGATATCGGCACCGATGGCAATGCGACCGCCCAGCTGTTGCCTGATATGGAGCGCGGCCGAGAGATGATCGGCATGCACATGCGTTTCGAGAATCCACTCCAGCGTCAATTCCCTTTCCCGGACAAAGCGGATGATCTGTTCGGCGCCGCTGAAGCTGATGGAGCCGGAGGGGTAGTCGAGGTTCAACACCGAATCCACAATCGCGCAGGCCGCGCTGGCCGGGTCCCGCACCACGTAGGAGAGGGTATTGGTGGCCTCATCGAAGAAGGGCGTCACCTCCGGGCGCACGGCAAGGTTCAGGTCAGGGGTTGATGATGGCATGGTTGTCTCCACAGGACTTCACGGTGCCGCTACCGAACGCAAAGGGTATGCCACCGGATAAAACACATTAACTATAAATTTCATCTTATTGATTTAAATTAATATATTGCTGTAGAGATGCAAGCGGTCCGGGGCCGCCCCTTGCTCTCTGTCCGCGCACCTGTCAAATTTGACATGCTTCTGGTCAACTTTGGCAAATATGGAAATCATCGCATCAGATACCAGCACCACGGTCGCCGGGATGCTGGACAGCCACGAGCATCCCGCAATACTGCTAACCCCGGACTACCGGATCCTGGCCACCAATGATCTCTACCGCGAGAAGTTCGGCACCATAGAGAGTAAAGCGTCGCCCGCCCGTTGTTTCAAGGTCTCACATGGTTACGACGTGCCCTGCGACCAGGCCGGGGAGGAGTGTCCGCTGTCAGCCGCCACCCGCTCGGGCCAGCGGGAACGGGTGCTCCACATCCACCAGACGCCTCACGGCCCCGAGCACGTCGACGTCGAGATCCTGCCAGTTCCGGACGAGGAGGGCAACGTGGCGTTCTTCGTCGAGCTCCTCAAGCCGGTAGCGGTCGCCGGTGCCAGCGCGGGCGACCGCCCGATGGTGGGAGCCAGTCCTGCGTTCAACCGGATGGTCGGGCTGATATCCCGGGTGGGGCCCACCGATGCCGCCGTGCTGCTGCTCGGTGAGTCCGGCACCGGCAAGGAACTGGCCGCCCGCGCCGTGCACCTGGCCAGTGACCGGGCAGAGCGCTCCCTGGTGACGCTGGAGTGCGCCGGCCTCAGCGAAACACTGTTCGAAAGTGAACTGTTCGGGCACGTCAAAGGCGCTTTCACGGGCGCCAACTACACCCGGGAGGGTCTCGCGGAGGCGGCCCACGGCGGGACGCTATTCCTGGATGAGGTGGGCGACATTCCCTATCCGCTCCAGGTCAAACTGCTGCGACTGATCGAGACAGGCACCTACCGACCGGTGGGCAGCAGCCAGGTTCGCCAGTCCGACTTTCGCCTGGTCTGCGCCACCCACCGGGACCTGGAGGCCATGGTGGAGGCAGGGGAGTTCAGGCAGGATCTCTACTTCCGGATCAATGTATTCCCGATTCACGTGCCGTCCCTGGCGGAGCGCATCGTGGATCTGCCGCTGCTGGCCAGGGCCATGCTGCAGGATGGTGACGGTCACCAGGCACACCACCTGACGGGGTCGGCGCTAGAGCTGCTCAAGTCTCACCATTATCGGGGCAACATCCGGGAACTGCGAAATATCCTCTCCAGGGCGGTCGTGCTGAGCAATACCAATGTGATTGACCAGGCGGTGATCGGCGAGGCACTGCTGACCGGGGCAAGGGGAGCAAAGCCTGTGGTGGAAGAAGAGGAACTGAGCCTGAAAGCTGCGGAGCGTCGTTATCTGGAATCCCTGATGGAACGCCATGGTGGCGACAGGGAGAGAGTGGCCGCCATCGCGCAGATCAGCGTGCGCTCTCTCTACCGCAAGCTGCAGGCGGGGGACGGCTGACGTTGAGGCGCTTTCCAGCAGCGCAGGGCAACGCCAGTATTTAACATAATATAATTATTCGCAGTCGCCGGCGGCGGGGCGGGTCGCCCCTGCGAAACTGCTTCGAGCTGTGCCCTGTGCCGGGGTGGCGCGCAGCCGCCCGATTAATGCCCGGTCAGATCGCGGCACCCGGACATGGGGCGTCCGCTCTCCAACACTATCCGGAAGCCACCACAATCCCTGTGCTATCGATTCGGCACGGTCCGCAAATAACCGGACCCACGGATTGTATGCCGACCGGTGCTCGCGCAGCTATGTGTCAGGGCCCGGGGCCTCGGTGTGCGAAGCGCCACTGATTGCCAGGACGGGTGACGACCGCAGCACCGCGATTGCCCGGAAACCGCCTAAAAATTGCAAAAAGGGCCCATGCCCGGCCTGGCCGACTCTTATCCACATATGCGTATAATATATATTATGTTAAATAGAGGATTGGGGCACACAGTTATGCACAGGCGGGTCTGCCCTGCCTACCCGTCAAGTCGGGATAGCGAGTGGCGCTGTCTGCGGATAAGTGGCCTTATCGCTGGCGAATCCTGAGGCGGATGCTCAGTGATGGATCGAAAGGTCGGAGGCGTCTACAGGCCTGTCCGGGGTTCTCCCGAACAGGCGTTGACTGGCGTTACGATGCGATGACGGGTGATTACCCCGGAGGAATCGCCGCCTGCCCATGCGGCTGCGGCGCAATGGTGCGGTGCTTAGCCAGTGACAGCGGACATGATGGCGCCCGCCCGCTCCCTCTGTTCCCGCCGGACCGTTCTCGCCGCCTCCATGAAGGCCAGGGCTGCAGGCGATAGACTTTTGCCTGCGAGGTACAGGAAACCTGAATCGAGGAACAGTGTCGATGTATGCGCCGGAACGAGGACGAGTTCGCCACGCAGCAACTCCTCCTCCAGGAAAATCAGGGGACACAGGCCCACGGCGTCGCTGGCAGCGACGACCCGCTTCAACGCCGATACCGTGGCAATTTCGATGCGTGGATGAAACAGGCCCGTCACCGGGTCCCGTTCCCCTGCCCGTCCATGACCGGCCACGATTTCCGTCATCCGCTGCGGCGCCTTGTTCCCGGCCAGCGGATAGCTGCGTATTTCCTCGATGGTGACCCGGCTCCGCTTTGCCAGCGGATGGCCCGGCCGGCAGAAATAGAAGAGCTGGTCCTGGCCGAGGGACTCAGCGGCGAGCCGGGGGTCTTCCCTCGCCAGGCTGATATCCGCCACGGCAACGTCCGATCTTCGATCCAGCAGCTGGCCCTTGACTTCGGTCCAGTCCACTTCGTGGACGCGGATCGACAGCTCCGGATACAGGCCTGCGATCCGCGACACCGCGAGGGGAACCAGCAGGTATCCCGGGTAAGGCCCCGTCGAGATGGACAGGGACCCCGACTGCAGGCCCAGCAGTGATCGCGTATCTTCCTCCAGCTCCCGCACTGCCGGCAGCACGCGCCTGGCTTTCTCGAGGACCAGTTCGCCAGCCCGGGTCGGCGTCACCTCCCCTGACCTGCGATCGAACAATTTTCCGCCGAGCGCCTTCTCCAGAGCCTGGATGCTTCGAGTCAGCGCTGGCTGGGTGATGTGCAGCTCGAGCGCTGCATCCCGGAACTGGCCGTGGCGCGCGAGGGCCTCGGCGTGAGCCAGCTGGCGGAGACTTATTTTCATTACAAAAACTCATTGAGTCAGATACAAATTTATATTGGAATTATAAACCCCCCTTGTCTAATAATGTGGGCCCGATTTTCACCACAAGAGGCATCCCCGAATGCAGATTACCCGCAAGCGCCCGCTTCAATACACCGGAGGCTCCGGGCTCGGCCCGCTGGCCCTGCTGTTTGCCATATTACTTCTTCCTGTCAGCGCCCTGGCGGCGGACA
This sequence comes from Halioglobus sp., assembly GCA_037382865.1. Taxonomy (GTDB): domain Bacteria; phylum Pseudomonadota; class Gammaproteobacteria; order Pseudomonadales; family Halieaceae; genus JARRPM01. Next base: position 22,283 of record JARRPM010000055.1, on the reverse strand, counting down.
AGCCCAATATCCTGGTGATCTGGGGCGATGACGTCGGCCAGTCCAACATCAGCGCCTACTCCCGCGGCCTGATGGGCTACCACACACCCAATATCGACCGAATCGCCAACGAGGGCATGCTGTTCACCGACTACTATGGTGAGCAGAGCTGCACCGCCGGGCGCTCCTCGTTCATCATGGGGCAGTCGGTATTCCGCACGGGTCTGAGCAAGGTGGGTCTGCCGGGCGCAGCACTGGGCATGCAGGAAGAGGACCCGACCATTGCCGGCCTGCTGAAAAATCACGGCTATGTCACCGGTCAGTTCGGCAAGAACCATCTGGGGGACCGCGACGAGCACCTGCCTACCAACCACGGTTTTGACGAATTTTTCGGCAACCTGTACCACCTCAACGCCGAGGAAGAGCCGGAGAACGAGGACTACCCGAAGGATCCTGAATTTCGCAAAAAGTACGGCCCCCGGGGCGTGATCCGCTCCTCGGCCGACGGCAAGATCGAAGACACCGGTCCCCTGACCAAGAAGCGCATGGAAGTTGTGGACGACGAATCCGTCGCCGCCGCCATGAAGTTCATCGAGAAATCCGTCAACGAGAACAAGCCTTTCTTCGTCTGGTGGAGCGGCACGCGGATGCATTTCCGCACCCACGTCAGCGATGAAAAGATGGCTCGGTTCAAAAAGAAATATCCACGCGCCGACGAGTACACCGTGGGCATGCTGGAACACGACGAGCACATCGGCATGTTCCTCAAGCAGCTGGATGATCTGGGCGTTGCCGACAATACCATCGTCTTCTATTCGACCGATAACGGCCCCCACTACAACACCTGGCCCGATGCGGCGGCGACGCCCTTCCGGGGTGAGAAGAACACCAACTGGGAAGGCGGCTGGCGGGTGCCTGCCATGGTGCGCTGGCCCGGCAAGATCGAGGCCGGCTCCGTCTCCAACGAGATCATGCATCACATGGACTGGCTGCCGACCTTCCTGGCCGCTGCCGGTGAGCCAGACGTGAAAGAGAAACTGCTCAAGGGCCACCGCGCCATCGGCCGCAACTATAAGGTACATCTGGACGGGTACAACTTTCTCCCGTTCCTGACCGGTGAAACGACCGAGACCCCGCGGCGCGAGATTTTCTACTTCTCCGACGATGGCGACCTGACAGCACTGCGTTACAACGACTGGAAGCTGATCTTCATGGAGCAGAAGACCGCGGGTACGTTCCGGGTCTGGATGGAGCCATTCGTGCCGCTGCGCGTGCCCCTCATTTTCAACCTGCGCCGGGACCCCTACGAGCGGGCCGAGATTACCTCCAATACCTACTTCGACTGGATGATCGACCGCGCCTACCTGCTGGTGCCGGCCCAGGACTACGTCGCCCAGTTCCTGGCCACCTTCAGGGAGTACCCGCCGCGCCAGAAAGCGGCCAGTTTCTCTCTGGACCAGGTCATGGAGCAACTACAGGAGCCGGCGGGCAACCCCTGATCCGGGCTGGTTTTTTTCTTAAAGGGCTCCCTCCGGAGCCCTTTTTTCTTCGATTAGTTTTCTTATATTTGTTTTTAATACAATACCTTATCTAGTTATTTTAATGAATTATGTAGGTCCTGCGATAACCTGATCGAGCATCGCCCCGTCCTTTTCACGCCGGCTGCCGCTACACGCCCTCTCTTGCCGGAATGGGAAGCGGAGTCGGCAGGAACGCCCTGCTCCACCGGCACCGGTCGCCACCTGCCTGAACTTTTGCACAACGTGTTCATCTAAGACAGTGTGCATTGACCGCTGGTCGGATGCGGTTACACTTGCTAGTAAAAGTATCAACAGGCATATCAAACCCGATATACCGCAAGCAGGGACTACTACTTTGACATTACCCAAGCCATTGCAGGCACTCACCCGCCTCGTCGCCGTTGCTCTGCTCCTCGGCGCCGCCGCCCTGCCCGCCCGGGCGCTGATCGAATACAGCGACAGCCAACGGGAGACCATCGTCGAGCTGGTCGATCAACTGGAACAGCGTCATTATGCCAAGCTGGAATACGATGATGTGCTTTCTTCTGCCCATCTCGACAGCTACATCGACAGCCTGGACGGCGGCAGGATGTTCTTTACCGCCGCGGATCTCGCCGAGTTCGAGCAGTACCGCACAGTCATGGACGATCAGTTGCCAAAGGGCCGGCTGGACGCGGGCTTTGCCATCTTCAACCGCTTCCAGCAGCGCCTGGAGGCGCGCCTCGAATCGGTGATCGAGTCGTTGCCGGAGATGGTGCCGGCGATGGATTTTACGGTGGACGAATCCTACTCCCTGGAGCCGGACAAGCTTCCCTGGGCCGCTGACCAGAAGGAACTCGACGATCGCTGGCGCAAGCACCTCAAGAATCAGGTGTTGAGCCTGCGCCTGGCAAAGAAGGACGAGGAGGAAATCGTACCCACGCTGGTCAAGCGCTACACCAGCCAGCTCAAGCGGGTCCGGCAGTACAACAACCAGGACGTGTTCCAGATCTACGCCAATGCGCTCACCGAACTGTATGACCCCCACACGAATTACCTGTCACCGCGCCGCTCGGAGAACTTCAATATCAACATGAGCCTCTCCCTGGAGGGTATCGGCGCCGTGCTGCAGGCCGAGGACGAGTTCACCAAGGTCGCGCGCCTGGTAGCCAAGGGCCCCGCCGACAAGCAGGGTGAATTGCAGCCCTCCGATCGCATCGTCGGGGTGGGTCAGGGCGAGAAAGGGCCGATCGAAGACGTCGTCGGCTGGCGCCTGGACGAAGTTGTCGACCTGATTCGCGGCCCCAAGGGGTCGACCGTGCGCCTCGAAGTCATTCCCGCCGCATCCAAGACGCCTGACGTGCACAAGGTGATCACGATAGTGCGCAACGAGGTCAAGCTCGAGGAGCAGTCGGCGAAAAAGCAGGTGCTGGAGGTGCCCGCCGGCGACAAGGTGATCAAAGTGGGCGTTATCGACATTCCCGCCTTCTACATCGATTTCGACGCCATGCGCCGCGGCGAGAAGGAGTACAAGAGCACCACCCGGGATGTGCGCAAGTTGCTGGAGGAACTCCAGGCGGAAGGCGTGGACGGGATCGTCGTTGATCTTCGCAACAATGGCGGCGGCTCCCTGCAGGAAGCCAACGAGCTGACGGGCCTGTTCATCGAGTACGGTCCGACGGTTCAGATCCGCCACTCCTCGCGCCGCGTGTGGCGTGATGGCAAGCGACTCAAGAGCACCTACTACGACGGCCCCCTGGTGGTCCTGATCAACCGCCTCAGTGCCTCCGCCTCTGAGATCTTTGCCGGGGCTATCCAGGACTACGAGCGCGGCATCATCGTGGGAGACCGCTCATTCGGCAAGGGCACCGTGCAGACCCTGATACCCCTCACCGAGGGCCAGCTCAAGATCACCGAGAGCAAGTTCTACCGGATTTCCGGTGACAGCACGCAGCACCGGGGGGTGGTGCCGGATATCACCTTCCCCTCCCTGTTCGATCCGGACGAGATCGGCGAGAGCTCTCTGGACAACGCCCTGAGCTGGGACCAGATCAATCCGGTCCGCCACCGTCGGTATAACGACCTCTCTACGATCGTTCCCCGCCTGACCACCCTGTTCGAGGAGCGCAGCACGCACAACCCGGACTTCATCTACCTGGAGGATCAGGTGGATCTCGCCGCGAAGTCGCGCAAGATCAAGGAGCTGCCCCTCAATCAGAAGGCGCGCCTGGCCCTGCGCGACAGCCAGGAGGCGAAGGCGCTCGCGATCGAGAACAAACGCCGGGTTGCGCGAGGCGAGGAGCCGCTGGCCGCTCTCGAGGAGGAACTCGCGGCGGAGGATGAGGAGGCCGCCGATCCCGATGCTACGCACTGCATAAGCGCGAATCAGAGTGACTCTGGGGGGGCGGCGGCGCACTGCGCTATCAGTGTGCCGCCGCCGTCTGGCGGCCCCGCAGGACCAGGAACCCCTCCTCCGTCAGGTGCCCGCGGTCGCCGCTGTGAAACCAGCGCACTCCCCCGCGCTCTGAAATGACGCGCCCGGTGCCCTCCTCGTCGCCGAGGTAGCCGAGCATGAGCTGGTTGCCCGAGATCAGCACCAGGCCGTCCTCGCCCAGGGGTTTCTCTTCCAGCGTAACCGGGTCGACAATCCTGAAACTGGTGCCTGGCAGTGGCATGCCCACGGTGCCCGGGACATTGCCCTGCTGGACTTTCCAGTCCTTCATGTCCATCGCATCCGGCACGTTGACACTGGCCACGGGCGTGGTCTCGGTGGTGCCATAACCTTCGTAGATGCGCTTCCCGAACCTGAGCTCGAACTGGCGGCGCACCTCGTCGGAGAGGTGGTCCGCGCCGGAGACGACCAGGCGCAGGGAATCGAGCATCAGGGGGTGAACGTGCTCCGCGCTCGCATAGCACTGCAGGAAGGATGGCGTGGTCACGAGCAGGGTCGCTCTACTGCGCGCAATCGTCCGGGCGACACCGACGGCGTCCCTTGGGTCCGCGTGGCAGGTGACGGGGATGCCTTCGACCAGTGGCATCATCGTGGTGACGGTAAGGCCCAGGGAGTGAAACGGCGGCAGGCAGCAGAGCATGACGTCGTCGATGTCGGTATTGAGCACGTCGGAAATCTGCCTGCAGTTGGCCATGATGTTGCGGTGAGACAACAGCACTCCTTTCGAGCCGCGCTCTCCCCCGCGGGTAAACATGATGGCCGCAGGCTCGTCGATGTCGCGGCAGGTGCCATGCAGCCGGTAGAACCAGGAGGGCGGGAGCAGCCTGGCCTGAAGGCCGGTCAGGAGCCTGCGCCAGCGCGGCACAAGCTTTTCCAGATCCTCAAACCAGGTCAGTTCCGCAGCGCCCGTCATACTCTCGGGGTGCACACCCTGCGCGGCGAGCTCGCCGGCAAAGCGGCGGCTGGTAATCACCCGGCTGAGGCCAGCCGTCTCGGCGGTTGCGCGGACCTGCCCACTGCCGGCGGTGTAATTGAGGGGCACGAGCACCTTGCCCTGCAACAGGATGGCGAGTGAGGTGACAATCGTCGCACTGCCGGCGGGAAGCAGGACCCCGATCCGATCGCTGCCAGGCTGGCGCCCGAGCGCATGGGCGAGGCAGGCGACGTCGGTCACCAGCTGGTGGTTGCTCATCCTGCTGCGCCCCTCGATGCACCCCGTGGCGCCCGGGTCGCGCCCGGCGGCACGCAACCAGGCGAGCGGCACGGGATCCAGTTTTTGCGTGTAGGCGTCCCAGGCGGTCAGGGAGAGTTCGACCACTTTCTGCTTGAGCTGCTTGGCCCCGGTGGATAGCGCAAGCGGCGCGCCGAAAGCCACGATGAGATCCCTGCGCCGCAGGGGAACGCGGGCCCGACGCAGCCCCTCCTCCGCCCGCGACAGACTGCTGCCCCAGAGCCCGCACAGGTAGAAGGGGACGATGACGCCCTCCTCCACGCCGGCGACGGCGCGCTCGTAACCGGTGTGGAACTTGCCCAGCTGCCCGTTGCGGCTGATCGCGCCCTCGGGAAACAGGCAGACGCATTCGCCGGACTGCAACAGCCCCCTGACCGTCGCCAGGCTCTCCTCGCTCTGCCCCGCCGCGATCGGCACGACGCCGAAGGCCTTTAGAAACGGCTTGAGGTACCAGGTCTCATAGATCCGCCGCAGCATCACGAAACGGATCGGCCGGGGACAGGCAATCTGTACCAGCGCCCAGTCGATCCAGGAGATGTGATTGCCGAGCAGCAGGGTCGGGCCGGATTGGGGAATGTTTTCGAAGCCGAGCACCTCCAGCTGGTAGCGTCGCTTGAGCAGCGCGGTGGCCAGGATGCGCGCGAGTGAGTGAGGGAGTTTGCGCACCGTGTAGCCGGTGCCGATGACTGCGGCGGCGGTGAGAATGTAGAAAAGCCCCACACTGTCGATCCCCGCCGTGGCGAACGCAACGGTCAGCAGCAGCGCGCCGAGCATGGCCACGTTCTGCACCCAGTTGTTGCCGGCGAGGACGGTGCCCAGCTGATCGGCCCGGGCGTGAAACTGGATCAACGCATTCAACGGCACGATGAACAGACCGCCGGTGATGCCTACCAGCAGGAAGACCGCGCTCATGGTGACAGCGCTGTCGAGGCCCGGCAGCACGGCGATGCCGATGGCGATACCCAGGGCTCCCACGGGAATCAGTCCGGTCTCGATGTAGTTGCGCGATACCCTGCCCGCGAGCACGGAGCCGATCACGATGCCGATGCCGGAGCAGGCGAGTATGCCCTGGATGATCACGGTGTTGTCGATCCCGAGAGTTTCCTTGGCGAACGCGGGAAAGGCCGCCAGCATCACCTGGGAGATCGCCCAGAAGGTTGCCAGCCCGATGATGGACAACCAGATCGCCGGGTTGTGGCCGATGACCGACAGGTTGCGCTTCAGGTATTGTCCCTGCAGGTAGGGCGCGACCCGGAACGGCTCCCTCTCCGCCCCGGACACTCTGGCGGGCAGGAGCGCCGTGGTGAACCACTCCAGCGCCGCAAGCGCCACCAGCACCCAGCCGATCGGCGCCACCGCCGCAACGGTTTCATCCTGGCCGGACGCGATACCCCCGGCCAGCAGTCCCTCGAACAGTATCGAGAAGACGAAAGTCCCCAGCAGAATCCCGACTATGGTCACCGCCTGCACCGCGCCGTTGGCCGCAGCCAGGTTTTCACTGCCCACCAGTTCCTTGATATAACCGTACTTGGCAGGGCTGTAGATGGCGCTCTGCACCGCCAGGGCGAAGGTCAGGCCGAAGGCCGCCCAGAACCAGCCCTGGTAGTAGGCGACGGTGATCGCCAGCGTGGCCGCCACGGCGAACAGCGCCGAGTGGCGCATGATCCGATGTTTGGCGAATCGGTCCGAAAGGAACCCCGCCGGCGAGAAGAGGAGAATGAACGGGAGCAGGATGAGGCCGTTGACGACGGCCGTCAGCACCACCTGCTCCTGCCCGTCGTAATTCTTGAAGATCGTGTTCTGGATGACGATCTTGTGCCCCAGGTCGACGAAGGCGTTGAGAAACACCACGAAGAGATAGGGCAGGAATCCTTTTTGGTGCAGCGACATCGGTGGCTCCCGGCCAGAACTGGATGAGCGCCAGACTATCGGGCGGTTTTATTTGATGCCACTGTATAGTGGCATGTAGCAACCTCCAACACTTTTGGTATCATAATTTGACACTTTTTTCTGAGAGACTGTGAGATGGCCCAGATTACGGCGCTGGTCGACGCGCTCAAGTCGGCGCTGAAGTCGGCCGGTATCACCTACGCCACAGTCGCTGCGGGACTCGATCTCTCGGAATCCTCGGTCAAGCGCAAGTTCTCCCGCCAGGAATTCTCCCTTGCCGAGCTGGACAGAATCTGCGGCCTGTGTGCCATGGACATTTCCGATCTCGTCAAACTGATGGAGCAGCGACGCGGTCGCCTGCGCGCCCTCACCACCGATCAGGAGCGGGAGATTGCCGCGGACCTGAGCCTGCTGGTCGTCACCGTCTGCGTGCTCAACCGCTGGAGCTTCGACAATATCATCGAGTACTACGTCTTTGAAGAACTGGAACTGGTACAGATGCTGGCGCAGCTGGACCGCCTGAGGATCATCGAACTGCAGCCCGGCAACCGCATCAAGCTGTTGGTGGCGCCCAATTTTCACTGGCTGCCCAATGGTCCCATCGAACAGGTCTTCCTCAAGGCCATCCAGCGGGATTTTTTCACCGCGCGCTTCGACCGGGAGGACCAGGAACTGATGGTCCTCAACGGCATGCTCTCCCCTGCCGCCAACGCGGCATTCCGCAAGAAGATGGAGCGACTTGCCCGGGAGTTCGACCTGCTGAGCCAGGAGGACGCGACCCTGCCGATCGAGGAGCGCTCCGGCTATACCGCCCTGCTCGCCCTGCGAGACTGGCGGTATGAGCGCTTCGCCGCCCTGCGTGCGCCGGATCACTAGTCCCTCCCCCGGACACACGGTAGCAAGGTGTGATACTCCCGGTATCGACTGCCGGGGCTTTTGGCGCCGCGCTTGTGGCGGGGCTCACGACGCGCCAATACTGATCCCGTCGACAACAACCAAAGGAGGTGTTCGACGTGGACCCGTACGAATTGCACAGCAGTTCCACAGCCTGGGACTTTTTCGTCAAGGTGAGTTTTGTCATTGCCATCAGCGCCACGCTGCTGGGTATCTACCTGCTGCCCGGCGCTCTGGTCGTGAAGGGCTATTTCCTGATCAGCTCACTCTTCATGGTGTTCGCCACCATCACCCTGTCCAAGACCGTGCGCGACCGCCACGAGTCAGACCGGCTGCACAACAAGATCAGCGAGGCGCGCACCTCGAAGATGCTGCGCGACATGGACACGGAATAGGAGAATAGTCCCATGAATATCATGCGAAAACTCAACACCCTGCTGCGCGCCGGCGTGCGGGAGAGCGCCGAGGTCATCACCGACGCCAATGCGGTCCGCATCTATCGCCAGGAGGTGGTCGATGCCGAGGCGCTCCTGGCCCGGCGGCGAACCGCTCTGGCGGCAATGATCGCCACGCGCAAAGACCTGGAAAGGGAGGCGGCATCGGCGCGGGAAAGAATCCGGGCGCGGGAGGGGCACATTGCCCGGCTCTCACCGCAGGAGCGCACCGATGAACTGTTGCAGCTGGCCGCGCGCGACATCGCCGCTACCGAGGCGCTGCTGCAGGAACTGCAGCGACGTCACCTCACCATCGCGGACCGGATCAGTAGCGAGGAGCTCACCCTGCGCCGGCTGCTGACGGAGATCCGCGAGCACCGCCGCGAACTGAAAATTCTCGAGGCGCAGCTGTCGAACGGCCGTGCCGCCCAGCGGCCTGATTACGGCGACACCATCGCCGCACACCTGGCGACCCTGCAGGAAACCCGCGCGCACCTCAGCGGCTCGGTGGATGCGAAGGATCAATCCGAAGCGAGCATGGCGGAGGCGATGGAGCGGGTGGACGGGGATCCGGTGGAGCGGGAGCTTGCCGCCCTCGGCCGCGACGATGCCTCACTGCGGATGGAAGGTGTGCTGGCGAGACTGAGGGGCATGCCCTCCCCCGCCTGATCAAGCCTGCGCCGCCGCGTCACGCCTTCCCGAACCAGGCCAGGTCAGCGTGCAGGCGCACCACATCGCCGACGATGATCAGGGTCGGGGCGCGGGCCCCCGCAGCGGCCACCACAGCGGGCAGCGTCGCCAGGGTGCCGGTCAGCACCCGCTGGCCGGCCAGGGTGCCGCGCTCTACCAGGGCAGCGGGAGTGTCGGCCCGGCGCCCGTGGCGCTGCAGTTGCCGGCAGATCTCGGGCAGCCCCTCCAGGCCCATGTAGAAGACCAGGGTCTCGGTCGGGTTGTTGAAGGTGGCCCAGTCGTGCTCCAGCCGGTTGCCCTTCAGGTAGCCCGCGACGAAGCGGACGCTCTGGGCGTAATCCCGGTGGGTCAGCGGGATGCCCGCGTAACAGGCGGCCCCGCTCGCCGCCGTGATCCCCGGCACCACCTGGAACGGTATGCCGTGTCGGGCCAGCAGATCGATCTCCTCGCCTCCCCGCCCGAAAATGAAGGGATCGCCCCCCTTCAGCCGCACCACCCGCTTGCCCGCCCGGGCCAGTTCCAGCAGGAGCTCATTGATCTGCTGCTGAGGGAGCGTGTGTTCGGCCCGTCGCTTGCCCACATAGATACGCTCGGCGTCGCGGCGCGCCATCTCCACGATCTGCGGCGCCACCAGCCGGTCGTAGAGCACCACGTCCGCGCTCTGCAGCAGGCGCAGCGCCTTGAAGGTCATGAGATCTGGATCCCCGGGACCGGCGCCCACCAGGTAGACCTCACCGCGGTGCAGGTGCGCCACATCCTGCAGCTGCTCGTCGAGACGCGCCTCGGCCTCCGCTTCCCTGCCCGCCAGCACCAGCTCGGCCACGGGTCCATCGACCACCTGTTCCCAGAAGAGCCGCCGGGGGCCCTCTGCGGCGATACGCTCCCTGACTCTCTCCCGCATCCGCCCGGCGAACTCCGCCAGGCGGCCGTAGGCGGCGGGCAGGGTCGCCTCCAGCCGCCGGCGCAGCTGTCTCGCCAGCACCGGGCTGCGCCCGCTGCTGCTGATGGCGACCAGCAGTGGATCCCGGTCCACGATGGAGGGGAAGATAAAGGTGCACAACTCGGGGGAGTCCACCACGTTGACCGGGAGGTTGAGGGCGCGGGCGTCGTCGTGGACCTGCCGGTTGACCTGCGCATCGGGCGTGGCCGCCACTGCCAGTACCTTGCCATGCAGGTCCACTTCCCGGTAGCGTCCCTGCTGCCAGACCCCGCCGGCTGCGCCGAGCAGACGCTCGAGCTCCCCGGTGATCTCCGGGGCGATCACGGTCAGGTTGGCGCCTGCGCGCAGCAGCAGCCGCGCCTTGCGGGTCGCGACGGCGCCGCCGCCGACCAGGGCAACGGGGGAGTCCCGCAGCCGCAGGCAGACCGGCAGGTATTCCAAAGATTCAACCCCCCAGGGCCGTTATACCGCCCATCCGCGCCTGCAATGCCTCAGGCACGCGGACGCTGCCGTCCGCCTGCTGGTAGTTCTCCAGGATCGCCACCAGGGTGCGGCCCACCGCCAGGCCAGAGCCGTTGACGGTATGGATGAGCTCCGGTTTGCCGGTGGCGGGATTGCGCCAGCGCGCCTGCATACGACGTGCCTGGTAGTCACCGAAATTGCTGCAGGATGAGATCTCCCGGTAGGCCTCCTGGCCCGGGAGCCAGACCTCGAGGTCGTAGGTGCGCCGGGCCGAAAAGCCCAGGTCGCCGGCGCAGAGAATCACCTTGCGGTAGGGCAGTTCGAGCAGTTGCAGCACACGTTCCGCGTGGCCGGTAAGGGCCTCGAGCGCCCCATCGGACTGCCCGGGCGGCACCAGCTGCACCAGCTCCACCTTTTCGAACTGGTGCTGGCGGATCATGCCGCGGGTGTCTTTGCCGTAGCTGCCGGCCTCGCTGCGGAAACAGGGACTGTGGCAGGCAAAGCGGAGCCCGGCATCGCCCAGTTCCGTGGCCTCGAAGATGCGGTCCCGCGCCACGTTGGTGACAGGCACCTCGGCAGTGGGGATCAGGTAGTATTCCTGCTCGGCCCGCAGCCGGAACAGGTCCTCCTCGAATTTCGGGAGCTGCCCGGTGCCGCGCAGGGATTCGGCGTTCACGATGTAGGGGACGTAGATTTCCCGGTAGCCGTGTTCCGTGGTGTGCAGGTCTAGCATGAACTGGATCAGAGCCCGGTGCAGGCGCGCGAGCTCGCCGTACATCACGGTAAAGCGTGAACCCGTAATCCTGCCCGCGGTTTCACCGTCGAGCTCCCCCAGCCCCTCGCCGATGGCGACATGGTCCCGGGCGGGGAATTCGAATGCGGGCGGCTCGCCCCAGCGCGCTATCTCGACGTTGTCCTCTTCGCTGTTGCCGGCGGGCACCTGCGCATCGGGAATGTTCGGCACCGACAGCAGCAGCGCCTCCAGCTCGTCCTGGGCCTCCCGGGCCTCCGCTGTCAGCGACTCCAGCTGCGCGGCGATCTTCTCCAGGGTCTCGTTGACCTGCGCCTTGGCCTCCTCCACGGCCATGCCCTGCCCCACCAGCTGGCCTATTTTCTTGGCGGCGCTCTTGCGCTCGGCCAGCAGGCTCTGGCTGTCGACGTCGGCCGCCTTGCGCCGTGCATCGAGCGCCCGGAACTGCGCCACGTCGAAGTCGAAGCCGCGCTTGTTCAGGGCGGCGGCGACCGCCTCCGGGTCCTGCCTGACCAGTTTGATATCCAGCATCGATTGATGTCCTGTCCTTTAAAAATAGGGGTCGGGGAATCAGAGCGCCATGCGGGTCAGCTGGATCGCGGCGGCGGCCGCCGCCAGACAGCAGAACACGCTGGCGCCGATATAGCCCATGGCGTGCGCCACCTGGCCCGCTTCCAGCATGCTCACGGCCTCCAGGGAAAAGGTCGAGAACGTGGTGAAAGCGCCCAGGAAACCCACCATCAGCACCCAGCGCCAGTCGGGATGGATGGTGAGCCGCTCGATCAATACGAATATCACCCCTATTCCGAACGACCCGAGCACGTTGACCAGCAGGGTGCCGACGGGCCACTGACCCTCCCACAGGCCGTGCACCCAGTTTGACAACAGGTAACGGGCGATCGCACCGGTGGCGCCACCCAGGGCGATGAACAGGAGATAGTGCATGGTAGTGACGGGCGTTTAATCGTAGCGGCGTATTGTACTGGTTTTGTCGCGGGTGCGCAGGTACTCGAGCTTGTCTCGTATTTTCTGTTCCAGGCCCCGCTCGACGGGATGATAGTAGCGCCTCTCCCTGAGCGGCTCCGGGAAGTAGTTTTCGCCGGCGGCGTACCCGCCCTCCTCGTCGTGGGCGTAGCGGTAGCCGGCGCCGTGCTCCATCTCTTTCATCAGGCGGGTCGGGGCATTGCGCAGGTGCAGCGGCACCTCCTCGCTGCCCCCCTCCCGCACGTCCGCCATGGCCGCCTTGAAGGCGCTGTAGACCGCGTTGCTCTTGGCGGCACAGGCGAGATAGACGATCGCCTGGGCGATCGCCAATTCCCCCTCCGGGCTGCCCAGGCGCTCCTGCACCTGCCACGCCTCCAGGGTGATGGTGAGCGCGCGCGGGTCGGCGTTGCCGATATCCTCGCTGGCCATGCGCACCGCCCGGCGGGCGATGTAGAGGGGGTCGCAGCCGCCGTCCAGCATGCGGCACAACCAGTACAGGGCGGCGTCCGGGGAACTGCCCCGGACCGCCTTGTGCAGGGCGCTGATCTGGTCGTAGAAGAGGTCCCCGCCCTTGTCGAAACGGCGCAGGGAGGCCTGCAGCACCTCGTCCATCGTCCCGGCGGTAATGTGGCCCTCATCCGCCAGGTCGGCGGCCAGTTCGAGCAGGTTCAGTGCGCGCCGGGCGTCGCCGTCTGCGTGGGCCGCGATCACCGCCAGGCAGTCCGAATCGGCGGAGATCGAATCCCCGAGGGCGGCCAGCCCGCGGACCAGCACCGCCTCGAGATCGCTGTTTTCCAGGCTGCGCAGCTTGTACACCCGCGAGCGCGACAGCAGGGCGCTGTTCAGCTCGAAGGAGGGATTCTCGGTGGTGGCGCCGATAAAAATGACGGTGCCGTCCTCGACATGGGGCAGAAAGGCATCCTGTTGTGACTTGTTGAAGCGGTGCACCTCGTCCACGAACAGCACCGTGTCCCGCCCTGCTCGCTTGTGCTGTCGGGCCTGGGCGATCGCCTCCCGGATCTCCTTCACCCCCGACAGAACGGCGGACAGCTGAAGGAAGTGGGCGTCCGCCGCCTCGGCGGCGATCCGGGCCAGCGTTGTCTTGCCCACGCCCGGCGGGCCCCAGAGGATCATCGAGTGCAGCTGTTTGTTCTCTATCGCCTGGCGCAGGGGTTTGCCGGGACCGAGAATGTGGGTCTGTCCCGCATAATCCGCCAGCCGCGCGGGGCGCAGGCGCGCCGCCAGGGGCTGGTAGCCCGCCGCCGCGGTCCCCTCGCTGCCGAAAAGGCCGGGCTGCTCCGGGGATGCACTGGGAGGTCTTTCCGCGCCGGAATGTTCCGGCCGGGATTCACTCGTCATAGTAGAACAGGTCGACACCCTCCGGCGGGGAAAAGGCAAAGTCCTCCGGCTGCAGGGCGCTGGCGGTGTCCACCTTCTCGAAGTCGATGTGCACCCGCTGGTTGAGTTTGTCGACGATATCCATGGCGCTGACGACCTTACCTTCAAATTGCAGCGTCAGCTGCCTGAAGCCGGGATCACCTGAGACGGGCGCGAGCAGGTACGCCCCCGCCCCCGCCGTCCGGACATCAAAGCGCTCCCGCAGGACGGCCTCATCGCCGCCCAACACCTGCAGGGGAGACATCTCCTCCCTGCCCGCTACCGGGCGCCGGGTCACCGTTTCCAGGTCCCGGTCGTAGTGCCACAGGTAGGTGGGATCGGCGATAATCAGCTGGCTGTCGGGACTGTCGATATCCCAGGCAAAATACCCGGGGCGCAACAGGCGAAAGCTGCCGCGCGATTCCGACAGCAGGGTATCGTTCCGATCGTACTGCCGCTGGACGAAGTCTCCCTGCATCTGCCTGATGCCCGCGAGGCGCCGGAGCAGGTCGTCGGCCGCGTTCTCCGCGCCGCGCACGGCCCCTGCCACCAGGCAGAGGCCCAGCGCCACGATAATCAATAACCTGGTCATGATCCGTTCGATGTCAACCTTCCACCGGCGGCGGGGCGAGTACCTCGCGCTGGCCGTTGCTGCCCATTTCGGAGACCACGCCCGCGGCCTCCATCGCCTCGATCAGGCGCGCCGCGCGATTGTAGCCGATGCGCAGTTTGCGTTGCACGCTGGAAATGGAGGCCCGCCGGCTCTGGGTGACATAGTGCACCGCCTCGTCGTAGAGCGCGTCGTTCTCGTCGTCCTGCTCCGTGCCCGACTGCAGTTCGCCCGCGGTGACCGGGGTGCTGCTGCCTTCGTCGAGCAGGCCATCGATATAGCGGGGCTGGCCGCGGCGTTTCCAGTCCGCGACGACCCGGTGCACTTCACCCCCTGGTCGAGGATCGTGCGGGAGTCCACCTTGGAGGAGACCTGGAAGGCGATGCGGGTCGGGACATTGGCCTTGATCAGGCCGGTGATGACGTCCACCGATGGGCGCTGGGTCGCGAGGATCAGGTGGATACCGGCGGCCCGCGCTTTCTGGGCGATGCGCGCGATCAGTTCCTCGACCTTCTTGCCGACGATCATCATCATGTCGGCGAATTCGTCGATTACCACCACGATAGCGGGCAGTTTTTCCAGCAGCGGCGCCTGCTGCTCCTCGTCGGTCTCGGCGAAGATCGGGTCCGGGGTCCACAGGGGGTCGGGGATCGGGGTGCCCGCCCTGGCGGCCTCCTGGATCTTGCGGTTGTAGCCGGCCAGGTTGCGCACCCCCAGGGTGGCCATCAGCTTGTAGCGCCGCTCCATCTCGGCGACGCACCAGCGCAGGCCGTTGGCGGCATCCTTCATGTCGGTGATAACCGGTGTGAGGAGATGGGGAATGCCATCGTAGACCGATAGCTCGAGCATCTTAGGGTCGACCAGGATAAGGCGCACGTCCTCGGGGCTGGACTTGTAGAGCAGGCTCAGCAGCATCGCGTTGACACCGACGGACTTCCCCGAGCCGGTGGTACCCGCCACCAGCAGGTGGGGCATCTTGGCGAGATCGGCGACCACCGGCTGGCCGGAAATATCGTGTCCCAGTGCGAGCGTGAGCGGTGACTTCGACTGGTCAAAGGCCCGCGAGGAGAGCACTTCACGGAAATTGGCCAGGGAGCGGGCCAGGTCCTTGGCGAGATTCGATATCCGGGAGACCTTGACCCCCGGCGCGGGCTGGATCTCGAAGCGGGTGATCACCGGGCCGGGATAGACGGCGGTGACCTCGGCACTGACGCCGAAGTCGGCCAGTTTCAGCTCCAGCAGCCTGGAGAGCCCCTCCAGGGCCTCCTTCGAAAACCCCTTGTCGGGGTCCTTGACCTCCTCGTCCAACAGGTCGAGGGGTGGCAGATCCCCCGTCACAGGCCCGTCGAAAAGCGGCTGCTGCTTCTCCTTCTCCACCCTGTCGCTCAGTTCCGCTCTGGGTTTCAGGGGCTTGATCTTGGGCGGCTTGCGTTTCCGGGTCTTCTCGACGTGCTCCTCGATCACCATCTTGCGCGCTTCGACGGTCTTCTCCCGGGCGCGCCTGTCGCGAAAATCGTCGATGCCCCGCTGCACCCGGTCGCGCACGCGGGACACCGTATTGAGACAGAAAGCGCCCAGCCCCTCCATCAGCCGCAGCCAGCTCAGATCGGTGAAGATCGTCATCCCGAAGAGGAATACGGAAAGCAGGATCAGGCGGCTGCCCACGGCACTGAATGCCGCCGTGAAGGCGTCCCCGATGGCCTGCCCCAGGATGCCGCCGGCGCCCTGGGGCATCGGGTTATTCCCGGAATCGTTCATCGCCGCCAGCGCGGTGCCGGCGATCATCACCAGCACGAGGCCCAGGGCGCGGATGCCGAAGGTGAGCCAGTCGAAGCCCTTGTCCTCGTTGCGCTCCAGCAGGATGACGATGGCGCGATAGGCGAGCAGCAGCGGGAAGAGATAGGCCGCGTAACCCACCAGCGAGAAGAACACGTCTGCCAGCCAGGCTCCGGTGGGGCCGCCCATGTTGACGATCTGTTCGCCACTGCCGGTGGCCGACCAGCCCGGGTCCCGCGGGCTGTAGGTGAGCAGCGCCAGCAACAGGTAGAGGCAGACGGCGGTGACGCCGATGAAAGCCCCTTCCCTCAGGCGCGGGCTCAGGAAGTTGTCAGTATTGGTCGCGTCCGCCACGGCACACAGTGTCCTCTTCTACGGCGCCCCCGGCACATTCGCGCGGCCCCGCCATGGGATTCGTATAAAGGCGTAATTGTGAACCAATTTGCCATTTATTTCAAAGGGTTATATCGGCTATTTAGAATTCGCATAGGCTTTGCCGGAATCCCCCGATTACAGTACCATAGGAGTCTGCCCGACACAGCCGGTTCGGCTCCTGTTCCGGAGCGAGGCGCGCTGAGCATTGCCACCCCTCTCCACGCCAGCCGATTGGCCACATCACGCAGGACACGATCTGATGAACGACGTCAAACACCACCCCCTGATAATCCTGGGCAGCGGACCGGCCGGCTACACCGCCGCGGTCTATGCCGCCCGGGCCAATCTGCAGCCCGTGGTCATCACCGGCATGCAACAGGGCGGGCAGCTCACCACCACCACCGAGGTCGAGAACTGGCCCGGGGGTCACGCCGAACTGCAGGGGCCGGAGCTGATGCAGCAGATGCTGGAGCACGTGGAGCGCTTCGGCACCGAGGTCATTTTCGATCATATCGAGGAGGTCGATCTTTCCGCCCGCCCCATGCGCCTGCGCGGCACCGGGGCCTACACCTGCGATGCCCTGATCATCGCCACTGGCGCCTCTGCCCAGTACCTGGGGCTGCCCAGCGAACAGGCCTTCATGGGCAAGGGGGTCAGCGCCTGCGCCACCTGCGACGGCTTTTTCTATCGCAACCAGAAAGTCGCCGTGATCGGTGGCGGCAATACCGCCGTCGAGGAGGCGCTCTACCTGGCCAACATCGCTTCCGAAGTGGTGCTCGTGCACCGCCGGGATGCCCTGCGCGCGGAAAAAGTCCTGCAGGACAGGCTCTTTGCCCGCGAGCGGGAGGGCAAGGTGACCATTCTCTGGGACCATGTCCTGGAGGAGGTGCTCGGTGACGATAGCGGCGTTACCGGCATGCAGGTGAAATCGGTCAAGGACGGCGCCCTCACCCGGGTGGACCTGTCGGGCGTTTTCATCGCAATCGGTCACAAGCCGAACACGGACATCTTTGCCGGCCAGCTGGCCATGCAGGACGGCTACATCCAGGTGAACAGCGGTACCGGGGGCAACGCCACGGCGACCAGTGTTCCCGGGGTATTCGCCGCGGGGGATGTCGGGGATCATGTCTATCGGCAGGCGGTCACCTCCGCCGGTTTCGGCTGCATGGCTGCGCTGGATGCCGAGAAGTATCTCGACAACCTGTAGGCCCGCCACCGCCGCAGGCCCATGAGAGAGATTCCGCGGCTTAAGGTCAGGGAGGAATTCCCCCCCTCAAGTGAGGCGCTCGACTATCCCAACGGTCTGCTGGCCGTGGGGGGCGACCTCAGTGTCGGGCGCCTGCTCGCGGCCTACAGCCGCGGTATATTCCCCTGGTACGAGGAGCCGCAGCCGGTCCTGTGGTGGACGCCTGATCCCCGTTCGGTACTTTTTCCGGAGGCGCTGCATGTCTCCCGTTCCCTGCGCAGGACCCTGCGCCGCGACCGCTTCCGGCTCGCGGTCGATACCTGCTTCGGGCATGTCATGCGCGCCTGCGCCGAACTGCGCGGGGATGGTCTGGGCACCTGGATCGGCGACGGGATGCTGACGGCGTACGCTGAATTGCACCGTTTGGGGTACGCGCACTCCATCGAGGTCACGGACGACGCCGGTAAGCTGGTCGGAGGACTCTATGGGGTTGCGCTGGGCCGGGTATTTTTCGGAGAATCGATGTTCAGCCGGCAGAGTGACGCTTCCAAGGTGGCGCTGGTAGCGCTGGTCGATATCCTGAGCCGGGGCGGCTTCCAGCTTGTCGACTGCCAGGTGGAGAGCGAGCATCTCAATGCGATGGGGGCATGCAACATTCCCAGACTGGACTTCGAGCAACTCCTTGCCCAAACTATAAGCGTCAATCACGATTCCGGCATCTGGCAGCTGCCGGATACCTGCGGAGGCTTGCTGTGACATCACCCATGCGGGATCTGAAGGTGTACACCACCTATCCCCACCGGTGCAGCTATCTGGAGGATCAGGAGGCCACAACCCTCTTCCTTGACCCGCGCCAGCCAGTGGACCAGGCCCTTTACAGCAAGCTGTCTCTGCTTGGGTTCCGGCGCAGCGGCAACCACATCTACCGCCCTCACTGTACCCATTGCGAGGCGTGCATCCCCGCGCGGATCCCGGTCGCGCTGTTCCAGGCCAAGCGGTCCCAGCGCCGCACCTGGAACCGCAACAGCGACCTGGTCGTGCAGCGCACTGACGACATACGGGATGAGCAGGCCTTCGACCTCTACCGCCGCTATATCCAGCGACGCCACGCCGACGGCGACATGCACCCACCGGACCGGGAGCAGTACGAATCCTTCCTCAACAACGCCTGGGACTGCACCCAATACTACCGCTTTGTCGCCGGCGGTAAGCTGATTGCGGTGTCGGTCGTGGACGAACTGCTTGACGGTTTATCCGCCATTTATACCTTTTTCGACCCGGAGTTGGACCGCCGCAGCCTTGGCAGCTTTGCCATTCTGTGGCAGATCGCCCAAACCCGGGAGCTGGGCCTCGATTTCCTCTATCTCGGCTACTGGATCCGCGACTGCCGCAAAATGGCCTACAAATCCGAATACCGGCCGCTGGAACTCTACATCGAGAACCGCTGGACCGCGTTCAACTAGTCGGGAGTCTCCCGAAGCGCCATTGCCACCGCTCATATTTGCGGCATATTGCAGTGGCACCCCGCGCCGGATTGAGGCAAAATGCGCCCCTGATTTTTACGAGGGTTGCCACCGTATGGCGAAGGAAGACCAGATTGAAATGGAAGGTGAAGTGATCGACACCCTTCCCAACACCACTTTCCGCGTGCAGCTGGAAAACGGGCACGTGGTGACGGCGCATATCTCCGGCAAGATGCGCAAGAATTACATCCGCATCCTCACCGGAGACAAGGTCCGGGTAGAACTCACGCCCTATGACCTGACCAAAGGCCGCATTACCTATCGCGAGCGTTAAGACCGGCTAGCTCTCCTCGAGCTCGGCCTCCTCTTCCACCACCGTCACTTCCAGCTTGTCCTCGGCCCTGTTGAGGTGCACGTGCGCCGTGCCGCCCGACCTGGCGAGGTCGCCGAACAGCACCATCTCTGCCAGCGGCTTCTTGATGTGCTCCTGGATCACCCGCTCCATCGGCCGCGCGCCCATGTGCTGGTCATAGCCCTTCTCCACCAGCCAAAGCCGGGCGTCCTCGTCTACGTCTAGGGTGACCCGCTTCTCGTCCAGCTGGCCCTGCAACTCGGTGAGGAACTTGTCCACGACGGTCAGGACCACCGCGGTATCGAGCGGCTTGAACTGTACGATGCTGTCCAGGCGGTTGCGGAACTCCGGCGTAAACATGCGGTTGATCGCCTCCATGCCATCCGTGCTGTGGTCCTGCGACGTGAAGCCGATCGTGCGCCGGCTGATGCTCTCGGCCCCGGCATTGGTGGTCATCACCAGTATCACGTTGCGGAAATCCGCCTTGCGCCCGTTGTTGTCGGTCAGCGTGCCGTGGTCCATCACCTGCAGCAGCAGGTTGAAGACCTCCGGGTGGGCCTTCTCGATCTCGTCGAGCAGGACTACCGCATGGGGGTGCTTGGTGACGGCATCGGTGAGCAGACCGCCCTGGTCGAACCCGACATAGCCCGGCGGTGCGCCGATCAGGCGCGATACGGTGTGGCGTTCCATGTACTCCGACATATCGAAGCGGATCAGCTCGAGCCCCAGAATCCTGGCCAGCTGCCGGGTCACTTCCGTCTTGCCCACCCCGGTGGGCCCGGCGAGCAGGAAGGAGCCGATCGGCTTGTCACCCGTCTTCAGCCCGGCACGGGCCATCTTGATGGACGTGGCGAGGCTGCTGATGGCCTCGCTCTGGCCGAAGACAACCATCTGCAGGTTCTGTTCGAGCTTCTGCAGCACTTCCCGGTCATCGGTGCTGACCGTCTTGGGGGGAATCCGCGCGATCTTGGCGATTACCGTCTCGATATCGCCTACGCCCACCACCTTCTTGCGCTTCGACGGCGGTTGCAGCTGCTGGTAGGCGCCCGCCTCGTCGATCACGTCGATCGCCTTGTCCGGCAGGAAGCGGTCCGTGATGTAGCGCGCCGAAAGGTCGGTGGCGACCCGCAGCGCCTTGTCTGTGTAGCGCAGGCCGTGATGCTCCTCGAACCGGGATTTGAGCCCCTTGAGGATCTTGTAGGCGTCGTCGGGACTCGGCTCGAGGACGTCGATTTTCTGGAATCGGCGGCTCAGGGCCTTGTCCTTGTCGAAGATGCCGCGGTACTCGTGGAACGTGGTTGAACCGATGCAGCGCAGCTTGCCGGAACTCAGCAGCGGCTTGAGCAGGTTGCTGGCATCCATGACGCCCCCGGAGGCGGCGCCGGCACCGATGATGGTATGCACCTCGTCGATGAACAGGATCGCATGCTCGCGCTTTTTCAGCGCCGCCAGCAGCCCCTTGAAGCGCTTCTCGAAATCGCCCCGGTACTTGGTCCCCGCGAGCAGGGAGCCGAGGTCCAGGGAATAGACCACGCTCTCCTTGAGCATTTCCGGCACGTCGCCGTCGACGATCTTCTTGGCCAGTCCCTCCACGATGGCGGTCTTCCCGACGCCGGACTCTCCCACCAGCAGCGGGTTGTTCTTGCGCCGGCGGGCGAGTATCTGGGCCACGCGTTCCACCTCGGGCACACGGCCGATGAGCGGGTCGATATGCCCTGCCGCCGCCTCCACGTTGAGGTTGGTCGCGAAACTGTCGAGGGGGTTTGACTCGCCCTCCTCCGCCGCGCCGACCTCGGCATCGGCCTGCCCCGGTTCCGCGGCATCGTCCTCACCGGACACCTTGGAAATCCCGTGAGTGATGTAGTTGACCACGTCGAGGCGGGCGACGCTCTGGGTCTTGAGGAAGAACACCGCCTGGCTCTCCTGCTCGCTGAAGATGGCCACCAGCACATTGGCACCGGTCACCTCGCTCTTGCCCGAGGATTGCACGTGAAACACGGCGCGCTGCAGGACCCGCTGGAACCCGAGAGTGGGCTGCGTATCACGGTCGTCCTCTTCTTCCGGGATCAGCGGCGTGGTGGCGTCCACGAACTCCACGAGATCGCCGCGCAGGGCACCGATGTCGGCGCCGCAGGCCTTGAGGACCCGGATGGCGTCGTTGTTGTCCAACAGTGCCAGCAACAGATGCTCGACGGTCATGAACTCGTGGCGCTTTGCCCGGGCGCCCCTGAAGGCGTCGTTCAGCGTCTGTTCCAGGTCTTTACTGAGCATATACCTCTACTCCTCACTGCGGCCGGGGACCGTTCCCCGTGCCATTACCCTTCGGATGCCTCGATTTCACACAGCAGCGGATGCTCGTGCTCCCGTGCGTACTGGTTCACCTGTGCGGCCTTGGTTTCGGCGATGTCCCGGGTGAAGATGCCGCACACGCCCTTGCCCTGGGTATGAACCGTCAACATCACGTGGGTGGCCTGTTCCCTGTTCATCCGAAAAAACAGTTCCAGCACCTCCACCACGAACTCCATCGGCGTGTAGTCGTCGTTGATCAGCACGACTTTGAACAGTGGGGGCCGCCGAAGTTCAGGTTTCGACTCCTGCAGCGCCAGGCCACCATCGGAGTCCGGCTGCTCTTTCGTCATACGCCAATTGCCGCGTTGCTGTGTCTCGATCACGCTACCACTCTAACCAATTCGCTGAACTAACCCCGTTAATGGCTACATTATACGGTATTTCAAGGAACGGCAACGCCATCCGCGGGCTGCGCCCCCCGGCGTCATTCCGGGCCATTAACAGGACCCGGGCATGATTTTCAGGGCGCCCTGCCCCACACTTCCGGGCCGGGGCCACGTGCCCCGGACAAGAAAAGTTCTTCGCGCACTGGCGGAAGCGGCTCGGCCTACCGGCCCCGGGCAGGGGATACATTTTCAGTCGCGGCCCG
>JARRPM010000054.1:0-29209 GCA_037382865.1 Halioglobus sp. | reverse complement strand
GCGATTCTGCTTCGTTGCAACCCTTGAACATGGAACCACCATGCCCTGCGGGCTGCGCCTCGCAGAATCGCATTGGAGGCTTTCTGAAAATATGCGAACTCATGATTCACGACACTAGGGCCGAATGCCGAGTGCGGCGCGGGCGAAGTCCAGTGCCGCCCGGGAATCGACCCGGGTGCTGTAACCCTCCAGGAACAGTTTCCCCGCGACTTTCCCGTCCCCGTCGATGACGATCATGCCTGGATACGGAATACCGAACTGGACATCGCCAGGCCGGTACTGTTCGTTGAGAATGCCCAGCGTCTTGAAACTGAGAGCATCCCGGTCGGACAGGACGGGAATGGTGATCCCGAACCTGTCGATGAATGCCTGCTGCTCTTCGGGTGGGTCATAGGTGATGCCCACCAGCCCGATGCCGGCGGCGTCGAACGCGGCCTTGTGCGCCTGCAACTGGATCATCTGGCGCATGCAGTAGGGGCACCAGTCGAGAGACCGGCTGGCGACGAGGACGGTGCCGTTGGGCCCGGCAAACTCCCCGAGGAGAGTGATCTCCCGCCCTTCGTGGATGGCGCGAACCCCCGGGAAATCCGAGCCGATGGCCGGGCCCGGATCGAAGTCGTCCTCATCCGCAGGGACGAACATATCGGCTGTCAGCCGGTCATAGGCGGCCTGCTTCAGGGGATCCCTGAGCAGATAGGCAAGGATGCCGATGCCCAGCAGTACCGCCCCGGCGATAATGAGAGCTCTTCTCACAGGTGACGCCCCATCTGGCGCAGGCCTGGTTGCACAATGAGTGTGCAGTTTATCGCATTAATGGCCCGGCTACATTGACACCATTGTTGGCAGGCGCTGTACTGTGCCCGCGTTTTCCTGATTACAACCCACCCGAGCCACCATGCAACTCGCCCCGGAATTAGTGAATGATTGACCAGCTGCTTATCGCGGGGCTGTTCCTGGGTCTGCTGGGCAGCCTGATCTTCACCCGGTGGCCGCCCGTCTGGATCTTCACCTGCGCCATGCTCGCGGCCTATTTCCTCGGCCTGGTGAGCACCGAGGAGGTCCTGGACAAGGCTTCCAACTCCGGGTTGATGACGCTTATTCTGCTGCTTCTGGTTTCGATCGGGCTGGAGAAACTGTCCTGGCTCAGCCGGCTTTCCGGCGCACTCATCACCCCCAGTTACGCGGGATCCCTGTTGCGCCTCGGGTCGGTCTCCGCGCTTTTCTCTGCGGTGGTGAACAATACCGCGGTGGTGGCGACGCTGGCCCAGACGGTGCGCACAAACCGCCACCACCCCGCCTCCCGGCTGCTCATTCCGCTATCCTACGCGGCCATCCTCGGCGGCACCATGACGCTGATCGGCACCTCGACCAACCTGATCGTCAGCAGCTTCCTGGAGGATATCACCGGCCAGAGCCTCGCCTTTTTTGACTTCATCGTGGTCGGTGGCGCGGCGACGGCCGCGGGCCTGCTGGTGCTGCTGCTCTCGTCGCGCCTGTTGCCCATGGGCAGCATCGAGCAGATGGACATCAATGAATACCTGATCGAGGCGGAAGTCAGCGCAGACTCCGGTCTGGTCGGCAAGACCCTGCAGGAAAACCGGCTGCGCGAACTGGAAGACCTGTTCCTGGTGGAGATCGTGCGCGGCGATCACCTGATCTCCCCGGTCAGCCCGCAGGAGTACATCGAGGTTGGGGACAAACTGATCTTCTCCGGTGACATCAAGCAGGTGGGTGCCCTCGATTCCCTCGACGGTTTGCAGCTGTTCGCGGTGGAAGAGGGGCTGCTGCGGGAGAACATGATCGAAGTGATCGTCATGCCCAATGCCGCGATCGAAGGCAAGACGATCAAGCAGAGCGGCTTCCGCTCGATGTTCGACGCCGCCGTGGTGGGCATGCGCCGCGGGGGCAAGCGGCTCTCCGGCAAGCTGGGCAATATCGCCATCCAGGCCGGCGACAACATGATGCTCGCGGTGGGTCCGGACTTCAACGAGCGCAAGAACCTGGACAAGAATTTCGTCGTGATCGACGACTCGGTCGGGCGCATCCGAACCACCTCGTTCCAGAATTACTTCGTCACGGTGGTGCTGGTCCTCGTGGTCGCCCTGGCGACGCTGGAGTTCGTTCCCCTGATCAAGGGTATAGCCTTCTTGCTGGTCTCCATGCTGGTGCTCGGGGTGGTGCGCGGGTCGGAACTGCGGCGACGCTTTCCCTTCGAGCTGTGGCTGATCATCGCCGCGGCGCTTACCCTCTCCCAGGCCCTGTACAACTCCGGTGTGGTCACGTTGTTCACCGATGCGCTGCACGCCAACCTCGCGGGTCTGGGGCCTTATGCGGCGCTGGCCGGCATCTATCTCTTCACCCTCGTCCTCACCGAGGTGATGACCAACAACGCCGCCGCGGCCCTGAGTTTTCCCATCGCCTATGGCCTCGCGGAGAGCTACGGAATCAGCCATATGCCCTTCATCATGGCCGTCGCGTACGGTGCCAGCGCCAGCTTCCTGACACCCTATGGCTACACCACGAACCTGATGGTGCAGAACCTCGGCAGTTACCAGCTCCGTGACTACGTGCGGACAGGCCTGCCGATTCCCTGACCTCCTCTGCCATCGTAATACTGCTGGTGCCCCGGGTGTTCCCATTCTGAGCGTGGAGTAATCCCGAGAGGGTCTTTATACTCTGTTCTCACCCTAATGAAACGGCACAGCCCCGGAAGGAGAGTCCCTCATGATTTCACTGCCCGCGCTCATTGAACGCGCCACCAGGCTCAATGCCGACGGCATCGCGACCAGCTATTCCGGGCGGGAACGCACCTGGACGGAACTGAGCGCGCGGCTGTCCAGGCTGGCGGCTGCCCTGCAGGGGCTCGGCCTGGTCGAGGGTGACCGGGTCGCGGTGCTCAGTCTCAACAGCGACAACTATTACGAGACGATCTTCGGGATTCCCTGGGCGGGTTGCTGCATGGTGCCGCTGAACACCCGCTGGGCGTTACCCGAAAATCGCTACGCGATTGGCGATTCCGGCGCCCGGGTGCTGATGTTCGATGACGCCTTCGCGGAGCAGGCGCAGGCGCTGCTGGACGAGGTGGACGGCCTCGAAGTCGCGATCCACATGGGGGAGGGCGAGAAACCGGACTGGGCGCTCTCCTACGAGGATCTGATAGGGTCTGCCGCCCCGGTGGCACCCTCGACCCGGGGCGGGGAAGCGATGGCGGGAATCTTCTACACCGGTGGCACTACCGGGTTTCCCAAGGGCGTCATGCAGTCACACCGCGCCATCTGGGCGAGCGCCGTTGGCGCCATGCCCACCATGCAGATGAGCCGCGACTCGGCCTACCTGCATGTTGCGCCGATGTTCCATATGGCGGACTTTGCCGGCGGCATGGGTATCACTATGAGCGCGGGTAAAAACGTGATATTGCAGGCGTTCGATCCTGCGCGGGTCATCGCCACCTTCGGCGAGCAGGCGATCACCCATGCCCTGCTGGTGCCCGCCATGGTCAAGATGGTGCTGAACCATCCCGCTGCCGGGGCAGCCGACGTCTCCAGCCTGGAGTGCATCCTGTATGGCGCCTCCCCGATGCCCCCGTCGACCCTGGAGCAGTGCATGACCCTCTGGCCGGGGGTGGGGCTGGCGCAGGCCTACGGACAGACCGAGCTGGCACCGATTGCGACCATGTTGTCCATGGCCGACCACCGCGAAGGCGGCCACAGGCTCAAGTCGGCAGGGCGGCCGACGGCGGTAACCGATATGCGTATCGTGGATGAGGCGGGCAACGACTGCGCCGTGGGCGTCTCGGGCGAGGTGGCAGTGCGCGGCCCACACGCCATGCTGGGGTACTGGAACAAGCCCGAAGAGACGGCGAAGGCGCTGCGGGATGGCTGGGTATTCACCGGCGATGCGGGTTACCTCGATGAGAACGGCTACCTGTACATCGTCGACCGGGTCAAGGACATGGTGGTGTCAGGGGGAGAAAACGTTTTCACCACCGAAGTGGAGAACGCCCTGATCAGCCATGAGGCAGTGCAGGACGTGGCGGTGATCGGCATCCCCCACGAGGAGTGGGGCGAGGCGGTCCATGCCATTGTGGTGCTCCACGAGGGGGGGTCCGCAACCGAAGAGGGGCTGGTTGCCCACTGCCGGGAGCGCATCGCCGGCTACAAGGTGCCGAAGAGTTTCACTTTCCGCGCCGAGCCGCTGCCGCTCTCAGGTGCCGGCAAAGTACTCAAGACGGAGTTGCGCAAGCCGTTCTGGGAGGGGCGCGAGCGACAGGTCAACTAGGCGCGGTCCAGGGTCTGCGGCAGCGCTGCCGCGTATGGCATTTCACCGCCACTCTCCGGCGTAAAACTGACCGTACCACTTGCGGAACTTGGCAAAGGGGCCGTCGTTGTCGCACAGCAGCGGCTTTTCGAAATAGCGCTTGTGGTTCCAGATGATGCGGTCCTCGTCCATCTGCCGGCAGATGTCCTTGACGATGGCGTCCGCGACACCGCCGCTCGGCTCCCTGCCGTCGACCTTTTTCTGGATGAAGGCGTAGAACGCCTTGCTGTTCTCCTGGTCCACGGGGGTCAGGTTGGCCATCAGCACCGTATCGCAGATACCGCTGAAGCGGACGGTGGCCTGGCCGGGCCCCGTACTCTTGTTGGCGATGATGCCCTCTATTTCCCCCCGGGGCGTGGCCATGCGGCTCACTAACCTGCCCGAGCGGTAGATGCCGTCGAACTCCATCACCTCCGGCGTGGGTATGTTCTGGGTGCCGTGCACGTAGAGGAAGTGGGCGGGATCCACCGCATTCTCCCCGATCTCCTGCATGTGGGTGCCGATGTCCCAGGTGTGGATCTTGAAGCTGCTCCACTCCTCGTTGGCAGGATCGGCTTCCGGGATGTGCTCGGGCTCGAATTGCGGCTCCAGGCCGTCGGGGTGATGCCAGACGTAGATCACCTGGTTCAGCTCCCGCACCGGCCAGGGGCGGATCACCTGCTCCCCGCGGGCGATTTTCGGTGGCAGGTTGTTGGCATAAGGGACGTCGGTGCAAAGACCGTCACCGTTGTAGGCCCAGCCGTGGAATGGACAGACGATGGAATCGCCCCGCACTTTGGAGCCGCCGCCCGCCTGGTCGCGGATGCCATAGCCCAGGTGGGCACCCATGTGCGGACACCAGGCATCCAGCACCCTGGCCTCGCCGCTCTCGGTGCGGAACAGCACCAGGTCGGTATCGAAGTAACGCAGGGGCATGGATTCCGCTTTGCCCAACTCGTGGGAGTAGGCGACCTGGAACCAGCCGAAGGGGATGGGCATCGGGATCCGTTCACTCATGTCAGCGTCCTGTTGCAGTTGTTCTCCGAGATCCAGGGCCTGCTCAGCGGGTGTGAGCAGCCCCTGGTACGCAATGTAGGTCAGTGCGCGGCCAAATGATACGGGTTGCAAAAAGTGTTTTCCTCGTTACCCGCGCAAATAACTAAACCCTCGGGGCTAAAAAATTCCGGCGGCGTTATATGTGCAGGAAATCGAATTCCAGCGTTGTTGACCCCGACCGATCACCGCACCTAAGCTCCACGGCAATCTTCGGAAGTCTTAGGTGGAGAGCAACATGAGGCTCGAGAACAAGGTCGCGATTATCACGGGGGCCAGCCAGGGCATAGGCGCCGTCACCGCGCGGCGGTTTGCGGAGGAGGGGGCCAGGGTGGTGCTCGCAGCCCGTCGGGCCGATGCGCTGCAGGAGGTCGCCGGAGATATCGAGGCGGCCGGCGGCGGCGCGCTCGTGCGGCCGGTCGATATTTCCGATGAGGAGGCGGTGCGCGCGTTGGTCGCGGAAACCGTGGAGCATTTCGGCAGGCTGGATATCGTGGTGAACAACGCGGTACTGATGGTGCCCGGTATGCTTGCCAGTCACGACACCCGGGCCTGGCGCCAGAACTTCAGGGTATCCCTGGACGGTGCGATGTTCCTTATGCGGGAAGCATACCCGCAGCTCAAGGCCAACGGGGGGGCAGTGGTGAATGTCGCCTCTGTCTGCGGTCTGCTGGGTTCGGTGGGAACCGCCGGCTACAGCGCCGCAAAAGCGGGCATGCTGGCCCTGACCCGCAACGGGGCGGTCGAGTGGGGCAAGCAGGGCGTGCGGGTAAACGCGGTGATTCCCGGGGTTTTTCTCACGCCCCCCACCGAGGGTGTGTTGCCGGATGAGGCCTCCAGGGCCGCCACCGCGCGATCCCTGCCCCTGGGGCGCATCGGCGACCCCGTGGAGTGCGCCAACGCGATCCTGTTCCTGGCCAGTGACGAGGCCTCCTACATCACCGGCGCCGAACTGGTGGTCGACGGGGGGCGCACGGCGGAACTGAATACCGGCAACGCCAGTTGGGAGTAGACCTGTGAACAGTCAAGCACTTCTCGCACGCATCGATCGGCTGGAATCTCTCGACGCAATACGTCAGCTGGCCGCCAAGTACTCGCTCTCCCTGGACATGCGCGACCTGGACGCACACGTCAATCTGTTTGCGCCGGATATACGGGTGAGCCGCGACAAGGTCGGGCGCGCTCACCTGAAACGCTGGCTCGACGATACCCTGCGACTGCAGTTTACCGGCACGTCACATCACATCGGCAATCACATCATCGAGTTCGACGATCCCGACCACGCCCATGGCGTGGTGTACTCCAAGAACGAACATGAGACCGGCACCGAGTGGGTGATCATGCAGATGCTCTACTGGGATAACTACGAACGCATCGAGGGCCGCTGGTATTTCCGTCGCCGGCTGCCGTGCTACTGGTACGCTACCGACCTGAACAGGCCGCCCCTCGGCGACAGGAAGATGCGCTGGCCCGACCGGGAAAACTATGAGGGGGCTTACCACGATCTCTGGCCGTCCTGGAAGGCGTTCTGGGCCAATCCGCCGGACAGCGATGAGCCCGAGGTCGCGCCGCCCGCGCCGCTGGAGCAGTTCCTGCAGACCATGCGTCGCGGCGCGCCGGAGCCGTCGATTCGCGTGCGCTAGTGCGCTCTCTGACACAGGAAACCACCATGGATCTCTTTTCACCCGTCACACTCGGCGCCCTGACGCTGCGCAACCGCGTCGTCATGGCGCCGATGACCCGCAGTCGCGCCGGCCCGGATGCGGTACCCACCGCGCTGATGGTGGAGTACTACCGACAGCGGGCGAGCGCCGGGCTCATCATCACCGAGGGGGTCGCCCCGGCTGCCGACGGGCTGGGCTATTGCCGGACGCCCGGTATCTTCAACGACGCGCAGGTCAGTGGCTGGCGCAGGGTGACGGAGGCGGTGCATGCCGAGGGTGGCGCTATCGTGGCCCAGCTCATGCATGTGGGACGCATCGCCAACGCGCTGAACAAGCCGCAGGGCAGCGCGACGGTCGCGCCCTCCGCGATCAGGGCGCGCGGCAAGATCTTCACCGACCAGGCTGGAATGCAGCCCTTCGACGCGCCGATTGCGCTCAGCCAGGAAGCGATCCGACAGGTCGTGGAGGCTTATCGGCAGGCCACTGCAAACGCCCTGGAAGCGGGCTTCGATGGTGTCGAGCTGCACTGTACCAGTGGTTATCTTCCGGCCCAGTTTCTCTCCACCGGCAGCAACCGGCGCGAGGACGAGTACGGTGGCAGTGTGGCAAACCGCTGCCGCTTCGCACTGGAGGTCCTGCAGGCCATGTGCGGCGTCGACGGTGGCGGCCGGGTGGGCCTGCGCATCTGTCCCGACAACCCGTTCAACGACCTGCAGGACGATGCTCCCGGAAAGACGTTCGAACACCTGCTGGCGGGGGCACAGGCGCTGGATCCCGCCTACCTGCATGTGATCCGGCTGACCCGGGGTCGGGTGGACAATATCGCGCTCGGCCGGAAATACTTCGGTGACCGCTTGATCGGCAATGACAGCTACAGCCTGGAGGAGTCCAGCCGCGCCGTCGCCTGCGGGGAGCTCAGCGCGGTGTCCTTCGGCCGCCATTTCATCGCCAACCCTGACCTGGTGGCGCGCTTCAGGGGCGGCGTTGCGCTGGCCGATTTCGATGCTGCCACTCTCTATGCTCCCGGGCCAGAGGGGTATACGAGCTACCCGGCGGCGCGCGCATGAGTCTCCGGGTACCCAGGCGCATCCGCGCCGGCGCCTGAGGAGAGTATGGCCCGCCCGGGAGCGGGACCGCCACTCAGCTGGCGGCCGCCGCGCTTTTCGGCTGACTTTTTTTGGCGGCGCTTTCCTGCGACTCGCTTTGGCCTTAGCCGCGGTTTTTGCCTTCACCGTGGTTTTCGCTTTTGCTTTGGCTCCGGCTTTCGCCTTGCGCCCGGTCGCCGCTTTCGCCGTGGCTCCAGTGCCCGCCCTGGATTTGGTTGCCGCTTTTTTCCTTGCGCTCTGGCGCCTGCCGCCACCCGTTTTGGCGGGGCTCGAGGGTTTTTTCCTGGCCGCACCGGAGCGCGCGGGTCTGCTGCGGATTCCGGCTGCCTCCTCGAGTTCGACCAGGGCCTCCTCCATGTAATCGATCAGGCGCTGCACATGGGGGACTGACTTGCGGCAGGCGACGATGCCGAAGTCGAGATTCTCGAAGTTGCTCACCAGGGTGAAGTTGACCGCACTGCCGTCGAAGGGGATCGATACGGGATAGAGACCGTCCAGGCGTGCGCCGTTCCAGTAGCGCCGCTCACGCGGCCCCGGGACGTTGGAGATCACGGTACTGAACGCGGGGAAGCGGCTGCCCAGCCCCACCAGCTGGGTGAGGAGCAGCGGTGCCTGGCTGATGCCCGTGTAGACCTGGATCTCGCCGCTGCTCATACCCTGCAGCTGGGCCTTGGCGCTGTCCATGGAATCCTTGATCTTGCGTATGCGCTTCTCCGGGTTGCGCAGATTGGTGGCGAGGTCGACCACGACCATGCCCACCGCGTTGGACGAGTCCACATCCCCCGCCGCCCGCACGGACACCGGCGCCATCGCCTTCAGCGACTCCTTGGGGAGTGCTCTCTGATCCTGGAGCTGTTTGCGCAGTGCACCCGCCACCATGGCCATGACGGCGTCATTCAGGGTGCCGTCAAAAGCCTTGCCCACGGCCCGGACCCGGGCAAACGGCCAGGACTGGGCGACGAAGCGCCGGGCCCCCGTCAGCTGCGTGCTGAGGGCCGAACGCGGTACCCGGTGAAACGGTACGGACAGCTGCTTGTTGCGGCCCAGCCACACCCCGGCCATATCCTGTACCGCTTTTGCCACGTTGACAGTGCCGCCCAGCTGCTCCCTCAGGGCCTCGGCGACGGCGCGCACGTCCGCTTCCCGTGGCCTGGGCTGCGGCGGTTTGTCTCCGGCGAGCTGCTTTTTGTATGCCTGGTAGGCCTCGTACGAGAACGGGGAGTCCTTGATGCGGGCGCGGGCGTTGGTGGAGTACATGCTGCTCATCAGGTGCATGGCGCCCACGCCGTCGATGGCGCAGTGGTGGGCCTTGAAGTAGGTGGCGAACTGCCGGTCCTGCAGGCCCTCGATCAGGTGCATCTCCCACAGGGGGCGGGAACGGTCCAGCAGGGAGCTGTGCAGCCTGGAGATCAGGGCGAACAGTTCGCGATAGCGGCCCGGCTTGGGGAGGGCGGAATGGCGGACGTGGTATTCCATGTCCAGCTCATCGTCCTCTTCCCAGAAGATGTTGCCCGCGATACCCAGGGGTCCCGTTTTGAGCTTTTCGCCGAAGGGGCGCCGCAGCTCACCGTCGTAGCGCAGGATGTCCCCCAGGTTGCGCAGGAAGGTGGTGTCGTCGACTCCCTTGGGCAGGGTGAATAGGTTGAGACCGCCGACGTGCATCGGCGTGCGGCGGGACTCCATGATCAGGAAAAAAGCGTCGGTGACAGGCATTCTGCGCATGAGTGGTACTCCCGGATATTATGCTGTATTCATAGCGGTTACCGGGAAGCATAGTGCAATTTCCGCCTGTAGTGAACGAATTACTGTGTGCCGCGCGAACGACGCTCAGCGGACGGCGCCGCCCCCGTCGACGGAGAGGATCTGCCCGGTGATGAAGGAGGCCCGGTCGCTGGCGAGGAAGGTCACCGCCTCGGCAATCTCCTCCGGCTCGCCCAGGCGGTTCATGACTGCCGCCTGTTTCAGACCCTCAGCGATGCGGGGCTGCTCCTCGAAGTATTTTTCCACGCCCGGGGTGCGGATGACCCCCGGTGAGACCGCGTTGATGCGAATACCCCGGGCGCCGTACTCCGCCGCCGAGCTTTTGGTCAGTATGTTGACGCCGCCCTTGGCCGCCGCGTAGGCGGTATTGTAGGGCTGCCCGCGCAGGGAGGCGTTGGAGGAGATGTTGACGATCGCGCCGCCGCCGGCTTCCAGCATGGCCCTGATCTCGTATTTCATACAGAGCCAGGTAGTGGTGAGACACATCTCCAGGGTCTGGTCGAAAACCTCCCGCTCGAACTCGTGTATGGGGCCGGAGCCGCGGCTGAGCGCTGCGCTGTTGCAGGCAATGTCGAGCCGGCCGCAGGTTTGCAGCGCGCCCTCGACCATGGCCTGCACGGACGCCTCCCTGCTGACATCCCCGTGAACGAAGCTCGCGTGCCCACCGGCGCGCTCGATCAACTCCACGGTGGCCCTACCGGTCTCCTCGTTGAAATCCGCCACCACGACCCGCGCCCCCTCTCTCGCCCAGGACAGGGCGATCGCCCGACCGATGCCCTGGCCAGCGCCGGTGACGATGCCTGACTTCTGCTCCAGTAACCCCATCTGTTCCCCTGCCCTATCCGTTTCCTGAATCTGCGCTGACCGCCAGTGGCGCGTGGCGCAGCGCGCACAATACCATCGGCACCACCAGCACGGCTGCCATGAGGCCGGCCCAGACTCCCTTGAAGAGGGCATAGTGCAGTGGCTCAACCTGCTGCACGCCGAGCAGGTAAAAGCCGAGGAGGGTCAGCGGGGCGAAGTGCTCTCTCGTCCGGCGTATCGACACCGACTTATGGTAGTCTGGAGGGCGCAACGGGGTAGGGCGTGAGGCGCCATTTTGATAAACATTATCTACCGCAGAGGCTATGAGCGAAATCAGCATACCCGCACGGAAGTTTCTCAGGGTATTCGACTACCTTGAGAGGATCGGGCTGGACGTGGCCGCCATCGCGGCAGCGGCCAGTCTCTCGACGGAGCGCATGGCGGCGCTGCCGCCGGACGAGCCGCTTCCCGCCAGGCACTTTTCCAGGTTGTACAAGGCAGCAGTGGAGCAGATGCAGACCCTGCGGCAGCCGGTTCCCTGGGCAGCCGGCATCGGCAGCGAGGCGTTTGCGCTGATGTGTCACTGCATGATCAGCGGTCGGACCCTCGGTGAGGCGCTGGCGCTGGCCGAGCGCTTCGAGCGGTTGGTGTACCCGCTGACTCACCACAGTATCAGCCTCGAGGACGGCCCCGAGAGCGCCAGCCTGAGCTACCACATCAGCTTTAAAGAGGGTGCGTCGGTCCTGGTGCCGGAGGAGTGGGATCGCGCGGATACCAAGGAAACCGTGGCCCGCGCCTCGGGCCTCATGGTCTGGCACGCCCTCTGTGGCTGGCTCGTGGGGCAGCCCCTGGAGGCGACGGTCGTCACCATCGGCGCGCCTGCGATCAACCAGGCCTACTACGACAGCCTGACCCAGGTGTTTCGCTGCCCGGTCCACTTCGCTGCCGGGCAGACCGCCATCAGCTTCCCGCGGGAGGACCTGCAGCGCCGGGTCGTCCACACCGTGGATTCCCTGCGTGAGTTTCTCGACAACGCCGTCTACCAGCTGATCGCCATCGAGCAGCAGCCCTCCAGCACGAGTGCCGCCATCAAATCCCTGATCACGATCGACCTGCCCCACGGCCTGCCCTCGTTCACCCGGATCTCCGAGCACCTGCACATGTCGGAGTCGAGCCTGCGCCGCAGGCTGCAGAAGGAGCATACCAGTTACCAGAGCCTGAAGGACGAGGTGCGCTGCCAGGTCGCC
Source organism: Halioglobus sp. (assembly GCA_037382865.1). Lineage (GTDB taxonomy): Bacteria > Pseudomonadota > Gammaproteobacteria > Pseudomonadales > Halieaceae > JARRPM01. The sequence goes on along the minus strand of JARRPM010000054.1, from coordinate 17,278 downwards.
ATCGAGAAATTGCTCAACGAGGACATCAAGGTCGCGGATCTCGCTGAGTACCTGGGGTTTACCGAGCCCAGTTCGTTCGTGCGATCGTTCAAGGGCTGGACCGGGGAGACCCCTCGCACCTACCGGGATAAGATGCAGTCCCTGGCGGGCGGTTAGCCCGACCCCGACGCCAATGGTCAATGAATCCGGTCCCTCTGGCTTACCGTCGCGGCAGGGGCGCCGGGCATAATGCTCTCCTCTGAGTTGCCCGCAGGGCCCCCGGTGGGCAGCGGCGGCGCCGGTTCAGCTATCAGGAGGTCACCATGTTACTTGCGGGAAAAGCCGCGCTCGTTACCGGTGCGGGACAGGGCGTGGGGCAGGGCATTGCCCTGGCGCTGGCGGCGGAGGGGGCGCGGGTGGCCGTGACAGGGCGCACCCTCGACAAACTGGAAGGGACCGCCCGGCAGATCGCCGAACGCGGGGGGCAGGCCCTGCCGGTGGTCTGTGACGTCAAGTCCCCGGCCTCCCTGGAGCAGTGCCTTGCGGCCGTGCTGGCGAATTTCGGCGGCCTCGACATCCTGGTCAACAATGCGCAGGAGGTGCCGCTCGGCCGGCTGGAGGAGGTTACCGACGAGCGCTTCACCGCCGGTTGGGAGTCCGGGCCGCTTCGTCGCGGTGCTGTGCAGTGACGCCTCGGGCTACGTGAACGGCCAGAGCATCGCCCTGGACGGCGGACAGGCTTTCCTCGGCTGAGGCGTCAGGGGGCCGGCTCGGGGCCGAAGCGGTTGTCCCCGCTGGTCCCGGGTTGAACGTACCAGTAGAGGAGTACCAGCGTGCCGATGACGGGGATGAGGCTCAACAGGTACCACCAGCCGGAACGGTCGACATCGTGGAGACGGCGCACGCTGACGGCTAGGCTCGGGATCAGCAGGGCGAGGGAGGCCAGCGTGGATAGCGGTTGCGCGGCTTCGGGGGAAAATTGCTCGAAACCCATCACCGGCGCCACCAGGGCGCCGTCGATAACGCCGAGTACCAGCATCAGCAGAATCAGCGCCAGCACCCACCACCAGTATTCGGAGCGCGTTGCCCGCCCGGTGAAGGTCGCATACTTGCCGAGTACCGTGGTGACCGATGTCTGCATGTTCATGGGGATCTGCCTCCTCTGGATCAGGGGCATGATAATGTAAAAGCGCTTACTCCGCTCAGGTAGCGACAGCCCCGTGTGGGGCATGGCCCCGCGCGTGCTGTATTGACGCGCATTGACCAGGCAGAGGATGGTGGTCAGGGCCCGGCGACGACACCCCCGTCGACGAATGTCAGCCGGTTCGGGGCGACGTGAGTGGGCGGGGAGACCCGTCGCATGGATCGGGGTGAGGGACCCGGCCGTTATCTGTTCTGCCTCCCATTGCCAAACTAGTGACCCAAATCAATACGTTCGACATATTGTAATCTTCGTAGCTGGTAGTATCATGTCGACAAAATTTTAAGGAAACAGTGGATAGGAGGCCTTGCCGCAATGGCTGAATATCCTCTCCAGAAAGAGAACAGACCGGTCATGATTAGCCTGTGGTCAAGGGTGCTCCCGTTCTACACGCCCGGAAATGATGGCGCGTGACTCCGAGCACAACCGGTCGCTGGGCTATGCCTTTATCACCGACGTTATTCCTGTGGCGTGTCAGCGGGCGCCGACTGTTTCGACGCAGCAATGAGATGTGCAGCACTTTGAGTATCAAGTACCAGGATAGTTTGATCGTGAATTGAGGTTGCAACCAGCTCCGCGATATCCACTGTAAACACCATAAAAAATGGCATAACCTGAACCAAAAAACAGCTAGAGGGAAACTCCAATGAAAAAGAAGTTACTCGCATTGTCGGTGCTCGCCGCCGTCAGCTCGCAGGCCAACGCATTCCAGTTCGATACGGGTGATGACTGGGCGATCCGCTGGGACACCACCTTCAAGGGCAATATCATGGCCCGTACCGAAAAGCCGGACGATCAGGTGGTGACGCCGAAAAGCGCCCACACGGGGACTGGCTGGTGGCTGGCGGATGACGGCGATCTCGCCGTGGATCGCAGCGGCATGGGCCTGGTCAGCACCCGCCTCGACATCCTCACCGAAATGGACGTGGTATATAAGGGCGACTTCGGCTTCCGTATCAGCGCCGCCGGCTGGTATGACCCCATGTACGGTGACGACAGCGACCACCCCCGGAACCGGATCCGCACCTGGGGACAGCCCAGTGTAAGCCCCGGCGAGTACAACGACGAGGCGGAGAAGTGGCACTACCTGGGTGCCGAGGTGCTCGATGCCTTTGTCTTCGCCAACTTCAACATCGGCGACATCTTCGCCAATCTGCGCGCCGGTCGCCATACCATCTACTGGGGCAACAGCCTGCTGGCGGTGGGCGCCATCAACGGCTTTGGCGGCTCCATGGCGCCGCTGGACTTCAACAAGGGCCTTGCGGTGCCCGGCTCCGAGGCCAAGGAACTGTTCCTGCCGACCGGCAAGGTCTCGACCGTCATCCAGCTGACCGACAACCTGACCCTCAATGCCTACTACAACTGGGAGCACCGGCGCTATCGCCTGCCGGAGTCCGGCACCTTTTGGGCGCCGATTACCGGTCTGACGGCGGGCTCGGAGTTCACCGTCTTTCCACCCCCAGGCATCGGGGAGTTTGTGCCTACTCAAGCGTTCAGGCCCGGCTACCGGGGGCACCGCGACGAGGACGACGCGGGTGACTGGGGTATCAATTTCCAGTACTACATCGAGCCATGGGCCCTCGAGACCAGCTTCATCTACATCAACTATGTCGACAAGAACCTGCACGGTGTCCAGGCGGGTGCCGATTTCAATGTGGCTTTTCCGCTGTTCACTGGCGCACCGATCGATCAAATCCCCTTCTATGAGAGCCCTGCTGACTGGGATGATGGCGCCAAGATCATCGGTCACGGCTACTGGAACTTCAAGAACGACATCGACCTGTGGGGGGTCTCCTTTGCCAAGGAGATCGCGGGAATCAGTTTCGGCCTCGATGTGGTTTACCGCGGTGATACCGGCCTGGCCCAGGGCCTGGGTAATGCCCTTCAACGCATGTATAACGTGCCTGTGCCCGCTGAGGGGGCTATCGAGGGCCTGGGGTTCGCGATTATCCCGACAGTGCCGGGTAAGACCGGCTTTGAAAGCCTGTTTGCCGCCGATTCAGACAATTTCCAGGGTCCGGTGGGTGACGTCTGGAGCGTGGTCATCAACGGTCTCGGCCTGCTGTCGGACAACGGTTTCTGGGAGGGCGGCAGCTGGATCCTCGAGGGCACCTTCGCCATGCTCGATTCGTGCAACGAGAACTGTTACCAGATGGACGTCCGGGTCAGCGAAGACCGGGTGGTCAGTCACGTGGCCGGTGTTTTCCGCCCGACCTGGTACCAGGTTTTCCCGGGTACCGACCTGACCGTCCCGATGAGCCTCTCCTACGTGATCGACGGTGAGAAATCGCCCTTCACCTTCGGCGGCGACGAAGAGGGTGGCACCTTCAGTATCGGTGCAGAGTTGCTCGTCAACCAGGCCTGGACGATACGCACGGATTACAACCACCGCTTCGGCCCTGTGATGGCCGGCATCGGCGGCCTGCTGAAGGACCGGGATAACGTCTCTCTGACCATCAAGCGCACATTCTGAGTTGCGAGGTTGGCACTCAAGAGCTATACCATTATAACGTCAACAACTCGGCACCTAGAGGAACCTGTATGATGATGGACAAAAAAACAGTCGCGGCGCTCTGTCTGACCACCTGTGTAGCCGGCAGCGCGCTGGCCGCGGTGTCACCCGAGGAGGCCGCCCGGCTCGGCAAGGACCTGACGCCGATGGGCGCCGAGATGGGGGGTAATGCCGATGGCAGTATCCCGCCCTGGAACCCGCAGGGTGCACCGATCCCGGCCGGCTTCGAGGCCCCTTCGGATCCCTACGACTACGTCAACTACGTCGACCCCTACGCCGGCGAGAAGCCGCTGTACACCATCGACGGCAGCAACTGGCAGGAGTATGCCGACAATCTGACCGAGGGCACCAAGGCGATCTTCGAGAAGCTGGGCGCCGACGGTTTCAAGATGCACGTCTACCCCACCAAGCGCGACTTCGTGGTGCCTGACTGGGTCTACGCCAACACTGCCAAGAACGCTGTCAATGCGACCCTGGTAGCCGACGGCCAGAAGGTGGACGGCCACTATCCCGGCGTGCCGTTCCCGATTCCCCAGAGCGGCCTGGAGACGATGTGGAATCACATGACCCGCTACCTGTCGGATCACACCATCGATTACGATGTCTATTACGTTGATTCCAGCGGCAACTCGATTCTCTCCACCACCGGTTACCTGACCGACGTGATCCCCATGTACAAGGAGCCCGACAAACTGGCGGGCGACACGCCCTGGGTAAAACTGCGGATCAATTACACCGCGCCGGCGCGACGGGCGGGCGAGATTCTGCTGGTGCACGAGCCGGGGGCCGACTTCACGGAGGGCAAGGGCCGCAGGGCGTGGCAATACCTCGTCGGCCAGCGCCGGGTGCGCCTGGCGCCGGCGGTCTCCTTCGACACGCCCAACCCCGGCGTGGCGGGCACCTCCACCTACGACGACTCGTTCATCTACAACGGCTCGCCCGAGCGCTACAACTGGAAACTGGTCGGCAAGAAAGAGATCATCATTCCCTATTCCTGTTACGACTTCCTCTTCAAGTGGAAGGTGGAAGACCTGCTGGGCGAGAAGTTTCTCAATCCCGAGTCGATTCGCTGGGAGAAGCATCGGGTCTGGGTGGTCGAGGCGGACCTGAAAAACGGTATGCGGCACCTGTACCACAAGCGGCGCTTCTACATCGACGAGGATATGTGGGCAGGCCTGGCCTCGGAGAACTACGACGCCCGCGGCAACCTGTGGCGCGTGCAGTTCGCCTATGGCGCCAACCTGTATGACATCAAGTCGAACTACCACTTTGCCTATGGCGCCTACGACGTCCTGCAGGGTATCTACAACATCAACACCAAGCCCATACCGGGCAAGTACCGTAATGGTGTGAAGGAGGATGACAAGTACTTCTCGCCGCAGGGTATGGCGCGCGGGGGTATTCGTTAAGTCTGGCCAATCGGATGAGGCGCTGCTTGCAGCGTCTCGGTTTCATCGCTCCTGATAATTCAGTGGAAGCTGTGATATGCGTATAAGAACGACAATATTGGGTGCCCTGGTGGCACTGGCTCTTCTCCCCCCGCTCTGCGCTCACGCCCAGAAACAGTTCGAGTACGACATACTCGAGCTGCCCGCGGTGCAGAGCGACAAGGCGGCCAAGTCGATGATCTACACGATCAAGAAGTTCGGCGACCGCTACTTCGCCACCGGGCATCACGGCCATATCCTCTATTCGGACGACGGCGGAGACACCTGGACACAGGCCGAGGTACCGGTGCGCAGCAGCATACTGGATATCGATTTTCCGACCCCGGAGAAGGGTTGGGCCGTCGGCCACGAGGGGGTCATCCTGCACTCGGAAGACGGTGGCAAGACCTGGGTCAAGCAGTATGATGGCATTCGCTATGGCAAGGAGGGGCTGGCGTACTACCAGAAACTCGCCGAAGAGAATCCGGACAACGAGGCCTATCCGCTCTATGTGGGCGAGATGGAGTTCGCGATCAGTCAGGGAGCCGACAAACCGTTTTTCCGGGTGGAATGCCTGTCCGAGACGCAGTGCTACGCCGTCGGTGCTTATGGCATGGTGCTTTTAACGGAAGATGGTGGCAAGACCTGGGTGCCCCGCTTGCATACCATAGAAAATGACGCCTTTTACCACGTCTTTGATTTCTCGCCGCTCCCCGGGTCGGGTAGGTATTTTCTGTCTGGAGAGGCCGGGCTCTTTCTGGTCGCCGATGTCAGCAACCCCGACAGGGAGAAGCGCTACGCCAGAAAGGTTCACTCAATACCCTGGGAGGGCAGCTTCTTCACCAGCGCTGATACCCCTGACGGCGCGATCGTCCTGGGCGGCCTGAGGGGGCGGATGTTCCGGACCGCCGACGCGGGTGACACCTGGACCGTGGTCGAGAAGCCACAGACCAGCGCCATTGTCGACTCCACCAAGCTTTCTGACGATCGCCTGGTCGCCGTGGGCGTGGCCGGCGAGGTGCTGGTCAGCACTGACAACGGGTTCAGTTTCACGCGAGCCGACGTCGGCGAAGTAGGCCGCGTCAATGCCGTTGCCGAGGGACCTGGCAATACATTGCTGCTGGGCGGTCCCCACGGCATCAAGAAAGTGACCTTACCGCAATAACAACCAGATCTCGGAGAAGCACTAATGGCGCACGGACAATCATCTGATGATCTGCCAGTCATCTCGAACCTCGCGGAATTTGATTACCAGTCGGGTACCTTTCTCGAAAAGCTGGTGTTCAACAACCGCCCGATCGTGGTCGCTTTCTGCCTCCTGACGACCATCATTCTCGGCTACCAGGCAACCAAGATTCATTTGCAGGCCGGTTTCGAGAAAATGCTGCCCAAGAATCACCCCTACGTCCTGAACTACCAGGCGAACCAGAACAACCTGAAGGGGCTGGGCAACAACCTGCGCGTGGTGGTCGCGGTCAAGGAGGGGACGATCTTCACCCCGGAGAATCTCAAGTTTATCGAGGAGGTGAACGACGAGATTTTCTTCATTCCAGGTGTCGACCGGAATGGCATGAAGTCAATTTTTACCCCTAATACCCGCTGGCGGGTGGTGACCGAGCAGGGATTCGAAGGCGGGCCGGTCATTCCCGGCGATTACGACGCCTCCCCGGAGTCCATTGCCCAGATCAGGACCAACATTGCTCGCGCCGGCATCATGGGCGATCTGGTGGGGAACGATGAGAAATCCGCTGCGATCATCGTGCCGCTGCTGGCCAAGAACCCGGAAACCGGTGAGCGCCTCGATTACAAAAATCTGAGTGACCAACTGGAGGAGATCCGCAAGAAGTACTCGGCCAGTGATCCTGACAAGTCCATCCATATCATCGGTTTCGCCAAGCTGGTCGGCGACCTGATAGACGGACTGTTTGTGGTGATGGGCTTCTTCGCGGTCGCGGTCGTGATCGCCACCGCGCTGCTTTACTGGTACACCCGCTGCTTCCGTTCCACCTTGATGGTGATTGGCTGCACCCTGATAGCCGTGGTATGGCAGATCGGTATCCTGGCGACCCTGGGCTACGAGTTGGACCCCTTCTCCATTCTGGTGCCTTTCCTGGTGTTCGCGATCGGGGTAAGCCACGGCGCCCAGAAACTCAACGGCGTGCTCCAGGACATGGGGCGCGGTACCCACCGCTACATCGCGGCGCGCTACACCTTCCGGCGCCTGTTCCTGGCCGGGGTGACCGCGCTGCTGTCCGACGGCGTCGGCTTCGCGGTGCTGATGATCATCCAGATTCAGGTGATCCAGGACCTGGCGATCACGGCCAGTATCGGGGTGCTGGTGCTCATCTTTACCAACCTGATCCTGATTCCCATCGTGCTCTCCTACACCGGGGTCGGCCGCAAGGCGGTGGAGCGCGCCAGCGCACCGCACAAGAGCATCGAGGATATGCACCCCCTGTGGCGCTTCCTGCTCATGTTCACCCATCGCGGTCCCGCTGCGGTGGCCATCCTGGTGGGCGTGCTGCTGGCGGCCTGGGGACTCTATGTCGCGAAGGACCTGCAGATCGGTGACCTTGATCCGGGCGCCCCGGAACTGCGCGCCGATTCCCGCTACAACCGCGATGTCGCCTATAACGTTCAGAACTATTCGGTCAGTACCGATGTATTCGCGGTGATTGTCAAGACCCCGCCGGATGGCTGTATCGACTACGAGGGGCTGAGCCTGGCCAACGAACTGGAGTGGCGGCTCCGCCAGCTCGAGGGTGTCGAGGACGTGCGCGGGCTCAACGTGCGCACCCGGCAGATTATGGCCGGGATCAACGAGGGCTTCCCCAAGTGGGAGGCACTGTTCCGCAATCAGGACGTAATCAATTACGCGGTCAGTGAACTGGTCACCCTGGAATACGTCGATCCCGGCTGTTCCATCTGGCCGATGCTGATCTACCTGGCAGATCACAAGGCGGCGACGCTAACCCGGGTGGTGAACGCCCTCGAGCAATTCAACGAGGACTGGCCCAGCGCGAAGATCGAATTTCTCGGCGCGGCGGGTAGCGCCGGGTTCGAGGCGGCCACCAATATTATCGTAAAGAAAGCCAACCGGGAGATGCTCTTCTACGTCTACGGCGCGGTTATCGTGCTCTGTATGCTGACCTTCCGCTCCGTCACCGGCGTTATCTGCGCTGTCGTGCCGTTGATGCTGACCTCGATCCTGTGTGAGGCGCTGATGGTGTGGCTGGGTATCGGCGTCAAGGTGGCGACACTGCCGGTAATTGCCCTCGGTGTCGGTATCGGTGTGGACTACGCCCTGTACGTGCTCACCGTCATCCTGGCGAAGGAGCGCGAGGGCAAGGACCTGACGACGGCCTACTACGAGACCCTGAACTTCACCGGCCGGGTGGTGGCCCTGATCGGCGTGACGCTTGCGGCAGGCGTAATCACCTGGGCCATGTCCCCGATCAAGTTCCAGGCGGACATGGGCATCCTGCTCACCTTCATGTTCATATGGAACATGTTTGGTGCCCTGATCCTGATGCCGGCCCTGGCGGCCTTCCTGATCAAGTTTGCGATCGCGCCGTGACAGCTCGTGGCTGGGCGGGGGCCGGGCTGGAGTCTGGCGAAGCGTTCGTGGGCGGGGAGAAGGGGAAGTAGGAGCGCCGACCCGGGGCTGTTGCCACCGGGACAGGCCGCTCCTACAGGTTGGGGGAAGATCTGCCTGACCGGCAGGGCTCAGGAATCAGCATGCGTTCCCTGAGCGTCCTGCCACACAGCCAGCGCCAGTATCGCTCCGTAGAGCGTAAGGATGATAGTCATAGCCGCTTACCTCGTCACGCAGTCGTCTGTCGAATCGGGCTCGATACCCGGCCCTTCGTTTTCCTGCCAGACGGCGAGCGCCAGGACGGTGGTGTAAATCGCTAGAATGATAGCCATAATATGTACCTCTCTGTTGTTGGCTGAACAGTTCTCTTTTCAGCCTGTGACCTAATCTATGGGCGGCACCATCATTCTTCAAATGGCGATAATTCAGGTCTATTATGAATTTCCGTCATAACGATTCGGTTCTCAGGGGGTGATGGCGTGGATATAAGGGAGCTGGGGCGCCTGGACCTGAATCTCCTGGTGGCGCTCGAGGCGCTGCTGGAGGAGGGCAATGTATCGCGGGCGGCGGAACGGCTTTACATCACCCAGTCCGCCATGAGCAAGACGCTCGGTCGACTCAGGGAACTGTTCGACGACCCGTTGTTCATTCGCAAGTCCAGCGGTATGGTCCCGACGCCGCGGGCCGAGCAGCTGGCGAGGCACCTGCCCCAGGTGCTCCAGGCCGTGCAGACCATGATCCAGCCAGCGACCTTCGATCCCCTCACTTACCAGGGGGAGTTCAATCTGCTGGTCCAGGGCCATATGGGGATCTGGTTCCTGCCCACGCTGATCGAGCGTCTGAACCGCCGCGCTCCCGGAATTCGCCTGCGCGTGATATCCGCTGCCCCGGACGTGTCCGAACGGCTGGCCAGTGGCGCCCTGGATTTTGCCCTGCAGGCAGAGCGTCAGTCCTATCCCGCCGACATCCGTCTCACCACGCTCGGTTACGCCTCGCCGAGCCTGCTGGCGCGCAGGGGGCACCCGCTGGAGGGCCAATCGCTTACCTGGGAAATGGTGCTGCAGTACCCCCAGGTGATGCTGACCCTGTCTGAAGTCGCTGACGTCCAGTTTCTGGCCCGGCAGGATTCACCTTTTCTGCTGCACGAATCCAGGGTGGTGCCTCACCTGGAGACGGACAACCTCCTGACGGCCATCAAGGTGGTAAAGCAGTCCGATTACCTGTTTCCGGCGCCACCGCTGTTTGTGGAGCGGGATGAGCTGGGCCGGGATCTCATCGATCTGCCCCTGCCCGAAGGGGAGGAGATTTCCGTGAAATATGTGATGGTCAGGCACGAGCGTATCGAGAACTCCCCGGCGCACGGGTTCCTGTGCCAGGAGATCCTGGATACGACAGAGTGTTTCCGGCGGAAGTACGACCTGCCGACGCTGGCGGAACTGCGTGCACAGCGAAACCTGGCTTATTGAAACCGGATCGCTATCAGCCCGTGCCACGCAGTCCGCGCGACGCAGTCTGCGCGACGCATTCCGCGCGACGCATTCCGCGCGACGCAATCCGCGCGACGCAGCCCACGCACGATGCTGCTATCCTTGCCCAGGCGGTAACGCCGGAAAAACGGGAGGATCTTGATGCCGATATGCCCGCGACTCAACCTGTATAAACCGCTGGCAGCCCTGCTGCTGGCAGCGGTGTGTGTGGCACCTGCGCTCGGCGCGGAGCTCGACGACAGCCTGTCCGTCGTCTCCTCGACCAACCGCAGCGCCGCCGAATCACAGCAGAAAATCGACCGACTTTCAGCCCAGACCCGGGCGCTGCTGGAAGAGTATCGCAAATACGCGGAGGGGTCCGAATACCAGGCGGCCTACACCCGGGAACTGGAGGAGCTGAAGGCGGCACAGGAGCTTCAGATTGCCGCGCTGCGCGAAGAGATCGAGCAGGCCAGGATCACCCGCCAGCGTATCGTCCCGCTGATGCGCAGTATGGCAGACGCCCTGGAAAAGTTCGTGGTTCTGGATCTGCCCTTTCACCAGGAGGAGAGGGTGACCGGGGTGCTGCAGCTCAAGCAGCGCCTCAACGACCCGGGGCTCTCCGTGGCTGCCCGTTTCCGGCTGTTGCTCGAGGCGTACCAGATCGAGCAGGGCTACGGGGGAAGCATCGAGGCCTGGCGCGGACCGCTGCAGTTCGAGGGCGAGACACTGTCGGTGGAGTACCTGCGGGTAGGTCGCGTTGCCCTCTATTTCCAGAGCCTTGACGGCGAGACCAGTGGTTACTGGGACCGGTCAGGGCAGTCATGGGTGCAGCTGGATGCGCAGTATAACCGTCCTGTATCGCAGGCCCTGAGGGTGGCCCGCAACCTCGTCGCGCCGCAGCTGCTGCAGTTGCCCATGGCCCCGCCCGGGGAGGCCTCCTGATGCGCACGGCGGCCCTGCTGCTGTTCCTTTGGCTGGGCAGCCTGGGGTCTCCCGCCGGCGCCGCCGGGGACGGCGCTGCCGGGCAGCAGATCACCGACCTGGACCAGCTGCTGCAGGCGGTGCGGCAGGAGCAGCAACAGCAGCGGCAGCTCAACCAGCAGCGGGAGGCGCGCTTCCTGCGCGAGAAGAGCCGGCAGCAGTCCCTGCTGGAAGAGGCGAAGCGGGACTTCGAGCGGCGCCAGCGGGAGAACCAGCCGCTGGTGGCGGTGACCGAGACCAACAGGGCCGAGATCGCGCGTCTGGAGCAGGCGCTGGAGGATGTCGTCGGCGACATGGGCGACCTCTCCAGCGCTTTCCGGGAGTTTGCGGGTGATTTCGCGGCGGAGTTGCAGGGCTCGATGATCACTGCCCAGCTGCCCGGGCGCCGGGATGCGCTCGCGGCGCTGGCCGCGACCGATGGACCGGCCACGATCGACGAGATCCAGCAGCTGTGGCTGCTGGTGCAGGAGGAGATGACCGAGGCAGGCAAGGTCGCGCGCTTCGAAGCGCCGGTGGTCAGCGTCGACGGCAGTGCGCGGGAAGAGACCGTTCTGCGCATCGGCCCGTTCTCCGCCTACAGCGACGGCAGTTTTCTGCGTTTCGTGCCCGAGACCGCAGAACTGCTGGTGTTGTCGCGGCAGCCGGCGGCAAGATACCGCGGCGCTGTCCAGGCTTTTGCGAACAGCAGCGATCCGGTCGCTCCGATCACCGTCGATCCCACCCGCGGCAGCCTGCTGGGAATGCTCAGCTACACCCCGAGCCTGCGCGAGCGCATCGACCAGGGTGGGGTGATTGCGCTTATCATCCTCGCGCTCGGGGCGCTCGGCCTGCTGCTGACCCTCTGGCGCGGCCTCTACCTCGGCTTTGTCTACCTGCGCATCCGCGGCCAGCTGCGCGATGTCCGCGAGCCCCGCAACGGCAACCCGCTGGGGAGGGTCCTGCTGGCGGTGCAGGGGGTGCCCCTCGACCAGGAGGAACTGCTCCAGCTGAAGCTCGATGAAGCGGTTCTCGCGGAGATTCCCGCCCTGGAGCGTGGTAACGGCGTGATCAAGCTGCTGGCGGCGACGTCGCCTCTGCTCGGGCTGCTCGGCACGGTGACCGGGATGATCCTGACCTTCCAGGCGATCAGCCTGTTCGGCACCGGCGATCCCAAGCTCATGGCGGGCGGCATCTCTCAGGCGCTGGTCACCACGGTGCTGGGGCTGGTGGTTGCGATTCCGCTGCTGTTCGGCCACAGCCTGGTAGCCGCGATGTCACGCGCCATGATCCAGCGCCTGGACGAACAGTGTGCCGGCGTCCTCGCCCGCACCGCCGAGCAGCAGGGCGGATGAGCCAGTGACCCTGTACGCGACAGTCGGCAGCGCCATCCAGGACTTCGTGGACCAGGGCGGTCCGGTGCTGTGGCTCATTTTCGGCGCCTGTGTGCTGCTTTGGCTGCTGATCCTGGAGCGAGCCTGGTTCATACGCATCACCTGGCCGCGGCGCAGGCGAAAGCTGACCGCCCAGTGGGAACGTCGCGAGGATCGCCACTCCTGGCGCGCCAGGAAAATCCGTGAGGCGACCGCCTCGGAGGCGAGCCTGGCGCTGCATGCGCTGCTGCCGCTGATCCAGGTGCTGGTCGCGCTCTGCCCGCTGCTCGGCCTGCTCGGTACCGTGCTGGGTATGATCGGAGTGTTCGAGGTGATCGCCGTCAGCGGTAACGACGATGCCCAGGCCATGGCCCGGGGCGTCTATCGCGCCACCAGTCCGACCATGGCCGGCCTGGTCGTGGCGCTGACGGGTATTTACTTCACCGTGCGCTTGCGCCAGCTTGCGGACCGGGAGACCAGCCGGCTGGTGGACAGCCTGGTGCTGCAGGACCACCGGCGGTCGGGAGAAGGGCAATGACCGCCCGCCGCCACCGCCCGCCTGCCGACGACACCGAGCTCGACATGACGCCGATGCTCGACATCGTGTTTATCATGCTGATTTTCTTCATCGTCACCACCTCCTTCGTCAAGGAGTCGGGGGTGGCCGTGAGCACGCCCCAGGCGCAGACCGCGTCGCGCCAGGAGAGCGCCAACATCTTTATCGCGGTCACCGCGGAGGGGGAGATCTGGATCGACCGCCGACCGGTGGACTCTCGCGCGGTGCGGTCGGTTGTCGCCCGTCTTCACGCGGACAATCCCGAGGGCTCGGTCATCATCCAGGCGGACGAGGCGTCCTCCACCCGCATGCTCGTGGATGTGATGGACCAGGTACGCCTGGCGGGCGTCGAAGGCATTGCCATCGCCGCCGACAAAGGGACCCGGCAGGCGCCGTGAAAAGGTAACCCCGGATGCGCTTCCTGCCGGCCCTGACGGGCGCACTGCTGATCACCGTCGCCGTATTCCTGTTCATGCAGAGCCTGATCCGGGCCGGGCAGCAGGAGACGGTCGCCCTCCCGGTCTATTCGACCGTCGAGGTCTTCCAGCAGGAGCGCGAGGAGGAGAAGCCGGAGACTGAACCGGAGACGCCCCGGGAACCCAGCGAGGAGCCCTCGATGGCGTCCCTCGAGATCAGCCCGCCGACACCCGAACCCGCAACGGAACTCGAAATTCCCGCTCTTGACCTTGCGGCCGGCGAGATCGATATCCAGGCCGCGGGGGACAACTGGAGCGCACCGCTGGGCAGCGGGGGGATCGGCTTGTCGGCGGCCGGCGCGGATGCCGTGGGCTATGTCGAAGTCACCCCCTATAATACGCGCCGACCCAACGTCCCGGAGGTGGCCTGGCGGAACCGGATCGATGGCTGGGTGCTGGTGGCCTTCACCGTCACACCCGACGGGCGGACGCGGGAGGTTCGCGTGCTCGACGCCTTTCCCCGCGGTGTCTTCGAGGAAAAGGTCGTCGCCGCGGTGCGGGACTGGCGCTACTCGGTCAGTTTCATCGGCAAGCAGCGCGGGGATATCCTGCTGACCCAGCGGGTCGAAGTGCTGTGGCGGAACTATCCACAGAACATTCCCCATGTGGACTGAACGCATGCCATTGCGCCTCCTGCGACCATTGCTCGCTGCGCTCCTGGTGGCCGGGATGGCGACCTTGGCTGCTGCAGAGGAGGGACAGTACCGGAGCAAATTGATCATCAAGTCCGGCGATGCGCCAGGGGGGAGCGAAAGCCTCTCCATCGAGGAGCTCGAGAAACAGATCGACACCCTGGGCGACCCCTACGCCCGCGCCAGTGCCGAGCGACACCTGGCCCGGCACTATGTCGAGCAGAAGCAGTACGACAAGGCGATCGAGTACTACCGGGGCGCGCTGGGAGCCGGTGGGCTCTCCGATATTGCCGATCGCGAGATGCAGCGAGAGCTGGCCCAGGTCTATCTCCTCTCTGAGAACTACACCGAGGCTGCGGCCACGCTGGAGCGCGTGCTGCGCAGCAAAGCTACCACCTGGGCAACTATGTGGCGGTGGTGGCCGCCCTGGATCGCCTGCAGGAGCAAGGCCTGGCGCTGGATCTGGCACAGACCCGCAAGGCGCTCGCACTTTACTACCGTGCGGGGGCTTTCGAGCAGAGCGAACGGCTGCTGCGGGAGCTGCTGCGGCTCGAGCCGGACAATCCGCAGAACTGGCACCAGCTGACCTCCGTCTACCTGCAGCAGAACAAGAGGCGCCAGGCCCTCGACCACCTGGCGCTGGCCAGGGAGAAGGGGGTTGGGTTCAGTGAACGGGAGCTGCTCCTGCTGGCCGACCTCTACGCCGCCAACAGGAACCCCTATGGCGCCGCACAGACGCTCGCCGGGGCTCTCTCCGACGGGGCGGTCTCCGCCAGTGGCCCCCACTACCGCCGGCTGTTCGAGTTCTGGCTGCAGGCCCGCGAGCAGGAGAAGGCGCTGGATGCGCTGTCTCAGGCGGCGCGGTTGACAGGGGACACCGAGCTCTATCTCTACCTGGCTCAGCTGCAGATGGAGCGGCAGGCCTGGCGTCCGATGCAGCAGGCCGTCCTCGCCGCGTGTTCCGCCCGGCTGGACGACCGCTACGTGGGACGGGCCAACCTGCTGCTGGGGGTCAGCCAGCTGAAGCTGGGTGACCGGCCCGGCGCCCGCCGCGCCTTCATCAACGCCACCCTGGTCGGTGGCGTCAGCCCCGAGGCGGCACAGTGGCTGAATTTTATGGAGGCGGAGCCGGCCACCGAAAAAGAGAGCAAGCGCGTCGTCGGCCCCTGTTACGGCTCCGAGGGCAGGTACGCCAGCCTGGAGACCGCGGCGGGGGAGGGCGGTGCCGCCGCGCCGGCAGAAACGCCGCCTGCCGCGCATACCGAAGGGTTTGCGTTCAAGACGGTGCCCGCGCAAAACCTGTTCTACGTGGAGTATGACATGCCGCTGGCGCAGCTGGCTGCGGACCTGCGTGGCAAGGCGGCGCGCCTGGGTGTCTCCCTGATCAAGTCCGGGGGCAGCGTCGACGGCCCGCTGCAGGTTATCGCGCTCGGCGACGCCGGCGTCGAACCGGAGCCCGGGGAGGCGGCATTGCAGATAGCGCTGCCCGCCCGCGGAGCCCCCCGGGCGGGCGGCCAGTTCAGGCTCCGCAACAGCGAACCGTTCAAATGCGCCTACCGGGTGTACGAGGGTCCTCCCGAGGGGCTCGCGCAGAGCTGGCGCGCGTTTGCCCGAGAGCTGAGGGATAACGGCCACACGCTCAGCGGCGAGCAGAGATTGCTCTTTCCCACTGCCCCCGCCAGCGGTAATGTGAGGATTGAGATGCAGCTCGGGGTGGAGGGTTAGCCCCCGGGCACGGGCACTCATACCAGGAGGAATACGACGATGACGCACATGATCTATCCGACGACCAACCTGAAGGCGACCGAACAGCTGGTCATCGAGCGGGGGCAGGGCGTCTACGTCTACGACAATACGGGCAAACAGTACCTCGAGGGGATGGCCGGCCTCTGGTGTACTGCCCTGGGCTATGGCAATGAGGAGGTGATCGAGACCGCCGCCGAGCAGATGCGCAAACTGACTTTCAGCCACATGTTTGGCGGCAAGACCCATCCGGCGGCGATGGAACTGGCCGACAAGCTCTCGGCCATGGTCCCGGTGGAGGACGGGCGGGTGTTTCTCGGCAATTCCGGCTCGGACGCCAACGACACGCTGATCAAGCTGCTGCGTTATTATTTCGATGCGATCGGCAGGCCGGAAAAGTACAAGATTATCGCCAGGGAGCGCGGCTATCACGGCGTTACCGTGGCGGCCGCCGCGCTGACCGGGCTGCCCGCCAACCACGCGCACTTCAGCCTTCCCTTCGAGGCGCTGGGCGTGTTGCGGACCGGCTCACCCCACTATTACCGCGACGGCCTGCCGGGGGAGAGCGAGGAGGCGTTTGCCAGCCGTCGCGCCCGGGAGCTGGAGGAGCTGATTCTGGCCGAAGGGCCGGAGAGCATCGCCGCCTTCATCGCCGAGCCGGTGAATGGCGCCGGCGGCGTCATCATACCGCCGGCCGGTTACTTCGAGAAAATCCAGGCGGTGCTGGACAAGTACGACATCCTGCTCTGGGACGACGAGGTGATCTGCGGGTTCGGGCGCCTGGGAGTGGACTTCGGCGCCAACAGGCTGGGCATGAAGCCTGCCATGATGACGCTGGCCAAGGCCCTCTCCTCGGCGTATCTGCCAGTGAGTGCGGCGGTGGTGGCCGGACAGATGTATGAGCCGATGGCGGAACTCAGCGCCCGGGTGGGCGTGTTCGGCCACGGTTACACCTACAGCGGTCATCCGGTGTCCTGTGCGGTGGCCTCCAGGGTGCTCGACATCTACCGGCGCGACCGGCTGTTCGAGCATGCCGCGACAGTGGGCGACTACCTGCAATCCCGCCTGAACGAGTTTGCGGACCATCCGCTGGTGGGGGAGGTGCGCGGCATGGGGCTGATCGCCGCCCTGGAGCTGGTGGCCGACAGGCAGACCCGGCAGCCCTTCGAGGGCAACGCCGTCGGGGGATTCTGCCAGAGACGTTGTGAAGAGTACGGCCTGATCGTGCGGGCCCTGGGGGGCAACAGCATCGCCCTCTGCCCGCCGCTGATCATCACCGAGGCCCAGGTCGACGAGCTGGTGGAGAAGCTGGGGCGGGCGCTGGAGGATACCCTGTCCCACGTCACGACCAGGGGGCT
>JARRPM010000053.1:0-39118 GCA_037382865.1 Halioglobus sp. | reverse complement strand
GCTCACAGGCCGTTTCGTAGGCCCGGTACACCTGGAGCATGGTCTGCGCAAAGAGGTCGCCCACCGGGGCCTCCACGTGGGCCGCGCGCAGCCCCTCGTCCTTCTGCGCGTTGATATACCACTGCGCCTGCTTCGGCGGCCAGCGGCTTTCGTCCAGCTCCAGCTCCCGGCAGACCCGCTTGACCAGGCGCAGCTGGTCATCGCTGTCCAGTATCTGGAAATTCTGCGGCAGTCCCGCCTCCTTCCAGTGAGCCTTGAGCAGCCGGTGGGCCAGGCCGTGAAAGGTCCCCACCCACATTCCGTGGCTCCGGATCTGCAGCATTTCCTCGATGCGGCTGCGCATCTCCCGGGCAGCCTTGTTGGTGAACGTGACCGCCAGGATGGACCAGGGCGAAAAGCCCTCTGCGCGGATCAGCCAGGCGATGCGGTGGACCAGGACCCGGGTCTTGCCGCTGCCGGCGCCGGCCAGCACCAGCATGTTCCGGTTTTCCGCCGCGACGGCTTCGCGCTGGGCTTCGTTGAGGGGGGAGAGAATATCCGACACATCCATCGGCGCATTTTAACCAAAAAGCCGGCGCACCGGACGATCACGGCGCGAATATGGGATAAAAAAGGTTCTTCGCACAGTGGCGGGTTGCAATAGACCGCTCCTGCGAGCGGTTCCGGGAGGAGGGCTGCTTTTCATAAAGCGGATATCGGGCCGCGACTGAAAATGTATCGCCTGGCCGGGGCCGGTAGGCCGGGCCACTACCTGCCAATGAGCGGAGAAACACAAAAGGCGCCGGCCGCTGTATCCACCGGTACGTGACGCTTGCAGAATTTGGCTGCGGTGTCTGGTACCATCGGCGGCATTCCTCCATCGCACGGGTTCGCTGACAGATGAGTGACAACGACGACAACCGCCTGCTTGCCTCCGGCAGTGACAGCGACGAGCCCGGCGCCGACCACCCCCAGAAGAGCACTCGCCGGGAAGCGCACGACGAGCGCGGCTATACCCGCTTCGACGAGCAGGATGACGATTACGAGGAGCCGGACAGGGACACGGACTGCGCGACCATCTACACCGAGGACGAGGATGAGGAGTATTACCTCGACGACCCGGAACCGGTGGCGGCGGATATCTTTTCCGAGCGCAAGACCGGCGGCCATCCGGATCCGGAGCCCGGAAGCGACTGGGAGGAAGACGACGAGGAGGAGTGGGACCGGGAAGAGCGGTGGGACGACGAGGTGGAGGCTACCGCCGAAGAACGGTACGGCGACGAATGGGATGAAAAGGACGACGCCCGGCCCGGGGTCGCGGCCCCTGCCGCCGGCCTGTCGCCCCGGCGCGAGATGATGGATCCCGACCTGGACTGGCAGGAAGAGGATGCCTATGCCGACGAGGCCGTCGAGGACACCGGCATGTGGCCTCTCAGCCTTATTGCCGTGGCGGTGGTGGCCGTATTGCTGCTCGCCGCCGGCGGTTACGGGGTACTGCAACAGCGGGCCGCGATGCAGGAGGAGATCCGCCAGCTGCAGGCCGATCTCGCGACCGCGGTCACCCCCGCGGAGGCCGCTGCCAGCCGCGAAGCGGCCCGCGACCTGGAGCAACGCAATGATGAACTGCAGGCGAGACTCGAGGCACTGACCATCGAAAACCGCCGCCTGGAGGGGGCCGTGTCAGGCCTCGAAGCCCGACTGGAAGAACGGACCGCCGAGGCGCAAAAGCCCGCCGCGCCGGCGGCAACCGCCCCCGCACCCGAAGCGCCGGCGCCCGCCGCAAAACCGGCTCCGGCCCGGCCCGCCGCCCCGGAGAAGGCGCCCGTCACGGCGACCGGCGCCGCCGTCGATGGCGGCTGGTTCGTCAATTTCGGTTCCTACAGTCAGAGGGCGATGGCCGAGAGCTGGGCGGACCGGTTACAGCCCCAGGCGGGCAAGGTCGTGGTCACCACGGGCAGCAAGGGCGGCGAGCTTTTTTACCGGGTGCGCGTGATCGACCTGGCCAGCCGGGAGCAGGCAGAGCGGACTGCGCGCAAACTTGAGGGCGATTACGGGCTGTCCAGGCTCTGGGTGGGCAGCGACTGACAGGCTCCCGCCGCTTCCCGGGCCGACTTGGCAGAGGGGCCGTCTCCTGCTAATGTTTTTGAAAATAATCGAGGAAACCGCTATGCAAAGCCTGAGACCCGCCCTGCTGGCTATCGCCCTGACCAGCTCTTTCGCCATCGCCGATGACTGCGTGAAGCCCGATGCCCCGAGTATCCCGGACGGTGCCAGCTCCACCATGGAGCAGATGCTTGCCGGCCAGAAAGCGGTCAAGGCATTCCAGGCGGCGAACCTGGAGTACATGGGCTGTCTCGAGCCCTTGGTCAGCGCAGCCCAGGCCAACGTGCTGGAAGAGGAGGGCAGTGAAGAGGCGGTTGCCGCTTACAAGAAGCTGGAAGAGACCTACAATGCCGCCGTCTCCATGGAAGAGGAGATAGCCGGCGCGTTCAACGCCCAGATCAAGGCCTACAAGGCGGCGCATCCCCAGTAGCACCCACCGTTCCTCCTCTCTGCAGGGGAGCGGGAACGATCAGACCCGGGCCGGGGAGAGCGGACCGAGCACGGAGTGGGTGAGGGCGACCGAAACGATATAACCGGCGACCAGCAGCGCCATGACATAGGCGGTCCGCCTGACCCGGGGCGTTCTCCCGAAGCGCAGGGTGATCATCCCCAGCCCGATGTAGGCGAGCAGTGCGGCGATCTTGGCCATCACCCAGGGCATTTGCAGCGGGGAGGTCCCCCAGATCACCAGCATGCCGATCGCAGAGCACAGCAGCAGGGTATCGACGATATGGGGCGCCACCCGTGCGACCGGCTGCTGTACAAGAGTGTTGCCGCTCAGGCGCCAGGCCCCGCGCAGGACAAACCCGCCGATGGAGAGTACGGCGCAGGTAATGTGGATCGACCTGAGCCAGTCGAAGGCGCTCATTCCACCGTAACGGATTTCGCCAGGTTTCTCGGCTTGTCGACGTCGGTGCCCTTCTGCACCGCCACGTGATACGCCAGCAACTGCAGGGCGACCGTATAAACGATTGGCTTGATCACCTCCGGGCAGTGCGGCATCGGCATGACCCGGACCCGCGCCTCGCTGGCAAATCCCGCCTGCCGGTCGGCAAAGACGAACAGTTCGCCGCCCCGGGAACGCACCTCCTCCAGATTGGATTTCAGCTTCTCCAGCAGCTCGTCGTTGGGCGCCACCGCGACCACCGGCATGTCGTTGTCCACCAGCGCCAGGGGCCCGTGTTTCAGCTCCCCCGCCGGATAGGCCTCGGCGTGAATATAGGAGATCTCCTTCAGCTTGAGCGCCCCCTCCATGGCGATGGGGTACTGGATGCCGCGGCCCAGAAACAGGGCGTGGTGCCTCGAAATGAAGGCCTCGGACAGCTCCCTGATCGCCCCGTCGAGCTCCAGGGCCTGCTGCACGTGATCCGGCAGGGCAGCCAGGGCATTGGTGAGCTGCTGCTGTTTTTCGGTCGACAGCCCGCGACGCCGCCCCAGTGCGATAGTCAGCATCAGGAGCGCGACCAGCTGGGTGGTGAAGGCCTTGGTGGAGGCCACGCCGATCTCTGCCCCCGCGCGGGTCAGGAACACCAGGTCGCTTTCGCGCACCAGCGAACTGTTGTCCACGTTGGCAATGACCAGGCTGGCCACGAACTCGTCCGGGGCGGCATCGCGCAGGGCAGCGAGGGTGTCTGCCGTCTCCCCCGACTGGGAGATGGTCAACAGCAGGGTGCCGTCGTGCACCACCCGCTTGCGATAGCGGAACTCGGAGGCCACCTCGACCTCGCAGGGCATGCCCGCGATCTCCTCCAGCCAGTAGCGGGCAACCATCCCGGCGTGAAAGCTGGTACCGCAGGCCACGATCTGCACCGATTTCACCCGGTCGAAGATCTCGGCGGCGGCCTCGCCGAAACACTGATCCTGCACCTCGCGATCGATGGCCTGGGCAAAGGTCGCGGCAAGCGCCCGCGGCTGTTCGTAGATCTCCTTGAGCATGTAGTGGTCGAAGCCGCCGAGGTCGACCACCTCCACCGCCTCATCGATACGCGTAGTGCCGCGCTCCACCGGCTGCCCGGTGATGTCATAGATCTGCAGGGAGCGGGGAGTGATCGACACCACGTCCCCCTCCTCGAGATAGATAAAACGGTCGGTGACCTGGCGCAGGGCCAGCTGGTCCGAGGCGAGGAAGTTCTCCCCGATACCCACCCCGACGACCAGGGGGCTGCCCTTGCGCGCGGCCACGACCTGGTCCGGGTGGTCGGTATCGACGGCGGCCAGGGCATAGGCGCCCTCCAGCCGCTGCACCACCGCCTGCATCGCGTCCAGCAGGGTGCTGCCCGCAGCGAGATGGCGGTGCAGCATATGAACCACGACCTCGGTATCCGTTGCGGAAGCGAACTCGTAACCCTGCGCCAGCAACTCCTGTCGCAGCGCCACATGGTTCTCGATAATGCCGTTGTGCACCAGCGCGACCCGGTCCCCGGAGATGTGCGGGTGTGCATTGACCCCGGAGGGCTCGCCGTGGGTCGCCCAGCGCGTATGGGCGACACCGGTACAGCCGTAATGGGGTTCCAGGGCCTGGGCCTTCTCGAGCTCACTGACCTTGCCCTGCTGCTTGTGCAGCTGCAGGTTGTGCTCATTGTCCACCAGGGCCATGCCCGCCGAGTCATAACCCCGGTACTCCAGGCGCCTGAGGCCCTCGAGCAGAATTTCGGATACTTCCCGGCGCGCCGCAGCGGCCACGATGCCACACATAATCAGTCCTCGCTCTGCTGCGCGCCGGGGCGTTGCCACCCCTCGATATTGCGCTGCCGGCCACGGCTCACGGCGAGTTCGTCCGTGCCCACGGCCCTGGTGATGGTCGAACCGGCCGCGACGAAACCGCCTTCCGCAATCTGCAGCGGCGCGACCAGGGTGCTGTTGGAGCCCACGAACACGCCATCGCCGATCTCGGTCCTGTGCTTGTTGACCCCGTCGTAGTTGCAGGTGATGGTCCCGGCGCCGATATTGACCTTGGCGCCCATCTCGCAGTCGCCGATGTAGGTGAGGTGGTTGACCTTGCTGCCGGGACCGATGAGGGCTTTCTTGGTCTCTACGAAATTCCCCACGCGGGCCCCCGGGCTCATCACCGTTCCAGGGCGCAGGCGGGCGAAGGGCCCCACGTCACAGCCCGCACCGACCCGCGCCTCCTGCAGATGGCTCATGGCGTGGATCGTCGCTCCCGCGCCCACCTCCACGTCCCGCAGTACACAGTTCGGTTCCACCGTCACACCGTCGCCCAGGGTGACCTCGCCTTCGAAGACGACGTTGACGTCGATCCGGACGTCGCGGCCACAGGTGAGCGTGCCGCGGATATCCAGGCGACCTGCGTCCGCCAGGGACACGCCCTCGCGCATCAGCCGCTCCGCCTCGCGCCGCTGGTACTCCCGCTCGACCTGGTTGAGCTGAACACGGTCATTGACGCCGAGGACGTCCAGTTCGGATTCGGCCTCGAAGGTGCCAATCCGTTTCCCTTCCGCCACCGCAAGCCCGAGGATGTCCGGCAGGTAGTATTCACCCTGGCGATTGTCATTTTCGACCCGGGGCAGGTACACCCGCAGGTCACTGGCCGGCGCCGCCAGCACCCCGGTATTGACCTCGCGAATCGCGCGCTGGGCATCGCTGGCGTCCTTCTCCTCCACGACCCCCTGCACGGCACCGCTCCCGTCGCGCAGGATCCGGCCATAGCCGGCCGGCTGGTCAAGGCATGCCGTCAGCAACGCCGGGCCGTCCACCGCCATAGCCGCCAGGGCTGCCAGCGTTTCGGTCCGGATCAGCGGAACGTCTCCGTACAGCACCAGCACCGTGCTGTCGCCGGCGACCGCGGGCAGGGCCTGCAGCACCGCGTGGCCGGTCCCCAGCTGCTGCTCCTGGACAACCCAGTTGAGCGGATAACCCGCCAGCGCCGTCCGCACCGCCTCCGCACCGTGACCTACCACCACATGCACGGCGACGGGCTCCAGGGCCTTCGCGGTGCGGACGACGTGCTCCAGCAGCGGTCTGCCCGCCAGCGTGTGCAGCACTTTCGGCAGGGCGGATTTCATCCGGGTACCCTGCCCCGCAGCGAGTACTATGACT
Organism: Halioglobus sp.; assembly: GCA_037382865.1. Taxonomy (GTDB): domain Bacteria; phylum Pseudomonadota; class Gammaproteobacteria; order Pseudomonadales; family Halieaceae; genus JARRPM01. The sequence goes on along the minus strand of JARRPM010000053.1, from coordinate 32,980 downwards.
TCCAGTTTCATAAGTGTCCGGCTAAAAAGTGGTCTGTCCCCATGTTAATCAGCGCCGGGGACAATACAACGGGGTAGCGCGCTACAAATGCCAAAACTGTGACCCCGTCACCATAAACCGCGGGGCCCCATCGGCTCTCTGACCCAACGAAAAAGCCCCGGCGATGCCGGGGCTTCTCGGTGAAAACGTCGGGACCGCGGTCAGCCGCGACCGGCCCGGTTGCGCATCTTGCGCAGGGTGGCCAACTGGGCGGCGGCCTCCGCCAGCTGGGCGGAAGCGCGTCCGTAATCGAAGTCACCGGACTGGTTGGCCAGCGCGTGCTCCGCCGCCCGGCGCGCCTCCTCAGCCGCCGCCTCGTCCACGTCGTGAGCGCGAAGGGCAGTGTCGGCGAGGATTGACACGACGCCCGGCTGCACTTCCAGGAAACCGCCGGAGACGTAATAGACCTCCTCGTGGCCATCCTGGGTGACGATACGCACGGGGCCGGGCGCCAGCGAGGTGAGCAGCGGTGCGTGCCCGTAACTCACGCCCAGTTCACCCAGGTCGCCGGTGGCGACGAGCAACTGGACCAGCCCGGAGAAGATCTCCTCCTCCGCGCTGACGATGTCACAATGAATTGTCATTGCCATAGTTTAGCCCCTCTAGCGCCCGCCCGGCTCAAAGCTTGCTGGCTTTCTCGACAGCCTCTTCGATGCTGCCGACCATGTAAAAGGCCTGCTCCGGCAGCTCGTCGTAATCCCCCGCCAGGATACCCTTGAATCCCGCGATGGTATCTTTCAGGGAAACGTATTTGCCGGGAGAGCCGGTGAAAATCTCTGCCACGTGGAAGGGCTGGGACAGGAAGCGCTCGATCTTTCGCGCGCGGGCCACGATCTGCTTGTCTTCCTCAGACAGCTCGTCCATGCCCAGAATCGCGATGATGTCCTTCAGTTCCTTGTAGCGCTGCAGCACGTTCTGCACGCCGCGCGCCGTGTCGTAGTGCTCGTTGCCGATCAGCAGCGGGTCAAGCTGGCGCGAGGTGGAATCCAGGGGGTCCACCGCAGGGTAGATACCTTTCGCGGCGATGTCCCGTGAAAGTACCACGGTGGAGTCCAGGTGGGCGAAGGTGGTGGCGGGTGACGGGTCGGTCAGGTCGTCCGCCGGCACATAGACCGCCTGGATCGAGGTGATGGAGCCGATCTTGGTGGAGGTGATCCGCTCCTGCAGCACACCCATCTCCTCCGCCAGGGTCGGCTGGTAGCCCACCGCGGAGGGCATCCGGCCCAGCAGCGCCGACACCTCGGTTCCCGCCAGCGTGTAGCGGTAGATATTATCGATGAACAGCAGGACGTCGCGGCCCTCGTCGCGGAATTTCTCCGCCATGGTGAGACCGGTCAGGGCCACGCGCAGGCGGTTACCGGGCGGCTCATTCATCTGGCCGTAGACCATCGCCACCTTGGAGTTGGAGAGGGTCTCCAGGTCGACGACCTTCGACTCCTGCATCTCGAAATAGAAGTCGTTGCCCTCTCGCGTGCGCTCACCCACACCGGCGAACACCGAAAGCCCGGAGTGCTGGATGGCGATGTTGTTGATCAGCTCCATCATGTTGACGGTCTTGCCCACACCGGCGCCGCCGAACAGTCCGACCTTACCGCCCTTGGCAAAGGGGCAGACCAGGTCGATCACCTTGATCCCGGTCTCGAGCAGTTCCTCGGAGGCGGCGAGTTCTTCATAGGTAGGCGCCTTGCGGTGGATGGAGGCGCGCTCCTGCTCACCGATGGGGCCGCGCTCGTCGATGGGGTTGCCGAGCACGTCCATGATACGGCCCAGGGTCTCGGGGCCCACCGGCACGGCGATGGGCGCGCCGGTGTTCTCCACGGCCAGGCCGCGGCTGACGCCCTCCGAAGAGCCCATGGCGATGGCACGCACCACGCCGTCACCCAGCTGCTGCTGGACCTCCAGGGTCAGGTCTCTTTCGGGCACTTTCAGTGCGTCGTATACCTGCGGGACGCTGTCGCGTGGAAACTCCACGTCGATGACCGCGCCGATGATTTGTACGATTCGTCCGCTGCTCATGTCCGGATCCTCTAGGTCAAAATTCAATTCTGTCCGGGCGGGGAGTCTGGGGAGGGCTGTTTGCCCCTGGCCGGACCTGCCCCTTACCCTCTGCCTGGCTAACTGATGGCGGCCGCGCCGCCGACGATCTCCGACAGCTCCTGGGTGATCGCCGCCTGTCGCGCCTTGTTGTAGATCAGCTGCAGGTCGTCTATCAGCTCTCCCGCATTATCGGTGGCATTTTTCATCGCCAGCATCCGCGCCGCCTGCTCACAGGCGCCGTTTTCCACCACCGCCTGGTAGACCTGGGACTCGATGTAGCGGGTCAGCAGCCCCTCCAGCAGCTCCTTGGCGTCGGGCTCGTAGATGTAGTCCCAGTGGTGCTTCATCTCCGTGCTCTCTTCCGCCTCCAGAGGCAGCAGCTGCTCCACGGTCGGCACCTGCGTCATGGTGTTGACGAAATGGTTGGTCACCAGGAACAGGCGGTCTACCCGTCCCTCCTCGTACGCATCGAGCATGGTTTTGACGCCCCCGATCAGGTCCGAGAGGGCGGGCTCTTCACCCAGGTCCCGTACCGCTGCGGTCACGTTTCCACCGTAGCTCCTGAAGAAGGCTGCCGCCTTGGCCCCGACCAGGCTGAGGTCGATCTCGATACCCTGGTCTGCCCACTCCTTCATGGACCTGACCGTCGCCTTGAACAGGTTGATGTTCAGGCCGCCGCAGAGTCCGCGATCGGTTGAGATCACGATGTACCCGACCCGCCGGACCTCGCGCTCCACCATGTAGATGTGACGGTACTCCGGTGCGGAGTTGGCGATGTGGCCCACCACTGATCGCATCCGCCGGGCATAGGGTTTGCCCAGCTGCATACGATCCTGCGCCTTGCGCATCTTGCTGGCCGCCACCATCTCCATGGCGCTGGTGATCTTCTGCGTGCTCTGAATGCTGGAGATCTTGGTCCGGATTTCTTTTCCGACTGCCATCTGCTGGTCCTCGGCTTACCAGGTTTGCGTCGCTTTGAACTTCTCGATCGCCGCTTTGAAGCTTGCCTCGATCTCGTCGTTGTAATCGCCGCTGGCAACGATCTTGTCCATCAGGTCGCCGTGTTCGGCGTGCATGAAGGAGAGCAGGGCCTGCTCGAAGTCGCCGATCTTGTTGACCTCGACATCCTTCAGGAAGCCCTCGTTGGCGGCGTACAGCATGATACCCATCTCGGCGATGCTCAGCGGCGAGTACTGCCTCTGCTTCATCAGCTCGGTCACACGCTCACCCTGGTCCAGCTGGGCCTTGGTTGCCTCGTCCAGGTCGGAGGCGAACTGGGAGAACGCCGCCAGCTCCCGGTACTGGGCCAGCGCGGTCCGGATACCACCGGAGAGCTTCTTCATGATCTTGGTCTGCGCGGCGCCGCCGACCCGGGATACGGAGATGCCCGCGTTCATTGCCGGACGGATACCCGCATTGAACATGTCCGCTTCAAGGAAGATCTGGCCGTCGGTGATGGAGATCACGTTGGTCGGTACGAACGCGGAGACGTCTCCGGCCTGGGTTTCGATCACCGGCAGCGCGGTGAGGGAGCCTGTCTTGCCCGTTACCTCGCCATCGGTGAACTTTTCCACGTAATCGGCGTTGACCCGGGCGGCGCGCTCGAGCAGGCGGGAGTGAAGATAGAAAACGTCGCCCGGATAGGCTTCACGGCCAGGCGGACGGCGCAGCAGCAGGGAGATCTGGCGGTAGGCCCAGGCCTGCTTGGTGAGGTCGTCGTAGATGATCAGGGCGTCCTCGCCCCGGTCGCGGTAGTACTCGCCCATGGTGCAACCGGCAAACGGCGCCAGGTACTGCATGGCTGCCGGGTCGGAAGCCGTCGCCGCCACCACGATGGTGTGCTCCATGGCGCCGTGCTCTTCCAGTTTCCGCACCACGGCGGCGACCGAGGAGGCCTTCTGGCCCACCGCCACGTAGACACATTTGATACCGGTGCCCTTCTGGTTGATGATCGCGTCCACCGCGATGGCGGTCTTGCCGATCTGGCGGTCGCCGATGATCAGTTCCCGCTGGCCACGCCCGATCGGCACCATGGAATCGATCGCCTTGAGGCCGATCTGCACCGGCTGGTCCACCGACTGGCGAGCGATAACGCCGGGCGCGACCTTTTCCAGGGCGTCGGTCAGGGCGGCCTTCACCGGACCCTTGCCGTCGATCGGATTGCCGAGTGCGTCAACCACCCGCCCCTGCAGCTCCGGACCCACCGGCACCTCCAGAATACGGCCGGTGCAGCGGCATGACTGGCCCTCGGACAGCCCCTTATAGTCGCCGAGAATAACCGCGCCCACGGAGTCGCGTTCGAGGTTCAGCGCCATACCGTAGAGGCCGCCATCGAACTCGATCATCTCGCCGTACATGACATCGGCCAGGCCGTGAATGCGGATGATGCCGTCGGTCACCGATACCACGGTGCCCTCGTTGCGAGCCTCGGTGCTGACATCGAGCTGGTCGATGCGCTGCTTGATGATCTCGCTGATCTCTGATGGATTCAGTTGCTGCATGCTCGTTTCCTCAATCCTTGGTCCTGATCGCTCAGGAATTCATTGCTTCGGCGAGCTTGTTCAGCCTGCCGCGCACGGAGCCGTCGATCACCAGATCGCCGGCCCTGATTAATACTCCACCGAGAAGGTCGCTGTCCGTCGACGTGCGCACCTTCACCTCACGCTCCAGCCTGCGGCCCAGCACCTCGGCTAGTTTGTCCCGGGTTGCATCGTCGAGGTCGAACGCGGACACCACCTCCACGTCGACCGACTTCTCCTGGTTGGCCTTGAACTGGGCAAACTGGGCAGTGATCTCCGGCAGCAGCGCCAGCCGCTTGTTGGCGGCGAGAATGGCGACGAAATTCCTGACCTCAGCCCCCAGCGCCTCCCCGCAAACATCCCAGAGTGCCTGCGCCTGCTGCGTGTCGGTCAGGGCGGGGTTGTCCAGCACGGCTGCCACCTTCGGCGCGGCACTTACCGCGGCGGCGGTGGTCAGCTGTTCGGACCATGCGGCCAGGGCGTCGTGGTCGCGCGCGTACTCGAATGCCGCCCTGGCGTAGGGACGGGCCAGTGTGCTCAGTTCAGCCATAGCGCCCTCGCGTCACAGTTCTGCGGCCAGCTTTTCGACCAGCTCGGAGTGAGCTTTCTGGTCGATAGCCGCCCCGAGCACTTTTTCGGCGCCGGCCAGGGAGAGAGCCGCCACCTGGCCACGCAGTTGCTCCCGCGCCCGGTTGGCCTCCTGCTGGATCTCTGCCTGTGCGGCCGCCTTGACCCGGTCTGCCTCAACGACGGCCGCCTGCTTGGCTTCTTCCACGATCTGGCTGGCGCGCCTGTTGGCGGAGTCGACGATACCGGCGGCTTCGTGCTTGGCCTCCTTGAGGCGCTCGACCGCCTGCTCCTTGGCCAGTTCCAGGTCGTGGTTGGCGCGGTCCGCTGCGGCCAGACCGTCGGCAATCTTCTTCTCCCGTTCGGCCATGGCGCCAATGATTGGCGGCCATACGTACTTCATGCAGAACAGGACAAAACAGACAAACGCGACCATCTGCCCGATAAGCGTAAGGTTAATATTCACACCTTGCTCCTCACAGATTATTCCAGGCCGCGCTTTCGAGCGGCCCCGTTTCCGTCGTCAGTCGAAATCAGCCTGCGACAACGAAGATCAGGTACATCGCGATACCGACACCGATAATGGGGATCGCGTCCACCAGGCCGGCGCCCAGGAAGAAGGTCACCTGCAGCTTGGGAGCCAGTTCAGGCTGGCGGGCGGAGCCCTCGATGAGCTTTCCGCCCAGCAGGCCCACGCCGATAGCGGCTCCGAGACCTCCCAGGCCCATCATGATGGCGGCAGCAACGTAGATTAGTTCCATGATTTTCTCCTAGCGTTAATAACCAAAGTTAAGGGTGAATCAATGATCCTCATGGGCCATGCTGAGATACACGATCGTGAGCACCATGAAGATAAAGGCTTGCAGGGTGATAACCAGAATGTGGAATATCGCCCACCCGACCTGCAGCATCCCGGCCGGCAGCAGCCACGCGACACCGGCGCTGAACAGCGCAGCGATCAGGATGAAGATCATCTCGCCGGCATACATGTTGCCGAACAGTCGCAGGCCCAGCGAGAATGGCTTGGCCAGCAGCCCGACCACCTCCATGAAGAGGTTGACCGGGATGAATATCCAGTGATTGAAGGGATTGAGGGTCAATTCCTTCACGAAGCCAAAGCCCTTTACCTTGACCGAGTAGTACAGCATCAGGATGAAGACCCCGATGGCCATGCCCATGGTGATGTTCGGGTCGGTGGAGGGGACGATCTTCTGGTAGTGAACGCCGACGAAGGTCAGCAGCCAGGGGATCAGGTCCACAGGAATCAGGTCCATCAGGTTCATCAGAAAGACCCAGACAAATATGGTGAGCGCAAGCGGCGCTATCAGCTTGTTGTGGCCGTGAAAGGTGTCGCGCACGGTCGTATCGACAAACTCGACGATCATCTCCACCGCATTGATGAAGCCGCTGGGAACACCCGCCTGGGCCTGTTTGGCGACCCGGTAGAAGAGCCAGCAGAACAGCGAGCCGAGACCGATGGACCAGAGCATGGAGTCGACGTGAATGGCCGAGAAACCCATGGCTGCGGCCTCTTCGCCGCCGTGGGCCATCACCCAGGAGCCCCCCTCCCCGATCACGGTGCCATCGTGGCGCTCGAACCCCTCGGGCAGTTTGCCGAAGGTGAGATTTGTCAGGTGGTGGACAATGTATTCAGAAACTGTCTGATTTTCGCCTGCCATCGATAAGAGCTCTCGTTTCTGTCCGTTCAGGCCGACGGCTGTCTCAGCAGCAGCCAGCTTCCAGTAACTTGCAGCGCCAGCATCACGAGATAACCGGCAAATACCGCCAGGCCGTCGATGGGCCTGACTGTGGCAAAAACCACGGCAAAGCCGGCAACACTGAGGATGAACTTGCCGATTTCCCCAGCATAGCTGGACCGGGCAATATCCCTGGCGGACCGCGCACCGCGCCAGCGAAAGGCGCGGGCGGCAAACCACGCCTGCGGCACGACAGCAATCAGTCCACCGCTCAGCACAGAGTAGGCGCAAACCTGGTCACGGGCCAGCAACAGCAGGCACAGGGTGACGAGAACGGCCAGTTGAGCCAGGGTGATGCGATGGACGGGAGGGCGCGCTATTTCAGCACCGGCCATCGGTGCCTCGCGTTACTCCCCTTGCCACTTGCCACACGGGTTTCATCCTCGTTTCGGGCGCGCGCATTATAGGTTGATCGGGGGCACGGTTCAACCGACTCAGGGGCGAACGGGAGGTAAAATTACCGGCCATTGCCGGCAGGATGCCCGCCGAATCCCCGCAAATCGGCGCTGAAGCCCGCCTCATACATCATCTGGTAGCGAACCGCGACAAAGCCACTACATGGTGGGCCTAGCGGATATGACTCAGGATGCCGTCCAGCTCGTCGAGGCTGTTGTAGGCTAGCACCAGTTTACCCTTGCCCTTCGGCCCGTGTTGAATCTGGACCCGCGCCCCCAGGCGCTGTGAGAGGTCGTCCTGGAGCTGGCGGATATTGGGGTCGAGCTGCCGCGCCTCCGTCGGTTTCTCCCTGTCTGCCAGCAATTTGCGCACCAGGGCCTCGGCCTGGCGCACCGAGAGCCCCCTCGCGACCACCGACCGCGCAGCATGGGACTGCTCACTCCCCTCGAGTGCCAGCAGGGCTCGAGCGTGCCCCATTTCCAGGTCGCCGTGTTCCACCAGGCGGCGTACATCATCCCGCAGACTCATCAGGCGCAGCAGGTTCGCCACCGTCGAGCGGGATTTGCCCACCGCCGTTGCCACCTCCTGCTGGGTGAGATTGAACTCCTGCTGCAGTCGCTGCAGTGCCGCCGCTTCCTCTATCGGGTTGAGGTCCTCGCGCTGAATGTTCTCGATGAGCGCCATGGCGATCGCGGTTTCATCGGAGACGTCACGCACCACGGCGGGAATGACGTCCAGCCCGGCCAACTGGGTCGCGCGCCAGCGGCGTTCACCGGCGATGATTTCATATTTCCGATCAGAGATCGGGCGCACCACGATGGGCTGCATGACGCCCTGGGCACGGATGCTGTCCGCCAGCTCCTGCAGAGATTCCGGCTCGATATCGTTCCTGGGCTGGTACTTGCCGCGCTGGATGAGATCCACCGGGAGCGTCTTCAGCGCGCCGTCATCATCCGCCGGCTGCTGCCCGGCCGATGTGGCAGGGCTTCCGTCCTCGCCCGCCGGGGCAGCGTTGCCCGCTCCCAGCAATGCATCCAGACCGCGGCCGAGGCCCCGCTTCTTTACCGACATACTCTCTCTCCGTCCTATCCAGTCACCAGCGCCGGATCCGCCGGCACGGTACCCGCCAGCAGCCTCTCCTCGCGCCTGATGATTTCCCCGGCCAGGGCCATGTAGGCCTTGGATCCGCGAGAGTACTTGTCGTAGTACATGGCGGGCAGGCCATGACTGGGCGCCTCAGCCAGGCGTACGTTGCGCGGCACCACGGTGCGGTAGACCCGATCGCCGAAGTGGTTGTGCAACTGCGACGAGACGTCGTTGGTCAGGCTGTTGCGCGGGTCGTACATGGTGCGCAGGATACCCTCCACCTGGAGGGTCGGGTTCACCGCATCCGCGATATGCCGGATGGTGTTCATCAGCGCCGAGAGACCTTCCAGCGCGAAATACTCGCACTGCATGGCGATAATCACCCCGTCGGCGGCGACCAGGCCGTTGAGGGTCAGCATGTTCAGGGAGGGCGGGCAGTCGATGAGGATATAGTCGTAGTTGCCCGAGATTTCGAGCAGGGCCGCACGCAGCCGCCGCTCCCGGTTGTCCACCTCGAGGAGTTCCACCTCCGCGGCGGTGAGGTCACTGTTGGCGGGGAGCACATCGAAGCCGCTTTCGCCGGTGTGCTGAACAACCAGGTGCGCCGGTGCCCGGTGGACCAGCACGTCGTAGATGCTGCGCTGCACACCGTGCTTGTCGATGCCGCTGCCCATCGTGGCCCCCCTTCTGGTTCGCGATTGCGATGATTCTTGCCACTGGCTCTGCCCCTGCTGTTGTTTACTGCTTCTGCGCGTGCTGGCGCACGATCATTTCCACCAGGTGGCGCTCCCCTTCCAGGCCGGGCACGGCGAGCGGATGAACGGCCAGCACGTCGCACTGCTCCCCCACCGCCGCAATCTCCCCGGCCGGATACTGCCCCTTCATCGCCAGGAAGCGGCCTCCCGGCCGCAACAGGTGTTTGCAGGCGGCCGCCATCTCCGGCAGAGAAGCGAACGCCCGGGAAAGTACGACATCGTAGGCCTCCGAGGGCCGGAAGGTCTCGACCCGCGCGCGATGCACCACAATATTATCCAAGCGCAGAGCAGTTTTCACCTGAAAAAGAAAGCGGGTCCGCTTGCCGCTGCTGTCGAGCAGGTGAAAATGCCGCCCGGGACAGAAGATGCTCAGGGGGATACCCGGCAGGCCGGCCCCGGTACCCACGTCGATCACCCGCTCTCCGGAAAGGAAGCGGGCGACCGCCAGACTGTCCAGCAGGTGCCGGGGTATCATCTGCGCCCGGTCACGCACGGCGGTCAGGTTGTAGGCCCTGTTCCAGGTATCGAGCAGCGCCAGGTAATCGAGCAGGAGGGCGCAGCGCCGGTCGTCGAGATCCAGGCCAAGCGCCTCACAGCCACGCCGCAGCGCTGCGCCGGGCGCGCCGTCCGGGTCAGGCGAGCCTGCTGTGCCCGGCACGCGCCAGGGCGCCCCGTTTTTTAAGGTAAATCAACAGCAGCGACACCGCGGCGGGTGTCACCCCGGGAATGCGGCTGGCGCGGGCCAGGGTGGCGGGCCTCGCCTCGGACAGCTTCTGCTTCACCTCGTTGGAAAGGCCGTCCACCGCACCGTAGTCGAGGTCGGCGGGCAGCGGGGTGTTCTCGTGGTGGCGCAGGCGCTCTATCTCCTCCTGCTGCCTGTCTATGTAGCCCGCATACTTGGCCTGTATAGCGACCTGTTCCGCGGCCTGCGGGTCGCCGGTTGCCTCCCCTTTGAGCGTCGCCACGTCCGCATACTCGAGTTCCGGCCGCTTGAGCAGGTCGGCCAGGGAGTACTCCCGGGCCAGGGGCGAGCGCAGCCGGGGGGCGAGCGCCTCGGCCTCGGGCGTGCCGGGGTGGATCCAGGTGGTGCTCAGGCGCCGGGCCTCGCGCTCGATAGCCTCGCGCTTGCGCTCGAAGCGCTGCCAGCGCTCATCGTCCACCAGCCCCAGCCTCCTGCCATGCCCGGTGAGGCGCAGGTCGGCATTGTCCTCCCGCAGCAGCAGCCGGTACTCCGCCCGGGAGGTGAACATGCGGTAGGGTTCGATGGTGCCCATGGTGATCAGGTCATCCACCAGCACCCCGATATAGGCCTCATCCCGGCGGGGGCACCAGGGCTCGTCACCCCGCACCGCCAGGGCCGCGTTGAGTCCCGCCAGCAGGCCCTGGGCCGCCGCCTCTTCGTAGCCGGTGGTGCCGTTGATCTGGCCCGCGAAATAGAGGCCGGGCACGGCCCGGGTCTCCAGTGAGTAGTGAAGGTCCCGGGGATCGAAGAAATCGTACTCGATCGCATAGCCCGGTCGCGTGATGTGGGCCTGTTCGAAACCCCGGATCGATCGCACCAGGTCGATCTGCACGTCGAAGGGGAGGCTGGTGGAGATTCCGTTGGGGTAGAGTTCGCTGCTGTGCAGCCCCTCGGGCTCGATGAAGACCTGGTGGGAGGTCTTGTCCGCGAAGCGGTGGATTTTGTCCTCGACGCTCGGGCAATAGCGCGGCCCGACGCCCTCTATGACCCCGGAAAAGAGCGGTGAGCGATCCAGGCCACCGCGAATGATGTCGTGGGTGCGCTCGTTGGTGTGGGTGATCCAGCAGCACCGCTGCTCCGGATGCTCCTCCGCCCGTCCGAGAAAAGACATGACGGGGACCGGGTCATCACCCCACTGCTCTTGCAGTTCACTGAAATCCACACTGCGCGCATCGATCCGCGGCGGCGTGCCGGTTTTGAGCCGCTCCACCCGCAGCGGCAGTTCTCGCAGGCGCCGGGCCAGGGCGATGGAGGGCGGGTCTCCGGCGCGGCCGCCGGCGCTGTTGTCGAGGCCGATATGGATCTTGCCCCCGAGAAAGGTGCCGGTAGTGAGGACCACCCGGGGGGCCCGGAAGACGATGCCGGTCTGGGTGATCGCGCCGGCCACGCGGCCGCCCTCCAGCAGCAGGTCATCCACCGGTTGCTGGAAGATGGAAAGATTCTGCTGGGACTCCAGGATCTCGCGGATGGCGTTGCGATAGAGGACGCGGTCCGCCTGGGCGCGGGTGGCGCGGACCGCCGGCCCCTTGCGCGAATTGAGGACGCGGAACTGGATGCCCGCCCTGTCTGTCGCCCGGGCCATGGCCCCGCCGAGCGCATCCACCTCCCTCACCAGGTGGCTCTTGCCGATCCCTCCGATGGCGGGGTTGCAGGACATCTGGCCAAGGGTATCGACGCTGTGGGTCAGGAGCAGCGTGCGGCACCCCATCCGCGCCGCCGCGAGGCATGCCTCGGTGCCGGCATGGCCGCCGCCGATCACGATCACGTCAAACTGTTGCGGGTATTCCACAGCCGGTGCCTCGCCCGCCTGATGCGGGAGTCTCAAAGGGGCGCCGATTATACGTGCGAGATCGCGGTTGTTCAAAATTTGTTCGAAGCGGAAAGGAACGGCGGGCGGGCTTGGACAAAGTGTGGTCGGCTTGTGTAAAGTGCCCTGCGGCCGGCACGGCGTCGGTCACGGGGCGATCCTGCCCACACGCATTTCAACTCCCTCTACAGAAGGCGGATACTCATGGACTGGTTACTGGCCGCACTTGCCCTCTTCAACCTGATTTCGATGGTCGCCGTGTTCTGGCCGAGGGCCGTCCCGCGTCGCGCGGTCCCCTGGGTCACCTTCGGCACGGCACTGCTCGCCACGGAGCTCTCCTGGATCTGGTTGCCACTGCAGGTCCTGCTCGCCTGGCTGCTTGGCCCGGCCTGCTCTGGAGCATCCGGGAGACCACCAAGGCGGAAGAGGCCATCGAGCAGGCCCTCCGGGCAGGCCTGGGCAACGACTACCGCAACCGGATCCCGCCCTCCGCCAGTCACCTGCTGCGCGGCCAGGTAAGCTTCAGTGACTGGCGCAACCCCGTCGCTTTCAAACGACCGGACGTGGAGGTGATCCGCCACATTCCCTATGGCCCCGCCGGCGTGCGCCAGCAACTGGATATCTATCGGCCGCGGGTTCTGCCAGAAGGGGGCTGCCCGGTGCTGCTGCAGATCCATGGCGGAGCCTGGATGGTGGGCGACAAGGGTGGGCAGGCACTGCCACTGATGTACCACCTGGCCAGCAAGGGCTGGATCTGCGTCGCGGCCAACTATCGCCTGAGTCCCAGCGTCGCCTTCCCGACCCACCTGCATGACTGCAAGGCCGCGCTATGCTGGATCCGCCAGCATGGGGCCGAATACGGCATGGATCCGGGTTTCGTCGCGGTGACAGGAGGATCCGCCGGGGGCCACCTGACCGCGCTGATGGGCCTGACCGCCAATCGCCCCGAACTGCAGCCGGACCACCCGGAGACGGATACCTCCGTGCAGGCGGCGATTCCCTTCTACGGCGTCTACGACTTCCTGGTCCGCTACGACCAGCATCCCAACCGCAAGGTCTATGAGCGCTTTGTCACCGGGCGCATCCTCCACGAAACCCTCGAGGACAACCCCGCGCTGTGGGACCTCGCCTCCCCGGTCGCCCAGGTCCATCCGGATGCCCCGCCCTTCATGGTGCTTCACGGCACCCACGACAGCCTGGCCGCGGTCAACGAGGGCCGGGTCTTCTGCCAGAAATTGCGCGAGGTTTCCCGCAACCCGGTGGTCTACGTCGAGATGCCGGGCGCGGAGCACGCCTGGGAGCTGGTGCACTCCCTGCGCACGGAACACACAATCGACGGGGTGCACCGCTTCCTGGAGTGGGTGCGGGCGGGGAATGCGGCCCGCGAGGTTCAATCCTCAGAGACGACTGTGTCGACGGGAGCCCGCGAGCCGGAACTCAGCGCGACCTGAAGGCAAGGCACCCGGGGCTAGCCGGGGGGCGCCTCCCGGTCAGCGGCAACCGGCCGGGTGGCTATCCGCTGCTCGCACCAGTCCAGCAGGTCCCTGAACACGGCTTCCCGCTCCGGCTCGTTGAAGATCTCATGGTAGAGACCGGGGTAGATTTTCAGGGTCTTGTCCGCGGAAGCAGCATTGTCATAGAGGAACTGCGCCCCTTTCGGCGAGGCCATGCTGTCCTCGCCCCCATGGAGCACGAGGAGGGGCAGGGTGATCTGCGCCGCCTCGGCCTGCACCAGGCGCATTTTCCTGAACAGTTCGGTGACCTTGCGCGCCGACATTTTGCCATGGTGCACAAGCGGGTCGCTGCAGTATTGCGCCACCACCTCCCGGTCCCTGCTGACACCGTTGGCATCCAGCTGCATTGCCCCGGAGCGGGGAGCGACGAGGGAGAGGAACCTGAGCAGCCACTGCTGCAGGATGCCGGGTTCCATGTCCGTCATGATGGCGGGGCCGGAGAGGGCGCATCCGGCGAACTCCCCCTGGTGCTGCAGCAGATAGACGCAGCTGATAAGCCCGCCCATGCTGTGGCCGAGCAGAATCTGTGGCAGGCCGGGATACTCCCCGGAGACCCGGCGGTGAAAGATGCGCAGGGTGTCGAGGTAATCCTCGAATCGTTCGACAAAGCCCGGTGTTCCCTCAGACCTGCCATGACCGGGGTGATCCAGGGTGGCTATGGCGTAGCCGTGCCCCGTCAGGTAGTCCGCCAGTGCCGCATAGCGGGCACTGTGCTCTCCAGCACCATGCACGAGCAGAATCAGCGCCCTGGGCGCAACCTCGGGCTCCCAGCACTGAAAATAGATGGAGAGGCCTTTTGCCCCGATGAAGCTGCCCTCTCTGTGCGGCATGTCCCCTCTCTCAACCCCTGCGGGTTTTTCCGATCGCCACTTTCGGGCTCGACTGCAGCTCATACTCAGCGCGCACCCGGCCGAGAGTCCGGCTGATCTTAGTCTGGATCCGGATCATTTCGATTTTTGGCCAGGTGGCGCGCTCGCCCATCTGGATCAGCTCCATGATCTCCTCCTCGGGCAGGTGGGCCAGCAGCTTGGTCAGGTTGCGCATGCGAAAGGGCGGCAGGATATTGATGTCGCCGACGTAATCCTGATTGAGGATCGAGAGCATCATGGTCGTCCACTGGTTGATCTTCGGACGTCGGGACAGCGGCTTGTGCATGATCGCCGCCCCCGCGTTAAGCCACTCCCGGGTGGTCCTGGACGCCGCGTTCCTGAGGATCGACAACGGATCGTTGCTCCGCTTGGCGTCCGTGACGAAAGGTATGACGTGGGGATTGGTCTGGCTGACGATATAGTGGTTGACGCCGTACAGCCGGGCCAGCCGCTTGGCGGGCAGGTCGTCGCTGACAGATCCGTCCACCCACTTCCGCAAGGGCAGGTACTCGTGTTTCTCTCCCCATTTGTTCCTGGCGGCGAGGGTGACGGGGGGATAGACGCCCGGCACCGCCGCCGACGCCAGGACGGCCTCGCGCATGAGTACGTTGGGCGAGGTGGTGGCATTGAGCAGCCGTGACGTCTGGTGGGTCTCCGCCGGGGCGATGGATACGTTCATCCACCGCCCCGTCTTCTGGTAGGACTCCAGGAACGTCATGTCGGGGATAAACCGCTCCAGCAGCTCGCGGACCTCGTCGACCTCGAGGATCTGCGGGCGCAGCCGGTTGAAAGTGCCGATGAGCCCCGACCCGTGCTCGATCTCGTGCGCCAGGTAGGCGGGATCGAAAATCTTTCTGAGTTCTTTATCGGTGTGGGTGGCCAGTACGCTGCCGACGAAAGATCCGCCGCTGGAGCCCGACAGGATCTCCGGTAACAGGCCCTGCTCCCACAGGGCCTTCACGACACCCACATGAAAGTAGAGCAGCATGCCTGAGCCGCTCATCATCAGCGCCGAACGCCCGAAGCAGTGGTCGGCGCGCCGGAAAAAATCGAGCTTCTCCTCGTAACTGATCTCGTCGAGACCCGGATCGGCAAGCAGCTCCACCGCATCGCAGATCTCGTCGATATAGTCGACAATCAACTGCTTGGTGCCGAACTTCGCCTTTTCATAGAGCACCGAACGGCCCATGCCGCCCATATTGCCGTGGATGCCCTCGTTGAGGTTGAACAGCAGTCCCTGGTAGTCGTGCCGGGCACGCAGGGAGCGCAGGCGATCGACCCGCCGCCGTATCGACAGAAAATCGTAGCTGCGGGTCTGGTCCATTCGCTTCCAGCGGTCCAGTCCGGCAGCCCGGTCGTAGGCTTCAGCCGCCTCTTTCCACTCGTCGTAACTGGCGGCACGCTCCATGTCCCGCTCGAGTTTACTGGTTTTCGATAAGAGCATGTCCGGTCTTCCCTGCCTCAGTGCAGCCGTGGATGCACATCTAAGCACAATCTCACCGCTCCATGAAACATTGACTCGTCCCGCCGTTTGGGGGCAATTGCGCCGTTTTTTACCTATCCGTGCACCCGATCACACTCGGCGACGAATTTGCCGATCTCCTCCCAGGCATCCCGGGCCTCGGTCAGTTGTGGGTAAAACATGTGCCAGACGTGCACCACATGCGCCCAGCTCTGCAGCCTGGCCGGCGATCCGGCGGCCGCCGCCCGGTTGACATAGCGCCTGGCATCATCGAACAGCAGCTCTGCCTCGCTGGCGTGGACCAGCGTGGGAGGCAGGCCCGAGAGATCGCCGAATACCGGGGAAATCACCGGATTTTTGGGACTCATCCGGCTCTGGATCCAGGTGAACCACCACAGCAGCGGCCTGGGAACGCGGGCGAGACCGCGGAACATCGGGCCCAGCATGGCATCGGTCTCCATGTTGGCCTTCAGGCTCGGCGAGCCCAGGGTGCTGTCGGTCGGCGGGGAGAGGGCCACCACGCCATCCGGCTGGCGCAGGCCACTGTCCCGGATCCAGGCGCTGAGGGAGAGCGTCAGGTTGCCACCCGCGGAATCCCCGGCGACGAAGACCCGGTGGGGCGCCCCGGGCCCGGCGGGTCCGTTCTCCAACAGCCAGCGATAGGCTGTCCTGCAATCCTCGATACCGGCCATGCGGGGATGCTCCGGCATCAGGCGGTAGTCGATGGCCAGGACCGCCGCCCCCGCCACTTCCGAAAACCGGTTGGTCAAATTGCGGTGACTGCGGGGGCTGCCCATGACGAAGGCGCCGCCGTGCAGGTAGAGCACGCGCCGATCGCTGTCAGCCCCGGGTGCAATCACCCACTCGGCCGGCACGCCGCCGGCGTCCGCCGGGGTGATGGCAGCGGGGAGATCCAGGCCTTCGGAGATGCCGTCCATATAATCCCGCATGAGGGCCAGCTGCTTCCGGCGCGGCTCCCTGCGGATAGGCGCAATACCCACACTCAGGGAAGCCACCACCTGGTCGTGTTCGTCACTGGGTTCGTGCCCGGCATCGAAACTCTGCCCCGGGGGGGAGTCGAACCGCCTCAGGTCTTCGCCGCGCAGGTAAAAGAGGGTGACCGAAATCACCAGCGCCAGGAACAGAAGTAGCCAGATCACGCCGCCTCCCATAGAGAAGCTGTGTTGGAAGGCGCCATATTCTCCGGGACGTCGTCTTGCGAGGCAAGCCCCGTGTGCCGGGGTAAAGCCAGCCGTTGTAACATGGCTGCGCCCGGCGATGCTTGTCTGTGCGCACCAAAGTCCGGTAGCATCACTCCCGCTTTAATAATAAACCCCGGAGTCACCCGATGTCGGACTATTTCATCGTTCCACCCGTCCTGGGCCTTTTCGGCCTGGGCATCGCTTTCGTCATCTATCACGTCATGAGCCGCCACAACCACGGCGACGGCACGGTCAAGAAAATCGGCGACCAGATTCATCTGGGCGCCATGGTTTTCCTCAAGCGCGAATACAAGATGCTGTCGATCTTCAGCGTGGTGCTGCTGGTCGCCATTTTCGTCTCACCACTGGGGGCCAATACCGCAATCGCCTTTCTGGTGGGCGCGCTCTCCTCGGCCACCGCCGGCTACCTGGGCATGTTCGCAGCCACCAAAGCCAATGTCCGTACCGCGGTTGCCGCCCACAATCACGGCCAGTCGCTGGCTCTCTCCATCTCTTTCTATGGTGGATCGGTCATGGGGTTGTGCGTGGCATCCCTCGGCCTCGTGGGCCTGGGCAGCCTCTACTGGTATTTCGGCGGGGATCCGCACACCGCACACGCAATCCACGGGTTCGGGATGGGCGCCTCCACGGTAGCGCTGTTCTCCAGGGTCGGTGGCGGCATCTTTACAAAAAGTGCGGACGTCGGCGCTGACCTGGTCGGCAAGATCGAGGCCGGCATTCCGGAGGACGACCCGCGCAACCCGGGTGTTATCGCGGACAACGTGGGGGACAACGTGGGCGATATCGCGGGAATGGGCTCCGATATTTTCGAATCCTACTGCGGTGCCATGATCGCCTGTATCGCCATCGCCTCCACCATGGCCATCGACTCCCAGCAGAGCATGATGTTCCTGCCCCTGGCCCTGGCCAGCATCGGCCTCATCTCGTCCATCTGTGGTATCGGCATCGTCCGCGTCCGATCAGCAGCGGCCCCCGAGGCCGCCTTGCGCGCGGGCACCCTGCTGGCGCCGGTGATCTTCGCGATCATGGCCTGGTTCCTGATCGGCGCCATGGGTCTGGACAGCAATATCTGGTGGTCGGTGGTCTCCGGGGCGGTGGGCGGCGTCCTGATCGGTTTGATCACCGAGTACTACACGGGATCCACGCCGGTGATCAAGATCGCCAAATCCGGGGAGACGGGTCCCGCCACGGTGATGATCACCGGCCTGGCCGTCGGTATGCAGTCAGTGGTACTGCCGATCCTGTTCCTCGCAACCATCATCTATGTGTCGACTGAGCTCTCCGGGCTCTACGGGGTCGGCATCGCCGCCGTGGGCATGCTGGCCACGGTGGGCATCACCATGGCCATCGACGCCTACGGGCCCGTGGCGGACAACGCAGGTGGCATCGCGGAGATGGCCGGTATGGGCAAGGAGACCCGGGCCATCACCGACGGGCTCGACGAAGTGGGCAACACCACCGCAGCAATCGGCAAGGGTTTCGCTATTGGCGCGGCGGCACTGGCCGCCCTGGCGATCATCGCCGCTTTCGTACAGACCGTGCAGGTTCACAATATCGACTTCGAACTGGAGATCTCCAACCCGAAGGTGCTGGTCGGTATGTTCATCGGCGGTACGATCCCCTTCCTGATCGCCTCCATCACCATGACCGCCGTGGGAGACGCGGCCTTCGATATGATCAACGAGATCCGCCGCCAGTTCAGGGAGATCCCGGGCCTGCTGGAAGGGAAGGCGGAACCTGACACTGCCCGCTGCGTCGATATCGCCACCACCGCCGCGCTGCGCCGCATGATACTGCCCGGCGCCATCGCCGTCGCAGCGCCGGTGCTGGTTGGCTTTGGGCTGGGGGCCGAATCCCTCGGCGGTATGCTCGGCGGCGCGCTGCTGGGCTGCGTGCTCATGGCGCTGATGATGGCGAATGCCGGCGGCGCGTGGGACAACGCCAAAAAGCACGTCGAGAAGGGCAATCTGGGCGGCAAGGGCTCCGAAACCCACGCCGCGGTGGTCGTGGGCGATACGGTCGGCGATCCCTTCAAGGATACCTCCGGCCCTTCCATGAACATTCTCATCAACGTCATGGCTATCGTCAGCCTGGTTATCGCACCGCTTCTTTAAGCGTCGGCAGCGCTGCCCCGCATCACCGCGGGGCGGCGCTCTCACCGTTCTGCTGGACCAGACACTCGGCATCGCCAGTATCTGTTGCGACCGGATAGGGCCCATACTGACCCCTACCCTGGACCTGCGGATCGATCACCTGGGGGTCGCCCCCGCCGGCAGGGATATCTATGCGGTCGGCCGCGTCTACCGGGCCACCCGCCGCATCGTGTTCGTGGAGGGGTTCGCCTACTGTGAATCACGGGAGCTCCCCATTGCCCGGGCCACGGGGAGCTGGGTACTGATGTCTGAAATCGACACGCGCACCCTTTTCTCCGCGCTTCCCCCGGAAACGCCCGCATGACCCTGTCACTGGAGGAGTTGCTGCAACGGGAGCCAGACGCCGAGACCCTGAGACTGTGGTTGAAAAAGGTGCCTTATGCAACCTATCTCGGGATCGACGCAGAGGTGCGCGGCGGCGACATCCTGTTCATCCTGCCCCACGACGAGAAACTGATCGGCAATCCTGGCCTCCCCGCGATCCACGGCGGCGTGGTGGGCGCGTTCATGGAGCAGGCGGCTGCATTTCACCTGATCGCAAGGATGAATCGCCCGGTGCTTCCGAAAATTATCGACTTCTCCCTCGACTACCTGCGCCCCGCAAGACTGCGGCCCACCTACGCCCAGTGCGTCCTGACCAGACAGGGCCGCCAGATCGCCAACGTGAGCGTCACCGCCTGGCAGGTGCACAGCGACGAGCCCAATGCGATCGCCAGGGCCCACTTCCTGATACCCGGAACCGAGTAAGCAGCGCCCACGGCGGGGTGTCTCAGGTATGCGCTACCGCGTCAGGGGGACGCCAGCTGCCAGCGCCCGTTCTCCTGCTCGGCAATGCCAAGGGCCTGCAGTCTGCCCAGCGCACCCTCGACATCAGAATCAACCGGGCCTTGCCAGCGCCGCGCAAACCACGTCTCGAGGGACTGTTTCAAATCCGCTGTCGTGGTCGGTTCGCCCGCTGCCACCAGGCAATAGCAGGCCAACAGGCACTCCCTGCACTCCGCATCCTCGGCCTCGTCCAGGAGTCGCAGGAGCACACCGGCGTTGTTGTCAAGCAACCTGAAGTAGAGATTCTCCGTGAGAGCCTTGCTGAATTTGATTTTCCGGTTGCGGTATTTGGAGAACTGCTTCCAGAGATAGGCGATGACGGCGCCGAGTCCGGCGAGGACCGCCAGCACAGTGGTGCGATCGAGTGTCACCCGTTCACTGTGGAGACCCAGCCAGAATCCGACAAGCGAGGCGAGCAGGGCGAGGGTGGTGCCGACGCGCGTCGTGAAAATCGTGACGCCGCTGATGATCGCCGGTATGCCGATCGTCAATTTGTCCCGCCACCGCATGCCCACGCGACTATTGGGAAACAGCATCTCCAGGTCGTTCTCGGGCACGTTCTGGAACAGCTTCAGCATCACCGATCCGGGCGGATAGTGCTCAGCCGCGGTGGCATCTGCGGTTTTCTCTGAAAAGCGAAGAAACAGCACCACGCGGTCATAACTGTTGAAGCGCAACGTGCGGCGCACCAGACCGAACCAGCTCCGCCGCTCCTCCTCGCGGGGTGTGACTCCCCGGTAGAAAAGCAGCACCTCCGCAAACTGGTCGAGATCTACGCTCAACTGGAGATCGAACAGGGAGGAGAGTTCGAAAGCATTCAAGAGCGCCTCGCGCGAGACCCGTGAATAATTCGCGCGCTCGAGGAGCAACTCCAGCGAGCGCTTGAGGTCGAACGTTTCCCTGCCGGAGGGCACCACTACCCCGGTTGCAGCATCCACATCGGGGTCGCAGGCGAAATAGGCGATCTTGATTTGTTCTCTCAGTTCATGGAATTCGCGACAGTAGTGCGCCTCCACGCGTTGAGCGGCACGCTCGAATAAATCCCGCTCCCCGCCGGCCGGCGATAATTCCTCGAGGCAGGCTTCCAGGATCCGGGTCCGGGGCACCGGTATGTGCTGCAGTGTTGACGCCTTTTTCATGAACGCACCAAAGCCCGGAAGTTGCCTGACGGGAGCCTAACTCGCTTTACCCGCGAGGTAAACGCACTCTTCGCGGCGGTGCTGGCAACACGCTGGCGCGACCGCGAAACAGGGCGCGACCGGGGCCTCCGGGTGCAAAAAGTGTTACTTTAAAATAACTAGGTTATACTCAAAATCGATGTCAGGCCGGGGCAATATCACCCGGTCCGGGATAAGGAACCAGGAGAGGTCGCCCCACCATGCTGTTTACCGAAGAGCACAATGAGATCCGCCGCACGGTTGCCCACTTCGTCGAAAAGGAGGTGAACCCCCATGTCGACCAGTGGGAGGCAGAGGGTATCTTCCCCGCGCACGAGGTTTTCAGGAAGGCAGGCCAGCTCGGCCTCCTGGGCATCAACAAGCCTGTGGAGTACGGCGGCATGGGCCTGGACTACAGCTACGCCATGGCCGCGATGGAGGAGTGGGGGCTGACCCACTGCGGCTCCATTCCCATGGCGGTGGGCGTCCAGACCGATATGGCGACACCCGCCCTGGCCCGGTTCGGATCCGATGAACTGCGCCGGCAATTCCTCGCACCGGCTATTGCCGGGGAGATGGTCTGCAGTATCGGTGTCAGCGAACCTCAGGCGGGCTCCGATGTCGCCGCCATCAAGACCAACGCGCGCAGGAAGGGCGACGACTATGTCATCAACGGCACCAAGATGTGGATCACCAACTCCACCCAGGCAGATTTCATCGTGGTGCTGGCCAATACCTCGGATGACCAGAAGCACCAGAACAAGTCGCTGATCGTAGTCCCCACCGACACCCCGGGGTTCTCCACCTCGGAACGACTCAACAAGCTCGGGATGCGCAGTTCCGACACTGCCCAGCTCTTTTTCGACGACGTGGTGGTACCAAGCTCCTACCGTATCGGCGAGGAGGGCAAGGGCTTCCAGATGCAGATGATGCAGTTCCAGGAGGAGCGTCTGGCGGGGGCCGTCATGACCATCAAGGGGCTGGAGCAGTGCATCACCAGTACCGTCGAGTACACCAGTCAGCGGGAGGCCTTCGGCAGGCCGTTGATCGACAACCAGGTCGTGCACATGAAGCTGGCCGAGATGCAGATGGAAGTGGAGGCGCTCCGCGCGCTCTGCTACCAGGCGTGCGAGGTCTACGTCAACGGCGGGGACCCGACCCTGCTCGCCTCCTACGCCAAACTGAAGACGGGGCAGCTGACCCGGACCATTCCAAGCGACTGCCTCCAGTTCTGGGGGGGTATGGGCTTCATGTGGGACAACCCGGTTTCCCGAGCCTACCGCGACCTGCGGCTGACGTCCATCGGGGGCGGCGCCGACGAGGTGATGCTTGGCATCATCGGCAAGCGCCTGGGCCTGCTGGCGAAGTCATAGTTCGTCCGACCGGCCTGTCGAGGTAAAGCCGGGTGGCGCTGCGGCATTGTCAGGACTCCCCGGCGTCGATCTCCAGTACTATCGCACCCGCCGCCACCTGTTCGCCCACGGCGGCGTGAATCGCGATCACCTCGCCAGCCACCTGCGCCTTGAGCCGGTGCTCCATCTTCATCGCCTCCATCACCGCGAGGCTCTGGCCGGGCTCGACCCTGTCACCGACCGCTACCGCGATGGCCAGCACGTTGCCGTGCATGGGAGCGAGTACGAAGCCGCTGCCGGAAGCGCTTCGGTCACCCTCGGTGAATGCGAGCCGGTCGACCAGTAGCGCCGCGCGACCACCTACCTGTACCGCGAGCTCCCCGCGACCGAGCAGGGCGAAGCGGATCGTCTGCTGCACGTCATCCATGGCCAGCCGGACCCAGTCGGCACCCTGTTCAAGCCAGAGAACGCGATGGGTCTCCTCTCCCTGGGTCACCGTGTAATGGTCCTCCCCCACCTCGCCGACGAACACGTCGACGGGAGCATCCCTCTCACCGAAACGGAAGTGGGAAGTCAGCCCCCTGGGACCACTCCAGCCCGCCAGGCTGTCAAGGTGTCCCACCGCACCCTTCCGGGACCGCGCCAGGGCGTCCCGGTAGAGCAGGCAGGCCCCTATCCGTGCATGCGCATCGCTCGCGGGACGTGCCCGCAGTCGCTCATCACTGAAATTTTCATCGATGAAAGCCGTGGTCGCCTCACCGGCGGCAAAGGCATCGCACTGCAGTACATCGATCAGGAACTCACGGTTGCTCGCAAGACCGAACAGGGCCGTGGTTTCGAGCGCCCGGACCAGCCGGCGACGGGCGATGTCCCGATCCTCACCCCAGGCAATGATCTTGGCGATCATGGGGTCGTAAAAAGGTGAGATTTCCTGGCCCTGTGCCAGACCGTGGTCGACCCGGATCCCAGCCCCCCTCGGCGGATGCCACACCCGCGCCGTGCCGGTGGCAGGCAGGAATCCGTTGCTCGTATCCTCGGCATAGAGCCGGACCTCGATCGCGTGGCCATCGAGCGTGACGTCATTCTGGCTGATCGGCAGCGGATAGCCGTGAGCCACCTGGAACTGCAGCGCCACCAGGTCCTGTCCCGTGACCATCTCGGTGACCGGATGCTCCACCTGCAGACGCGTATTCATCTCGAGGAAATAGAAATTGTGGTCGGCATCGAGCAGAAACTCGACGGTGCCGGCACCGACATAGTCGATGCTGCGCGCAGCGCTTACCGCGGCCAGGCCCATGGCCTCCCGCAGGTGTGGCGTCATCACCGGACACGGAGACTCCTCGACGACCTTCTGGTGGCGGCGCTGCACCGAGCAGTCCCGCTCGCCGAGGTGAATGGCGTTACCGTGGCTGTCGCCGAAGACCTGGATCTCCACGTGGCGCGGCCGGATGACCGCCTTTTCCAGGATCAGCTCACCGGAGCCGAAGGCGTTCTCCGCCTCGGAGCGGGCGGATGCCAGGGCCTCGGGCAGCGCCTCCTGGTGCGTCACCAGGCGCATGCCGCGCCCGCCGCCGCCAGCGGCTGCCTTGACCATGATGGGCACACCGATTTCCCGGGCGGCCGCGAGAAGGGCTCGATCGGACTGATCCTCCCCCTGATAGCCCGGGATGCACGGCACGTCCGCCTCCAGCATGCGACGCTTGGAGGCAGCCTTGTTGCCCATGAGCCGGATCGCTTCCGGACTCGGTCCGATAAACACCATACCGGCGTCGGCGCAGGCTGTGGCAAACTCCGCGTTCTCCGAGAGAAAGCCGTAACCGGGGTGAATCGCGCGAGCGCAGGTTTTGCGCGCCGCTGACAGAATCTTCCCGGCGTCGAGATAGGACTCCTTCACGGAGGCGGCCCCGATCAGTACCGCCTCATCCGCCAGCAGCACGTGGGGTGCATGGGCATCCGCCTCGGAATAAACGGCGATGGTGCGATAACCCAGTTGCCGGGCCGAACGGATCACGCGAACCGCAATTTCGCCCCGGTTGGCCACCAGGATACTGTCAAAATGTCTCATGCTCTCACTCTCGATGGGTGTGCTGTGGACTGCCTGCTCAGGGTTCTTCCGCCCAATCCGGCCGGCGCTTGTCGGCGAAAGCCGCCAGGCCCTCGCGCGCCTCGTCACCGAGCAGACAGTCGGCGAAACGCTCGGCGGCAAACTGCACCAGAGCATCCGCGTCCAGCCGCTCGGTGGCATTGATGATCTGCTTGGTCCGGGCAATGGCGCCGGGCGCACCGGCCCTGGCCTGCCGCAGGATCTCCGCGGCCTTGTGCTCCAGGCCGTCGGCATCATCGACGACGAAATGGGCGAAGCCCAGCCGGCCCGCCTCGCGCCCGTCGAACCGGGCCGCTGTCAACAGCAGGCGCCGCGCCTCGGAAGCGCCGATCCGCTTGATCACCACAGGCGTGATCTGGGCCGGGGGAATGCCGAGGGTGACCTCTGTCAGGGCATATTTCGCGTCGGCGGTAGTGACGACCACATCCGCCAGGCAGGAGAGCCCCAGCCCCCCGGCCATGGCGGCGCCCTCGATCAGCACCACCAGCAGTTGCGGCATGGCCCTGATCCCCTTCATCAGGCGGCCGAAGTCGGCGTTGAAGCGGACGATTTCATCCCGATCCGTGCCCCCCTGGAACACCGACCTGAACATCTTAAGATCGCCGCCGGCGCAGAACACCCCGCCTTTGCCGCGCAGCACCACGAAGCGTATCGACTCCTCACCCGGTAGCGCTTCGAAGGTGACGGCCAGGTCGTCGGCCACCTCCCGGGAGAGCGCATTGCGCACCTCCGGCCGGTTGAACCAGATCGTCAGGGTATCGCCCTGCTGTTCCAATAGCAGGTTTTTTACTTCAGGCAACATAAGCTGTATCCGGTAAGTAAGTGTTTACATTCTCCCCACGCCGAAAGTGTTGGGGCAGGTTTTCCGATGGCGCGCTTCCCAGCAGGTCTGCAGCACGAACCCGAGTACCCGGCGGGTGTCCCGGGGATCGATGATGCCGTCGTCCAGCATCCGGCCGGAGGTGTAAAACGCATCGGACTGCCGGTCGAAATGGGCAATGATTTTTTCTTCCTGCGCCGCGATCTGCTCGGGAGGTATCTCGATCCCCCTGCGTTTCGCGCCTGCCAGCATCACATGGGACATGGTCTTCGCCGCTGACTCGCCGCCCATGACACCGATATTGATATTGGGCCAGCTGAACAGAAAATCGGGATCGTAGCCCTGGCCGCACATGCCGTAGTTACCGGCACCAAAACTGGCGCCGATCATGAACGTGATGCGGGGCACCCGCGCATTGGTGACCGCCTGGATCATCTTGGAACCGTGCTTGATCATGCCGGCCTGTTCCACCTCGGTCCCCACCATGTAGCCGGTAATGTTCTGCAAAAACACCAGGGGGATGTCAGACTGGTCACACAGCTGGATGAACTGGGCGGTCTTGGTTGCGCCGGCATTGTCGATGGGGCCGTTGTTGCCGATGATGCCGACCGACATGCCGTAGACCTTGGCCTGGATGCAGACGGTGGCGGCGCCGTAGGCGGGTTTGAAATCGAGAAAATCAGAACCGTCCACGATCCTCGCAACCACCTCCCGGACATCATAGGGCTGGCGGTAATCTGCAGGCACCACTCCGGCGAGTTCATCGATGTCGTAAAGGGGCTCCTCGAACTCCGCCGGGGGCATCTGCGGACAGAGGCGGTTCCAGTCCAGGCGATCCATCAGCTCCCGCGCGATGGCCAGCCCGTGGGCGTCATCCTCCGCGAGGTATTCCACCAGGCCGGAGATCTTCGAATGCATCGCCGCGCCGCCCAGGGCCTCGTCCTCCGCGTCTTCCCCCGTGGCCGCTTTCAGCAGGGCAGGCCCTGCCAGGTAGGCCTTGCCGTTGCCCCTGACCCCGATCACGTAGTCGCTCATGCCCGGCATATAGGCGCCACCCGCCGCCGAAGCCCCGTGGAGCACCACCAGGGTGGGCACGCCGGCGGCGCTGAGACGCGCCAGCCGCGCAAAGACGCCACCTCCCTCCATCCACATCTCGACCTGGTATTCCAGCAGGTTGGCCCCTGCGCTCTCCACCAGGTGCACAAAGGGAAGTTTTTTCTCCCGGGCGATATCCATGACCCGGCATGCCTTGCGCCCGGAAAAGGTGGTCATCGCGCCCGCATTGATGCCGGAGTCGTCCACGAAAACCATGCAGCGCACACCGGCGACAAAGCCTATTCCCGCGATGGAGTTGCAGCCCGGGACGGCGCTGTCCCGATCGCTGGAATCCACCAGGAACCCTGTCATGTTCAGGAGCTCGAGGAAAGGCATACCGGGGTCCAGGATGCGACTGAGACGCTCCCGGGGAAGCAGCTGACCGCGCTTGTCGAACTTCTCGCGGCTGCGGTCGGACAACCTGGCACTGCGGCCCAGGATTTCCCGCATCTCCTCGATTTTCTGCAGCATGTCATTGCGGTTGCGCCGGAACTCCCCGGAGGCGGCATTGATGGTGGAATGGTAGACGGGCATACGGAGTCCTCATGCGTTGCAGGGCAACGCTAAACAACGTCTCTAAAGCGTTTCCAGGTTGAACTGCTGCGCCAGCTCCCGCGGCACGGGTATCGGCTCGGCCAGCAGCAGCTGGGCATAGCCCTTGCCCTGAGGGTCGGTGCGCAGGCTGGCAACACCGCCGCCGCCGAGTACATCGTGCAGCAGGAAGTTGAACGCGCGGGGACCGGGCAGGTAAAAACGCTCCACAGGCTCCTCCAGGCCCAGGGCCAGGAAGTGGCCGAACAGTTCGGTCACGCGCGCCGGAGTGATCTGCCGGGCAATCCAGGGAACGAACTCAGGCTGGCGGGCGATGATCCCGATATTGGCCTTGTTGCCCTTGTCACCGCTGCGGCCCCAGGCCAGGGCTTCCAGCGGCACAGTGACGGTCTCTCCGGCTTGACCGGCAACCGGCACCGCCGGCCGGACAAGGAGACCCGGATCGAATACCTTGCCCGTGGGATCGTCGCAACCGATTGATTCCCCCTCGAATTCAACGAGGATATTGAGCTCACCCTTGGGCACGATCATGGAGAAGAGACGCACCACCGGGGAGGGTTTGGGCCGTGCGCCGGCAAAGCCGGTGAGGCCGGGCGGAGCAGTCAGCGCCATGCCCACCATCTCTTTCAACAGAACCCCGATGCCGCGGGGACTGGGATGTTTCGCGGCAATCTTGACGTCCACCTCCCGCACGTTGCCCACCTGGCGGGCCGGGCCGTAGTGGGACTCCGACCCGATCACCTCATAGCTCGTTTCAGAGAAATCGGGCAGGCCCGCCTGCTTAAGCATTCTCTGCGCGCGGGCGAATATGCTCTGCGCCAGCTTTTCTGCCTTGATGTCCGCGTCCCGGCCATACATGGTCCAGATCTGCCCCGCCCGGAACCCGTCCGCATAGGTGGCACTGACCTTGTAGCCCTCGGGTGCACCGTGACCCCGGGCACCGCGCACCACCACCCGGTCAACCGCCTCCTGGCTCAGCGCGACATCGGAGAAATCACAGGCCACGTCAGGCAGCAGGTAGGCCTGCGGATCGCCGATCTCGTAGAGCATCTGCTCCGCAACCGTGCCGACGGTGACCGTGCCACCGGTCCCCGCCGGCTTGGTGATCACCACGCCGCCGTCGTCGCTCACTTCGGCGATGGGGTAGCCCGCGTCAGGGAGCGTGTCGACCACCGTTTCCCAGTCAGTGTAGTTACCCCCCGTAGCCTGGGTGCCGCACTCCAGGAGGTGGCCGGCCAGGCTCGCCTGGGCCAGCCTGTCATAATCGTCCCGCCCCCAGCCGAAGGCGTGGATGCAGGCTCCCAGAGTTACCGCGCTGTCGACGCAGCGACCGGTAATGACGATGTCAGCTCCCCGGTCGAGGGCCGCGGCGATGGGAAATGCCCCCAGATAGGCGTTGATACTGGCAATCGTCGCCGGTGGCGGAAAGGGGTCGCCGCTGAACATTTCGGTGACCCCGCTGGCGGCAAAGGCTTCCCGACGGTCCATCAGGTCATCGCCGAAGACGATGGCGACCTTGAGGTCCAGGCCCTGCTCCTCGATCAGTTGCCTGGCCGCATCGGCGCAGGCCCTGGAGTTGACGCCACCGGCATTGGCGATCACTTTTACGCCCTGCCGGGCGATCTCGGCGAGGTTGGGTTTGAGGACGGTGGTAATAAAATCCGTCGCATAGCCCATCTTTTCATCGGCGTTGCGGGCACGGGCCATGATGGACATCGTGATTTCCGCAAGGTAATCATAAACCAGGTAGTCCAGGCTTTCGGTGGCAAGCAGCTGGGGTGTCGCCAGAGCGGCATCACCCCAGAATCCGGAAGCTCCGCCAATATTGACCTTCTTGCTCATTCTCGATGCTCCCGGGCGCCCCCGGCCGGTCAGGGCAAGTTATTGCCGGCGGCGACGCGCATTGTGGTATTTTTGGCGATACTATATTATTATTGAGCGTTACTCAACCTCAGGGGAGTCGCTTGCGGGCGGTGCACGGTTTGCTTGACAGGAAGACGCCGCCCGCTTAGAAACGCTGGAGATAATCACACTACCCTCCTGATTCCTGATAACCACGATGAGACCCTGCTATGGCCACTGAAACCAATATAGGCGATTTCCTCCGGACCCGCGCTTTCCTGAATCCCACCAAAGAGGCACTCTATGACGTCATGGCGGAGCACCGCTACAGCTTCCGGGAGCTGAACGAGCGTGCGAATCAGTGCTGCAACGCCCTGGCTTCCCTCGGCCTGAAAAAAGGCGACCGCGTCGCCCTGCTCGCCAACAACGGTCACGAGTTCGCCGAGAGTTTTTTTGGTCCCGCAAAGGCAGGCCTGGTCCTGATGCCACTGAACTGGCGACTGACCGCCGATGAGTTGGCCTTCATCCTGAAAGACGGTGGGGCGACAGTCCTGATATTCGATCAGGATTTCGCCCCGGTTGTGGACCAACTGCACGCCATGGGGTCTGCAGGAACCGACGTAGCCCACTGGATAGCGGTCGGCGGTGAGACGCCGGACTATGCCAAAGGCTATGAGGACCTGCTTGCCGCCCAGAGCACGGAGGATCCGGACATCGCCGCCAGCGAAGACGACAATCTGTTTATCATGTACACCTCGGGCACTACCGGAAACCCCAAGGGGGTGGTGCACACTCACAACACGGTGATGTGGGCCCTGCTAACCCTGACCAACACTGCAGATGTCCGCTTTACCGACCGGTACCTGGTCATGCTGCCACTTTTCCATGTCGCCGCTCTGCTGCCTATGCTCGGCAGCATCTACAAGGGCAACAGCATGGTGGTCCTGCGCAACTTCGATCCGGTCAGGGCCTGGTCTTTGATCGAAGAGGAAAAGATCACCACCACACTGGCGGTACCGGCCATGCTCGCCTTCATGCTGCAGGTCCCCGACTTCCAGCGCTTCGACTGGTCCACCCTGCGCTATATCACCAGCGGGGCAGCGCCGGTGCCTGTGACTACGATCAACGCCTACATGGATCTGGGAATAGAAATCCACCAGGTTTACGGCATGACGGAGACCTGTGGCCCCGCGTGCCTGATTGGTCCCGACGACGCCGTGCACAAGATCGGTTCGACGGGCAAGTCGTTCTTCCATACGCGGATACGCATCGTGGATGAGTCAGGTAACGACCTGCCGCCGGGTCAGCCCGGCGAGATTCTTGTACGTGGACCGCACATTATGAAGGAGTACTGGAACCGGCCGGATGCCACGGCGGAGACCATGGTCGATGGCTGGCTTCACACCGGCGACGTGGCCGTTCAGGATGAGGAGGGCTTCGTGACCATCCAGGACAGGATCAAGGACATGATCATTTCCGGCGGCGAGAACGTCTATCCCGCGGAGATAGAGAATATCCTGCTGCAACACCCCGCCATCGCCGACGCCGCGGTCATCGGCCAGGATAGCGACCGGTGGGGGGAGAGCCCGCTAGCAGTGATCGTGAAAAAGGACAGCGCGCTGACCGATGCCGACGTGCTGGCCCACTGCAACGGCAAACTGGCCCGCTACAAACAGCCCAAGGGGGCGGTCTTCGTGGACGAGATACCTCGCAACCCCAGCGGGAAGATACTCAAGCGCGTGTTGCGTGAACAGTTTCCGGGCCCGGCGCCCGAGTAGTGCCGGTCCTGGATACCCCGACCAAAAACCGGCCCAGGGCGCGGCTGGAGCAGCGGGAAGCGGATATCATCGATGCCGCGACCCGGCTGTTCGCCAGCGACGGCTTCCATGCCACCTCGACCCGCAGGATCGCCGCCGAGGCCGGGGTATCAGAGGGCACGGTGTTCAACTATTTCAGCACCAAGAACGCCCTGCTGCTGGCCATTCTGGATGAGTTCTATGCCCGCCTCACCGAAACTGCCCGCGAGGGGGTCGAGAAGGTCATGGATACGCGGGAGCGGCTGCTGTTCCTGGCTACCAACCACCTGCGTGAACTGCTCGATAACCAGGCACTGATGATTCGCCTGATCCAGGTTTACCTGTCGGTGGATATCAACTATTACACGGATTACAAGAACACTCACATCCACCGGCTCAATTACCAGTACACGCGGATCTTCGATGGGGTGGTCCGGGAAGGCATCGAGCGCGGTGACCTGGATCCGGCACTGTCACTGCCGGCCTTCCGGGATCTTTTCTTCGGCGGCCTGGAGTACGGGATGCGCACACTTCTCGGCAAGAACAACACCGCCAACGTCGCCGCCTATGTACAGCAAATCGTCGATCCACTGTGGACCGGCATGCTGGCCCCCGCCGGACGGGATGTCCCCGGCTCCCCGGAAACAGAACAGCGCCTCGAGAAAGCCTGCCGGCGGCTGGAAAAAGCGGTCCGTAAACTGGAGCAGGCCGCCGAGAGGAGCTGAGGCTGTTCGACCCGGCTGCGTATCATTCTCTAATGAATGATATATATGAATATATGTATGTATAGATATATAGAATTATTGTTGTAATTATTAGGGTGCCCTCCACCTGTGTTCAACTTCCTTTTATGCCGGAAAAACAAGGGGTTGCCGCAATGATAAACAGGCCTGTAAATGCTGAGTCAGGCGGTGACAAGCGGTGTTCGTGCTGGGGATGAAATAGCGCCTGCCCCTCACTGCCAGGGGTTCGGTGGCGTCTGAGTCGCTTTATCCCGTAATCATACCCGCCCGACTACCGCGGTTGTCCCCAGAACGGGACCCGGCCGGGCGGGTAAGCTCAATAAGCTGTGCAGGAGTTCTCAATAAGTGTGGTGCAGCGCGATCGGTTGGAAGTAATCTGTGGATATCGTCTGACCTTGCTGTGAGTCGCTCCCTGGTTACTTGCCTATACAGAAACTGGCGAAGATCTCCCCCAGCAACTGGTCGCTGCTGACAGCGCCCGTTATTTCCCCCAGGCTCTCCTGGCATTGGCGCAGGTCCTCCGCCAACAGTTCCCCGGCGCCGGCATTCAACAGCTGGCTCCGGCCACTGTGCAGTGCGTCCTGCGCCCGCTGGAGTGACTGCAGGTGACGCCGGCGGGCGCTGAAGAGCCCCTCGCCTGCCTCCCGGTAGCCCATGCAGGCCTTGAGGTGCTCCCTGAGCAGCGCCATCCCGGCGCCGGTCCTGGCAGATAAATAGATGACTGTGTCGGTGGCATCGTTGAGGACGGCGGGCGGTCGACCGGTGAGATCACACTTGTTGTGCACGATGGTCACCGGTATGTCGCGGGTGAGGTGCTGCTTCCGCCCGGGCCAGAGATCGTCCGCGTGGTCGCCAGCGGCGGTCCCGGTGTCGTCGACTACCAGCAGGATCCGGTCCGCGGACTCCATTTCGTGCCAGGCCCGGCGAATCCCCTCACGCTCGATCTCGTCGCCACTCTCCCGCAGCCCGGCCGTGTCGACAATATGCAGGGGCATGCCGTCGATCTGGATGTGCTCGCGGAGCACGTCCCGGGTCGTGCCCTCGATCGGCGTTACGATGGCGGTATCCTGTCCCGAGAGAGCGTTCAGCAGGCTCGATTTCCCGGCGTTGGGCCTGCCTGCAATGACCAGTTTCATGCCCTCCCTGATCAGGCTCCCCTGCCTGGCGGACTCCGTGACGTCATGCAGTTGCCCCAGGATGGCATCCAGTCGGTCGAGGACGTGGCCCTCTTCGAGGAAATCGACCTCTTCTTCGGGGAAGTCGATGGCCGCTTCCACGTAGACCCGCAGTTGCGTCACCAGCGCGACCAGTTCGTCGACTTTTTGGGAAAAGGCGCCCTGCAGGGAGCGACTGGCGTTGAGAGCAGCACTTTCGGTCGTGCTGTTGATGAGGTCGGCGATCGCCTCTGCCTGGGCCAGGTCTATCTTGTCATTGAGATAGGCCCGCTCGGAGAACTCCCCGGGTCTGGCGGGCCGGGCGCCCTCCCGGTAACACGCCTGCAGCAACAGGTCGAGGATGACAGGGCCGCCATGGGCCTGCAGTTCTACAACATCCTCCCCGGTGAAGGAATGGGGTGCCTGGAAGAAAAGGGCAATACCCGAGTCGAGTGCGTCTCCCCGGTCGTCGCGGAAGGTGGCGAAATGGGCATGTCGGGGAATGAGATCAAGGGCTGTGATGGCCGCGCCAATAACCTGCGCCCGGTCACCGGAGATACGGATGATACCGACACCGCCTCTTCCGGAGGGGGTCGCGATGGCCGCAATGGTAG
>JARRPM010000052.1:0-24556 GCA_037382865.1 Halioglobus sp. | reverse complement strand
TCCAGTCCGCCGGCAGGGCCCAGAGGGTGATCCACAGGCCGACGAATTCGTCCCAGACGATGCCCGGGTGGTCGTGCACTCCCAGCTCCCGGCTGGCGGCGCCGCAGATCCAGATCCCCAGCAGGGCGGCGACCAGCACCACGGCGCTGTAGAGGGGCAGGCTCAGATCCGCCATCAGCCAGTACAACGGCACCGCCATCAGGGTGCCGGCGGTGCCCGGTGCCCGGGGGGAGAGGCCACTGCCGAAACCGAAGGCCAGGACCTGCACGGGACGGCGGAAGGGGGCGGGCGCCACCGGTGCGTCGGGCCCGGGGGTGGCGTTGGTCGGCTCCTGGTTCATGCTTGTCCTTATTTTTCTCGAGGCGTTGCTCTCAAAAGTGCTCGTAGCCGCAGGCAAAGTCAATGGCCATGCCGCAGTCCCGCAGTCCACTCCCTCCCCCGCTTCCGCCCGGCCTATCCGGGTGCACTCCGCCGGCGCCGGTTCGCCGGCGGGCAGGGTGAAACAGAGCTCGTAATCGTCGCCGCCGGCGAGCGCCCAGCGCAGGGCGCTCTGGCTGTCCGGGCAGGACCGGAGCGCCGGAGAGAGCGGCAGCAGTTCCGGCTCGATGCGCAGCTTCACGCCGCTGGCGTCGGCGATGTGCCCGGCATCCGCCAGCAGCCCGTCGGAGAGATCGATGGCGGCGGTGGCGCGCCCCAGCAGCTCGAGGCCCAGGTCGATGCGCGGCTGGGGCCGGTTGAACCGGGTTAGGAGGAATTCTCCGGCTTCAGGATCCGGCTGCCACTCGCCGCGCAGGAACGGCACGGTGATGGTCAGCGGTCCACGGGTGGTGTCCCCGCCGACCAGCGGCAGGTCGAAATCCGCAGCCGCGGCGGCCAGCCCCTCGCTGAAGGCGTGCAGCCAGAACTCGTCGGCCTCGGGCAGCGTCAGGGCCACCGTCATGCCCAGGGGGCGGGCACCCATCGCCGCCAGGTCGCTGGCCGCGGCGGCCACCGCCCGGTAGCCGGTGTCCTCGGGGAAGCTCTCCTCGGGAAAGTGCCGCCCCGCAACCATGGTATCTACCGAGGTGGCCAGCCGCTCGCCGGGCTGCAGGTGGAGGATGGCGCAGTCGTCCCCCACCGAGAGATCGACGGCCTCGCCCCGCCCCAGGGCGGAAAAGTAGCGGTAGATGAGGGTGAATTCGGACAGTGGCATCAGGATGCCGCGTCGATTTCGACCTTGCGCAGCTGGCGCGCCAGCTTGTCCAGCACGCCGTTGATGTACTTGTGGCTGTCGGTGGCGCCGAACTTCCTGGCCAGGGCCACCGCCTCGTTGATCACCACCTTGTAGGGCACGTCCGGGCGTTCCCGCAGCTCGAAGGCGCCCATCCGCAGCAGGGTGCGCTCGATGGGGTCGAGCTCCTCCAGTTTGCGGTCCAGCAGGGGCGCCAGGCTCGCCTCCAGGTCGTCGACGCAGGCCGGGACGCCGTGGAGCAGGGCCTGGAAATACTCCAGGTCGACGTGACTGAAGTCGTAATCGGCGCGGAACTCCGCCTCGATGTCACTGAGGGACGCACCGGCCATGTACCACTGGTAGAGGGCCTGCATCCCGTAATGGCGGGCCTTGCGCCGCTCGGCCGCCAGGGTGTTGTGGGCGGGCTTGCTCACTCAGCCCAGCTTGCCCAGCAGGCTGACCATCTCCAGGGCGGACAGGGCGGCCTCCTCCCCCTTGTTGCCGGCCTTGGTGCCGGCGCGCTCCACCGCCTGCTCGATGGTGTCCACGGTGAGCACCCCGAAGGCCACGGGGATGCCGAATTCCA
Organism: Halioglobus sp.; assembly: GCA_037382865.1. Lineage (GTDB taxonomy): Bacteria > Pseudomonadota > Gammaproteobacteria > Pseudomonadales > Halieaceae > JARRPM01. The sequence continues at coordinate 22,760 of JARRPM010000052.1, read as the reverse complement.
TGGTCACCATCGCCAGTCCCTTGGTGCACTCCCCCGCCACGTACTCGAAGTGGGGCGTGCCGCCGCGGATCACCGCGCCGAGGGCGATGATGGCGTCCACCTCGCCCTTCTGGGCCACCTTCTTGCAGACCAGGGGGATCTCGAACGCGCCGGGGGCGCGGACGATGGTGATCTGCTTGTCGCTGACCCCGTGGCGGCGCAGGGTGTCCAGGGCGCCCTCGAGCAGGTGCTCGACCACGAAACTGTTCCAGCGGCCCACCACCAGGGCGTATTTGCCCTTGCCCCCGGTGAAGTCGCCCTCGATCGTCCTGATATCGCTCATGCTTCTTTTCCTTCTGTTGCCGCGTCCGCCCCGTCATCCCCCGGATGCGCGAAATCCAGCACCTCCAGGTCGAAACCGGACAGGGCATTGTACTTGATCGGTGCCCCCATCAGGTGGATTTTTCCGACACCGAGGTCGCGCAGGATCTGGGAACCGAGCCCGATGGTGGAGTAGGTGTCGGGGGTGGCGATGTCCCCCGGCGCGTCCTCCCCCAGCACCATGTCGATGCTGGCGAGCAGCTGTTCAGGGCTCTCCGCCCGGGCCAGCAGCACGATCACGCCCCGCTCCCGCTCGGCCACCGCCTGCAGGCACTTGTGCATGCTCCAGGTGGGGCGCCCCGGTATCTCGCTGTTGACCAGGTCGCGCAGGGCAGCGCTGATATGCACCCGCACCAGGGTGGGCTCGTCCGCCACGATGGTGCCGCGGGAGAGGGCCAGGTGCACCTCGCCGGTGGTCTGGTCGCGATAGGCGGTGAGCCGGAACTCGCCGAAGGCGGTCTGGATCACCCCCTCCCTGATGCGGCGGATGGTGCGCTCGTTGACCAGGCGGAAGTGGATGAGGTCGGCGATGGTGCCGATCTTCAGCGTGTGCTTGCGGGCGAACTCGAGCAGCGCCGGTCCGTCGGCGACGGTGCCCTCCGGGGTGAGGATGTCGGCAATCACCGCCGCCGGCAGCAACCCCGCCAGGCGCGCGTAATCGCAGGCGGCCTCGGTGTGCCCGGCCCGGGTCAGCACGCCACCGGGCAGTGCCGTCAGCGGGAAGATATGGCCGGGCTGCACGATATCCTCGGGTTTGGCATAGGGCGCCACTGCCGCCTGCACCGTGCGCGCCCGGTCCGCGGCGGAGATGCCAGTGTCGATCCCCTCGGCGGCCTCGATGCTCAGGGTGAAGTTGCGCTTCTCGCCGCGGCCGTTGTCCACCATCGGCGGCAGGTCGAGCTGCCGGCACCGCTCCTCGGTCAGGGTCAGGCAGACCAGGCCCCGGGCCTGGCGCGCCATGAAGTTCACGTGGCCGGCATCGCAGTGCTCTGCCGCCACCATCACCACCCCCTCGTTGCGGCTCTCGTCGTCATCGTCGAGCACCACCACCATGCGGCCCTGGCGGATGTCGCTGATCAGTTCATCTACGCTGTTGATATCCATAGTCGGGTCCGCTGGCCGCTCAGGTGCGCATATAGCCGTGCCTGGCCAGGGTCTCCAGTGAGAGGCCGCCGCCGGCCTTGGGGTCCGCGGCGGCATCGCCCTGCAGCAGGCGCTCCAGGTATCGGGCGATGACGTCCACCTCCAGGTTGACCCGGCTGCCGGGGCGGTATTCGCCCGGGGCGGTATTCGCCGAAGACGGTCTCGGCCATGGTCTGGGGGATGATGTTGAGTTCGAACTCGGCCCCGGTCACGGCGTTCACGGTGAGGCTGGTGCCGTCGACGCAGATGCTGCCCTTGTGGGCGATGTACCGTGCCAGTTCGGCGGGGGCGCGCAACACGAACCGGGTGGAGCGGGCATCCTCGTGCAGGCTGACCACCTCTCCCACTCCGTCCACGTGGCCGCTGACGATGTGCCCGCCGAGCCGGCTCTGGGGCGTGAGGGCCTTCTCCAGGTTCACCCGGGCGCCGGTTTTCAGGTCGCCGAGGGTGGTGAAGTTCAGGGTCTCCACCGAGACATCGGCCCAGTAACCGTCGCCGGGCAGCTCGATCACCGTCAGGCAGACGCCGTTGGTGCAGATGCTGTCCCCGAGGGCCACGTCCTCCAGGGGCAGCTTGCCGGTGCGGACCCGCAGGCGCAGGTCGCCCCCGCTGGGCTGCATGGCGGCGACCTCGCCGACGGCCTGGATGATACCTGTGAACATGGTGCTCCTTGTCTCTATAAACGGTTTTTGTGTGCGGTCTCTACATCTGGGCGAAGGGTCGAAGTCATGCGGGCCCGGTCAACTCCCGGGTCAGCCGGGTACCGCGGTGAAGCGCCAGTCCTGCCCGACCCGGCGCACATCCGTCACCTCGAGCGGCACCTTCTGCGCCATGCTGTCCAGCGGCAGGTGCAGCAACGGCTGCGCCAGGCTGCCGAGCAGCGCCGGCGCCATGTAGATAATCAGCTCATCCAGCAGGCCCGCCTGCAGCAGGGCACCGGCCACGCGGGGGCCTGATTCTACCAGAATTTCGTTGCACTGCCGTTCGCTGAGGGTATCCAGCAGCGCGGCCAGGTCGAGGCCATCCCCCGATCGCGGCAGGGCGAGCAGCTCAGCCCCGCTCCCGGCGAGGGCAGGCGGAACGGTGCTCCTCCCGGCGTGACACAGCAAGGTGGCGGCTTCCGGGCCCAGCACCCGGGCGCCGGGAGGCGTGCGCAGCGCGGAATCCAGCACCACCCGCAGGGGCTGGCGCCGGGCGGCGAGTTCCGCCTCCGCCGCGGGCAGGCCCAGTTCGCCGGGGCGCACCGTCAGGGCGCAGTCGTCGGCGAGCACCGTGCCGACCCCGGTCACCACGGCGCAGCTCATGGCGCGCAGCCGCTGCACGTCGCGCCGGGCCGCGGGGCCGGTGATCCACTGGCTTTCGCCGGAGGCCATCGCGGTGCGCCCGTCGAGGGACATGGCCAGCTTGGCCCTCACCCGGCCGCGGCCGCGCTGCATGCGGGCGATGAACCCGGGAATCACCTGCCGCGCCTCGTTCTCCAGCAGGCCGCAGGTCACCTCGACACCGGCGGCGCGGAGCCTTGCCAGTCCCTGCCCCGCCACCAGGGGATTGGGATCCTGCATGGCGGCCACCACGCGCCTGACTCCGGCAGCAACCAGCGCGTCGGCGCAGGGCCCGGTCTTGCCGTGGTGGCTGCAGGGCTCCAGGGTCACATAGGCGGTGGCCCCCCGGGCATCGCCGGCGGCCTGCAGGGCCTCGATCTCTGCGTGGTTGCCGCCGGCCGGCTGGGTGAACCCCTCCCCGATCACCTCGCCGTCCCGCACCAGCACACAGCCGACGTGTGGATTGGGCATGGCCGAATACCTGCCCCGGCGCGCCAGCTGCAGGGCGCGCGCCATCATGCGGGTATCGAGTTGACTAGCCATGGGTCGCGGCGGCGGCCACCGCTCACTCGGCGGCTTTCGCCGCCTTGGCGGCGGGTTCGGCCTCGAGCAGTTCGATGGCGTCCCGGAATTCGGCGATATCCTGGAACTTGCGGTAGACGGAGGCGAAGCGCACGTAGGCGACCTGGTCGAGCTGCTTGAGGTGGTCCATCACCAGCTCCCCGAGCACCCGCGACTTGACCTCGCGCTCGCCGGTGGCGCGCAGGGCGTGCTTGATCTGGTTGATCACGGCCTCGATGTCCTCTGTGGACACGGGGCGCTTCTCCAGCGCGCGCAGGAAACCGGCACGCAGCTTGTTCTCATCGAAGGGCTCGCGCTTGCCGTCCTGCTTGATCACCCGCGGCATCACCAGTTCGGCGACCTCGTAGGTGGTAAAGCGCTCCTTGCAGCTCAGGCACTCCCGCCGGCGCCGCACCTGGTCTCCCTCGGCCACCAGCCGCGAGTCGATCACCTTGGTATCGTCGGCGGCTCAAAACGGGCAGTGCATGGGCTCAGTTCTCTTTGGCTAAGTGGCTGAAGATTAACATATTTATTGGTTGCTTGGCTTTTATTCATTTTGGTCAGTCTGATGAAATTTTCCTGCACTGAACCGGGCCATCGGGGATCGGAGGGGGCCGTGAACGGCCGCAAGCTTTCCATCATTTCCGGGCTGCTGCGCAACTCGACCAAAAATTGCTTCGCAATTTTTCGGGACTCGAACAGTGCTCGCAGAAAGCCCCCGGAAATGATGGAAAGCTCAAGCCGCGGCCTGATTGTTCACGGCCCCCTCCGATCCCCGACGGCCCTCGCACCGTTAATAAAGCTATATCTGTGAATATGCCTGATGCAAGGTCGAGGGCGGGAAGACTCCCCGAAAATATCAGGCCACGCTTAGCGGAGCCACCGCATTCGGGGTTTTCTGCGAGCACTGTCCGAGTCCCAATTTATCGCGCAGCGAAAAATGGTCGAGTTGCGCAGCAGCCCGGAAATGATGAAAAGCTTGCGGCCGTTCACGGCAACGACCATTCCCGTCGGCCCGGGCAGTCAGCTCGGTCTGTACGCAAATGCTTCAGCCGTATACAGGAAACCGCGAACAGATCTCCAGCACCTTGCCCTTCACCTCGGCGATCACCTGCTCCGACGTGCCGTTTTCCATGGACTCCAGCACATCGCACATCCAGCCAGTCAGCTCCACCGTCTCAGCCTCGCCGAAACCCCGGGTGGTGATGGCCGGGGTGCCGACCCGCAGGCCCGAGGTGATGAAGGGGGAACGGGGGTCGTTGGGGACCGCGTTCTTGTTGACGGTGATGTTGGCATTGCCGAGGGCCTCGTCCGCGTCCTTGCCCGTGTAGGGCTTGCCGATCAGGTCCACCAGCATCAGGTGGTTGTCGGTGCCGCCGGAGACGATGCGGATGCCGCGCTCGATGAAGGTGGCGGCCATGGCGCGGGCGTTGGCGATGACCTGTTTCTGGTAATCGACGAACTCCGGGCTCTGCGCCTCCAGGAAACCTACCGCCTTGGCGGCGATCACGTGCATCAGGGGGCCGCCCTGGCCGCCCGGGAAGACGGCTGACTGGAACTTCTTCTCCAGCTCCGCGTTGGCGCGCGCCAGGATGATGCCGCCGCGGGGACCGCGCAGGGTCTTGTGGGTGGTGGAGGTGACCACGTCCGCGTGGGGCACCGGGTTGGGGTAGACGCCCGCGGCGACCAGGCCCGCCACGTGGGCCATGTCCACCAGCAGGTAGGCGCCCACCTTGTCGGCGATGGCGCGGAAGCGGGACCAGTCCATGACCCGGGAGTAGGCGGAGAAGCCCGCGATCACCATTTTCGGCTTGTGCTCCAGGGCCAGCGCTTCGACGGCGTCGTAGTCCACCTCGCCGGACTCGTGATCGATACCGTACTGCACCGCGTGGTAGATCTTGCCGGAGAAGTTGACCTTGGCGCCGTGGGTCAGGTGGCCGCCGTCCGCCAGGCTCATGCCGAGCACGGTGTCGCCCGGGTTGCACAGGGCCTGGAACACCGCCGAGTTGGCCTGGGATCCGGAGTGGGGCTGGACGTTGGCGTAGTCCGCCCCGAACAGGGCCTTGGCCCGGGCGATCGCCAGCTCTTCCGCCCTGTCGACATACTCACAGCCGCCGTAGTAGCGCTTGCCGGGATAACCCTCAGCGTACTTGTTGGTCAGCACGGTGCCCTGGGCTTCCATGACGCGCGGGCTGGCGTAGTTCTCCGAGGCGATGAGCTCGATGTGCTCTTCCTGGCGGCGCTCCTCATCCCGGATCGCTGCGAAGATCTCCGGGTCGAACCCCTCGATGGTCATGCTGGCGTCAAACATGGTGTTCCCCTGAATGCGGCGAGGCGGACCGGATCCCCCCCGAAAATGAAAGCCGCGCATTTTAACCCAAAGGGGCTGGCCATATAAGGGCATTCTCACCGGCGCCGGACGCTGTTTCGATTCTGTCCCGATTGTCCGGTGAAAGCCTTGCGGGCGGGGGGAAACACCCTGTCCTGCCATTGCGATGCCATGGCAGTCGTGGCAAGCTGCCTAAGTCCGGGTTGAAGTGGCACGGGCCTTGCTCGTGCTTATCGATCGTCCCAGCGGGAGGTAGCACGGTTAATGAACAAAAGCTGGAAGTCCTATAAGAACACCGGCGACTTCTTCGACGAGCTCATCGCGCCCGGTGGCGGCCCCCGGGTCGTGGCGAGGCGGCTCGTCAATCTGCTGCAGGAGCTCCCCGGCGAGGAGATGGCGGCCAGGCGGGCGGCGGCGGAGCTCGCGATCCGCGACATGGGCATTTCCTTCACCATCTACACCGAAGGGAAAAACATCGACCGGGCCTGGCCCTTCGACATCATTCCCAGGGTCATCGCCGCCAAGGACTGGGCCGCGGTGAGTCGCGGCCTGGCCCAGCGCAGCCGCGCCCTGAACCGCTTTATCGACGATATCTACAACAAGCAGAAGATCCTGGCGGACGGCATCCTGCCCGCCGACATCGTGCTCGACTCCGGCAATTACAAACCCCAGTGCGCGGGCATGTCGCCCCGATATGGTGCATGGGCTCACATCTGTGGCACCGACCTGGTGCGGGACAAGGACGGCAAGTTCTACGTGCTGGAGGACAACCTGCGGGTGCCCTCCGGGGTCTCCTACATGCTGGAGAACCGGGAGATCACCAAAAGGGTACTGCCGGAGCTGTTCGAGAACTACAGCATCCAGCCCGTGGACGACTATCCCTCACGCCTCTACAAGACCCTCGCCTCCCTCTCCCCCCGGGATCGCCGCCGGCCCTGTATCGCCGTGCTGACCCCCGGCATCTTCAACTCCGCCTACTTCGAGCACTCCTTCCTGGCCCGCGGCATGGGCGCCGAGCTGGTGGAGGGTCCTGACCTGTTCGTCGACGATGACGAGTGCGTCTATATGCTCACCGTGGACGGGCCCGAACGGGTCGACGTGATTTACCGGCGCATCGACGACGACTTCCTGGATCCGGAGGCGTTTCGCAAGGATTCCGTACTCGGCATTCCGGGCGTCATGCGCGCCTGGAAGGCGGGCAACGTCGCGATCGCCAACGCGCCGGGCAGCGGCGTCGCCGACGACAAGGTCGTTTACGCCTTCGTCCCGGACATGATCCGCTACTACCTGAAGGAAGAGCCGGCCCTGGCCAGCGTCAAGACCTACCTCTGCATGAAGGAGAAGGACCGGGAGTACGTCCTGGCCAACCTGGACAAGCTGGTGGTCAAGCCCGCCAACGAGTCGGGCGGCTACGGCATCATGGTGGGGCCCCACGCCACCCGGGCAAAGCGCGCCGAGTTCGGGCGCCTCATCGAGAAGAATCCGCGCAATTACATCGCCCAGCCGACCCTCTCTCTCTCCACCGCCCCGACCTACATCGACGACACGGTCGAGCCGCGCCACCTCGACCTGCGACCGTTCATCCTGCATTCGAAGGAGACCTGGGTCACCCCCGGGGGGCTGACCCGGGTGGCGCTGGTCAAGGGGTCGCTGGTGGTCAACTCCTCCCAGGGCGGGGGCAGCAAGGACACCTGGATCGTGGAGGCCAGTAAATGAGCATGCTATCGCGGGTGGCCGACCGTCTCTACTGGATGGCCCGGTACCTGGAGCGGGCCGAGGACACGGCGCGCCTCACCCAGGCCTACACTCACCTGGTGATGGACATCCCCGGCGGTTCCGAGCCCGGCTGGGAGATTCTGGTCAGCATCCTGGACGCCGAAGCCGCCTACGCCGAGCACTTCAGGGTGCACAACGAGTTGAACGTGCTGAAGTTTCTGATCGCCGACACCGATAACCCCGGCGGCATCAGCACCTCCGTGCGCAATGCGCGGGAGAACGTGCGCACCACCCGGGACGTGCTGCCCGGGGAAGTCTGGGAGCATGTCAACGAGCTCTACCTTTATACCCGGGAAAACGCCGAGAAATCCGTCGGCCGGCGCAACCGCCACGAGTTCCTGCACCAGATCGTCGCGCGCTGCCAGATGATCAACGGCATGATGATGTCCACCCTCTGTCGCGACCACGCCTACCGCTTCATCAAGGTGGGCCACATGCTGGAGCGGGCGGACATGACCACCCGGGTGATCGACGTCGGTGCGGGCGCCCTGCTGGGCGTGGACCGCCACCACACGGCGGTAGACCCCCTGATCTGGGCCAGTCTGCTGCAGTCTCTCTCCGCCATGGGCACCTACCGGCGCACCATAGGCCCCCTGGTCGAGGCCGAGAGCGTGGTGGAATTTGTATTCCAGGAGCCCTCGCTACCGCGCTCGGTGCGGTTCTGCCTGAACGGAATCCGCCAGGAGCTGGTGCCGCTGCACAATCACCGGGAGGCGCTGAAAGTGGTTGACCGCACGCGGCGCAAACTGTCCCGATTCAAGGCCGATACGGCGTCCCGGGAACAGCTGCACCGTTTTATCGACGGCTTCCAGGTGGAGCTCAACACCCTCAGCGAGATCATCAGCCAGACCTGGTTTTCCCCGCCCCAGGAGTGAACGGATCGCGGCCGCCGGCCGCGACCTTTGGCGCGATCGGGTATTGTCCGGGTTGCGCCAGCCAGAAAACCCACAGGTAGATTATTATGAGTATCCGTGTCGCCGTTCGACATAACACCTACTACAAATTCGACCGCCACGTGGCGATCGCCCCGCATATCCTGCGCCTGCGACCGGCACCCCACTGCCGCAACCGGATTTACAGCTATTCCCTCAAGATCAAGCCGGAGCGCCATTTCATCAACTGGCAGCAGGACCCTTTCGGCAATTTCCTGGCCCGCCTGGTGTTTCCGGATAAGCAGGACCACCTCAGCGTGGAGGTGGAGATCATCACCGACATGACGGTGATCAACCCCTTCGACTTCTTTGTGGAGGAGTACGCGGAAACCTTCCCCTTCCAATACGATGAGCACCTGCTGAAGGAGCTGGGCCCCTACCTCGAGGTGACTGAGGACGGCCCGCTCCTCAAGCAGTGGCTGGCCCAGGTGCCGGACGACGAGATGCCGATCATCGATTTCCTGGTGCACCTCAACCAGCGCCTGGAACGGGACATCGAGTACAACGTGCGGATGGAGCCCGGGGTGCAGACCTGCGAGGAGACACTGTCACTGGCGCGCGGTTCCTGTCGCGACACCGGTTGGCTCCTGGTGCAGATACTGCGCCATGTCGGCCTCGCCGCGCGCTTCTGTTCCGGCTACCTGGTGCAGCTGGCGCCGGACACCCGGTCACTGGAGGGACCATCCGGGCCGGAGAAGGATTTCACCGACCTGCACGCCTGGTGCGAGGTCTACCTGCCGGGGGCCGGCTGGGTCGGCCTCGACCCCACCTCCGGCCTGTTCGCCGGCGAGAGCCACATCCCCCTGGCCTGCACGCCGAGCCCCATCTCGGCCGCGCCGATCAGCGGCGCCACTGAAAAATGCAGGGTGGAATTCGGCTTCGCCAACGAGGTCGAACGCATCCACGAGGATCCAAGGGTCACGAAACCCTACAGCGACCGGCAGTGGAGTGCGATCAGGGCGCTCGGGGCCGCGGTGGACGAGACCCTCGAGGCCGGGGACGTGCGCCTCACGATGGGGGGCGAGCCCACCTTCGTCTCCATCGACGACATGGATTCGGCCCAGTGGAACATCGAGGCCCTCGGCGAGCACAAGCTGAAACTGGCCAAGGACCTGCTGATCAGGCTGCGGGATCGCTTCGCCCCGGGGGGCATGCTTCACTACGGGCAGGGCAAATGGTACCCGGGAGAGCCCACCCCGCGCTGGGCCCTCGGCTGCTTCTGGCGCACTGACCGCAAACCCCTCTGGCAGCACCCGCAACTGCTGGCGCGGGTCGACCAGGACTACGGGCACGGGCCGGATGACGCCGCCAGCTTCATAAAGGAACTGGCGGGAAAACTGGCGATCGACGGCCGGTTCGTGCAGACCGCCTATGAAAATACCCTCTACTACCTGTGGAAGGAGCAGCAGCTGCCCGAGAACGTCGATCCCTACCAGGCGGACCTGAAGGACGACCTGGAGCGGCGCCGCCTGGCGCGGCTGCTGGACCGCGGCCTTAACGAGCCCACCGGCTACGTGCTGCCCCTGGAACGGGACGAGGGCAAACCCTGGCGCAGCGGCCAGTGGCGGATGCGCGGCGGGCGCATCAGCCTGATACCCGGCGACTCACCCATGGGACTGCGCCTGCCCCTCGATTCCCTGCTGCAGCCGGGGAGCGACGAGGACACCGCGAGGCCGTCCCGCGATCCCTTCGCACCGCGGGGGGAACTGCCCGATGTGATCCAGGAGCAGAGCGGGGAGGCGCTGACGGCCGAAACCGCCGGGGCGGGCGCCGACGCCCCGGGCGATGAAGTTTCCGGAGAAGCCGATCCCGCCAGCGGCGTCACCGGGGCTACCGAGGACGCCGCCAGGCCCGTGGTGCGCACCGCGCTCTGCGTGGAGGCCCGCGGCGGCCGGCTCCACGTCTTCCTGCCGCCCCTGGAACACCTGGAGCACTTCATCGAGCTGGTGCACGACATCGAACAGGTCGCCAGGGCCCTGGAGTTGCCTGTCGTCATCGAGGGGTACGAACCCCCCCGGGACCACCGGCTGGTCCGCCTGCAGGTGACCCCCGACCCGGGTGTCATCGAGGTGAACATTCACCCGGCAGGGAGCTGGGAAGCGCTGGTGGACAACATCACGGCACTCTACGAGGATGCGCGCCTGGCGCGCCTGGGCACCGAAAAGTTCATGCTGGACGGGCGCCACTCCGGCACCGGCGGTGGCAACCATGTCACCCTGGGGGGCCGGACGCCCGAGGACAGCCCCCTGCTGCGCCGCCCGGACCTGCTGCAGAGCCTGGTGACCTACTGGCAGCACCACCCCGGTCTCTCCTACCTCTTCTCCGGGCTTTTCCTGGGCCCCACCAGCCAGGCGCCCCGGGTCGACGAGGGGCGCAACGAGATGCTCTACGAGCTGGAGATCGCCTTCAGCCAGTTCCCGGAAGGGGAGGTGCCCGAACCCTGGCTGGTAGACCGGCTGCTGCGCAACCTGCTGATCGACATCACCGGCAACACCCACCGGGCGGAGTTCTGCATCGACAAACTCTACGCGCCCGGAACCGCGAGCGGGCGCCAGGGCATCCTGGAATTCCGGGGCTTCGAGATGCCGCCCCACTCGCAGATGGCGCTGGTGCAGGTCCTCCTGCTGCGCTGCCTGGTGGCCCGCTTCTGGCAGGCGCCCTACCGCAGGAAGCTGGTGCGCTGGGGCACGCTGCTGCACGACAAGTTCATGATGCCGCACTATGTCTGGGCCGATATCCAGGACGTGGTGAAGGATCTCAATGACCACGGCTACCCCTTCCAGCTGGACTGGCTGGCCCCCTTCGAGGAGTTCCGGTTTCCCCACTACGGCAACATGAACATCGGCGATATCAACCTCGAGCTGCGCTGGGCCATCGAGCCCTGGCACGTGCTGGGGGAAGAGATCAGCAGTTTCGGCACCTCCCGCTACGTGGACTCCTCGGTGGAACGCCTGCAGGTGAAACTCACCGGCCTGACCCCGGATCGCTATGTACTGGCCTGCAACGGCCGCCGGGTCCCGCTGCGCGCCACCGGCAGGCACGGGGAGTACGTCGCCGCCGTGCGCTACCGCGCGTGGCAGCCGCCCTCGGCGCTGCACCCGCGCATCGGGGTACACGCGCCCCTGGTTTTCGATCTGGTCGACACCTGGAACGGCCGCTCCGTGGGCGGCTGCACCTACCACGTCTCCCATCCCGGCGGGCGCAGCTACGACACGTTCCCGGTCAATGCCTTCGAGGCCGAGTCCCGGCGGGTCAGCCGTTTCTGGCCATTCGGCCACACCCAGAGCGGCCTGCCACCCCAGAACGAGCTGGACAGCATCAGGGAGTTCTTTCCCAACCAGGAGCCGCCGCGACCGATGGCGCCGCCTGTGGAGGAGCCGACCGACGAATATCCCCACACGCTGGACCTGCGCCGGCCGATAGATCGGCCCGGCTAATTACGCGATAATCCAGCGCTCAACTGTGCGAAAAGCGGATGCGATGAGATTCCAGGACCAAACCAGTGCGCCGGCCCCCGGGATGACGGGGCAGGCACTCGCAGCAGCGGACGCCTGGAACGAGGCGTACCGGCCGGACGGCACCGTCCGCGAGCACTGGCAGTACCTGCTCGGCAGCCTGCAGGCCTTCGGCGCCGAGGCCTTCACCGCGCGCCAGCAGATGGTGGAGCGCCTGTTGCGCGACGACGGGGCCACCTACAACGACTACGGCCAGAGGCTGGCGGGCCGGGACTGGAAACTCGACCCGATCCCGCTGCTGATCGACAGCCGGGAGTGGGCTCACATCGAGTCGGGGATCCGCGAGCGGGCAGAGCTCCTCAACCTGGTGCTGCGCGACCTCTACGGGCAGCGCGAGCTGATCCGGCTCGGGGTCATCCCGGCGGAACTGGTCTTCGGCCACCGGGATTTCCTGCGCCCCTGCCAGGGGATCACCGTACCGGGCGAACAGCAGCTGGTCCAGTACGCGGCCGACATGGTGCGCGGGGCGGACGGCGCCATGCGCATCATCTCGGACCGCACGCAGATTCCCAGCGGCACCGGCTACGCGCTGGAAAACCGGATGGTGATGTCGCGGGTCTTCCCCAGCCTGTTCCGGGACAGCCACGTGCACCGGCTGTCGCTCTACTTCAACAGCCTGCGCCTCAAGCTCAATGCCCTGGGGCCCAACGGCGGCGTCGCCAGGGTCGTCATGCTGACCCCCGGTGCCTACAACGAGACCTACTTCGAGCACGTACTCCTCGCCAACCATCTGGGCTACTCCCTGGTCCAGGGCAGCGATCTCACCGTCCGCGACGGCTACGTCTGGATGAAGACCCTCGACGGCCTGAGCCGGATCGACGTCATCCTGCGCCGGGTGGACGACTACTTCTGCGACCCGGTGGAACTGAAAGGGGACTCCCAGCTGGGGGTGCCGGGACTGCTGGAGGTGATCCGCAGCGGGCGCGTGGTGGTCGCCAATCCGCTGGGTTCCGGCATCCTCGAGAACGGGGGCCTGCTCAAATATCTGCCGGCTGCCGCGCGCCATTTCCTGGGGCGCGACCCCCTGCTCGAGGCGGCACCCACCTACTGGTGCGGTGACCCCGAGGACCTGGCCCACACCCTCGACCGGCTGCCGCAGCTCGTGGTCAAGACCACCGTCCGGGGGGCATCCTACCGCACCACCTATGGCGGCGAACTCTCAGCCGGGCAGCTGGCAGAGCTGGGCGAGGCGATCCGCGCCAGGCCCATGCACTTCATCGCCCAGGAGTACCTGCCACCCTCGGTGGCGCCGGTGTGGGAGGGCGATGCCGGATTTTCCCGCCCGTCCGTGCTGCGCAGCTTCGCGGTCGCCGGGGAGTCCTCCTATATCGTCATGCCGGGCGGGCTCACCCGGGTCGGGCAGCCGGGGGCCGGCGTGGAGATCTCCAACCGGGCAGGATCCCTGAGCAAGGACACCTGGGTACTGGCCTCCGAACCGGAGAGAGACGAGAGCCCCGCCGCGGGTGTGGCCGGGACCGAAGCGGGCCGTATCTGGCTGGGCATGGAGCTGCCCAGCCGCGTGGTCGAGAACCTGTTCTGGCTGGGCCGCTACACGGAACGGGCGGAATCCGCCCTGCGCCTGCTGCGCACCGTCTTCAACCGCCTGAGCGGGGCCAATACACCGGACCCGGGCAGCCGCCTGATGCTGTTGCGCGCGGTGACCCAGCTCACCTGTACCTATCCCGGGTTCATGGACGAGTCCGCCAACAGCACCGAGCCGCGGGAGGAACTGCTCTCGGTGGTGCTGGACCGCGATCGGCCCGGCAGCGTGGCGGCCTCGATCACGGCGCTCCTCAACGCGGTGGACGAGGTCCGCGATTTCATGTCCGCCGACACCCAGCGCATTCTCAACGACCTGCGCGACACTATGGAGCAGCTGCCCGACCGGCTGCGCCACAGCTACAGCGTGGTGCCCGAGGAGGAGCTGGATGCCCTGGTGACCACGCTGCTGGCGCTGGCCGGCCTGACCCAGGAGTCGATGATGCGCGGCCAGGGGTGGCACTTCCTGGAGATGGGCCGGCGCATGGAGCGCACCCTGCAGATCCTGTCGCTGTTGCGCTCCCTCTGGGTCCAGGTGGTACCCGGGCGGGAGGAGAGCGTGCTGCTGGAGACGGCGCTGCTGAGCGTCGATTCGCTGATCACCTATCGCCGCCGCTACCAGCAGCATATGGATATCGGCAACGGCCTCGACCTGCTCCTGCTGGAGCCGGGCAACCCGCGATCCGTCATGTATCAGCTGAACGAGCTGCAGAAGCACCTGGAGCAGCTGCCGAACAGCGGGGAGAGCGGCAAACTGTCGCGCCAGGCGCGGGCGCTGCTCGAGGCGGGCACCAATCTCCGGCTGGCGGACATGCAGCAGCTGGCGGCGGCCGACCAGGGACAGTACCTGCGCAGTGAACTCGACCAGCTGCTATCCCGGACCCACCACCTGGTGGCGCAGGCGGCGACCGCGCTGGGCGACCAGTATTTCGACCACACCGGGGGCCCGCGCCCGCTGGTCCGGGGCGACTGGGAGGTGCAGACGTGAAATACCGGATCCGGCATACCACGCGCTACAGCTACGCCGACACGGTCAGCCAGTGCCACAGCATCGCCCACCTGCTGCCGCGCAATACGTTCTACCAGCGATGCAACAGCGCCTCGATCCAGCTCGACCCGCTGCCCGCGACAGGGGCGGACCGCACCGACTACTTCGGTAACCACACCTACCACTTCTCGGTGCAGGTGCCCCACAAGGTGCTGCAGGTCACCGCCGTCAGCGAGGTCGACATCCTCGGCGGGCGCCAGAACCTCAGTCTGGATTTCGGGGCGAGCTGCCGCGAGGTCCGCGCCATGCTCGCCGACAGGAGCCGCGAGGAGAACCTGATGGCCCGGGAGTTCACCCTCGACTCGCCAATGGTGCAGGCCGGCCCGGCCCTGGCGGACTACGCGCGCGGCTCCTTCGCCGAGGATCAATCCTTCCTGGGCTGCGTGCGGGATCTGACCGAACGCATCTTCTCCGAGTTCACCTATGACACGCGTTACACCGACGTCGCCACGCCCCTGGCCGACGTCATCCGGCACCGCCGGGGCGTGTGCCAGGATTTCGCCCACCTGGCCATCGGCTGTCTGCGCTCGATGGGCTTCGCCGCGCGTTACGTCAGCGGCTACCTGGAGACCCTGCCACCCCCCGGCCAGCCCAAGCTGGAGGGTTCAGACGCCAGCCATGCCTGGTTTTCCGCCTACTCGCCCACCGATGGATGGTGCGACTTCGACCCGACCAACAACCTGCTGGCCTCGCAGCAGCACATCACCACGGCCTGGGGGCGCGACTACTCCGACGTCACCCCGGTCAAGGGGACCATCCTGGGCGGCGGCAGCAGCCACGGCCTGGAGGTGGAAGTGGATGTGCACCGCGTGGAAGGGGCGCTGTAGTCGCCATGCAACGCTTCTCCTGCCAGTGCGGCCAGCCGGTTTTCTTCGAGAATGAGCAGTGCGTCAACTGCGGCTCGCGGCTGGGTTTCGATCCCGGGACGATGTGCATGCTGTCGCTCTCCCCGGAGGAGGGCCAGTGGCGGTCGCCGGACGGGCGCGCCTGGCAGTTGTGCAACAACGCCCTGCAGTTCGGCGTCTGCAACTGGGTGCTGCCGTCTGAGCAGAGCCACCCGCTCTGCTTCGGCTGCCAGTTCAACCGGACCGTGCCGGACCAGTCCCTGCCCGACAACCGGCAGCGCTGGCAGCTGCTGGAACAGGCCAAGAAACGCCTGTTCTACTCACTGCTCCAGCTGCGCCTGCCCCTGCAAAATGGCTGGGAGGCGCCCGACCGGGGCCTGCTGCTGGACTTCGTGGAGGATGAGCGCAGCCACGGTATTTACGCCGAGACCTTTGTCCACACCGGCTATCTCGGCGGGGTCATCACGATCAACGTGCTGGAGGCGGACGACGCGGCGCGGGAGGCGCAGCGCCTGCAGATGAACGAAAACTACCGCACCGTTCTCGGCCACCTGCGCCACGAGTCCGGCCACTACTACTGGCAGCGGCTCAACCCCGATCCCGACACCCGCGGGGCCTTCATCTCGATCTTCGGGGACGAAACTGCCGACTACCAGCAGGCGCTCGACCGCTACTACGCCCAGGGTCCCGTCCCCGACTGGCGCAACCGCTACATCAGCACCTACGCCAGCGCCCATCCCGCGGAGGACTGGGCGGAGAGCTGGGGCCACTACCTTCACATCTACGACGCGCTGGAGACCGCTGCGGCCCACGGCCTGACCGGGCAATGGCCCAATGAGATGGATATCGCCGAGCGCATCGAGACCTGGCGCACCCTGAGCGTCACCCTCAACGAACTCAACCGCAGCATGGGCCGCTCGGACGCCTATCCGTTCGTTCTGAACACCTCGGTAGAGCTGAAGCTGACCTTCGTCGACCGGGTTATAGGTCGGCTCCAAACACAGCGCTGAGGGAGGGGAGGTCGTTGAAGGCCTGGCGAATGTTCTCGTCCCAGCTGCGGCGCAGGTCCAGCAGGTAGGGATCGTTTTCCTCGAACTTGTAGTAGCGCGCCGGATCGGCCAGGGAATCCGCCCTGTAGTAAAGCAGTTCGATCGGCGGCCCCACCGTCGCGTTGCTGCGCATGGTGGAGTCCATGGAGACCAGGGCGCAGCGCATGGCGGTCTCGTGCGGGGTTTCAGGCCGGATGATGCGGTCCAGGATGGGCTTGCCGTACTTGGTCTCACCGATCTGCAGAAACGGGAACTGTTCGGACACCGTGATGTGATTGCCCTCGGGATAGACCATGTAGAGCTCGGTGGGCTGTCCCTTGATCTGCCCGCCCAGGATAAAGGTCGCCTCCGCATTGAAGCCAGCGCCAGGCCCCCCGGAGGCGTACTTGGACTGCTCCTTGAGCCCCAGCTTCCCGATGTAATCCGCTACATCCGATACATACTCGGCGGTGGAGATATTCAGCTTGGCTGCCTGCCGCAGGTCGCGCTCGATCTGCGCCACCACCGCCTGACTGGTCGCCAGGTTACCCGCCGTCATCATCATGAGCTGGCGCTCCCCGGGGATGGAGAAGCGGTGCAGCTTGCCGTAGGTGCTGACGCGGTCCGGCCCGGCATTGGTGCGCGAATCTGAACAAAACACCAGGCCCTCTTTGAGCCTGATACCCATGCAATAGGTCATGTTAGTCGGTTTTCTTGTATTGGAAGGCCAACTGGCAACGTGGGCAAGCATAGTGCCTCTACCCGGGAATTGCCATACTCGCGGCCGGGACCATTGTGCATGCGATCGGGCGGCGGGCGGCGGGCGACCCGCCGCTGGCGCGGGGCCAACAGGGCTCGGCACCCGGCTACCGGTCATCCTCCATTGCGCGCCGATTGCTGGTAGAATCCGCGCCTTCAGGCCAGTCAGCGAGAAAGGATCCCATGGCGCAGTACGTCTATACCATGAACCGGGTCGGCAAGGTGGTGCCGCCCAAGAAGAAAATCCTGGAGGATATCTCCCTCTCATTTTTCCCCGGTGCCAAGATCGGCGTGCTCGGTCTCAACGGTGCCGGCAAGTCCACCCTGCTGCGCATCATGGCCGGCATCGATACCGACATCCTCGGCGAGGCGCGGCCCCAGGCGGGCATCAAGATCGGTTACCTGCCCCAGGAGCCGCAGCTGAACCCGGACAAGGACGTGCGGGGCAATGTCGAGGAGGGGGTGCAGGAAGCCATCGACGCCCTGGCCGCGCTGGAGAAGGTCTATGCGGACTACGCGGAGCCGGATGCCGATTTCGACGCCCTGGCCAAGGAGCAGGCGCGCCTGGAGGACATCATCCAGGCCAGCGATGCCCACAATCTCGACCACCGGCTGGAGGTCGCCGCCGATGCCCTGCGCCTGCCGCCCTGGGATGCGGACATCGCCACCCTGTCAGGCGGCGAGTGCCGCCGGGTGGCCCTCTGCCGCCTGCTGCTGTCCAACCCGGACATGCTGCTGCTCGACGAGCCCACCAACCACCTGGACGCGGAGAGCGTTGCCTGGCTGGAGCGCTTCCTGCACGATTTCCCGGGCACCGTGGTAGCCATCACCCACGACCGCTACTTTCTGGACAACGCCGCCGGCTGGATCCTGGAGCTGGACCGCGGCCGCGGCATCCCCTACGAGGGCAACTACTCGGACTGGCTGGACGCCAAGGAGACGCGTCTGGAGCAGGAGCAGCGCCAGGAGGCCTCCCACCAGAAGGCGATCAAGGCGGAACTCGAATGGGTGCGCAGCAACCCCAAGGGGCGCCAGGCAAAGAGCAAGGCGCGCCTGCAGCGCTTCGAGGAGCTCCAGTCCCAGGAGTTCCAGCAGCGCAACGAGACCAACGAGATCTATATTCCGCCGGGGCCCCGCCTGGGGGACAAGGTGATCGAGGTCAGGAACCTGAAGAAGTCCTTCGGTGACCGGCTGCTGTTCGACAACGTGAGTTTCACCGTACCCAAGGGCAGCATCGTCGGCATCATCGGGGCCAACGGCATGGGTAAATCCACCCTGTTCAAAATCCTGATGGGCGCGGAGCAGCCGGACGGCGGCGAGGTGATCGTCGGCGATACGGTGGAGCTGGGCTACGTCGACCAGTCGCGGGACGACCTGGACGGCAGCAAGACGGTTTGGGAAGAGGTGTCGGACGGCCAGGACGTGATCCGCATCGGCAACTACGAGGTCAACTCCCGCTCCTACGTCGGCCGCTTCAACTTCAAGGGCTCGGACCAGCAGAAGCACGTCAAGGATCTGTCGGGGGGCGAGCGCAACCGCCTGCACCTGGCCAAGCTGCTCAAGCAGGGGGCCAACGTGCTGCTGCTGGACGAGCCGACCAACGACCTGGACGTGGAGACCCTGCGGGCCCTGGAGGAGGCGCTGCTCGCCTTCCCCGGCGCGGCGATGGTGATCTCCCACGACCGCTGGTTCCTGGACCGCATCGCCACCCACATCCTGGCCTACGAGGACGACGGCAACGTGGTGTTCCACGAGGGCAACTTCTCGGATTACGAGGAGGACCGCAAGGCGCGCCTCGGCGCGGCGGCAGACCAGCCGCACCGGGTGAAGTATCGCAAGCTGAAGTAGTGCTTCGTGAAACAACCCTTTCGACCACCTTGTCATGTGATCAGGAGGGTTTTGGATTTTCTGGTTAGTGACAACAGTAGGGCCCGCGGCGGGGACAGGGTCTGCGGCTTATAGGCCGCGCTTTGAGTTCGCCGCCATTTTTGGGGCTTTCTGCGAGCACTGTCCGAGTCCCGATTTTTCGCGCAGCGAAAAATGGTCGAGTTGCGCAGCAGCCAAAAATGGCGGCTAACTCACGGCCGTGCTGCAGACCCTGTCCCCGCCGCGGGCCCGGGTAGACTTGCCTGCCCAATAAACTCCAGCCTCTGCGCACCAGGCCCGTTCTCGCATAAAGGGCCCGGCGGCGCTATAGTTGGCCAATCGTTCACCGCAGAAGAGTGCTGTTATGACCGAGATTCGCGCCGAACAACGCCGTTTCACCCGGGTGGTACTGGACCTGCCGGTCGAGGTGCACCAGGGCGGCAGCGTCTGGAAGCAACGCCTCGTCGACATCTCCCTGGCCGGGGTGTCGACGGACCAGCCGGACGTCTGGGACGCGCAGTACAACGAGCCCTTCACGCTGATCATCCATACGGGCGACGAACCACCCCTGGAGCTGCACGCCTACCTGCAGCACGTCGAGGCGGGCAAGCTCGGTTTCTCGGTGCAGCACGTGGACCGGGAGAACATCGAACCGCTGCGCGCCCTGCTCGAGGCCCATATGGACATCGTGGCCCTGGAGGAGGAGCTGCGGCAGCTGGACTGATCCCGCCGCGCTCCCGTCACTCGACGGCTTCCAGCGCCTCCGCCAGTTTCGACACCGCCAGCACCTGCATCCCCCTGATCTCGCCCTTGGGCGCATTGCCCCGGGGGACGATGGCGCGGCGGAAGCCGTGCTTGGCCGCCTCGGAGAGCCGCTCCTGGCCGCTGGGGACGGGGCGGATCTCGCCGGAGAGGCCGACCTCCCCGAAGATGACCATATCCCTCGGCAGCTGCCGGTCGCGATAGCTGGACACGATGGCCAGCAGGAGGGCCAGGTCGGCGCTGGTCTCGAGCACCTTGACCCCGCCGACGACGTTGGCAAAGACATCCTGGTCCCCCACCTGTAACCCGCCGTGGCGGTGCAGCACCGCGAGCAGCATGGCCAGGCGGTTCTGCTCCAGGCCCACGGCGACCCGGCGCGGATTGCCGAGCTGGCTGTCATCCACCAGCGCCTGGATCTCGACCAGCAGGGGCCGGGTGCCCTCCCACACCACCATGACCGCGCTGCCCGAGGCGGGCTCGCTGCTGCGATCGAGAAAGATGGCGGAGGGATTGCGCACCTCGCGCATGCCCTGCTCGGTCATGGCGAAAACCCCGAGTTCGTTGACCGCGCCGAAGCGGTTCTTCTGGCCGCGCAGGGTGCGGAAGCGGGAGTCGTGGGTGCCCTCCAGGAGGATGGAGCAGTCGATCATGTGCTCCAGCACCTTGGGGCCCGCCAGGGAGCCGTCCTTGGTGACGTGCCCCACCAGGAACAGCACGGTGCCGCTCTGCTTGGCGAAGCGGGTCAGCCAGGCGGCGCACTCCCTCACCTGGGAGACGCTGCCCGGGGCGGAGGCCAGCTCGTCCGTGTGCACCACCTGGATGGAATCCACCACCAGCACCCGCGGCTTGAACTCCCCGGCGGCGGCCAGGATGGTTTCGATGTTGGTCTCGGCCATCAGGCGCAGGCGGTCGGTGGGCAGGTTCAGGCGCCGGGCGCGCATCGCCACCTGCTGCGGGGACTCCTCGCCGGTGATATACAGGGCGTCCAAGGAGGCCGCCAGGTGACACATGGTCTGCAGCAGCAGGGTGCTCTTGCCGGCCCCGGGGTTGCCCCCCACCAGGATGGCCGAGCCGGGCACCAGGCCGCCGCCCAGCACCCGGTCGAACTCCCCGGCGCCGCTGGAGAAGCGCGGCAGGTCGTCCAGGTCGATATCGGCGAGAATCTTCGCCTCAGCCAGGGCGCCGGCGAACCCCGCGCGACCGGCGCGTTTGCCGCCGCCCGCCCCGCCGGCACCCCTGGCGGGGGGACCCAGCCGGATTTCGGAGAGGGTGTTCCACGCGCCGCAGTCGCTGCACTGCCCCTGCCACTTGGCATAGTCGGAGCCACAGTCGTTACAGACGAAGGCGGTTTTCTGCTTGGCCATTGTGCTACCCGATAAAAAAGCGGCGGCCGGCTGTTAGTCGCCGGACAAGCCCGGTATCCTATCAGACTCTCCAGTGAAAGCCGGTAAAACCATGTCAGAAAGCCTCGTCCCCGAACGCCAGCTCGTCTTCTCCCCGGGACTGGCGGCGACGATCGGGCTGGAGGAGGCGATCCTGCTGCAGCACCTGCAGGCCCTGTTCGAGCAGTGCGATGCCGAAGTGCGGGCCGACCGGGCCTGGCTGCAGGTGGAACGCGCCTACCTGCTGCGCACCCTACCCTTCTGGGAGCCGCTCGACCTGCACCGCATCACCCGCAGCCTGGTGGACAAGGGCGTTCTGCTGATGGAGTCGCCGCCCCTGCACAGCGCGGAGACCCTGGTCTTCGCCATCAACGAGCCGGCGCCCGCCGCGCGCCCCGCGCCGCCGGCGGCACCACCACCGGTGCCGGCCCGGCGCAGTCCTGCCCTGCTGCCGGTGCACTGGTCCCCCAGCGAGGATCTGCTGCAGTTGCTCGCCCTGAACCACAAGATACCCCGCCAGTTTGCCCTGGACCAACTGGAGGATTTCATCTTTTACTGGCGCGAGCGGGGCGAGACAAGCCACGCCTGGGAAAACAAGTTCCGCCAGCACGTCACCAGCAACTGGCGGCGCCAGCAACAGGCCCGGGCGGAGGCTTTCCGCGTGCCGGAGAAGACGCGCCTGGACAACGACTGGCGCCCCAGCCTCGATGCCATGGAAATCATGGAGCGCAGCGGCATCGACCGGGACTTCATCGAGGAGGCGATCCCCGAGTTCATCCTCTACTGGCGGGAACGGGGCGCGGCACCGCGGGAACTCAACTCACGCTTCATCCAGCACATCCGCATCCAGTGGGCCAAATACACCTCCAGCCTGGAACACAGCACGGAACCGAAGCGGATCGCCGACGACTGGCAGCCCAGCGAGGACGTGTTCGATATCCTGCGCATGTCGCATATCGACACCGGCTATGCCCTCTCCCTGCTGCCGGAATTTATCGTCTACTGGAAGGACAGCAACCAGGCCCATACCTCCTGGAACAGCAAGTTCCTGCAACATGTAAAATACCACTGGGCCAAGAGCCACAAGATCGAGCAGGCGGGACACCACCATGGCGGACAGCAGGGATCTCATCCAACAGGTCGCACGAGGGATCGAAGCCTCCAGGACGACCTCACCGACACCTCCTGGGCGGAGTGACGCTCCCCGCCCGGCGGCCACGGAGGCGCATATAGAGGCGATCAACCAGGTGTTCGCCCTGTTCCGCCTCAACTACCACAACCAGTACTATGCGGCCTACCCGGACGCGGAACAGCTCAAGCAGATCAAAAAGCTCTGGCTGGAGGCGCTGGCGGACTACCCGGTGGAGCAGATCCTGAAGGGGGCGAAACACGCGATCGAGCACAGCGATTACCTGCCTACTCTCAACCGCATGCTGGAGAGCTGCCAGCAGGGCCTGGCGGACCTGGGCCTGCCCTCGCCCCACGACGCCTATGTGGAGGCCTGCCAGGCCCCCTCTCCGAAATCCGCCCAGCGCTGGAGCCACCCGGCCGTCTACCTGGCGGGGCGCGACAGCGACTGGTTCTTCCTCGCCA
>JARRPM010000051.1:0-21199 GCA_037382865.1 Halioglobus sp. | reverse complement strand
CCGCCGACGATCGCCACGTCCACATGCCGGTCACCGGGCAGCGGCGGGCGGGGCACGAAGTCCGCCTGTCCCATCCACAGGCTGATGCCGCGGTAGGTGGACACCGCCGGTCAGGCGTCAGTGATACGGCTGTCCCCGCCGGTCATCTCGGGCTGCCTCGCCGGCAGCAGTGAGAGCACGCCCCAGCAGGCGAGAACACCGAGACAAAGGGTGATAAGCGCGTGCGTCCCCCCCGCCTGCAGAACCCAGCCACCGATGGCGCCGCCACAGAAAATGCCGAAGAACTGACAGGTGGAGTAGACACCGAGAGCGGTGCCCTTGCCCCCCGGGAAGACGCTTTTGCTCACCAGGGAGGGCAGCGTCGCCTCCAGGTAGTTGAACCCGACAAAGAACAGCCACAGGCCCAGGTACAGGGCGACCGCGGACGCGGTAAATCCCAGGATCGCCACCGAGACGAAGGTCATGCCGATGCCCAGCAGAAACGTCTCCCGGGCCCGCCCGCCACGTTCCGCCATGCGCAACATGGGCACCATGCCGACGATGGAAAGGATCAGGGTGGGCAGGTAGACCTGCCAGTGGTGCGCCCGGTCGACACCCGCCAGCTCCTCGAGAAAGCCTGGCAACACCTGGAAACAGGCCATCAGCGTGAAGTGCAGGGTGAATACGCCGAAGTTGAGTCGCGCCAGCGCCGGCTCGCGGAGGCTGCGCAGGATCAGCCCGCGCCGGGCTCCGACATCACTGTGCTCGATCCCCACTCTCTCCGGGGTCGGCACCAGCAGCAGGACCACCCCGATGCCGATGACCGCCAGCAGTGCAGTGAACCAGAATACCCCGGAGAGGCCGCTGGCCGCCGCGACCAGCGGTCCCAGCACGATCGCCACGGCGAACGCGAGACCGATGCTGATACCGACCAGGGCCATCGCCTTGGTGCGCTGCTCCTCCCCCGTCAGGTCGGCCACCAGGGCCATCACCGTGCCGGCGATGGCGCCGGCGCCCTGCATCGCCCTGCCGATGATGATGCCGTAGACGGTATCGGCCATGCCCGCCACCACGCTGCCTGCGACAAGCATCAGCAGCCCGCCGATAATGACCTGTTTGCGCCCCACCTGGTCCGACAGCCAGCCGAGGGGAATCTGCAGCAACGCCTGGGTGAGGCCGTAGCCGCCCAACGCCAGGCCGATCAGCGCGGGTGTCGCCCCGGGCATGTCGGCGGCATAGAGCGCCAGCAGGGGCAGCACCATGAACAGGCCGATCATGCGAAAGCTGTAAAGCAGCGCGAGGGAGGCTACTGCCCGTCGCTCCTGCGCCGTCATGGGGTTTTCAGTGATCACGGGGAGACGTCTTCAAGAATGCAGCGCAATGATAACAGTTTCCCGGTCGCCGTGACATCGGTCGCCGGGACATCGGTCGCCGGGACATCGGTCGCCGTGACACCGGTCGCCGTGACATCCGCACGCTGCAGGCCAGCGTAATTACCCCATTGCTTTGCCAGGCGCAGTGGCCCCGGCATATACTGTTGGGTTTCGGTTTTACGTGGTAGCACGGGTCAGCTATGGACACCATCCTCGTGCGCGGTGCGCGCACTCACAACCTCAAGAACATCGATCTCGACATCCCCCGGGACAAGCTGGTGGTGATCACCGGGCTGAGCGGCTCGGGCAAGTCCTCCCTGGCGTTCGATACACTCTACGCCGAAGGCCAGCGCCGCTATGTGGAATCTCTCTCCACCTATGCGCGGCAATTCCTCTCGATGATGGAAAAGCCGGACATGGACCACATCGAGGGGCTCTCCCCGGCCATCTCCATCGAGCAGAAATCCACCTCCCACAACCCCCGTTCCACGGTGGGGACCATCACCGAGATCTATGACTACCTGCGCCTGCTCTTCGCCCGGATCGGTGAACCGCGCTGCCCCGATCACGGCCTCAACCTGCAGGCCCAGACGGTCAGCCAGATGGTGGACACGGTGCTGGCCCTGCCGCAAAGCACCCGGCTGATGCTGCTGGCCCCCGTGGTGCGGGATCGCAAGGGAGAACACCTCCACGTATTCGAGGAACTGCGTGCCGGGGGTTTCGTCCGCGCGCGCATCGACGGCGTGGTCACCGATCTGGATGACGTGCCGGAACTGGACAAAAAGCGCAAGCACACGATCGAGGTGGTGGTCGACCGGTTCAAGGTGCGCGACGACCTGCGCCTGCGCCTGGCGGAGTCCTTCGAGACTGCCCTGGGCCTGACCGATGGCATGGCATCCGTCAGCTTCATGGACGGTGACGGCGAGGAGATGCTCTTCTCCGCCCGCTTCGCCTGCCCGGAGTGCGGCCACAGCATCGACGAACTCGAGCCCCGCCTGTTCTCCTTCAATAACCCGGCCGGGGCCTGCAGCAGCTGTGATGGCCTCGGCGTGCGGCAGTATTTCGATGCGGATCGGATCGTCCTGCACCCGGAGGCCAGCCTGGCGGAGGGTGCCATTCGCGGCTGGGACCGGCGCAACGTCTATTACTTCCACATGCTCACCTCGCTGGCGGAGCATTACGGATTCGACATCGATACGCCCTTCGAAAAGCTCTCCAAAAAGCACCGGGACGTGATCCTTTACGGCAGCGGCAAGCAGGAAGTTCCCTTCGCCTACATCAATGACCGGGGCGATGTGTTCAAGCGCACCCATCCTTTCGAGGGCATCATCCCCAACATGGAGCGGCGGTACCGGGACACCGATTCCGTATCGGTGCGGGAGGACCTGGCCAAATTTCTCTCCACCGCATCCTGTCCCGAGTGCCATGGCACCCGCCTGCGCCGCGACGCGCGCCACGTGTTCGTCGACGAGCGCACCCTGCCGGAAATCACCAGCCTGGCGGTGGGAGAGGCTGAGGCCTACTTCGGCCAGCTGCAGCTGCCGGGGCGCAAGGGCCAGATCGCGGACAAGATCCTGAAGGAGCTGCGTGCCCGGTACCGGTTCCTGGTCGACGTCGGTCTGAACTACCTCACCCTCAACCGCAGCGCAGAGACACTATCGGGCGGAGAAGCCCAGCGCATCCGGCTCGCCTCCCAGATCGGCGCCGGCCTGGTAGGCGTGATGTATATCCTCGACGAGCCCTCCATCGGCCTCCACCAGCGCGACAACGCGCGGCTGCTCAACACGCTGAACCACCTGCGCGACCTGGGCAATACCGTGCTCGTGGTGGAGCACGACGAGGACGCCATCCGCAGCGCCGACCACATCATAGATATCGGGCCCGGTGCCGGGGTACACGGTGGCCGGATCGTTGCCCAGGGCCCGCTGAAGGCGATCATCGACAACGAGCAATCCCTGACCGGCGCCTACCTGTCGGGTAAACGCCGGATTGCGGTGCCGGCCAGGCGCACGCCCCGCGACCCGCAGCGCCAGCTGGTGTTGACCGGGGCCAGCGGCAATAACCTGCAGGGCGTCACCCTGGAAATCCCGGTGGGCCTGCTGACCTGCGTCACCGGCGTATCGGGTTCGGGTAAATCCACCCTGATCAACAACACCCTCTACCCCATCGCGGCGACCGCACTGAACGGCGCGACCACCCTGACCCCTGCCGCCCACGACTCCGTTTCCGGCCTCGAGCATATCGATAAGTGCATCGACATCGACCAGAGCCCGATCGGGCGAACACCGCGCTCCAATCCGGCGACCTACACCGGTATCTTCACACCCGTGCGTGACCTGTTTGCCGGCACCCAGGAGGCCCGCTCCCGGGGCTACAAGCCCGGGCGCTTCAGCTTCAACGTGAAAGGCGGGCGCTGCGAGGCCTGCCAGGGAGACGGGGTCACCAAAGTGGAGATGCACTTCCTGCCGGATATCTACGTATCCTGCGACGTCTGCAAGGGCAAGCGCTACAACCGGGAGACCCTCGAAGTCCGCTACAAGGGAAAGAGCATTCACGAGGTCCTGGAGATGACCGTGGAGGACGCCCTGGGCTTTTTCGAGCCGGTGCCCGCCATTGCCCGCAAGCTGCAGACCCTGATGGACGTCGGGCTCTCCTACATCCGGCTCGGGCAGGCCGCGACGACCCTGTCGGGCGGCGAGGCTCAGCGCATCAAGCTGTCCCGGGAGCTCTCCAAGCGCGATACCGGTAAAACCCTCTACATCCTCGACGAGCCGACCACCGGCCTGCACTTCGAAGACATCAGGCAGCTGCTGGAGGTCCTGCATCGCCTGCGGGATCACGGCAACACCGTCGTCATCATCGAGCACAACCTCGATGTGATCAAGACCGCCGACTGGATAGTGGACCTGGGCCCGGAGGGGGGCAGTGGTGGCGGCGAGATCATCGCCACCGGCACCCCGGAGGAGATCTCCAGGGTCAAGGGCTCTTTTACCGGGCAGTTCCTGGCACCGATGCTGAAGAAAAAACCCGGCAGAAAAGCCGCCTGATTCGACGTGCTATAGCGTCACGGCCAGCCGGCGCCGGCGGTTTCCACGCGCACGGTTTCGATTCTGCCCGTTCTTGCTGCGGCGGCCTCCCGGGGGTCTGAGCTCTCAGCGGTCACCATGAACAGGTCCCGCCCGTCATCGCCGCCCAGCATGCAGGCGTAGCAGTTACGGCTGGTCTCCACCGTTGCGAGGATATCGCCGCCCGGCGCCACCAGGACGCATTCAGGCGCGATCGCATTGGCCACCCAGATATTGCCCTCCGCATCCAGGCATATGCCGTCCGGGGCCCGCAGCCCCACTTCCGCCCAGACCCTGCGATTGGCGAGTTCACCGCCGGGGCCGATATCGAACGCCGTCAGGCGCAGGCCCAGGGTCTCGGCGACGATCAGCGTGGCCCCGTCGGGCGTCACTACGCTGCCGTTGGGAAAGTGCATGTCCGCCGCGGCCAGGTGGACGCTGCCGTCGGGGTCCACACGCGCCAGGTTGGCCACCGGGTGATCGGCCAGCACACTGTCCACGCCGCGCTTTTCTATCTCCCCGTCCAGGTCGAAGCCGAAGTTTCCCACCCAGGCCCGCCCGGTCCCGTCCACGACCATGTCATTGCACCGGTGGTTCGCGAGGTCTGAGAGGTCGGCGTGCACGACAAAGCCGCTGCCCTCCTGCCGCAACACCTGCAGCGCCCGCATCGAGACCACGAGCAGGCGGCCGTCCGGCAGCCACCCCAGCCCCGAGGGCTGATCCTCGAACCGATGCTCGACGGTCACAGCGCCGTCGGCACCGACTGACTTCACCGCGTGTTCATAGAAATCGCTGAACCAGAGCCGACCCCCGTGCCAGCGGGGTCCCTCGCCGAAATAGAGTCCCTCGGTAATGATGCCGGTGTGCGCCATGCCGTTCCCCCGTCCTGTTTCGATTCCTACAGCCTAGCAGGCTGCACGGTCCTTACAAGCGGCGGGATCCACCCAACAAAAAAGCCGGGCTGGGCCCGGCTCTTCAATGGATCTTCAGAGGGTGCCGAACAGGCTCAGTCCTCGTCGTCCTCGAACATCTCAGGCTGCGGTCGGTCGACCAGCTCGACGTACGCCATGGGCGCCTTGTCACCGGCGCGGTAGCCGCACTTGAGGATGCGGATGTAGCCTCCCGGGCGCGCCTCGTAGCGGGGACCGAGCTCGCCGAACAGCTTGCCGACGGCCGCCTTGCTGCGGGTCCGGTCGAAAGCCAGCCGGCGGTTGGCCACACTGTCCTTCTTGGCCAGGGTTATCAGCGGCTCAGCATAGCTGCGCAGCTCCTTGGCCTTGGGCAGGGTTGTCTTGATCAGCTCGTGCTCAACCAGAGACACGGTCATGTTGCGGAACATCGCCTTGCGATGCGAGCTGTTCCGGTTTAACTGACGTCCACTGTGACGATGACGCATTTTTCCAATCCTATATTCTGTGCTGTCTCAGCACTTTCCGCAGATGATTCGGCCCGCCGTCAGGCGCTGAGCAACCGATCGTCGTTCTTCAGGCTGGCGGGCGGCCAGTTGTCCAGGCGCATGCCGAGGGACAGGCCGCGGGACGCCAGCACGTCCTTGATTTCCGTCAGTGATTTCTTGCCCAGGTTGGGAGTCTTCAACAGCTCCACTTCCGTGCGCTGCACCAGGTCACCGATGTAGTAGATGTTCTCTGCCTTGAGGCAGTTGGCGGAGCGGACGGTCAGTTCCAGATCGTCTACCGGGCGGAGCAGAATCGGGTCGACTTCGTCCTCTTCTATCACGGATTCAGACTCGCTCTCACTCTCCAGATCGACAAACACGGCCAGCTGCTGTTGCAGGATGGTCGCCGCCCGACGGATCGCCTCTTCCGGATCGATGGTGCCGTTGGTCTCGAGGTCGAGCACCAGCTTGTCGAGGTCGGTGCGCTGCTCTACCCGGGCCGCTTCGACCACGTAGGAGACGCGGTGCACGGGAGAGAAAGTCGCGTCCAGCTGGAGGCGCCCGATGGAACGGGTCTCCTCTTCCGGATTCTCGCGGGAGTCGGCGGGAGAGTAACCGCGGCCGCGCGCGGCAGTCAGCTTCATGTTGATCTCGGCATCGCTGTTCAGGTGACAGATCACATGCTCGGGGTTACGTATCTCGATATCGTGATCAACCTGGATATCGCCAGCGGTCACCGCCCCCGGGCCTTTCCTGGACAGGGTCAGCTCGGCCTCTTCCTTGCCGTGCATGCTCAGGGCGATACCCTTCAGGTTAAGCAGGATCTCGATCACATCTTCCTGCACGCCCTCGATGGCGCTGTACTCATGCAGGACGCCATCGATCTCAACTTCCGTGATCGCACAACCGGGCATGGAGGAGAGCAGGATGCGACGCAATGCATTCCCGAGGGTGTGCCCAAAGCCGCGCTCCAGGGGTTCCAGGGTTACCTGTGCGCGTGTGTGGTTCTTCTCTTCCACATTGATCACGCGCGGGGTCAAAAATTCGTTCACTGCACTCTGCATAGGGGCACCTGTAAATGTAGGTTGGTCCTTCAGTGGATTACTTGGAGTAAAGCTCGACGATCAGGTTCTCGTTGATCTCCGAGGTCAGCTCCTGACGGTCAGGCACTGCCTTGAATACTCCTTCCAGCTTGTCGCTGTTGACTTCGATCCACTCGGGTTCGCCACGCTGGGCAGCCAGGGCCATCGCGGACTGCACGCGCAGCTGCTTCTTGGCCTTTTCCCGCAGGGAGATCACGTCTCCCGCCTTCACCTGATAAGAGGGAATATTGACGACACTGCCGTTCACCAGGATCGCCTTGTGAGATACCATCTGCCGCGCCTCAGAGCGGGTTGAGCCGAAGCCCATCCGGTAAACCACGTTGTCCAGCCGGCTCTCCAGCAGTTGCAGCAGGTTCTCACCGGTAGCCCCTTTCAGCCGGGCGGCCTCCTTGTAGTAGTTACGGAATTGCTTCTCGAGCACACCGTAGATGCGACGTACCTTCTGCTTTTCGCGCAGCTGTACCCCGTAATCGGAGAGGCGGCCGCGACGGGCGCCGTGCTGGCCGGGAACCGCTTCCGCCTTACACTTGCTTTCGAGTGCACGCACGCCGCTTTTCAGGAGAAGGTCGGTCCCCTCGCGACGGGAGAGCTTGCACTTGGGTCCAATATATCGAGCCATGTCAGTTCTATCCTGTAAGCGTTATACGCGACGTTTCTTGGGAGGACGGCAGCCGTTGTGGGGGATCGGCGTCACGTCCGTGATATTGCTGATTTTGTAGCCACAGGCATTCAGCGCGCGCACGGCGGACTCACGACCGGGACCGGGACCCTTCACCTGAACGTCCAGGTTCTTGAGGCCGTACTCCTTGGCCGCCTCGCCCGCCCGCTCCGCCGCAACCTGTGCTGCGAACGGCGTGCTCTTGCGCGAGCCGCGAAATCCGGAACCGCCCGCGGTGGCCCAGCTCAGCGTGTTGCCCTGGCGGTCGGTGATGGTAATGATGGTGTTGTTGAAGGAGGCGTGTACATGCGCTATCCCGTCGACAACGGTCTTGGTGATTTTCTTTCGAGTGCTCTTGGCACCTGGCTTGGCCATGCGTTTCTACCTGCTTTAATATCAGCACTGCACTGCTGTGCAGCTACACTAAATAAGGATTCGCTCGGAGGTGTCCCTACTTGCGAATCGGCTTGCGCGGCCCCTTGCGGGTCCGGGCGTTGGTCTTGGTGCGCTGCCCGCGCAGGGGCAGACCTCTGCGGTGCCGCAGGCCGCGGTTGCAGCCGAGGTCCATCAGACGCTTGATATTCATGGAGACTTCGCGCCGCAGGTCGCCCTCGACCATCAGCTCACCCACCTTGTTGCGCAGCGCATCCATCTGCTCGTCCGACAGATCGCCGATCCTGGTCTGTTCGGCCACGCCGGTTGCGTCACACAGGCGCCTGGCCTGGCTGCGGCCAACGCCGTAGATGTATGTCAATGCGATAACAGCGTGTTTGTTATCGGGTATGTTGACCCCGGCAATACGAGCCATCAAAAGTTCTCCAAATATGTGCCGCCAGTAGGCTGATGCGGTGCCTGCCCAAGGTACTGAGTTCCTGAGGAATTACCGGGGGGCTCGCGAAAGGCGCAGCATTCTAGCGACATCGTTACAAAAAATCAACTGGTAGAGCGAGAATCCTCAGCCCTGCCGCTGCTTGTGGCGCGGATCCGTATTGCAGATCACCCGCACCACGCCATTGCGTCGTACGACCTTGCAGTTCCTGCAGATCTTCTTGACCGATGCACGTACTTTCATCACAACTTCTCCGTTCAATCCGGCTCGCCCGACTGCATCTAGCGGATGCGTCCGGCACTACCGTAGCTTTTCAGGTTGGCCTTTTTCATCACCGAGTCATACTGGTGAGACATCAGGTGGCTCTGCACCTGGGCCATGAAATCCATTACCACGACAACCACGATCAGCAGCGAGGTACCCCCCAGGTAAAACGGGACGTTCCACATCACCACCAGGAACTGGGGCAGCAGGCACACCAGGGCGATATAGGCGGAGCCGAATACCGTCAGCCTGGTCAGCACACCATCGATGTAATTGGCGGTCTGCTGCCCCGGGCGGATACCGGGCACAAAGGCCCCCGACCGTTTCAGGTTGTCAGCCACTTCCTGCGGGTTGAACATCAACGCCGTGTAGAAGAAGCAGAAAAACACCACAAACACCGTGAACAGCAGGATGTTCAGCGGCTGGCCCGGCCCGATGGCGACGGCCAGGTCCTGCAGCCAGTCCGCGGACCCGGAGGAACCGAACCACTGGGCGATCGACGCCGGGAACAGCAGGATACTGCTCGCGAAAATTGCCGGAATCACCCCCGCCATGTTCACCTTGAGCGGCAGGTGCGAACTCTGGGCCTGGTACATCTTGCGCCCCTGCTGCCGCTTGGCGTAGTTCACCGTGATCCGGCGCTGGCCACGCTCGATAAACACGATCATGTAAATTACGGCAATGGCCAGTGTCAGTATGAACAGCAGGATCAGGATATTGAGTTCGCCCTGACGCGCCTGCTCCAGCGACTGACCGATCGCCGAGGGCAGTCCGGCCACGATGCCGGCAAAAATCAGCAACGAGATGCCGTTGCCGACCCCCTTCTCCGTAATCTGCTCGCCCAGCCACATCATGAACACCGCCCCCGTTACCAGAGAGGTGATGGCAATCACGTAAAACAGCGGCGAGGTGTCGTAGGCCATACCCTGGTTGGCCATGCCCACGGTCATGCCCACGGCCTGGATCACCGCCAGCACCACGGTCAGGTACCGGGTGTACTGGCTGATCTTGCGCCGACCCGACTCGCCCTCTTTCTTCAACTGCTCCAGCTGGGGCGTCACCGCCGACATCAGCTGCATGATGATCGAGGCGGAGATGTAGGGCATGATGCCCAGCGCCAGGATACTCATCCGCTCCAGCGCACCACCCGAGAACATGTTGGCAAGACCGAGAATCGTGCCCTGGTTCTGGTTGAACAACGCCGCCAGCTGGTCGGGGTCGATCCCCGGCACCGGGATGTGCGTGCCGATCCGGTAAACAATAATCGCCATTAAAACAAAACGAAGGCGAGCAAAAAGCTCGCCCAGACCGGCTTTGTTTACAGAGGGCAGCTGACCTTTAGCCATTTATTCCTCGACTTTCCCGCCTGCCTTTTCAATCGCTTCCCGTGCGCCCCTGGTCACTGCAAGGCCTTTGACGGTGACGGCCCTGCCCAGTTCGCCGGACAGGAATACGCGGGCGCGCGTGACGTTCTCGTTGATCAGGTCCGCCGCTTTCAGCGCCGCCAGATCGATTACCTCGCCGCTCACCGCGTTCAGCTCCGCCAGGCGGACCTGGGCGGTCGTGCGTGAGACGCGCGACGTAAAGCCGTACTTGGGCAAGCGCTTCTGCAGGGGCATCTGGCCACCCTCGAACCCGGGGCTGACCTTGCCGCCGGAGCGGGACTTCTGGCCCTTGTGGCCGCGCCCGGCGGTCTTGCCGAGCCCGCTGCCGATACCGCGACCCACGCGCTTGCTGTCCTTCCTGCTGCCCGGAGCCGGGCTCAGGCTGTTCAGTCGCATCACGTCAGACATGATTTACTCCTCTACCCTGACCAGGTAGTTCACTTTATTGATCATGCCACGCACCGCGGGAGTGTCTTCCACTTCCACCGTGTGGCCGATGCGGCGCAGACCGAGCCCGCTGACGCACGCCTTGTGGTTCCTGAGGCGGCCGTGGGTGCTCTTGACCTGCGTAACCTTGATAGTTGATTTAGCCATGTCCAGCCAACCCGATAATCAGTTCAGAATTTCTTCGACAGTCTTGCCGCGCTTGGCAGCAACGTCGTCCGGTGCGGCCATGTCGCGCAGGCCATTGAAGGTCGCACGCACCACGTTCACCGGATTGGTGGAGCCGTAGCACTTGGCCAGCACGTCGTGCACGCCGGCGATTTCCAGCACGGCCCGCATTGCACCACCGGCAATGACACCCGTACCTTCCGACGCGGGCTGCATGTAGACCTTGGACGCTCCGTGGGAAGCCCTGACCGGATACTGGATCGTTCCATTGTTCAGCTCCACGCTGATCATGTTCCGGCGGGCCGCTTCCATCGCCTTCTGGATCGCAACCGGCACTTCGCGCGCCTTGCCCCGCCCGAAGCCGACCTTGCCCTTGCCGTCGCCGACAACCGTCAGGGCGGTGAAACCGAATATCCGGCCACCCTTGACCACCTTGGCCACACGGTTGACCTGGACCAGCTTCTCCTGGAGGTCGCCTTCCTGCTGCTGCTTTTTCTGATCGTTGAAAGCCATATTTCTACCCTAGAATTTCAATCCACTTTCACGGGCTGCGTCGGCCAGGGCCTTCACACGTCCGTGGTATTTGTAGCCGGCCCGATCGAACGCCACCTGCTCGATTCCAGCCTCTTTGGCCCGCTGCGCGACCAGTTTGCCCACCGCCGCCGCGGCATCGATGTTACCTGTCTTGCCACCGCGCAGATCGGAATCCAGGGTAGAGGCGCTGACCAGGACCCGATCGCCTGCCGGCGCAACTACCTGGGCATAGATGTGCCGGGGGGTGCGGTGTACGCTCAGGCGGTTGACCCCGAGGCCACGCATACGGGCGCGGGCGCGACGGGCGCGACGCAGCCTTGATTCATTCTTTGCACTCATCTCACTTCACCTACTTTTTCTTGGCTTCTTTGCGCCTGACGTACTCGTCGGCGTAGCGAATACCCTTACCCTTGTAGGGCTCCGGCGGGCGGAACGCGCGGATCTCCGCGGCAGCCTGGCCGACAGCCTGCTTGTCTATGCCCTTTACCACGACCTCTGTCTGGGTCGGCGTATCCGCGCTCACCCCTTCGGGGAGCTCGTAGTCCACCGGGTGGGAGAGACCCACGGTGAGGTTGATGGTCTTTCCTGCCGCCCTTGCGCGATAGCCGACGCCGTTCAGGACCAGCTTCTTCTCCCAGCCCTCGCTGACGCCCTTGACCATATTGTTTACCAGCGCACGCGTCGTGCCTGCCATGGCCTTGGAAGCGTCGCTGTCGTAACCAAAGGTCACGACATTGTCTTCCTGGCTGACCTTGACACCTTTCACGAGGGCGAGCTCGAGCGTACCCAGGCTACCCTTTACGGTCAGCGCGCTGCCATCCAGCTTGACCTCGACACCTTTCGGCAACTCCACCGGATTATTTGCGACTCTAGACATGTCAAATGCTCTTCAAATCAATCAATTAGAAAACGGTGCAGAGCACTTCTCCACCGACACCTGCAGCCCGCGCCGCGCGGTCTGTCATCACACCCTTGGAGGTGGAGACGATCGCGACGCCCAGGCCCCCGCGCACCGAGGGCAGTTCGTCCTTGCGGGCGTAGCTGCGCAGCCCGGGGCGGCTGATACGGTCGATCTCGGCGATGACCGGCTTTCCTTCGTGATACTTGAGCTCGATGGAAAGGCGCGGCTTGACGCCGTCGCTGGACGCGGCGAAATCCTTGATGTAGCCCTCATCCTTCAGCACACCGGCAACAGCGGCCTTGAGCTTTGAACCGGGCATATCCACGGTGGTCTTGCCGGCCATCTGTGCATTGCGGATACGGGTCAGCATATCTGACAGGGGATCTTGCATGCTCATAATCTATCTCTCCAACAACCGACTGGTCTTCTACCAGCTGGCCTTAACAAGACCGGGGACATCACCGCGCATGGCTGCCTCTCGCAGCTTGTTGCGGCACAGGCCAAATTTACGGTAAACGCCATGAGGACGGCCGGTGATCTGGCAGCGTCGCTGCTGTCTGACCGGGCTGGCGTCTCGGGGCAGCTTCTGCAGGGCGATCTGGGCGTCCCACTTCTCCTCTTCGGACGCATTGGCGTCGCTTAGCACCGCTTTCAGGGCCGCTCGCTTGCCGGCGTACTTCGCTACCATCCGCGCGCGCTTCTTCTCACGCGCCACCATAGATTTTTTTGCCATGTATTAAGCCTCTTAACCTTTCAGTGGGAAGTTGAAGGCGCGCAGCAGGGCGCGTCCTTCATCATCCGTACGAGCTGTTGTGGTAATCGTGATGTCCAGGCCCCGCAGCGCATCGGCCTTGTCGTAGTCGATCTCGGGGAAAATGATCTGTTCGCTGACGCCCATCGCAAAATTGCCGCGGCCATCAAATGACTTCGGGCTTATGCCGCGGAAATCGCGAATGCGCGGGATGGCAATGCTGATCAGGCGCTCGAGGAACTCGTACATCCTGTCCGAACGCAGCGTTACCTTGCAGCCGATCGGCCAGCCCTCGCGGACCTTGAAGCCTGCAATCGACCTGCGGGCCTTGGTGACCACAGGCTTCTGCCCGGATATCTTTTCCATATCGGCGACGGCGTTTTCCAGGACCTTCTTGTCGCCCAGCGCCTCACCCACGCCCATGTTGAGCGTGATCTTGGTGATGCGGGGAACCTCCATCACATTTGCCAGCTGCAGCTCTTCCTTCAGCCGGGGAGCGATTTCGCCCCTGTATTTCTCTTTCAGCGTTGCCATGTCTATTACCTGCTAACCCGTTCAGCCATGCGAGGCTCAGGCGTCGATCGCCTCACCACTGGATTTGAAGATACGAACCTTCTTGCCACCTTCCACCTTGAAACCCACGCGGTCACCCTTGCTCGTGGCGGGATTGAAAATCGCCACGTTGGACACCTGGATGGGCGCTTCCTTTTCAACGATGCCGCCGGGCACTCCCGCCTGCGGGTTGGGCCGGGTGTGCTTTTTCACCATGTTCACACCGGTGACCACCAGCCTGTTGTCAGCCAGGACCCTGCGAACCTTACCGCGCTTGCCCTTATCCTTGCCGGCCAGGACAACCACTTCGTCATCGCGCTTGATCTTCAACATTTCCTTTCCTCTCCCTGCGGTCCGGCTCAGATAACTTCCGGTGCCAGAGAAATAATCTTCATAAACTTTTCACCGCGCAGTTCGCGGGTCACCGGGCCGAATATACGGGTTCCGATGGGTGCTTCCTGGTTGTTGAGCAGAACCGCAGCGTTGTCGTCGAACTTGATCAGGGAACCGTCGGCCCGGCGCACGCCCTTACGGGTGCGCACCACGACAGCAGTCATAACCTGGCCTTTCTTCACTTTGCCGCGAGGGATCGCCTCCTTGACCGTGACCTTGATCAGGTCGCCCACCCGCGCATAACGACGCTTGGATCCACCGAGCACCTTGATGCACATCACCCGGCGGGCGCCGCTGTTATCGGCGACTTCCAAATAAGACTGTGTCTGAATCATCTCTTACTCCAAACGGCGGCCAAGACCGCCAAACCTGACACCTAAACCTGGGTCGCGCTCTCTACCACTTCAACCAGCTTCCAGGTCTTGCTCTTGGAAATGGGGCGCGACTCCGCAACTGTGACGGTATCGCCAATGCCACACTGGTTGTTCTCATCGTGCGCATGAATCCTGGAGGAACGGGTAATGTACTTGCCATACACGGGGTGCTTCACCCGGCGCTCGATCAGCACGGTGATCGTCTTGTCCATCTTGTTGCTGACGACCTTGCCGGTCGCCAGACGCGTACGTTTCTCTGCACCTGACATCGTCAATTACCCGCCTTTTCCCTGAGTACCGTCTTCACCCGCGCAATATCGCGCTGGTTCTCCTGCAGCAGGTGGGTCTGCCCCAGCTGCCCTGTTGACTTCTGTACTCGCAATTTGAACTGCTCTTCTCGCAGGGTGAGCAGCTGCTTGTTCAGGTCCTCAGCGGACTTATCACGCAATTCGCTCGCTTTCATCACATCACCGACCGTTTTACAAAAGATGTCGCAACGGGAATCTTGGCCGCGGCGAGGGCAAAGGCCTCACGCGCCAGTTCCTCGGAAACGCCCTGCACCTCGTAAAGCACCTTGCCGGGCTGGATCTGCGCCACCCAGTACTCCACGTTACCCTTGCCTTTTCCCTGCCGCACTTCCAGCGGCTTGCCGGTAATCGGCTTGTCGGGGAAGATACGGATCCAGATCTTCCCGCCGCGCTTGATGTGGCGCGTCATGGCACGACGGGCCGCCTCGATCTGGCGCGCCGTGATCCGGCCGCGGCCGGTCGCCTTGAGGCCGTACTCGCCGAAGCTCACCTTGCTGCCGCGATGGGCCAGGCCGCGATTGCGCCCCTTGTGCGCCTTGCGGAATTTTGTACGCTTTGGTTGAAGCATCTGCGTAACCCTTAATTAGTTGCTGTCTTCCGGGCGCCTTCGGCCTGATCTTCAGTACCGATTACCTCGCCCTTGAAAATCCAGACCTTGACACCGATGATGCCGTAGGTCGTCACTGCCTGGTACGTCGCATAGTCGATATCGGCGCGGAGCGTGTGCAGGGGCACCCTGCCCTCCCGGTACCACTCGGTGCGGGCGATCTCGGCGCCGCCCAGACGACCGCTGATCTGCACCTTGATCCCCTCGGCGCCCTGCCGCATCGCGTTCTGCACCACGCGCTTCATCGCCCGGCGGAACATGACCCGGCGCTCGAGCTGTTGCGCCACATTCTGCGCAACCAGCTTCGCGTCGAGATCCGGCTTGCGGATCTCCTCGATGTTGATGTGTACCGGCACACCCATCTTGTCGGCCAGGATCTTGCGCAGGTTGTCGACATCCTCACCCTTCTTGCCGATCACGATACCGGGCCGGGCGGTGTGGATGGTGATCCTGGCGGTCTGGGCCGGCCGCTCGATGACCACGCGGCTGACCGAGGCATTCTCGAGCGCCTTCTCCAGGTATTCGCGCACTTCCAGGTCAGTGATCAACTGCTTGGCGTAGTTCTTGCTGTCCGCGTACCAGATGGAGGTGTGATCCTTGACGATACCTAACCGGATCCCGACGGGGTGTACTTTCTGACCCATGTGGTCTTCTCCTAAACTCAGCCTTGGCCGTCTGAAACTTTTATCGTGATATGACAGGAGCGCTTGAAGATCCGGTCTGCGCGGCCCTTGGCGCGCGGACGCAGTCGCTTCATGGTCATACCCTCGTCTACGTAGATGCTGGACACCTTCAGCTCATCGACGTCAGCACCCTCGTTGTTCTCGGCATTGGCGATCGCTGAATCGAGCACTTTCTTCACGATATGCGCCGCCTTTTTGGGGCTGAACTCGAGCACGCTCAGCGCCTTTTCGACCGGCATGCCGCGGACCTGGTCGGCAACCAGGCGGGCCTTCTGCGCCGAGATGCGCGCGCCCTTCAATCTTGCTGCAACTTCCATTTCCTTAACCTCACTCACGGACAAGCGACTAGCGCTTCGCCTTCTTGTCGACGATGTGGCCCTTGAACGTGCGGGTCACCGCAAATTCACCCAGCTTGTGACCGACCATGTCCTCGTTGATCAACACCGGCACGTGCTGGCGGCCGTTGTGTACCGCAATGGTCAGGCCCACCATGTCCGGTGAAACCATGGAGCGACGCGACCAGGTCTTGATCGGTCGACGGTCGTTGCTTTCGACGGCCGCCTCGACTTTCTTCATCAGGTGAAGGTCGATGAAGGGTCCCTTTTTCAATGAACGTGGCACAATCTCTTTCCTCTAAAACTCGTTCCAGTGACGATCGCCCTACTACTTCTTACCACGACGGCGCACGATCAGGTTATCGGTGCGCTTGTTCTTGCGCGTCTTGTAGCCCTTGGTCGGTGTACCCCACGGGCTGACCGGATGACGGCCGCCAGAGGTCCGGCCTTCGCCACCGCCATGCGGGTGGTCCACCGGGTTCATCGCGACACCGCGCACCGTGGGGCGGACACCACGCCAGCGGGCGGCTCCGGCCTTGCCCAGCTTGCGCAGGCTGTGCTCCGAATTGGACACTTCACCCAGCGTGGCGCGACACTCCGTCAGCACCTTGCGCATCTCGCCGGAGCGCAGACGCAACGTGGCGTACTGACCTTCCCTGGCGACGAGCTGTACCGCAGCGCCGGCTGAACGGGCCAGCTGGGCGCCCTTGCCGGGCTTGAGCTCGATCGCGTGCACCACAGAGCCCACCGGGATGTTGCGCAGCGGCAGGCAATTGCCCGGCTTGATCGGGGCCGAAGAGCCCGACTGCACCACATCGCCCGCCCGCAGGCCCTTCGGCGCGATGATGTAGCGACGCTCGCCGTCGGCAAACAACAGCAGCGCGATGTGTGCCGTGCGGTTCGGGTCGTACTCGAGGCGCTCGACCCTGGCCGGTATCCCGTCCTTGTTGCGCTTGAAGTCGACAACGCGGTAATGCTGCTTGTGTCCGCCGCCGATGTGCCGGGTGGTAATGCGGCCCTTGTTGTTGCGGCCCCCGTTCCTGGACTGTTTCTCCAGCAGCGGCTTGTGCGGTGCGCCCCGGTGCAGGTCGTCGCTGGACACCCGCACGACGTGGCGGCGACCGGCGGAAGTGGGCTTGCTTTTCAAAATTGCCATTTCGACACTACTCCTTACTAAGCCTCGGCAAAGTCGATGTCCTGACCCTGCGCCAGGCGAACGTACGCCTTCTTCCAGGCCGGCTTGGTGCTGTAACCGTAGCGATTACGCTTGACCTTGCCCTTGACCTTGAGCGTACGCACGTCTTCCACCTTGACCTTGAACAACTGCTCGACGGACTTTTTGATCTCGGCCTTGGTCGCGTTCAACGCCACCCTGAATACGTACTGGTTGCTCTGGTCCGCGAGGATCGCCGCCTTTTCCGATACGTGCGGGGCTACCAGCACCTGAAATACGCGCTCCTGGTTCATCCCAGCATCTCCTCAAACTTCTTGACCGCGTCAACCGTGACCACGACCTTGTCGTAGGCAATGAGGCTGACCGGATCCACACCATCCACATCGCGCACGTCGACCTTGTGCAGGTTCCGCGCCGCCAGGTAGAGATTCTCACCCACCTCGGTCGAGATGATCAGCGCGCTATCCACGCCGTACTCACCCAACTGCTGCACCAGAAGCCTGGTCTTGGGCTGCTCCACATCGAGACTCTCCACTACCATCAGGCGATCCTGGCGGGCCAGTTCCGACATGATGGAGCGCAGCGCCGCGCGATACATCTTGCGGTTCACCTTCTGGCTGTGATCCTGCGGCTGTGCCGCAAAGGTCACACCGCCGCTGCGCCAGATCGGGGAGCGGATCGTTCCTGCGCGGGCCCGCCCGGTGCCCTTCTGGCGCCAGGGCTTCTTGCCGCCGCCACTGACGTCCGCCCGGTTTTTCTGGGCACGGGTGCCCTGGCGGGCGCCGGCCATATAGGCGGTGACAACCTGGTGCACCAGGTCCTCGTTGTACTCTTTCGCGAAGGCAACGTCTGAAACGGACACCGTTCCTGCAGTTGCGTTACCCGGCTTGACAATACTCAATTCCACGTTAAAGACCCCCTGACCTACGCCTTGACCGCGGGACGCACAATAACGTCTCCGCCGGGTGCTCCAGGGACAGAGCCCTTGATGAGCAGCAGGTTGCGCTCGGCATCGACACGGACGACTTCCAGCCCCTGGGTGGTAACCCGCTCGGCACCCATGTGACCCGCCATCTTCTTGCCCTTGAACACGCGGCCGGGGGTCTGGCACTGGCCAATGGATCCCGGTGCGCGGTGCGACAGGGAGTTGCCGTGGGTGGCGTCCTGCATCTTGAAGTTCCAGCGCTTGACGCTGCCCTGGAAGCCCTTGCCCTTGGATTTACCGGCGACATCGACCTTCTGGCCTGCCTCGAACCGCTCGACGGTCAGCAGAGCGCCCACCTCGGGCGCCTCGTCGGCGTCCTCCAGTCGGAATTCCCAAAGACCGCTGCCAGCCTCGACACCCGCCTTGGCAAAGTGTCCTGCTTCGGATTT
Organism: Halioglobus sp.; assembly: GCA_037382865.1. Lineage (GTDB taxonomy): Bacteria > Pseudomonadota > Gammaproteobacteria > Pseudomonadales > Halieaceae > JARRPM01. The sequence goes on along the minus strand of JARRPM010000051.1, from coordinate 2,549 downwards.
ACTCACTCTCGAGGCCTTGCGGTTGCCCGCCGTGACCTGTATCGCTCTATAACCGTCGGTATCGAGCTCTTTGATTTGAGTAACGCGGTTTGGAGAAATCTCCACTACGGTTACTGGAATGGATGCGCCGTCCTCGGTAAAAACGCGGGTCATACCGGACTTGCGGCCGACTAAGCCAATAGCCATTTTGCTAACCTCTCAGTGTACGGGGCTTACCCTCTATGGCCGCCTGCCGACCTCGTAGGTCGCCGGGCGTTACACACTCAGGGCTCCTGCCCCAAGCAGGTCTTGCTACGAATTGTCGTTAACCAAGACTGATCTGTACTTCCACACCTGCTGCCAGGTCCAACTTCATCAGGGCGTCCACGGTCTTTTCCGTGGGCTCCACGATGTCCAGGAGACGCTTGTGAGTACGAATCTCGTACTGGTCACGGGCGTCCTTGTTCACGTGCGGCGAGATCAGCACGGTATACTTCTCCTTCCGGGTCGGAAGGGGAATCGGGCCACGGACCTGGGCGCCGGTGCGGCGCGCTGTCTCGACGATCTCCTGGGTAGACGTATCTATCAGGCGATGGTCAAAGGCCTTGAGGCGAATTCGAATGCGTTGATTCTGCACCTGAACAAACTCCAATCAGTAAAAAACCAGAGGCCCGCCAGGGGACCCCCCGAAAAAGGAACGCGAATTCTAATGAGCGACCCCGACCCTGTCAAGGAAGGTTTTGAAAATATTCAGAGCGGCCGGTATAAATTCACTCGCGCAGCGGGAGGATGGCGAGGGGCCCGGCGGCAGCGGCCGCAGATTCTGAAAACGCGCCGATCCTAGTCGGCGCAATTCACGCAGCGGGTCGCCTCGGGTATTGCCTCCAGGCGAGCCTCCCCGATCTCCTCGCCGCAGCGATCACAGATGCCATAGGTCCCGTCGTCGATGCGTTCGATGGCTGCCTGGATCACCCGGATCGACTGGGCGGTCTCGTTGCCGATGGCATCCACCACCTCGTCGTTCTCCCGCTCCTGGGCCTGCTCGGCGGAATCCCCGGAGTGGCTCTGGGTCACCTCCCGCTTGATGCTGGCCAGCCGCGCCTGCAATTCCCCCAGGCGCGCTTCCAGTTCTGCCCGCAATGCTTCGTAGGCCATGGCAGGCTCAGGCCGCCGCTGTCAGCAGGCGGTACAGCTCATCCTTGAGCTGAACACGGCGGAACTTGGCGTCCTCCTCGGTCCGGGTGCTGGCCGGGGTAACCTCGTTCTCCATGTTCTCGATATTGCGGGTAAGCGTATGATACTCCTCGAACAGGCGACGAAAATGGGGGTCGCCTACTTTCAATTCGTGGATGCGCTCTTTCAGCTCGGGAAACTCGTGAATGAGGTCGTGGTGTTCTACAGACATACCTATTCCTTAGCGTGTTTCAAAGGGGATCAAATTCCGGGAAATCATAGCCGCCTGCGGGGCCGGCACCATGATCCAGATCAGTATACACAGCATCAGCTGGCGCTCACAGCGGTAGCTGCCAGCCGGTAATGGCAGAAAATATTGGCATAGCTCGACCCGTCAAGGGGGGTGGGTCGTCCGTGTATCAGGCGCGACCCCTCGTAGAAAAGCACCTCACCCGGCTTCAACAAGACCTCATGGCCCCGGTAGCAGTTGTCCTCGATGAAGAGCGGCCATTCGCTGTTGGTTTCCTGTTCGACATTGATGATCGCGCTGACGACATGGGTCTCCTGCCGGTCACGGTGGGGCTTGAGAACAGCGCCATGGCGATAGACCCGGATACCGTAGACGAAGGTGGGCTCCAGGTCCCGCCCGCTCCACTCGCCCATGACGCCTGCCAGGGAACTGTGAATTTTTTCCTTCAAATCATCGGGAAGCTCGACCAGCTGACTGGCCGGCCCGGCTGATTTTTCCGAGAATACGTATCCGCCTTCGACATACTCATCCCGCGCCGCATCGCCATTGCTCCTGTAGAATTCCAGAATCTCGGCGTACAGGGCGGGGTCGAGCAGTGATTTACTGAAACCGGTCCGGGTCAGCGCGGGAACCAGCTCATTGGCCTCCTTGGTGTACATGGGACCATTGCCCCTGGACCTGAACCACTTGGTAATCACGGCCTTGTACCCGCGCCTGACAGGATGGGCACGATGCAGCGTGTTTGGGTTCGGCTCGCCCTCCTCCGTGAGGCTGTTCCAAATCACGGCCCGTCCAAGCTGCGGCCTGATCTTCTGTCCCAGGGCCGGGAACTCGGTCTCACCGCCCTCCTCGACATCGTTGAGATAGATAAAGAAGGTATAGGTGCGCTGGCCCAGCTCACCGGCAAACTCCTCCAGTTCACCCGCCTCAAAGTAGTCCGTATGCGCCTTGAACTCCTGACCGACCTCGTAGTACTGCCCCTGGATGATTTCCGAGTAAGCGGGGTTCAGGCCGATCATCCTGCAGATACGATCGTCGATATCCTGCATGAACTCGTTATTCAGCGTGCCCAGGTCACAGGTGCTGCTGGTCCGGTAGCTGCGGTCCGCTTCCTCCGGGTTGGAGATGGTTGACGGTCGCAGGGATG
>JARRPM010000050.1:0-21312 GCA_037382865.1 Halioglobus sp. | reverse complement strand
CGGATGCAGATTTTGATTTTGGGCTGATTGGTGGTGCGAATATCCCTGCGGTAGACGTGGGGCTGGGTAAGGCCAGCGTCGATATTGGTTACAACAAGGGTGGTTTTGCCGACCTGTCAGGGGACAGTATAGAAGTGTCTGCAACAGTCGGACGATATAACGCAGGGATTAATTGGGACGCCGACTCTGGGGTATTAACAGGCGTCAAGGCGGGAACAGGCGTCGCCTTGGGAAGCTTGAGTAAAACGCTGCAGAATTCAATAAATAGAGTGAAGAATGGGCAAATCAAATCTGCTGCAAAGAGTTTTTTGAAAAATAATATTAGCATGACCTATCAAAGGAATGCGGCAACCGGAATTCGGAGCTCTGCGGATTCCTTGAATACTTCCCAACATGCAAAGAGAAATAAAAAGTAGCATTTCACGATGAGCAGCTTCGCTGAAAGCCAAAAGATTGCGTTTGTATTGGCGCTCGTCGTTTATTTAATAGGAATTTTCTTGATTCAAAAGTATCAGCGGCAACTGGGGACTGCAAAGAAATTTGCCGAAATCGCCTTGCTGGTTTTGCTAGTAGCGATAATGTTGATAGGTACAGCGGTTTCTGGAAAACTCTGAAGCATCTAAGTGGCTTGGTTGGCACTGCTTATGATTACAGTAACGGGCGTCTTTGAGCACTCTTCACTGAGATGCGAAGGCCGCTCTCAGTGTCCCCGAATTGCCACCAACATATAATTCACCCGGGTAGACTGCGTCAGTTTGTAACGCCGTGTGAATGGGTTGACCGAAACGCCCCGAGTCTCTGCGACAGAAAAGCCCCCTTGCTCCAGCATCCCGACCGCTTCACCGGGTTTGACGAAATTACGCCAGTGGTGCGTGCCGCGTGGCAGCCAGCGCAGCACGTACTCGGCGCCGACGATGGCGACCAGGAATGAGATCGGGTTGCGATTGATGGTGGCCACGAAATGCATGCCACCCGGTTTGACAAGTGCACAGCAACTGCGCATGAAGGCTGCCACGTTCTCCACATGCTCTACCACTTCCATGTTCAGTACCATCTCGAACTGGCGTCCCTGCAGGTCCTCGGCGGTGCCCTCCAGGTATTCGATCGTCAGGCCCTGTTCACGTGCATGGTGCCTTGCTATCTCGATATTGCGCTTTGCCGGATCGACTCCCGTCACCTGGGCCCCTTGCCGGGCCATCGCTTCTGAAAGCAGCCCGGCGCCGCAGCCGATATCGAGCACGGTCAGTCCCTGCAAAGGCAGTGTGTCGCCGGCGCTGACCGTGAGGTGACGTTTTACGTTCTCCAGTATGAAGGGCGCCCGCAACGCATTGAGTCGATGCAGTGGCCACATGGCGCCCGCAGGGTCCCACCAGGTCTCTGCCAGAGTATTGAATCTCGCTATCTCCTGTGGGTCTACGGTGCGGGTCGCCTGGGGCTTGCTCATTCACGTAATCCTGTTATACCGGCCAGCGAGAGCGTTTCGCATGGCCGCATCCCGGGTTGTCGCAAAAGGTGGCCTTTGTCACAAGACATCGGTCGACGAGCCACAACTGTCCGGCAGTAATGACCTTATATCGAGAACGGAGGTTAAACCTGTCATGATCAGGAATCGCAAGGAAGACACCTTTGCCAGGAACTGGTATCGCGTTGACCGGTTCATCGAGGACCGAGGCAGGCGGCCCTTCTATACCCTTGAGGGCAAGATCGGGGACTTTCGCGAGCAATCTTGACGCCACCTGCAGCCCGAAAACCTATCTCAGGGTAACCAACTCGGGCATCGTATCGCAGGATAGCGGACTCGCGCTCTCGACCTGATTGCGCGCCCTACCCGCGTCAAAACATCCAGTGCTCGTCGTGCAGGGCCATCACGCTCTCCTTGCCGCTGCTGATGTCTCGCAGCAGCCACTCCTTTTCCGGCAGCAGCTTCTCGAAATAGTAGCGGGCCGAGGCGACCTTGCTCTCGAGCAGTGGCGTATTGCCCTGGCCGGCCTCCAGCTGTTGCTGCGCCGCGCCTGCCATGCGCGACCATAGGTAACCGATCACGGTAAGCGCCATCAGCCTGAGGTAGGGCGAGGCGGCGGCGCCTGCCTGCTCCGGATCCTGCGGCGCATTGCCGGCAATCCACATGGTCGCCTCCTCCAGGGAATTCGTCGCGTCCTCCAGCGCCTCCCGGTGGGGGGCATCAGGGTGGTCCTTGATGTACCCGTGAAGCACGCCGAACAGTCCGGCGACCAGCCCACCTCCCTTGAGGGCCAGCTTGCGACCGACCAGATCCATCGCCTGTATGCCGTTGGTGCCCTCGTAGATCTTCGCGATTCGGCCGTCACGCACAAGCTGTTCCAGCGGCCAGTCTTTGGTGAAGCCGGCGCCACCCAGGACCTGCAGCCCGAGATTTGCATTGTTGAAGCCCTCGTCTGTCAGGAAGGCCTTGACGACCGGCGTGAGCAGCTGCACGAGGTCGTCTGCGGATTCCCGAGCCTTCTGGTCGGGGTGAGCCACTGACAGATCCAGCTGGTAACCGGTGAACATGGCCAGCGCCCGCATGCCCTCGTTGAGCACTTTCTGACGCATCAGCATGCGGCGTACGTCGGGGTGTACGATGATGGGGTCTGCCGGGCCGTCCGGGTTTTTCGGCCCGCTCAGGGAGCGGCTCTGCAGGCGTTCCATGGCGAAGGCGAGGCTCTCCTGGTAGGCCATCTCTGAAATGCCGAGACCCTGCATGCCCACCATCAGCCTTGCCTCGTTCATCATGGTGAACATCGCTCGCATGCCATCGTTTTCCTCGCCGACCAGCCAACCCCTGGCACCCTCAAAATTCAGGACGCAGGTAGCCGACCCCTTGATCCCCATCTTGTGCTCCAGACCGCCGCAGAATACAGGGTTGCGTTCGCCGGAGTCCGGCAGGAATTTCGGCACGATGAAAAGTGATATGCCCTTGGTCGAGTCGGGCGCGCCCGGCAGCTTGGCGAGAACGAGATGAATGATATTGTCTGCGAGGTCGTGTTCCCCGCTGGTAATCCAGATTTTCGTTCCCTCGAGAGCGTAGGTGCCGTCATCGTTGGGCGTTGCCCTGGTTCTGATCAGGCCGAGATCGGTTCCGCACTGGGGCTCGGTCAGGCACATGGTCCCCGACCATTCGCCGCTGACCAGCTTCTCGAGATAGGTCGCCTTCAGGCTGTCCGATCCATGTGCATGGATGGCGCTGATCGCCCCGTGGGTGAGTCCGGGGTACATGCCGAAAGAGATATTGCACGAGCAGATCATCTCGTCCACGATGAGTTTCAGGGTGTGGGGGAGGCCCTGGCCGCCGAACTCGACGGGCGCATCCAGCGCCGTCCATCCCGCCTGGGAAAATTGCTCATAGGCCGCCCTGAATCCGTCAGGGGTGGTAACTGCGTGGGTCTCCGGGTCGTAGCTGCAGCCCTGCTCGTCGCCGCGCTTGTTCAGAGGCTGAATGACTTCTGCCGCCATCTTGCCCGCCTCGTCGATGATGGCGGAGATGAGGTCGGGCGTGACCTCGGCATATTTCTCGAGTTGGTCGAGCGTATCCATGCCGAGAACGTCGAACAGGAAAAAGCGCATGTCGTTCGCAGGTGCCTGGTATTGCATGATGATCTCTCCTTGAGTGGCTGAGCATCATCCGATGTTACGAAAGCAATGGCCTGCCGGTTCACGGCCCGCGGCGCGGCTAAACCGTCACTGCTTCAAACTCTACAGTTCCCTGACGACGCGGAAACCCACATCCGGCAGTCTGGTTTTGCGCAGCGCGGTGGCTCGGGTGCCTGCGCGAATCGACCAGCTATCGGATTTGGCGGAGCCTCCACGGATTTCCCGCGACTCACAGTTACCGAAAAGCTGCGGCATTCCGTTTGCGGGTGGCGCTGAGTTGGAGTCAATACAGTCCTTCGTCCACTCCCAGACATTGCCGTGCATGTCATAGAGTCCCCAGGCATTGGGTGGAAAGGATCCCACCGGTGCCAGCTCCCCCGCAAATTTCCTGGTGCATCCCAGGCAGTTTGCTCGTTCCGGCTCTACCTCATCGCCCCAGCTATACAGGGTAGATGTCCCGGCGCGGGCCGCATACTCCCATTCTGACGCACTGGGCAGGCGGTAGTGATGTCCGGTCGCGCGGCTCAGCCAGGTGAGATACGCCTCTGCCTCGTCCCAGCTTACGCCGGATGCGGGCAGGTTTTCCCCCGCATTCCCGAATTTGTCGATATTTGCTGACTGCGTGGCCTGGAGAAACTGCCGGTACTGCCCGACCGTGACTTCGGTTGCGCCAATCGCGATCCGGTAGTCAATCTTCACCACCCCCAGGTCCTGTTGACCCGGTGTGCCGCCGCCAAGAGTGAAGCGGCCGCCTGGAATGACGACGACCCTGGGGCCCGTTCCACCCGAACTGAGCTCATCGGAGAAGCTCTCGCCCGTATCGAAGTCCGCGCTGAAGGAAACAGCCGATGAGATTAAACAGAAAACGGACAGAAAGATCGAACTGACTGTAGTCTTCATCGCGGCCCTCCGTTCTGTGACCTGTTGTCCGGGTGTCTGTAAACAATAGATCAAAATCGGTTTCCTGTGGAGATTTTCGCGACCCCGGCCTCAGCCAGGTGCCCGACTTCCCCCGGTCAGGCTTGGTGCGGCGGCAAGCTGATCCGGTCAGCGACGCTCCCAGATGAGATACCCGATGATCTCGTCATCGCCCAGGGGGATGGGCGGTGTTTTCAGGGTCAGCCTGTTTTCTGAAAGTTCGTAGAAACGTACCTGTTCCTCGCCGATCCAGTTGGGAAAAAGGCTGCCCTCGACATGGGTGGTCAGCTGCTGCCGGTCCGGATCGATGTCGAAGTGCCCGTAATAGGAAACATAACCCTCCAGGGCCGCCTTTATTTCCTCTGCCGTACCCGATGCCTGGTTGCCCCCGGCGAAGGTCGGACGATCCTTGCGCATCAGCTGGCCGGACATGTAACCATCGGATGTCAGGATACACTGGCCGGCTGCGTCCTCCCCGAGTGGATAGACCACCTCTCCGCCCGAGGTTCTGAACTCTGAGGAGAGCAGTCGCCACGCGCCGGCGAGCTGGTCGAGTATTTTTTCTTTCTGCGGATTCATGGGCGATACCTCCCTTTGGTGGGTTGAGTGTGAACGGTCAATGCGCAATATCCTGAATCCCCGGCCACGGCTGGGACGCCTCCAGCTCGAATGCCAGCTCCAGCAGGGTCTTCTCCTGCCCGTGGCCGGCGAACAGCTGCACGGAGAGCGGAAGCCTGTTTTCCGTGAATCCCGCCGGCAGTGAAATGGCCGGTCCACCCGAGGCATTGGCCCAGGGAGTGAAGCCGACGTAATTGATCAGGCGCTCGAAAAGTTCCTCGAACGGGACCTGAGGGCTGATGTGTCCGAGTCGGGGGGTGGTGTGAGTCAGCACCGGCGAGAGGACGGCATCCAGCGTTATGAAGACCCTCGCATAGTCCCGGTGGCTTCTGCGCAGGCGATAGATGAAACCGGGCGCCTTGTAAAAATTACGTTTGAACTGGTCGCTCAGGCCACGGGTCAGGCCGTCAAGCAGGTCGGGTTCGAAGCCCGGATCGATTACCCTGTGTCCGGCCCTTTCGAACATGAAGGCCAGCATCGACCAGTACAGCCCGAAGTCCTCCACGAAGGAGGGGGGCACGGGCATGGGTATCTCTTCTACCCGGTGACCGAGCCCGACCAGCCGTTTCGCCGTCTCCTCAACCGCGGCGCGCGTCCGGGGATCGCTTCTGCCCCCGGTGACGGGATCCAGCAGCAGCCCTATCTTCCTTCGTCGACGGACAGGACCCTGCACCAGACCTATGCGCGGCAGCCGAGGATTGCAGTAGTACTTCTCGGCCTCGGCGTGGAAGCGGGCGGTGTCGCGCACGCTGCGGGTCAGAACACCTTCGTTGATCAGATTGACCGCGAGGGCGCGGGTATGGGGTTTTTCCCGGTGACGACCGCGGCTCGCTTTGAGGCCCACCAGCCCGCAACAGGCAGCGGGTATGCGGATTGAGCCGCCCCCGTCGTTGCCGTGGGCGAGGGGGACGACACCGGCCGCCACCAGGGCCGCCGCGCCCCCTGACGATGCGCCCGCCGAGTACCCGGGGTTCCACGGATTGCGGGTCGGTTCCCGGTGAACAAATTCCGTGGTTGCGTTCAGGCCGAATTCCGGCAGCGTACTTTTGCCAAGCACGATGAACCCCTGGGCGAGGAATTGCCGCGCAAACGGGTCGCTGCGCCGGGCCGGTGGCGTATCGAGCGCTGCGGAGCCGTGATTGGTCGGGAGACCGCGCACGTCCGTGTTGTCCTTGACGAAGGTGGGCACGCCCGCGAAGAAACCGCTGGTATTGCCGGCGGCGGACTGCTGCCTGGCTCGTCGGTAACACTCGAACTCAACGGCATTGATCGACGGTTCCACCTTCAGAGCCCTGGCGATTGCCGCTTCGGTCACCTCGGCTGCGCAGACCTCGCCCAGTCGCAGGCGCTCCGCCAGGCCGACGGCATCACAGTCGCCCAGTGCGTCGTCGCAGAATGCATGAATGCACGGCCGCTGCACCATGCCGGAGTATCCCCATTGTCGTCCAACCGCTTAATGTACCAGCAAATCATGCCGACAGAACCGTTTTCGTTGGCAACATCTTCGACCGGCATACTCTGCTCGATATTGACGTGGTGTTCCCAGGGTCCACAAAACCGGAGAGATGTGCCAGTATCACCCTGCACCGCAAGAGGAGACCCCGATGACAGGCGCCACCAACAGGCAGGGACACCAGTTCACCCCCGCCGACGTACTCGACCCCCAGGTCATGGGCGATGAGCGCAGCATGTATGCGTTGTTCGACTACCTGCGCGCCACCGACCCGGTGGCCTGGGTCGAGCACCCGGACTATCGACCCTTCTGGTCACTGACCCGTTACGACGACGTCAAGCGCATCGGGAGTATGAACGACGAGTTCCTGAGTGCGCCGCGCACCGTGCTGATACCCGAGGTGTTCGAGCAGGCGCTGCTCGAGACCTTCGGTACCCCCAACGGGCTGGAGACGCTGATCCATATGGATCGGCCCAAGCATCTCAAGATGCGGAAAGTGACTCGGGACTGGTTCCTGCCGCGCAGCATCGAGAAACTGGAGGCCGAGGTAAGGGCGCTCAGCCGCGAGTTTGTCGACCGCATGCTGGAGATGGGCGACAGCTGCGATTTCGTGCGCGACATTGCGCTGTTGTTCCCGCTCCGCATCATCCTGTCCATTCTGGGACTGCCTCGCGAGGCCGAAAGTACAATGCTGACCCTGACCCAGGAGATGTTCGGCGGCCAGGACCCGTCCCTGCAGCGAGGTGAGAGTGAAATAGCGGGCCTGGATGTGATCAATGATTTCAGCGCGTTTTTCACCGAGGTGATTGCAGACCGCAAAAAGAATCCGCAGGACGACCTCGCCACCGTTCTGGCCAACGCGGAGGTCGACGGGGAGCCGATGAGCGTGCTGGACCAGATGAGTTATTTCATTATCACCGCCAGCGCCGGCCACGATACCACCTCCGCGGCGATCAGTGGCGGGATGAAGGCCCTGATCGAACATCCGGACCAGATGACATTGTGGCGCGATCGACCCGACCTCGACGCCGGGGCCGCACGTGAACTGATTCGCTGGGTCTCACCGGTGCGCCATATGGTCCGTACCGCCACCAGCGGTATTGAGATACATGGCAAGTCCATCCGCGAAGGTGACAATATCGCCCTCTGGTACCCTGCCGCCAATCGGGATCCTGAGGTATTCGCCGAGCCCAATCGCCTCGATCTTACCCGGGACCCCAGGACCCAGCTCGCTTTCGGTTACGGTTCACACATGTGCCTCGGTCAGCACCTTGCCGCGCTGGAGATTTCCGCCTTTTTCCGGGAATTGCTGCCGAGGCTGGAACATATGGAACTCAAGGGTGACCCCGAGTGGATCAAGGCGATCTTCGTCGGCGGACTGAAATCCATGCCGGTAAAATACAGGCTCAACCCCGCGAGCTAGCGTGAGGCTGTCACTCGCGCTCGCGCGCCTTGCGCGCATTCTCGATAATGCGCCAGATCATTGGCGTGAAGATAAGTTGCATCGCCAGTGCCATTTTTCCCCCGGGGCAGACAATGGTGTTTGCCCGGGACATGCGGGAACCCTCCAGCATCGAGAGGAGGTAGGGAAAATCGATTCCCCTCGGGTTCGCGAAACGGATCACCAGCATCGACTCGTCTGCAGTGGGAATGGTGCGGGTTACAAACGGGTTGGACGTGTCGACGACCGGGACCCGCTGGAAGTTGACGTGAGTGCGGGAAAACTGGGGGCAGATGTACCGAACGTAATCGGGCATGCGGCGCAGGATGGTATCGGTCACCGCCTCTGTGGAATAGCCGCGGGCCAGCTTGTCCCGGTGCAGTTTCTGGATCCATTCGAGATTGATCACGGGCACCACGCCGATCAGCAGGTCGACGTGACGGGCGACGTCCTCCGTTTCGGTCCTGATGGCCCCGTGCAGGCCCTCGTAGAACAGCAGGTCGGTATCTGACGGGAGGTCCTCCCACGGGGTGAAAGTGCCGGGGGCCTGCCCATAGGGTTCGGCTTCGAGGTCATCGTGCAGGTACCTTCTGAAGCGACCTGTGCCGTGTCTGCCATAGCTCTCGAATAATGCCTCCAGCTCCGCGAAGAGGTTGGAGTCGGGCCCGAAATGGCTGAAACTGTAGTTGCCCTGGGTCAGCTCCTCTTCCATCTTTTCACGCATGGCCAGTCTGTCATATCGGTGAAACGCGTCGCCTTCGACAAATGCCGCGCTGACATTTTCCCGGCGGAATATCTCCTCGAATGTGCGCATGACGGAGGTGGTGCCGGCCCCCGAGGGGCCCACGATGGCGATAATGGGGTGGCGCGTCGACATGATTCAGGCTCCTCCGTCAGGCATTGCGGAACAGGCCGCGGAAGCCGAACAGCGGCGCATCGAAATCCTCTGCCGGCTGTTCATCGTGATAGTCGGCGATCCGTTTCACCTCGTTCGCGGAGCCGAAGATAAGCCCGACCCGCTGCTGCAGGGATTTTGGTGGCAAATCGAGAATATGGGTGTGCCCTGTGCTGGCGCCGCCACCGGCCTGCTCGACGATGAACGCGAGCGGATTGGCCTCGAACAGCAGCCGGGACATGCTTTTCTTCCGCGGATGCTGGGTATCCCGGGGGTTGAGGAATACGCCCCCGCGCATCAGGATCCGGTGTGCGTCGGCCACTACCGATGCAGTCCAGCGCATGGTGAAGTCCTTGTCCCTGGGGCCTGTTTCGCCCGCGACACACTCATCCACGTAGAGTTTCACGGCAGGTTCCCAGAAGCGATGGTTGGACGCATTGATGGCAAATTCAGCCGTATCCACGGCGATCCGGAGCTCGGGATGGGTGAGTACGAACTCTCCCAGGACCGGGTCGAGGGTAAACCCGTGGGTGCCGTTGCCAACGGTCAGCACGAGCATCGTGGATGGACCGTATACAGCGTAACCCGCGCAGACCTGCTCGTGGCCGGGACGGAGAAAGTCCTCCGGAGAGGGGTCCTGCCCCGGGCTTTTTGCGCGCAGCACCGAGAAGATACTGCCTGCAGGGACATTGATGTCCAGGTTGGCAGCGCCCTCCAGAGGATTGAACAGCAACAGATACTTGCCGCGCTCTTCGGTATCGGGCAGGCGCAACGGCTCCTGTGACACCTCTGTCGCCATTCCGGCGAGGCGCCCCCCGCTCTGCACCATCCGGATGAAGATGTCGCGGGAAAGGGCGTACAGTGCCGCCGGCTGTGCCGACTGGGCGCCGCTCTCGGCGATATTGTCAGCTATGCCTGACAGCTGTCCGGCCGCCACCTGCTTGGAAATCACCTTGCTGGCCCGCGCCGCCGATAGAATCAGGCTGTTGAGGTCGCCGGTCGCCTGACTGTGGCGTTTACGTTCCTCGATGAGGAACTCCTCTAGAGACAAGCGGCCCGTAAGCATATGTTGTTATCCCCGCTCAGGTTCAGGTCAATCAAATAACAGATTGTCCAGTCGATCAATGATGAATTGTGGTGCCGCGGCCTCGAGCCGGGCGAGGGCGCAGTAGCCGTAGTTGACGGCCACTGCCGTGCAGCCCGCAGCCCTCGCCGCGAGCACGTCGTGGTTTGAATCCCCTATCATCAGGAACCGCGAGGGTTCGACACCGAGATCGGCAAGGCACTTCTGGATGAGGTTAGGGGCCGGCTTGCGGTCTTCCCTGCGGTCCGCACAGAAAAAGGCGTCGATAAAGTCACCGATGCCGCTGGCGCTCAGGAGCGGGCCGGTGAAAGCCGAAGCTTTATTGGTGATGCAGGCAAGCGGAATCCCCGCTGCCTGCCAGCGCGCCAGGGCAGCTCTTACCCCGGGGTAGAGCGCGCCGCGATTGAAGAGGTTTTCCTGATAATGGCGCAGCAGAACCGGCTTCGCCCCCGCCAGTTCAGGCACCTCTGCGGGGCGACCGAGGCTGGCTTCCAGGCAACGTTGCAGGAGGGTATCGATCCCGTCGCCGATCATGCCACGTATCTCTTCCCCGGCCAGCGCGGGAAGACCGAGCTCCCGCAGGGTGAGATTGGCGGACCAGGCGATATCAGGCGCGGAGTCCACCAGGGTACCGTCGAGATCCAGTCCTATGGCGTCAGGCCGGGTGATGCGTGCTGCCCGGTCAGGCTGCGCTGCGACGGTCATCGTCGAGATCCTCGAGGGTGAGCCATCGGGCGCGCAGGCGCGCGGCGGCATCCGGTGGCAGTGGCTGGCCCGGGTCGCCGAGCTCTGGCAGGGTCAGCCACGCCTCGCTGAAGTCCTGCCCGGCGGTCCACTGGTTCGGGGTGACAACGGTTCTGAGGCCGGCCCCCCTGGCGGCCAGCAGACCGTTGCGGGAATCCTCAAACGCGACGCAGTCTTGCGGTTCCAGGCTGAGCCTGCGCAGGGCCTCGAGATAGGCATCCGGTGCCGGCTTTTTGGCTGCCGGCAGATCGCCCGCGACAATCGTATCGAACCAGTCAGGTGCTTCTGTCCCCAGCGTCGCAACGAGTAGTGCCTGTACATTGGCCGGCGTGGTCGTGGTGACCACCGCGAGCCGGATTCCGGCCGCCAGGCCTTCACGGATAAGCCGCTTCACGCCTGAGCGCAATGCCACCTCGCCGGCGCTCACGCTGTGAGTGAACAGCGCGGTCTTGGTGCGGTGCAGTGCGCCCACCTCGGCGAGACACTGGTCCTCGCGGCGGGAGTCCAGCTGCAGGGAACGGATAAATGCGGTGATTCGTTCCCTGCCGCCGGTCACATCCAGCAGCCGCCGATACCGCTCCCGGTCCCATTCCCAGGCGAATCCGTGGCGGGCGAACGCGCCGTTGAAGGCCTGGCGATGGCCCTCCTCCGTGTCGGCCAGGGTGCCGTCGACGTCGAACAGCATGGCGCGCAGGGTCATCACCGGTTCTCCCCGGTTTCGTCAAACACGCGGCTGGCAAGCAGGTCCTCTGCTTCGATCGTGGCCAGCTCCGTTGCCGAGAGCGAGCGCTGGCGCTGCTCGAACAGGCGCTTGGCCTGACGCATGCGGCAACGGTCCAGGGCATTGCGGATGGAGCGCGCGTTGGCGAAGCCGGGCTGTTGCCGGCGCCGGTGGATGTAATCGCGCAGGGCCTCCTCAGCTTCTCCTGAAAGGCGGTACTGCATGTGCCCCAGCATGAGTTCGGCGATCCGGTAGAGCTCCTGGTCGTCATAGTCCGGGAACTCGATATGATGGGCGACCCGGGAGCGAAGGCCGGGATTCGAACTGAAGAAACGCTCCATCTGCTCCTCGTAGCCCGCGAATATCACCACCAGGTCATCGCGATTGTTCTCCATCGCCTGCAGCAGTATCTCGATCGCCTCCTTGCCGTAATCGCGCTCGTTCTCGGGCCGATAGAGGTAGTACGCCTCATCGATGAACAGCACGCCGCCCATGGCTTTCTTGATCACCTCCCGCGTCTTCGGCGCGGTGTGGCCGATGAACTCCCCGACCAGGTCGTCCCGGGTCACCGCCACCAGGTGACCCTTGCGCACGTAACCGAGCTTTTTGAGGATGTCCGCCATCAGGCGTGCGACGGTGGTCTTGCCGGTTCCGGGATTGCCGGTGAAACTCATGTGCAACGCCGGGGGATCGGCCTGCAGGCCAGCGTCGTTGCGCAGCTTTTCCACCAGTAACAGGGCCGCGATCTCCCGCACCCTGGTCTTCACCGGCTCCAGGCCGATCATCTCGGCATTGAGGCACGCCAGGGCCGCCTCGATATCGGATGCCTCGTAAAGTGCAGCGAGGTCGTATCGGGCCTCATCCCCTGCCGGGGGCGGGTGCTGTTTGCCGGTCTCAGCCACTCAGGCTGTCTCCCCGCGGCCGTAGCGTGCCCCTGCGGGGTTCTGTCCGGCATAGGTATGGGTGGAGTAACGGATGGTTCGACCCTCCGCTTCAAGCCGGTCGAGGCGGAAGCCGGGCTCCTCGCCCGGACGGTTGATGATGAAAGAGAGCCTGACGGTCTCCCAGCCGTGGGTCGAATCGAAAGCGTTGACCTTGATGTAGTACTCCGGGAACTCGCTCAGCGCGCGATCGACCTCCACCATGACGCCCGCGGCGTCCTGGATGTCGAACATCGGCATGCCGAACATCTCCCAGTAGGTGTTGCGCGGGTGGGGATCATCGGTGTATTCGATCGAGACGGCCCAGCCCTGTTCGAGGCAGTAGTTGATCTGCGCCGCAATCTGCTCGCGGCTCAGGTCCGGCAGGTAGGAAAAAGTGCCCTGGGTTATGCGCATGTCGTTCTCCTCAGGATGCGGTGGCTGTTGGCACGAAGTCGGGGGTGTCCGTCGACGTATAGTCGAACGTGATCTCGCCCCAGGTATCCAGCGCGGCTTCCAGCGGCCGGCACTGCTTTGCCGCCGCCTTCAGGATATCCGGGCCCTCGTTCCAGATGTCCCGACCCTCGTTTCGCGCCAGCACCATGGCCTCCAGGGCGACCCGGTTGGCCGTCGCGCCGGCCGCGATGCCCATGGGGTGGCCGATGGTGCCGCCGCCGAACTGCAGTACGACATCCTCGCCCAGGTAATGCAGTAACTGGTGCATCTGTCCCGCGTGGATGCCGCCGGAAGCCACTGGCATGACCTTGTTCAGGCCCGCCCAGTCCTGTTCGAAGAACAGGCCGCGCTGCAGGTCGACGGGGTTGTGATCCTCGCGCAGCACGTTGTAGAAACCCTGCACGCTGTTGGGATCCCCCTCCAGTTTCCCGACCACAGTGCCGGCGTGGATATGGTCGACTCCGGCCAGTCGCATCCATTTGGAGATCACCCGGAAGGAGACCCCGTGGTTTTTCTGCCGGGTATAGGTGCTGTGACCCGCCCGGTGCAGGTGCAGGATCATGTCGTTCCTGCGCGCCCATTTGGCCATGGACTGGATGGCGGTGTAGCCGATGACCAGGTCGATCATGATGATGACGCTGCCGAGTTCCCGGGCGAATTCAGCGCGCTCGTACATGTCTTCCATGGTTGCCGCGGTCACATTCAGGTAGTGGCCCTTGACCTCGCCCGATACCGCCTGGGCGCGATTGACGGCTTCCATGCAGTACAGGAAGCGCTCCCGCCAGTGCATGAAGGGCTGGCTGTTGATGTTCTCGTCATCCTTGGTGAAGTCGAGCCCGCCGCGCAGCGCCTCGTACACCACCCGCCCGTAGTTCTTGCCGGAGAGGCCCAGCTTCGGCTTCACCGTCGCTCCCAGCAGCGGGCGGCCGAACTTGTCCAGCCGCTCGCGCTCGACCACGATGCCGGTGGGTGGGCCGTCGAAGGTCTTCACGTACGCGACCGGAATGCGCATATCCTCCAGTCGCAGCGCCTTGAGAGGCTTGAATCCGAACACGTTGCCGATGATCGAGGCGGTCAGGTTGGCGATGGACCCGCCTTCGAACAGGTCCAGGTCATAGGCGATATAGGCAAAATACTGATCCGGTGCCCCGGGTACCGGGTCCACCCGGTAGGCCTTGGCGCGGTAGCGGTCGCAGGCGGTCAGGCGGTCGGTCCAGACCACCGTCCAGGTCGCGGTGGAGGATTCCCCGGCAACGGCGGCCGCGGCCTCCTCCGGGTCGACGCCCTCCTGGGGGGAGATCCGGAACAGGGCGATGACGTCCGTCTCCGCGGGCTCGTAGTCCGGTTGCCAGTAGCCCATCTGGCTGTACTTGAGTACCCCGGCGCGGTAGCGCTCTGAGCTCTGTTGTGTCTCCTGGTTTCCCATTGTTCCGCCCTCGGTCTGTCGGCTGCGCTGTGTCAGGACTAACCATAGGGCACCTGCAAACTATATACTAATCATATGTTTTGTATAAAAGTATAAGATATGACTGATATATGGAGAGGCCTTCGGGATGTCACCCTGCGCCAGTTGCGGACCTTCCGCACGGTGGCGGCGCGGGGCAATATCTCCGCGGCGGCCCGGGAGCTGCACCTGACGCAACCGGCCGTCTCGATGCAATTGCGGGAACTTGAGGACTGCTGTGGCGTTGCCCTCTACGAGCGGGCCGGTCGCGGTATTCAGCTGACCGAGGCTGGCCGGGAACTGGCTGCGGCTGCGGCTTCGGTCCTGGAAACCCTGCGGGGCACCCAGGAGCGTCTCGATGCCATGCGCGGCCTGCAGACCGGCTTGCTGCGCCTCTCCGTGGTCAGTACTGCCAAGTATTTCGCCCCCGCGATCCTGGCGGCATTCCGCAGCGGCCATCCCGGCGTCAATGTGCAGCTGGTGGTGGGTAACCGGGAGGAGGTGGTGGGACGCATCGCGGACAATGAGTGCGACATCGCGATCATGGGGCGCCCCCCGGCGGAAGTCCGCACGGAAGGGTGTGAATTCGCCCCGCACCCGCTGGTCATCATAGCGGCACCCGGCCACCCCCTTGCGCGGCGAAAACGCATCCCCTTTGCCGAACTGGCCAGCGAGGAGTTCCTGGTGCGCGAGCGCGGCTCCGGTACACGCACGTCGATGGAGACGCTATTCAGCGAGCAGGCGGTCACATACCACACGTCGATGGAGGTGAGCAGTAACGAGACAATCAAGCAGGCCGTGATCGCCGGCATGGGTATCAGCCTGATCTCCGCCCACACTATCGCGCTGGAACTGGCGACGGGCCGGCTGGTGACCCTCGACGTGCGAGGCCTTCCGGTCATGCGGGCCTGGCACGCCCTGTACCGCGAGGGCAAACGGCTCTCCCCGGCGGCGACCGCATTTCTTTCGGAACTCAGGGAGAGAGGCGCCCAGCTGATCAGCTCGGCGCTGCAGTGACATCTTCGGTATCGACCTGATGGGACCCTCGAAGGGCGTGGAGTCCGGGGCGGAAATCAAGGGCCCACGCCGCTATTGGTAGAGCCTGCGATACCGGCGTTTTGCCCAGAAGGTGTAGAGCTGGACGGCCACTGGCCGGATGAGTGGCCAGCGCAGCCAGCGCCAGAGGATGCCCAGCCGGGTGTGCTGCCAGGCCGCGACATTGGCGTCCAGCCCGACCAGCACCTCCCCTGACGGCGTGACGTAGTGCAGGTTTTTCAGCAGATCGGTCCTCTCGGCCGGCCCGCCGGTGTCAGGAAGCCGGTGAATGTCGAGCAGGGAGAGACTGCCGTCACCGAGCTGCCGCAGGCGCCGGACCTCGGCGCTGCACAGAGGGCACTGCCCGTCGTAGTAGAGGGTGCCACACTCCGATGTTCGCTCCCCGCCAGCCTGTTGCGTCATGGCCAATCCATCCCGAATCGATTGAGTGAGTCGATACGCCCGGCGGTTCCAACCGGTTCACGCCCGGGTGCACCCGGCTTGGCAGTGCCTGGAGACCGGGCCGCGCCACCACCCGCCGACTCAGGTTGCGCGCTGAGCGCCGCTTTCACCGCTGTTTTCGTGGGTGACGAACAGCGTCCGGGTGGGATAGGCGAATTCGATTCCGCGCTCGAGGAACCCGCGGCAGATGGCCAGATTGATCGCCTGCTGGATGTCCATATAGACCGTGTAATCCGGCGACAGAACGTAGTAGACCACCTCGAAATCGTAGGCGCTCTCGCCGAATCCCTTGAAGTGCGCCCGGTCGAACCGGGTGTTGTCGATCCCCTCGATGATCTCCCTCACCATCGGTGGAATACCCTCGAGCTGCTCCGGCGTGGTCTGGTAGATCACACCAAAAGTGAAGGGTACACGGCGCTCGTACATGCGCTTGAAATTGCGGATGCGGCTGTTGAGCAGGTCCGAATTGGAAAAGATCAGTTGTTCACCGGAGAGACTCCTGACCCGGGTCGTCTTGATACCGATCTTTTCCACCTCGCCGAGGAGGTCGCCGACGATGATGAAGTCTCCCACCACGAACGGCTTGTCCATCACGATCGAGAGTGACGCGAACAGGTCGCCCAGAATATTCTGCACCGCGAGGGCGATGGCGACACCCCCGATACCCAGGCCGGCGACCAGCGCGGTGACGTCGTAACCCAGGTTGTCAATGACCAGCAGCAGCGCGACGGCCCAGATGAACAGCCTGGCCACGAAGGACATACCCTGGACGGCCGAGACCGTGCCGGGGTCCGATTCACGCCGGGTCGCGGAAAACCAGGCGATGTACTCCGAAACGGCCCGGTTCGCCCAGATGGCGACCTGCAACGTGACGACGATCAGAAGCGCCAGGTTGACCAGGCGCTCTGCGTCGCCGAGGTCGAGGAAGCGCGACCCGCCCCACAGGGCGATGATGAGGAGCGAGAATCGCCGGGTGGACTCCAGCGTGGAGACCACCAGGTCATCGGCGACGTTCTCGGTTTTTTCGCTGAATCGTCGCAGGTTACTTTTCAAAAGGCGAAACAGCAGGGAAAACAGCAGGAAAAGCACTGTCGCCGCGGCAGCCGCCATCACCCAGGAGAATAGATCGTTCCCCGCATATTCGATGGACCTGAGTGACGTCTCTAACTCTTCCATGAAAAAAATTCCTGTCTCGATTCAGTCTGGTGAAGCGTTGGATAACAAATTCGCGAGTCGCAGGCAAACCGGCGACGGGCCTGATTCACTGGGGGCGTCGGGGTAGAATCAGCACACAACTCACTGTTCAGCAGGTCGGGATCTGGATGTACGAGCAATTCTACCACCTGGCTTCCGAGCCTTTCCGTCTCAGCCCGGACTACCGCTTCTGTTACCGCTACAGCCACTTTGCGACGGTCCGGCGCATGATGGAACTGGGCCTGCACCGCGCCGAGGGTGTGATGATCGTCAGCGGGGAGCCCGGGACCGGCAAGACCACGCTGGTCGACGATCTGGTCGGATCGGCGGAGCAGCAGAGAATCCTGGTCGCCCGGCTGGTGAGCACCCGGATGGAGCTTCACGATCTGCTGCGGATGGTGGCCTTCGCGATCGGGATCGAAACACGGAGCACGGAGGCTGACGATATTATCGCGGAGATCGCGGCGCAGCTGCGCGCACTCGACCGCGGCGGAAAGCGTGTTCTGCTGGTCGTGGACGAGGCGCAACACCTCGAGGTCCAGGCAGTGCGAGAGCTTTACCGGTTGAGCCTGTTGCGGGGGGCAGGGGGGGCGCTGCTCCAGGTCCTGCTGGTGGGCCAGCCCGCGCTGCGCCAGCTCATGCTGTCGAGGGAGCTGGAGGACATCGCAAAGGCCGTCGTTGTCACCGGCGAACTGCGCCCGCTGGAACCGCGGGAGACCCGGGCGTACATCGACCACCGACTGAAGATCGCGGGCTGGCGCGGCGACCCGCAGATCAGTACGCCGGTCTACGCCATTGTCCACGCCTTCAGCCGGGGGATACCCCGCAGCATCAACCTGATCTGCAGCCGGCTGTTACTGTATGGCTGTGTCCAGCAGCGCCACCAGATCCGTGTGGCCGACGCCCGCGAGGTGGTGAGGGAATTGCGGGAGGAGCAGCTGTACGTCGTCAATCCGGTGAACGAGTCGCTGTTTCTGGCGGAGGATGATTTCCAGCGGTCAGCACCGGGGTATTGAAGCGGCAGTGCCAGGGGGCGGCTGTACACCCGCACAGGAGGTGGCGGGCAGCCCACCAGAACCGGCTCTGAGCCGGAGTTGGCGGGTCGCAGAACAGCGGGCGGGGAACCCCGCCCGTCCGCATGGACGATCAGCCGATCGCCTTGAGGGTGATCTCCTGGATCTTCTCCGGCGGGATCGGGAAGAAAACGGCGATCGGGTCGCTGGCGACCGCGGCCATGATCTGCTCCATATCGTCCGCCTTGACCTTCCAGCGGGAGAGATCCGTGGCACAACCGGTCTGCGCCTGGAGGCGACGCACTCTCGCGATGACATCTTCCAGCAGGTCGGCACCGCTCTTGTCACTCGGCGGCAGGTTGAGTGCCTGGGCAAGGCGTTCCGCGTTGGGGATGTAGAGCTCCGGCAGCGCCTCCATCACGATCGGCAGGAAGACCCCGTTGGCGTCACCGTGGGGTATGTGGTAGAGCCCGCCGAAGGCGTGGGAGCAGTTATGCACCGGGGTGGCATTGAGCGAGGAGACGTAGCCGTCGATCGCCATGCAGCTGGCCGTCAGCATCTGGGTGCGGGCCTCGACGTCCTTGCCGTTCTCCACCGCCATCGGCAGGTAGCGCTCGATCAGCTGGGCCGCCAGGATACAGTGGGCATCGGTGAAGGGGTTGGCGTTGGGTGAGGCAACACCCTCGAGGGCATGGGTCAGGGCGTCCATCCCGGTGGACGCCGTCAGGCCTGGAGGCAGGCCGAGGGTGAGCTGCGGATCCAGCACCGCGATATCGGCGTCGAGGAACGGCACCGCGAGGCCACCCTTGATACCGGTCTGCTCGTTCAGGATCACCGCGGCGGCGCTGACTTCGGCGCCGGTACCGGCGGTCGTGGGCACGGCGAGGTGCGGTATGCCCGAATGCTGGGCGGCCGGCCAGGCCTCCATCTTGATGCCGGCCTGCAGGGTCTCGCCGATATCCAGCAGCTGGTGGGCCAGGCCGTATTTGACGCCCTTGGCGGCGTCCAGCACGCTGCCACCGCCCACTGCCAGTATCGCATCGGCGGCGATTTCTCGGGCGTAGGCCATACAGGCGTTGACGGTGCTGCTGCCGGCATCCTGGCTGATGTCGGTGTAGATGCCCGCCAGGGTCGGCATGTTGCCCGACTGCCAGGTATCGAAGGTCGCCGCGACCCGGTCGACGACACCGACCTCCTTGAGGCCGGCATCGCTGATCAGCAGCACGCGCCGGGCGCCGAGGCCCTGCAGCAGTGAGGGGATGCGGATGATGCTGCCGTAGCCGCTGTGGACGACGGCGCGCATGTTGTATTGAAAGTATCCGGTGTTGGACATGGGGCTGCTCCCTTGTAGTGTCTGGTGATTCTCAGGCCATCTGGGTGTGGACGATGCGGTGCATGCCTTTTTTCTGGGGCAGGCGCTCGAAGGACATCGAAACCGCCTTGGTCTCAACGTAGGAATCGATGCTGTAGCGGCCCAGTTCCCTGCCGTAGCCGCTCTGCTTGTAGCCGCCGAAGGGTGCGTCCGTGCGCATCATGTGCCAGTCGTTGACCCACACGGACCCTGCGCGCAGCTCGCGGGCGATCTGCTGGGCCTGGACCAGGTCGCCGCTCCAGATGCCCGCGGAGAGGCCGTAGTCGGTGTCATTGGCCAGGTCGATGGCCTCCTCGACAGAGGAGAATTTGATGACCGACAGCACCGGTCCGAATATTTCCTCCCGGGCCACTTTCATATCGTTGGTGACATCAGCCAGCACCGTGGGCTGGATGAAGAAGCCGCCCTCACAGCCGGGCACCTCCGCTGGCCTGCCGCCGCAGACGAGGCGCGCACCTTCGGCGATGCCGGACTCGATATAGCCCATCACCTTGTGGAAATGGGTCTCCGTGGACATCGGTCCCATGCCGGTGGCCGGGTCTGCCGGGTTGCCGACCACCACGCCGGCGGATCGGTCCGCCAGCTTCTGCAGCAGCTCGTCGTAGACATCCTCGTGCACCAGCAGCCGGGTGCCGGACTCACAGGCCTGGCCGGCATTCATGTAGACCCCCCACAGGGCGCCCTGAGCCACCATGTCGAGGTCAGCGTCAGGCATCACGATGCCCGGACCCTTGCCACCGAGCTCCAGGGTGCAGCGCTTCATGGTCGTGGCGCAGTTGGTCTGTACCACGCGCCCGATGCGGGTGGATCCGGTAAAGGAGATCTTGTCGATGTCCGGGTGCAGGGACATCGCCTCGCCAACCACCGGACCGTCGCCGTTGACGACGTTGAGCACGCCCGGCGGCAGCACCTCCTGCAGGATCTCGACCAGCCGCATGGAAGAGGTCGGCGTCGTCTCTGCGGGCTTGATCACGATGGTATTGCCCGCCGCGAGAGCCGGCCCCACTTTCCAGGAAAAGAGCAGCAGCGGGAAGTTCCAGGCGGTGATGAGTCCGCAGACGCCGATAGGCTCACGCCACACCTGTGAGTGCCACTGCTCGGGCAGCGGGCGGGGCGACTGTGGCTCGACGAAGGGGTAGGTCTTGACCGCCTCGGCCAGGTTCATCCACAGATCTGCCACTGCCGGAATATCGAGGTTGCTGGCCCGGTTGATTGTGGCGCCGGAGCAGCTCACCTCCAGCTCGATCAGTTCCTGGGCGTTGGCCATCACCAGCTGTGCACACTGGTAAAGCACCTTCGACCGCTCCTGGGGAGGCATGTTGCGCCACGCGCGGTTGTTGAACGCCGCTCTGGCCGCGGCCACCGCCGCATCGACGTCACTGGCGTCGCCCATGGCGGCGCGGCCCACGACGTCACCGGTCGCCGGATTGATGACATCGGCATAGGTGCCGCTGTGTGGTTCGCACCGCTCACCGTTGATGATCAGCGGGTACTGGGGTATTTCGGAAGATGCCATGATGTGTCTCCTGTAGTACACGATGGGTCGGACTGCCGGCCGTGATCGATCACTGTGCATGAAAGTCGGGAAGCTCAGGATTAGCGTGCGAGTGTTTGCGGAAACTTGTTTCGGACGCACAACGTCTGCTTTACCCGTATTCTGCCCGGTCGGACATTGTAAAAGAGTGTCGCCTGTTTGCTTGACAATACATGCAGCTCACTTGACAATTTATGCAAGGCCTCACCACCGGAGCTCAGATGGATCCGTACATCCGGGCAGGCATACTCGAAAATTTCCGTGCTACCGCCGAATCTTTTGGCGCCGATCCGGACGCGTTGCTGCGGGAGGCGGACGTCTCTCCCCAGGCGACGATGATCCCGGGGATCTACCTGCCCTACGCCAATTACAGGCGGCTGTTGCACTGTGCCGCCCGGG
>JARRPM010000049.1:0-21839 GCA_037382865.1 Halioglobus sp. | reverse complement strand
GCCATGGAAATGGAGGCGGCCCAGACAGCCACACCCCGGCACACGAGTCGGTAATTACCGTTGCTCCCTTCCGGGCCTGGCGGGGTTCACTACCTATCGTTGCGAGGGGACCACCTGGACCACCACAGCGTCTGCAGCGGGGTGCAGAGGGCGCGTATTGTGCGCGAAACCCCCTGAGCCTGCAAGTGCCGCAGCCGAGGACTGATCCAGCGCGCCCCTTGACCCGTATGTTAAAGCGTATAACATTATGTTACTTCCTCTAACATTAGGGCGCCCCATGACCTCTGACGGCTCGATCCAGCCACCCCGACGCCGGTTTCGCTACAGCACGGCCGCTGGCCTCGCTGCCGCCGCCATGATTGTCGCAACCGTCACTCTGGTGCTCCACGCCCGTGTAGCCATGACGGGAGCCCCGCCCGAGGGCGAGTCACTCACGGTCGCAGCGGTCAGCTACCGACAGCAGGAGAGCTACGAGCGCCCGGTCTCCTACCTGGGCCTGGTCGTCGCCGGCCGCAAGGCCGATCTCGGTTTCGAGATTCCGGGACAGATAGCCTCCCTCCCCCCGCGTCAGGGCACGCCCGTCGCGGCAGGGGACCTGATTGCGGCGCTGGATGACGCCACTCTACAGGCGAAACGCCGGGCCACGGCGGCCGACCTGGAACGGGTCCGGGCGGAGCTCGAGCTGGCGCGACTGAAATCGGACCGCCAGCGGGAGCTGCAGGATACGGGCGCCGTGTCCCGCGAGGCGTTCGACGAAACCAGGCTGCGTGCCAGGGCGCTCGCCGCGCAGGTGGAGGCGGTTTCGGCGCAGCTCGCCAGTATCGATATCGAACTGCAGAAATCGCGGCTGGTGGCGCCTTATGCCGGCGTTATCGCCGACCGCTACGTGAGCCAGGGGGCGGTGGTCAGTCCCGGCACGCCGGTGGTGCGACTGGTCGAGACGACGGCACAGGAGGCCCATATCGGGATCGCGCCGACCCGGGCGGCCCGGCTCGTTGCCGGGGAGCGCCACGCCCTCACCCTGCGTGGCAACTCCTTCGAGGCGGAGCTGCTGTCGGTCCGCCCTGACGTGGATCCGGTCACCCGGGCGGCGACCGCAGTCTTCGCCTTGCCCCCCCGGGCCCAGGCCCTCGACGGGGAGCCCGTGAGCCTGACCCTGACGGAGACGGTCAGGGCCGTGGGGGGCTGGCTGCCGATCGCGGCCCTGCAGGAGGGCCAGCGCGGAGTGTGGACTGTGTTGAAATTGAAGCCTGAGGCAGGCCGTTTCCAGGCCGTCAGGGAGGCGGTTGAAGTCCTGGACGTGCAGGGAGACCGGGCGTACGTGCGGGGCACGCTTTCCCCCGACGATCGGATAGTGGCAAGGGGGGTGCACCGGGTGCCACCGGGGGCCGCTGTCGTGGTCGAGGAGGACCGTTGATATGGTGGCGCAATTCATCTTCCGCCACTCCCGCTACTTCGCCCTGATACTGCTGTGTGTCGTGGCCGTGGGCATCACCAGTTTCAGCTCCATTGCGCGGCAGGAGGACCCGACGATTACCAACCTCCGCGCTACCATCACCACGCCCTACCCGGGCGCCACACCGGACCGCGTGGAGGCGCTGGTGACCCGCCCGCTGGAGGACGAACTGCGCAAGATATCGGAGATCGATGAGCTGAAGACCGTCTCCAATACCGGGATCTCCTTCGTCAACGTCAAGCTGCTCGAAACACTCTCCGATGAGGTCCTGGAACGTGCCTGGTCCGAGGTGCGCGACGCCATGGACGACGCGGCGGGGCAGTTTCCGCCCGGTGTCGGGGAGCCCGACTTCGACAACGACCGGATGTCCTCTTTTACGGCGATAGTCGCCCTCTCCTCGGACAGTGACCATGATGCGCCCCTGTCTCTTCTCTATCGCCTGGCCCAGGACTTCGCCGATCGCGCCCGCAACCTCGCCGGAACCAAGTTCGTGGAGCTGTTCGGCGAACCCCGGGAGGAGATCCGGGTGGAGATCGACGAGGCCGCGCTGGCAGCCAGGGGGCTCAGCCTGGAACAGGTGGCCGGTGCCCTGCACGCAGCGGACGTCAAAATAGCCTCGGGCAGGGCCTCGGGCGCGGGGACCGATATGCTGATCGAACTCACCGGGGACTTCGACTCCATGGAGCGGATTCGCGGCGTGATCGTCAACACCTCCCCCTCCGGCAGCGCCACCCTTATCTCCGACCTGGGCCGGGTATACAAGACTGCCGTATCACCGCCACCCGCCATGGCGCTGGCCCAGGGGCGACCCGCGATTCTCGTCGGGGCCGTGATGGAGGACGGGCGCCAGGTGGATGTGTGGAGCGACAGCTTCAGCGCTCTGCTGCAGGAGTATCGGCGCGAGGCGCCGGCCGGGCTCAAGCTCGAGCTGACCTACGACCAGAGCACCTACACTGAAACACGGCTGCTCGAGGTGGGCCAGAACCTGGCGTTGGGGGTCGCGCTGGTTATCCTGGTGCTCCTGTTCACCCTCGGCTGGCGCGCCGCCCTGGTCGTGGCGATCATACTTCCCCTGTGCGGCCTCATCTCGATCACCGTGATGGAACGCGCCGGGATGGCGCTGCACCAGATGTCGATCACCGGCCTGATCGTCGCCCTGGGCCTGCTGGTCGACGGCTCCATCGTAATGACCGACGAGGTTCGCAAGCGCCTGGTGCAGGGGCACAGTGCATTCGAGGCGATAGGCGGTGCAGTCAGTCGCCTGCGAATCCCGCTTATTGCCTCTGCAGTGACCACGGTGCTCGCGTTCCTGCCCATGGCAATCGTTCCCGGCCCGGCCGGCGACTTTCTGGGCAGCATCGCAACGGCGGTTATTATCATGCTGATTGCCTCCACCGTGCTGGCGCTGGTCATCACACCGGTGCTCGCGGCCTGGCTGCTGCCAAAAGCCCGCGCCGAAAACAGTCGGTGGTACACCGGCGGTATCGACAGCGGCAGGATGGGCGGATGGCTTGCCAATGCAATGGACTGGAGCCTGCGCCACCCGCTGCCCGCGATCGCCCTGGCACTATCCCTGCCCCTCGCCGGCTTCCTCAGCTTTCCAACCCTCACCGCACAGTTCTTTCCGGGTACGGACCGGGACCAGTTATACGTCCAGGTGAAACTGGCGGACGGTCGGTCAATCTATGACACCGCAGAAGTGGTGCAAAAAATGGACGACAAACTGCGGGCCGACCCTCTGGTTCGCCGCGTTGACTGGAGCATCGGCGAAAGCGCGCCCGCTTTCTATTACAACATGTACCGTTCCAGGGAGAACATCCCGTCCTGGGCCGAGGCGCTGGTGCTGACCCGCGATGCGAAGCAGACCGACGACCTGATACGCCGCCTGCAGGTGGAATTCGACCGGGAGTTTCCCGGGGCAAGAACCCTCGTGCGTGGCATAGACCAGGGCCCTCCCGTGACGGCACCGCTGGAAATCGAAATTTTCGGCCCGAATCTCGCCGTCCTTCAGCAACTGGGCGAACAGTTCCGGCAGCGTATCGCCCGTGTCCCGGCCGTAACCCATACCACGGCCGACCTGTCGGGAGGCGCCCCCAAGCTGGTTTTCCATCTCGAGGAGGAAAAATTGCGCCTGGCACAGCTACAGTTGACGGATGCGGCGATCGCGCTGAACGACAGCCTGCGCGGGCGTGTCGGCGGCGAGGTGCTGGAAGGGACCGAGCGGCTGCCGGTGCGGGTGCGCCTCAGGGAGGCGGACTGGGGTACCTCCGAACGCATCGCCGATATGCGCATTCCGGTCACGGGGCGCGGCGCAGACCCTCCCGGAATGATCGCCGGGGTACCGCTCAATGCCGTGGGCGCGCCCCGGCTGGAGCCGGCACAGAGCCCCATTTCCCGGCTCGACGGAGAGCGCGTCAATACGATACAGGGCTATCTCGTTCGGGGCGTGCTGCCGCAGGAGGCGCTGGAGCTTCTGCAAAATGACCTGGCCGAAAATCCCGTTCCGCTACCCCCGGGCTATCGCTACCGTTTCGGTGGTGACACGGACGAACGGGCCAGCGTCGTCGCCAACATCATGGCACCCATGGGCCTGATCTTATCCGCGCTCATCGCCACGATCGTCCTGACTTTCAATTCCTGGCGGCTGTCAGCGGTCTCCATTCTCGTCTGCGTCTGTTCACTCGGTCTTTCGCTGCTCTCCCTGGCCGTTTTCCGCTACCCGTTCGGGATTCAGGCTATGATAGGGGTGATCGGGTCGATCGGTGTGTCAATCAATGCGGCGATCATCATCATGACGGCCCTGCAGGCGCATCGGGGTGCCATGCAGGGCGGGCTGTTCGCGGTGCGGTCCGTCGTGATGGACTCCAGTCGCCATATCGTCTCCACCACCGCGACGACATTCGGAGGTTTCCTGCCATTGATCCTGGAGGGCAGTCAGTTCTGGCCCCCATTTGCCATGGCAATCGCCGGTGGGGTGCTCCTCTCCACCATCATATCCTTCTTCCTGGTGCCGCCGATGTTCGTGGTGGTCAACCGGCTGGGAAAAAAGCGCCTGCCGACGACGCCTGCGCAACCGCTGAGCAGCGCACGGCAACCTGCGACGGAAATGAGCCAGGCATGAGCAGGAAAGCATCCAGAGACAAGGGGTACCATCACGGCGACCTCCGCAACGCCCTGATCCTTGCCACCGCAGAGTTGATCGAGGAGAGCGGCTCGGTCGACTTCGCCATGGTGGATGCGGCGCGCCGCGCCGGGGTCAGCAGCGCCGCCCCCTACCGACATTTCAAGGACAAGGATGCGCTGCTGGATGCCGTGTCCCGGCTGGCCTTCTTCGCCCTGGGCGAGGTTGCTCAGGAGGTGCAGCGAAGGCATCCTCCCGGCAGCGAGGAGTGTATCATTGCTCACGGCAAGGCCTACATCGGCTTCGTCACGGACCACCCCGAGTTCTATGACCTGATGTGGGGCGACAGCGGCCTTCGCAAGCTGGAAGCAGATGATCCGGAACTGAAAACCTCGGGTTTTTACGTATTGGTCGAGGCCGTTCAGGCGTGGTGCGAAAAGGCCGGCCTCGAATACTACAATGCCGTGGAGCTGGCGATAAAACTGTGGGCGATGGCCCACGGCCTGGCCTGCCTGGCCATGAACCACCACGTGGAAAAGTTCATGCCCGGGGGCGACGTCTACCAGTTACTGGAGAGCAGCACGCATGCGTTTCTGGATGGCCTGAAGCCGCAGCGGCTACTCCTGAATGGAATCCAGGAATAAAAGAATCTCCAGGATTCTTGCCCGCACATAGAGTTCGGCGTACTGGTCGGGCACGCTGTGACGCCACAGATCGCCCCACACCGGCATCCCCTTCGGACCGTGCGGTCGAGGCATGTCTCTTCCATCAATCGTTTCATACACATAGGTGAGAGGGAGACTGCCGCCATTGCTCTTGGCCAGCTGCGTCAGATCCGCCGGTTGTTTTTCAAGCATTCCGGCCGCCGGTCCATCACCTTTCGCATCAACGCCGTGACAGAAAGCGCAGGAGTCAATAAAACGTTCATACCCCACTTCCACCACCGTGACGGCATCCTTGCGCTGCACGGTTTCAGCGAAGGAGGTATGGGCCGTGGTCACCATCAGCACCAGTGCCGGAATAACACGTTTCAAGCCAGCCATTTCCCGCACTCCTTCCAGTATTCGAGACAAAGGCTTACTGGGATTCGAGCAACCCTGTGGCCCGGCATCCCGGCAATCTGATTTCAATCAGTGTAGTAAATCTAAGGAACAGTGCCAGATTATTCTGGCTTCAATTCGTCGCAAGCGGCCTCTGCACCAGATTTATCGCCTGACGGCGTTAAGGATTGATCTCCCCAGGCCAGATTTGCCCTGTAACTCTCTTCTGGCCGCCCCGGCCCTCAGACGGTCAGCTGTCGACATTGAAAATATCGGGTCTGCCCCCTGTGGTACTTTTCGCTTCTTTTACTACTATAAAACCAGAACCCGCGCTTTGAAAGGCGCACATTGGTGCATGGTTCACCAAACAGCAGGAGTGGTAGGCGATGAATACTACACAGACGTATCAGGGCAGCTGTTTCTGTGGTGCTGTCGAGTTCGAGGTATCCGGTTCCCCGGAGGCCATGGGTTACTGCCATTGTGAATCCTGCCGACACTGGTCGGCCGGCCCGGTCAATGCATTCAGCCTGTGGAAACCGGAGTCCGTAACCGTGACCCGCGGCGCTGAGCAGATAGCTGCCTTTGCCAAAACAGACAACAGCCTCCGGAAGTGGTGCAAGCAGTGCGGTGGTCACGTGATGACGGATCATCCGCCCATGGGGCTGGTCGACGTCTATGTCGCCACCATCCCCGCCCTGGATTTTCAGCCGGCGTTGCACGTGTTCTACGCGGAGTCGGTCCTCCCCATAAAGGACGGGCTTCCCAAAATGCGCGATGTCCCTGCCGAAATGGGTGGGTCGGGCGAGACCATGCCGGAGTAGACGCCACCGCTTGCTAAAAAAGGCCGGTTACTGCCCGGGAATCCCGGGCCATGGCAGCGGATCAGGCGCTCCTGCGCCCTGGCGCAGGAGCCAGGGCGCGCCGGGTCCGGTGAGAGGAACGTGCGAGCACCACGCAGGTAGACATGGTCACAGGCGGTGGCCCGACATCATCGGGTCGTCTGGATCTTTTCCGAATCGATCTTCCGGAAGAATTTCTGCTTGCACCTGAGACAGATGAATTTGGGGTTCCTGCGGCAGATTTTTTCAAACCTCGACCTGTGGATACGCTCGATGTCCCCTGAGTCGCAGCTGGGGCAATTCATCTGGTAGCGGCTGTACATAGAGCGAAGGGTCCAGGGCAGATACAAAATATTCTCTTTACCATGTCGGACACGAACAAGTTGGACACCTGCTGCGACGCATGGTTCAACCCGGCGGGCAGCCATCAGGCGTTTTGCGGCAACCCCGATCAGCGTCCGGATCGACGCGCAACTATTGGGGGCTGATGGCAATACCCGCTACTCGTGACGCAGCGCCTCGATCGGGTCGAGACGGGCGGCCTTGCGAGCCGGGAAATAGCCGAAAATCACCCCGACGGCACAGGAGAAACTGAAAGCGATCAGTATGATCCACGGATCCAGCACGAATGGTATCCCAATCAGCGAGGCCACTGCCACCGACCCCAGCAGCCCCACCAGGATGCCGAGAGAGCCGCCGAATACCGCCAGCACCACCGCCTCGACCAGGAACTGGCGCAGCACATCACGCTCCATGGCACCGATGGCGAGGCGGATGCCGATCTCCCGGGTCCGCTCGGTGACCGAGACCAGCATGATGTTCATGATACCGATACCACCGACCAGCAGGCTGACCGCGGCGACGGCCCCGAGCAGCGCGGTCAGGACCTCGGTGGTACTGGTCACCCGCTCGACGATCTCCTGCATATCGCGCACGTAAAAATCGTCCTTCTGGTTTTCGACGATGTGGCGGCGCTGGCGCATCAGCGCCTCGATATCCTCTTTCGCTTTGGTGATATGGTCCCCAGCGTCTACCGAAATATAGACCGTGGCGATATCGGTGTTGCCCGCGATCCGCCGCTGGAAGGTCCTGATGGGCATCACGATCACATCGTCCTGGTCGCTGCCGAAGGTGGACTGCCCCTTCTCTTCCAGTACGCCTATGACCTGGCAGGAAATTTTGCCGAGGCGGACCGCGGCCCCGATGGGATCCTCCCCCGAAAACAGCTCATCGAGCACCGTCGAGCCGACCACGCAGACCGGCTTCCCGGTGCGCAGTTCCGTTTCCGAGAATATACGCCCGGCGCTGACCGGCCACTCCCGCACCCTGAAAAAGTCGTTGTTCGTCCCCGTGACGGAGGTGTTCCAGTTGTCGTTCCCGTACACGGCGAGCATTGTCTGCATTACGACCGGCGCGACCGCGGCGAGATGCGCGACCTCATGGTCGATCGCCGCCACGTCAGCCGCATCGAACGGGTCCGCGGTTCCCCGAACCCCGCCGGGGCCGTGGAAGGCCTCACCTGGCCGCAGGTAGAGCAGGTTGCTGCCAAGGCTGGCGATGGATGATGTGACCTGGGCGGTGGCCCCGCGCCCCAGCAGCACCATTACGATCACCGCCGAGACGCCGATGATGATGCCGAGCATGGTGAGGGACGAACGGAGGAGGTTGCGCCGGATCTCCCTGACGGCGAGCTGGATCGTATTCCAGATCATAGCGCCCGCGCGCCCGGCGCAGCGGCGGCCTCCGCCTCGACCAGGCCGTCGACGAAATGTATGACGCGGTTGGCGTAGGCCGCCATATCGCTCTCATGGGTCACCATGAGTACGGTGATATTCTGCTCCCGGTTGAAACGGGTCAGCAGGCGCATGATGTCGTGGCTGTGGGCGGAATCCAGGTTGCCCGTAGGCTCGTCTGCCAGCAGGACCTGGGGGTTGCCGACAATTGCGCGGGCGATGGCCACCCGCTGCTGCTGGCCGCCGGAGAGCTCGGCCGGCGTGTGGGTCTCACGGCCGAGCAGGCCGACCGCCTCCAGTGCCGCAAGCGCCCGGTGGCGGCGCTGGCCCTGGGGTACACCGCGATACATCAGGGGCAGCTCGACATTCTCCAGGGCCGAAGTCCGGTTCAAAAGATTGTAGCCCTGGAAGATGAAACCCAGGAAGTGGCGCCGCAACAGCGCCCGCTGGTCACGGGAGAGGCCACCGACATCCACGCCACGGAACCGGTAACAACCGGTCGTGGGCGTATCCAGGCATCCGAGAATGCCCATGCAGGTCGACTTGCCGGAGCCGCTGGCCCCCATGACCGCGACGAACTCCCCGCGGTTGATCCGCAGGTCGATGCCTCTGAGAGCGTGGACGGCGGCGGCACCCGTGCCGTAGATCTTCGTCACGTTCCGGAGTTCGAGCAGCGGCTCACCCGGCATCGGCACCCGCTGACCCGAATTCATCGCGCGGCCCGCACGACGTCGACCAGCAGCGGCATGCCGGCCACCAGGCCACCCTCGACCACCTCCGTCATGCGGCCGTCTGTCACGCCGATGGTGAGCGGCACCATGGCCGGCCGGCCCGCCTCTAGCGTCCAAACCCGCTGCTGTGCCTGCCCCGGCACGATCGCCCTGCTCAGGTCTTTCTCCGGCAGCGGCGGACCGGGCAGCAGCGGGCGGTTTGAGCCTCGCGAGTCCCCCTGGGCCGGCGGCGTGAAACGCAGCGCCGCATTGGGCACCAGCAGGGCATCTTCCACGCGCTTCACGATGATATCGGCAGTCGCCGTCATGCCGGGGCGGAGCAAAAGGGCCGAGTTGTCGACGGCCAGGATCGCCTCGTAGGTGACAACGTCCTGGACCACCTGGGGCGCGTTATACACCTTGAGTATCTTGCCGGGGAACCGGCGGTCGGGATAGGCGTCCACGGTGAAGCTGGCTGACTGGCCGACCCGCACCTGGCCGACATCGGCCTCGTCGATATCCACATGGAGCTCCATCTTGGTGAGGTCTTCAGCCAGGGTGAAGAGCACCGGCGCCTGGAAGGAGGCCGCCACCGTCTGGCCCGGCTCGATACTGCGCTTGAGGACTATCCCGTCGATCGGCGAGCGGATCACCGCTTTCGACAGGGCGGTCTGTTCCGCATCCAGGACCGCCTCTGCCTGGATGACCTGGGCGGCGGCAATCGCCCGCGACGCCTCCGCGCGCCTGAAAGCGGCCTCGGCGATGTCGAGATTCTCCTGTGAGCTCAACCCCTTGTTCAACAATTCACGCGTCCGCCGCAGCCGGTTGCGGGTCTCCATGATGGTCGCATCGGCATCCTGTACCCGCGCACTGGCGAGGGCCAGCGCGGCCTTTGCCTGCCTCAGGCGCGCCTCGAGCTGCTCGGGATCGAGCCGTGCCAGAACCTGGCCGGCAGTCACGGTATCATTGTAGTCGGCCTCGACCGTCTCGATGGTACCTGACACCTCGGTCCCGACCTCAACCTGGTTCACCGGCATCAGTTCCCCGGTCGCCGTGACGGTGATCGTGAGATCAGCGCGTTGCACCTCGGCCGTCCTGAATGCCACCTCCCCGTTGCCACCGGCGTCGACGAATCGCCACAGGGCCCAGCAGGCGGCCAACGCCAGCAGTATCAGCAGGCCCCGTTTCCAGACGGTCCGGCGCCCGTTGGTATGGTCCTGGTCCAGAATTTCCCGGATGTCACCCTGCGCCGGTTCGCCGCTGTTATCCATCCCTGAAGCGTCCATCTGCCCGGGCGTGATGAGTGCCCGCTCCC
Organism: Halioglobus sp.; assembly: GCA_037382865.1. GTDB lineage: Bacteria > Pseudomonadota > Gammaproteobacteria > Pseudomonadales > Halieaceae > JARRPM01. The sequence goes on along the minus strand of JARRPM010000049.1, from coordinate 11,625 downwards.
TATAGCAAAGTCTCAATTGAAGCAGAGATTACCACAGGCCTGAAAACCCTGTTGGCCATCGCGGCAGCGTTCTGCGCTCGAGGAACAGGCGGCCGGGCATCACGCTACAACATGTTCACTGCAGCCCGGCGCGTTCACCGCTTGAGGCGCAGACGCAGCGCATTGCTGACCACCGAGACGGAACTCATGCTCATGGCCACGGCGGCAATCATGGGGGAGAGCAGGATACCGGTAAAGGGATAGAGTATCCCCGCGGCCACGGGTACGCCGATGCTGTTGTAGAGAAACGCGAACCCCAGGTTCTGCCGCATATTGGTCACCGTCAGCTCCGACAGGCGGATCGCCTGGGCGATACCGCGCAGATCCCCTTTGACCAGCGTCACCTGGGCGCTGCTCATGGCGACGTCGGTTCCCGTGCCCATGGCGATACCCACGTCCGCCCGGGCCAAAGCGGGAGCGTCGTTGATGCCGTCGCCCGCCATGGCGACCCGCCGGCCCTCGTCCTGCAGCCGGGCGATGATGTCAAGCTTGGACTCCGGTCTCACCTCCCCATAGACATCGTCGATGCCCAGGGCCCCGCCGACCGCCCGGGCGGTTTTTTCACCGTCACCGGTCGCCATGATGATGCGGATGCCCTCCTCCCGGATCGCATCGATGGCCTCGCGGGTGGTCTCCTTGATGGGATCGGCCACAGCCAGCACCCCGGCCAGTTTGCCGTCGACTCCAAGGTACACGATACTGGCGCCCTCCTCGCGCAGGCGGTCGATCCCTCCCGGGTCGCTGCTGACGTCGATCCCATGGTGCGCCATCAGCGCGGTGTTTCCGAGGGCCAGGGCCTTCCCTTCCACCGTTCCGGTGACACCGATTCCCGACTCCGACTCGAAATCCTGCGCATCGGCCAGGGTGAGCTCACGCTCCCGCGCCGCCGCTACAATGGCTGCGGCAAGTGGGTGTTCGCTGCCCTGGTCCAGGCTTGCGGCCAGGCGCAATATCTCTGCTTCGTCGAAGGAATCCAGCGCCACTGCCTGGCGGAACACCGGTTTCCCCTCGGTCAGCGTGCCGGTCTTGTCGACCACCAGCGTATCGATATTGCGCAGTGCCTCGATGGCCGCCGCATCGCGGAACAGAATCCCCTGGGTCGCGCCGCGCCCGGTCGCCACCATGATCGACATCGGCGTGGCGAGCCCCAGGGCACAGGGACAGGCAATGATCAACACCGCCACCGCATTGATGAGACCGAAGACCCAGCTCGGCTGCGGCCCCCACAGGCCCCAGACCAGGAAGGTCACGAGGGCGACCAGGACCACGACGGTGACAAAGTAGCCCGCCACGATGTCCGCCAGGCGCTGCATCGGCGCCCGTGAACGCTGGGCCTGGGCAACCAGGCTTACGATACGGGACAGCGTGGTTTCGGCGCCCACCCGCTCCGCCCGTATTACGAGGGCGCCACTGGTATTCATGGTGGCGCCGATAACCTTGTCTCCGGCTTTCTTGGCGACGGGCACAGGCTCGCCGGTGAGCATCGACTCATCTATCGACGTCGCGCCCTGCTCGACCTCGCCGTCGACCGGCACCTTTTCGCCGGGGCGCACCCGCAGCCGGTCACCCTCCCTGATCTCCGCCAGCGGGACGTCCTGCTCACTGCCATCCTCCTCGATCCGCCGCGCCGTTTCGGGCGCCAGCTGCAGCAGGGAACGTATGGCATCGGAGGTCCGCGAGCGGGCTTTCAATTCGAACAGCTGGCCCATCAGTGTCAGCGAGATGATCACGGCCGACGCCTCGAAATAGACGTTGACTCTGCCCCCTTCGCTGAAAGAAGCCGGGAAAAGCTGTGGCGCGACGGTCGCCGCCACGCTGTAGAGATAGGCAGAGGCAGTACCGAGCCCTATCAGGGTCCACATGTTCGGGCTGCGATTGCCGATGGACTGGATACCCCGAACGAAAAAGGGGTAGCCCGCCCACAGCACCACGGGCGTTGCCAGGACCAGTTCAACCCAGTTCTGCAGCGGCCCCGGCATCCAGCCGCGACCGTGGCCGAACATGGCCAGAACGAATACCAGGGCGGTAAACGGCAGGCTCCACCAGAAGCGCCGCCGGAAGTCGACCAGTTCGGGATTCTCCTCTTCGTCCAGCGAGGGGGCCTCCGGCTCCAGGGCCATGCCGCATTTGGGGCAGGTCCCCGGCCCCCGCTGGCGAATCTCCGGATGCATCGGGCAGGTATACCAGGCGTTGCTGTCTTCCGGGGGGCTGTCCGCGCGCTTCTTGTCGAGGAAGGCGTCCGGGTCCTCGGCGAAACGGCTGCGACAGCGTGCGCTGCAGAAGTAGAAATCCCTGCCATTGGCGCGGTGGTGATGCTCCGAGGATTCGGAGACGGCCATGCCGCACACCGGGTCTGTCAGTTCATCCGGGGCATGAGCGTCCTGTCCGAGATGGCAATGGGAGTGCGGCTCACCCATCGCGTTTTCCCTGTTCAATGCAATTGGTCATATTCATCACAGTAGCATAGAGGAAACGGCCACACCCAGCGTCTTCCCGCCCGCCGGGAAACCCGATCGGCGCCAGGTCATTGACCACAGCCTTTCCCGGCAGTTTCGCCCCACTGGAACAGGAATCTATACTGGTGAGGCAACAACTACCCCGGACTCTTCTTCAGTGAGAAATCCATGGCAGAACGCAGGCAAAAGTATCCCTGGAAATGGGCCGTCATTGGCGCCCTCTGGCTGTTCGCTGTCGGGGTCTTGCTGTTCTGGGTCTCTTTCTTCGGTGGCGGGGCCGTGCACGCCTCCTCCGCCGCTTGTTACCTCGTGTTTGAGCGCAACTTCTTCGCCGCCGACATCTTCACCGCCCTCGCCGGACTCGTCTGCGCCGAAGGATTGCGGCGCGGTCGGGAATGGGCGCGAGTCTGGGGTGGTGTCGCCGCCGGAGGCATTCTCTTTCTGGGATTCATGGACGTCTCCTACAACCTGCTCAACGGACTCTACGACCATGTTTCAACCGCGATGATCATGGAGAATGGCATCAACGTTTACTGCTTCACAGTCGGTCCATTCCTGATCTGGTATCTGCTGCGCCGGCACGGGGTCGATGCCCATGCCTGAACGCTGCCTGATCGCGGTCCTCGTCGGCATCGTTTCAGAGGCGGCCGCCAGAACCAACCGGTTCTGGCTCTATCGCAGCCCATCAATCCGGTGATCAATATCCTCCTGATGTTCGGCCCGGTGACGGGCGGGCTCCGGCGGGCGGTCAACCATTTGCCTTATAATGCTGTCCCATGAGTGAATCCCGCAGCCCTGGCACCCGTCCCTCCCCTTTGCTCGACGTCAACCAGGTCAGCCACGCTTACCGGGAAGGAGGTGGTGAGCGCCGGGTCCTCGACCGCCTGAATCTGCAGATCCACAAGGGAGAGACAGTGGCGCTCCTCGGGCGCAGCGGCTGTGGCAAATCGACGCTGCTCAACCTGATCAGCGGCATCGAGGCACTGCAATCGGGGACCGTCCGGTTCGGCGACGGTGCGCTGGAAAAGCTGGACGAGAAGGCACGCACCCGCTTCAGGCGTCGTCATATCGGTTTCATCTACCAGATGTTTTCGCTGTTTCCGACACTGAACGTCGCAGAGAACATCTCCCTGGTACTCGAACTGAACGGAACCGATCAGGCGAGAGCGAGGGGACGAGTCATCGAGCTCCTCGAGTACCTGCGGCTGGGGGACCGTGCAGCCGCGTTTCCGGATGAACTCTCCGGCGGAGAACAGCAGCGCGTCGCGATCGCCCGGGCCGTTGCGCACAGGCCGTCCCTTATCCTGGCGGACGAACCGACCGGGAACCTGGATGCAGAATCCGGGGAGCGTGTCCTCGCGCTCCTGTCCGAGCTGGTCGCCCGGGAGGGGGCCACCCTTCTTATCGTGACCCACAGCCTCCATGTCGCGGGCACAGCGGATCGACTGCTCACGCTGGAAAACGGCCGTCTCGATGAACGCCCGGGGGAATTCGCATGGTGAGTCGCATCCTCGCCCGGTCGAGCCTGCGCCATCTCCGACAGCACCCGCTGCAGGCCACGCTGACGATTCTCGGCATGATGCTTGGCGTCGCTGTCGTCGTGGCGGTCGATCTCGCAAACAGCAGTGCAAAACGCGCGCTGGCCCTCTCCTCTGAGATGATCAACGGGACGGCGACCCACTATATCGAGGGCGGTCCAGCGGGCGTTCCTGAAGAGATCTACCGTCGCCTGCGTACCGAACTCGGGCTGCGTGTGAGTGCGCCGCTGGTCACCGACGAGGTCCGCGCAAGGGGGCAGCACCTGACCCTGCTCGGCGTCGATTTCTTTGCCCACAGCTTCGCCCGCCCGGTCGATTCACCCGATCTGGACCGACCTGCGGGTCGCAGAATGCTGCTGGAACCCGGTTCCGTCGCCATGGCGCGGCAGACCGCAGCGATGCTCGGGCTCGCTGTGGGGGACAGCTTCGGGATCGAGTACCGGGGCAGGACTGTCGAGGTACAACTCGTCTATCTCTTCCCCGCCGAGCATCCGGCCAGTCGCGACATCCTGCTTGCCGACATTGCCGTCGCCCAGGAACTTCTGGGGCGCGCAGGTTCACTGGACCGCATAGATCTCGCGCTCGCGGACGCGGCTGCGGAGGCCCGGCTGCGGGAGTGGCTTCCAGGCGGACTCAGCCTGGTGGAGGCCGATGACCGGCGCCGGTCCATGGCCCAGATGTCCAGCGCCTTTCACACCAACCTGACGGCAATGAGCCTGCTGGCCCTGCTGGTAGGTGGTTTCCTCATCTACAATACCGTCACCTTTGCGGTACTCAGGCGCCGCAGCCAGTTCGGCACCCTGCGGGTGCTCGGTGTCTCCAGGAGCGAACTCTACCAGCTCGTTTTCATCGAGGCGGGAATACTCGGTGCCGTCGCGACCGCTGCCGGGCTGGCCGTTGGCCTGGGACTCGGCCAGCTGCTGATAAAGCTGGTGACGGTGACAATCAATGACCTCTATTACCGGGTCCACGTCAGCGAGTTCTATGTCAGCGGAGGGTCACTGGCAAGGGGCTGCATCCTCGGCATCGGCACTACCGCCCTCGCCACCTGGCTGCCGGCGCGGGCCGCGGCAAGGAGCACGCCGATTACGCTACAGAGAGGCTCCGGGCGGGAACCGCGTGGGCACCGGTTTGCCGTCGCGCTCTGCGCCGCGGGCGTGATTGCAATGGCGGCCGGGATCGCACTTACCCGGCTCAGTGATAACAGTCTGTTACTCGGCTTCATCGCGCTGGCGCTCGCCATTGTCGGCTACAGCCTGACAGTGCCCCTGTCCGTGAAGGCGCTCTGTGCCCTGGTCGGCGGAGTGACATCGCGCAGGATCGGGCTGCTGGCACGACTGGGCCTGCGCGGAATCGACACCGGGATAAACCGCTCTGGCATCGCCGTCGCTGCTCTCACCCTGGCGGTTGCCACCACGCTCGGGGTCAGCATCATGATCGGCAGCTTCCGGCAGACAGTGGTCGACTGGCTGGAGCAGTCCCTGGAGGCCGATGTCTATATCACCCTTCCGGACGCCAGGGCGCGCGGCAAGGGTGACGGCCTGCCCGCGACACTGGTCGACACGCTGCGGCGGCACCCTGCGGTGCGGCGGGTCAGGTCCGCGAGAATGCGGATGGTTGACACCGATCAGGGACCCGTCAGGCTGACTGCGCTGGAAACCTCTTCGGCGGCGCCTGACGATTATCCGCTCAAGGGGGGAGATCGCAGTGAAGTACTGCGCGCCTTTGTCGCGGGTGAGGGTCTGCTGGTCTCTGAACCCTTCGCCTACCGCTCGCAGACAGACGCGGGCGACGCGCTGACTGTGCTCACGCCCAAGGGCCCTCTGCAATTCCCGGTGCTCGGCATATTCCACGACTACACCTCCGGGAGCGGGCTGGTCTATCTGCCACTGCATACCTATCGGCGCCTGTGGGAGGACGCCAGCGTCTCCTCACTGGCGATTTTTCGCCGACCGGGCGTCGACCCGACCGCATTGCTCGATGACGTCCGGTCGCTGGTCGCCGGATACGACACAGCGATCAGGGTACGCGCAAACGAGGAGATCCGATCGATGTCCCTGCAGATCTTCGACCGCACCTTCACCGTGACGGAAGTGCTTCGGTTGCTGGCGGTCATCGTGGCCTTCATCGGGGTTCTGACCGCCCTGCTCGCCCTGCAGCTGGAAAAGAGACGGGAGCATGCCCTGTTGCGCGCCGCTGGCGTAACACCCGCGGGAATAGGCGGCATCATCGTCGGGCAGACGCTTCTGCTCGGCCTGTTCGCGGGTCTGCTCGCCCTGCCCCTGGGACTGTTGATGGCGGTATTGCTCATCGATGTCATCAACCTGCGATCCTTCGGCTGGAGCATGGGGTTGCTGGTGCCGGGCGCGGCGGTGTGGCAGGCGGTTCTTCTGGCCGTGGTTGCCGCCCTGGTGGCAGGGCTCTATCCCGCCTGGTCGTCCGCCCGCCTTCCCGTCGCCCGGGCACTGCGGCAGGAATAGCATGCGCTGCGGTATTATCGCCATCCTTGTCATTGCGGTGACGGCCTGCGGCGGCGAGCCGGAGGACACACCGACCCTGTCGCTGACCGAAACGCTGGGCGGGTCATCCTCCGCCGGGACCGACGGATTCGCCCGGGCTTCAGAGCCCCGCGATTTCGCCTTCCCCCGGGATCACCTTTCACACCCCGGGTTTCGCAACGAATGGTGGTACCTGACCGGCAACCTCGATACGGTCGACGGCCGGGAATTCGGTTACCAGCTGACCTTCTTTCGCATCGCTCTCGCCCCGGAAGGGGCAGCGCCGGCCAGGGCGTCCGCCTGGGCCGCCCGCGACGTCTGGATGGCGCACGCGGCGGTAACCGATATCGATGGGCAGGAGCACTATCACAGCCAGCGCCTTGCCCGGGGAGCCGTCGGGCTGGCGGGCGCCAGCGGCTTTCCCTTTCGGCTCTGGCTCGATGACTGGCACATCAGCGGCGGCGATCCGGTTTTCCCCTGGCAGATCAGCGCGACAACCCGGGAGTTCGGAATCGAGCTCGACCTGGTACCCCGGCGCGATGTCATCCTGCAGGGCAACAACGGTCTCAGCCAGAAGAGCGTGGCAGCCGGCAATGCCTCTTACTATTACTCCATCACCCGTCTCGCCACCAGTGGCTCCATAACGGTCGGCGGGCACAGTTATCCGGTTCGGGGACTCTCGTGGCTTGACCGGGAGTGGAGCACCAGCGCCCTCGGCTCCGACCAGACGGGCTGGGACTGGTTTTCGCTGCAGCTGGACTCGGGAGAGGACGTCATGTACTACCAGCTGCGCAGAAAAGACGGCGCCATAGACCCGCTGAGTCGGGGATCCTGGCTGGGCGATGACGGCGACCAGAGGCCGTTGCTGCCGGGCAACGTCAAATTGACCGTTCTGAAATCCTGGCGGGCCCCTGACGGCACCCGTTACCCGGTACGCTGGCGGATGGAGCTGGACAATCCCCCGCGGGAATGGATTATCGCAGCTGCCGTCGACGACCAGCTGATGGAGACCGTGGTCTCCTACTGGGAGGGCGCGGTCAACATTCTGGAGGCCGGCACCGATAGCCGGGTCGGGCGCGGCTACCTGGAGATGACCGGATACCGGCCCGGGCATTGAATACCCTGGTAGTAACAACCCTCCACAGTTGAAAATTCCCGGATATACCGCTTAATCAGGATAGATGCCTATTGGTATACTCCGGCTGTTCTAAGGAACCGCGCAAAATCTTGCAGACATGGAGAGAACAATGAAGATCAAAACTCGCAGGGCCCGCAGTTCACGCACTCTGATGGCTTCAGCAGTGGCCCTTCTGTCCTATACCCTCGGAGCAACGGCTCAGGAGCCCGTGATCGTCACCGGCGACGATTTGGTAGGCGATGATGGCTGGCACTCTGAAGTCACTCTCTACGCCTGGGGCAAGAGCGTCGACGGCACATCCAATGGCACGGATATCGACCTGGATTTCTGGGATGAACTCCTGGATCTTCTGGAGGGGGCCTTCATGATTTCCTATGAGGGTGGACAGGGGCGTCTGCTGACTTTCGCCTCATACGAATACACCAAGATCGGTGACAACGGTAATGTGGGCGGGACGATCAACGTGCCGATATCCGACCGTCCGGGCTCGCCCACTCTGCCCGCGGATATCGACGCCCGGGCGGACGTGACCGATACCCAGCACATGTTCGAGGCCGGGGCCGGCTATGTGGTGTTCGACGGCGACAGCTTCGACCTGGCGCTGCATGGCGGGGTCAGGTACTACGATTTCGACGTAAGGCTTAAATTCGATCGCCTCACCGTGACCCTCCCGCCGCCGATAGGCGAAAGACAACTGGACAACCGCAAGTTGACCTCCGACGACCAGTGGTGGCAACCCTTCGTCGGCGCCCGTTTCTCCAGTGATCTCGGCAAGCGTTGGCGGTTGCGGGGAAGAGCCGATTACGGCTACTGGGGCGGTTCCAAGTACGCCAATAACGAAACCTGGATGGCCGAGCTGATGCTGGACTGGCGCTTCAATGATTGGGGTGCTGTCACCCTCGGCTATCGCTACTCGGAAATCGATTATGACAACGGCAGCACGTCTTCCCCCTTCACCTATGATATGACCGAGGAAGGCCCCCTGCTCGGGCTCATCATTAATTTCTAAAGCGCGAAGCAGTGACCGGGACGGCGCAACCACCTCCGGCCGCCGTCCCGCGGAGTTCCGGAGTTCCGGAGTTCCGGGGACAGTTTACTTAATTGAGGGCTTGGGTCCGGGCTTCCTCCTCTTCAACTCGCGCCCGGTGAGCACCTCCAACCGCTCTACGAACAACTCATCACCCGCCGGCCTACCCGTACTGGCGCAGCGCCTGATCATATCCGCCTCCTTCTGACTGGCACCCCCAGCTAGGTAGTCTCCCCAGTCTGCCACTCGATCCAGCATCGGCTGCACCGAGACGATAGCATCGTCCCGGCCCGCAAAATGCGCCCTGGCGCTGGACCAGGGCCAATCCGCCGGGTTGATGCACAGCCGGGCGCGCAACGGGTTCAGCTCCGTGTAGCGCACAGTGGCGAGCAGGTAACGCTCATCCATCACAAAAGAGTGGAAACGCTCCTGCCACAGATGCCCTCTCCACTGCTCTCTAAAGTTGACACGTCGCGAGTAGTGGCGGTGAACACTGCGAAACAGCCGCGCGAGGCTATCTTGCTGATCCGGCACCACTACCAGATGAACGTGGTTCGGCATGAGGCAGTAGGCCCAGACGGCAACGCCCATCTCTGCTTTGGCCTTCGCCAACAGATCCATGTAGGCGCGATAATCCTCGCTACAAAAGAAAGTCTCCATGCGGCGATTGCCGCGCTGGGTGACATGGTGTGGGTAACCCGGAACAACCAATCTCGGCATCCTTGCCATGAGCCTATTCCTCAGTGTCTTCCTTGACACTTTTAGCCTAGGCGGAAACCGGATTTCAGTAAACTGTCCCCGGAATTCAGAATTCCGCTACCCTGTAGACACGGCAACTGGAGGACATGATGAGCATACCGACTACACCGATCAACCAGTACAGTCGATCGAATTTCTCCGCGCCGATTTCTGGAGGGCATATTGTCAGCCACGACATTTACGCCCGCGGCAAAGGCGCGCCCGTCGTCCTGATTCAGGAACTACCTGGCATCGGTCAGGAAACTCTGCGCCTGGCCGACCGGCTGGTGGATGCGGGCTTCGAAGTGATCATGCCGCACCTGTTCGGCCCGATCGGCAAGACCTCAATGGGCGGCAACTTGGTCAGGGTTCTTTGTATGCGCAGGGAATTCGCTCTGTTTGCTGCGAACAGCTCGAGCCCGGTCGTGGACTGGCTGAAAGCGCTCTGTAAAGAGGTAAAAGAGTCCCGCGGGGTCTCAGGTGTCGGGGTGATTGGCATGTGCCTGACGGGTAACTTCGCCATCTCACTCATCGGGGATGACAGCGTCCTGGCGGCAGTTGCTTCCCAGCCTGCCATGCCACTTAACAAGCAGAACGCACTTCACATGAGTGACGATGAGATCGTCCGGTCCCGCGATGCCCTCGATACCAAAGGGCCCATGATTGCCTTCCGATTCGCGGAGGACAGGGCGTCAAGCGCTGCTAAATTCCAATGCATTCAAGAAGCGTTCAACAGCGATGGAAAAGAACGGATTGAACTTAACGTTCTGCCCGGCAAGGGGCACTCGGTATTGACGGTCGATTTCGTGGACAGGGCCGGACATCCTACCCATGAGGCGCTGCAGTCAGTCATCGACTATTTTTCGCAAAGACTGCAACCGGTCTCAGCCACCGGGCAGGCCCCTCTTGGCGATTGAGCTGCTTATCGCTACAGCATTGCCACAGGATCTCAGCAATCGCCATTGACGCGGTCAAACACGGCGATTCGATACCGTGAAGGCTGAAAAACCGGCGCAGCCCATGGCAGCATTTTGTGACCATGAGACAGTCGCCATCCGCCTCGCTCGGCGGGCTCCAGCGCCGCGATCTCTTCGGTGCAGACCCAGACCAGCTCCAGCACCCCGGCTTTGATGACAACCGCGACTAGCCGATATGCTATTCAGACCAGCGCCAGTGAGGGTGTTCTATATGCCACATTCCCGATTCATCCTGTGCTAACCCTCGCGCGTTAGAGGCCATTTGGAATTAAGTGAACTGTCCCCGGAATCCATTCGAAGAACGGGATAGCGCTCTGAATCCAGCGGGCCGCCGGGCACAAGCTCGTCGCAGATCAGTGGCTGGCTCAATCCGGGCCTTATGTCGTAAACCACATCGTCACCGGTATAGCGAATCGTGTAACCGCGCCGCCTTCGTTCCTGCATCGTGTTACCGCCGGCGCCGTGTACGGTCATTGCGTGAAACACATAGACATCGCCCGGCTCCAGGTCCCAGGAGATGATGTCGTAGCTGTCGCGGTCGGCCTCGATATCGGGGATGTCCTCGAAATCCGGGTTGCGCTCGTAGGGCCTGATCGCTTCGGTCTTGCCGAAGGTTTCCGGCTGGAACCAGCGGTTCCAGCGATGCGAGCCCCGGATGAATTCCAGCCGCCCGTTGTCCGCAGTGACCGGGTCCAGGGCGATCCAGATTGACAGCACCTGCCAGCCGCGGACAGGCCAGTAGGACCTTCCGCGAGCGGAAAAAGGCCTGCGCGATGTCGGGCAGGTGGGAATTCAGGCAGAGTTCCCGAAAGACCGGGTGAGTCTCCCACAGGCGCAGATTCCCGTGGAAGCGTCCCTCATCAGACTCATAGCCGTGAAAGAAGGGCCCGGGTTCCCGGATATCGTCCTCGATGGCATCTGCCAGCCTTCCCAGTTGGCCGGGTTCAATGACCCTGCGAAGGGGTACCGCCCCGATCTCGTCGAACGCATCGATGTCCCCCTGACTGATCTCAAAACTCATTAGCTCATTCCCCTGTTGTTCGCGGTTTAGGAGTCGGAGTCTCGGCAGACCATTGCGGCTGGTGATCGTGGACCGCCCGGCCGCATTTTTATTATAGATTGAGAAGGGAAAGGTGGCGCTACGGGAGCGAAGGATTAGCCGTCCTTCGACCAGACCTTCTGAGATTTGGCGCGCCCACAGGGATTCGAACCCC
>JARRPM010000048.1:0-22241 GCA_037382865.1 Halioglobus sp. | reverse complement strand
CATCGGGCGGGAACCAAATTTGCCCTGCTTCTTGAACGCCGGGACGTGCTTCCGGGTGCAGCGCGCGAGTAAAAAAGCTGTTGAAATTTGGATAGGCGCTGGAGTCTGTTTCCAAGGCTTCTGACATGTTCACATTGTAGTGGCGGACAAACCAGCGAGTAATGTACTTACGCAACGGAAAGCGCCGGCAACGCGTGCTCCACTGCACGATGCGCGAGAGTGCATGGTGCGGCAGCAGGGAGAGCAATCGCGATTTGAACCAGTGAGTCATAGCTTTCCGCACAAGGTGCAGACGGCCTTCCACTTCAGTCTTTCTTACTGAAGGGAAACCCCATGCTCCAGCCGTTCCACGACAAGTCCAACCTCATCCAGGGCCTTGCATTCGCCAAGGGGACCCCCGGACAGTCCCGCCTTAATCAGTTCCTGGTCATGGGAGATGGACCCAATAACCTTGTCACCCAGATTTTCCAACTTGTCCATCAGCATCGATTCCACATCTTCCGACCCGATTTTATTCAGGATTAACCAGAAATTTTTAATACCCGCTTCCTGACAGAATTCGGCCATCCTTTTAGCAATCGAAACGGATTCGAGGGTGTAATCCAGTACGCCAAGTATGATATCCATTCGATCGGGTATTTTTCTGCCAAAATGTTCAATTCCAGCTTTCATATCGATAAGGTTTACGGCATCTCCTTCAACCATAAAGTCCCTGACCACCTTCTCCACTGGACCATCGCAACCTTGTCCGTAGCTTGCAATCTTCCCTGCCTGCAACAGTGTCGTGCTGCCTTTCTGGAGATAGTATTCGGAAGAGATCTCTTTAGAGAAATTGATCCTGTTTTCCGGAACGGGGGTCGAGTCGTTGATCCGCGTAAGAGGCGATGGATCGTCTACCGGGCAGGTAACGGCATGGATGCCACCGAAAAATTCTATGAGCGGTTTTGGTTCTCCCTCTACGCCCAGGCCGAACAACAACCGCACCAGTCCCTCGGGATTGGAGGCATCACCATCCAGGACCATGACCTCATAGGCTTTTCGCTGCAAAATAGTGGCCATCACGGCAACCAGGGTGCTCTTGCCACTACCACCCTTTCCGCAGACCAGGATTCGTTTCCCGCTGAGTGGGTTGTCAGATTGCCGGGTATGAGTCATTTTAGATCCTTAGGCCTTTATATAACCGGATAGTAGAGTGGCTAGAGGCTGTCGAGGAGCATCTCCGATAAGTATAAAGGCACTAGCTTGCACCGTTGTCTCCTCGCCCGGACAACAGCCTTTCGCCTTTTCCGCTTAGCGCCCAGATTCGTGCCTGCCTGCCGAACAGGCACGCCGCATGCATCGGGCAGAGCTCACAAGGAACCGAACATTCCCCAACGACGGCTTTCAGGTACCCTTGTCGCGTCAACTCATCGAGCATACTTTCCATGAGCGCATGACTTACGCCCAGCCTGCGCGCAAGCTCAGCGCTGCATTCTGTTCCCTTCGACGCTACGATGCGCAACAGTATTTCGAGCACGTCATACTCCAATTCCCAGCCACTTGGAACCCTGATACACGATCACGCCGACGCTCAGTGCGATCAGCAACAACAAGAGCACGCCAAAGAGGGTCCAGCGCCAGCTTCGTGTTTCCTGATGCATGACCGCCACCGTCGCGACGCAAGGAATGAAAAGCATGGCCACGGCCAGAAATGACAGGGCCGAAGCCGGAGACACAACTGCGGCCATCATCTCGGCGAATCCTCTGCCCTCTTCGCCCGTAGCGTAAAGAATCCCCAGGGTAGCGATGGCATTTTCTTTGGCGACGAAGCTGCTTATTAACGCCACAATCATGCGCCAGTCCATACCCATGAGTTGTCCAATGGGCGTCAGGCTTTGTCCAAACCGGGCCAGGTAACTCTGTTCGACATCGGGACCCGGGAAACTGCTGAGCGCCCAGATAACGATCGAGGCGAGCAGTATGATCGTCCCCGCCTTGCGCAGGAAAGCCCAGGTGTTGTTCCACACGAAATGCCCAATCGATCGCGGATTGGGCAGATGATAAAGAGGCAACTCCATGATGAATGCCGCATGCTGTCCCCGGAACACCGTGTGGTTAAGGGCAATCCCCAGAACAGCAAGAACAAGCATGTTGAGCGACACGAGGCCCCAGGAAACCACCACGGCCTGGTTGCCGAAAAATACCGGCGTCAACAGTGCCAATATCAGCAGCCGTGCGCTGCAGGGTACCAGCGGTGCCAGCAGGATCGTGAGGAGCCGCCCGCTTTGAGAGTCGATCACGCGCGCGCCCATCACTGCGGGCACGTTGCAGCCAAATCCGAGAAACAAGGGTAGAAAACTCTTGCCGTGCAGACCGAGTAAATGCATGAAACGGTCCATCACATAGGCCGCGCGTACCAGATAACCGGTGTCCTCCAGAAAGGCTAACGCAGAGAAAAAGACGATCAGGATAGGCACAAAGGTGACCACGATACCCGCTCCGCCGAGAACCCCGTGGACCAGGAGGTCTCCTAGCCACGGTGGCGCGTTCGCAAGCGTCACCGCAAGCCACCCTTGAAACTGCGCGACGACATTAACATCCAGCCAGTGCTGAATGGGCACGGCAACAGTGAAGGTCAGCCAGAAGACCAGGATGAACATTGCCAGCAGCAGCAACAAACCCCAGAGCGGATGCACCGCTATCCGGTCAAGACGGTCGGTAAGGCTGATTTGTCCAAGGCCGGGATGCATCACCGCTGCGCGCACCATCCGGGCGATCCAGTCGTAGCGGCCACTGGCGATATCCAGCACAGCGTCCTCATGCTCCTTGAGCAGGACCGCAATCGATGACCAGTCATTTTCAGGCAGCCAGGTTCGGGCCTTGTTGGTGACCTCTCTATCGCCCTCAAGCAACTTTAGTGCAATCCATTCCTCCCGATAGGGGTCGGGAACATGCTCGGTCAGCAGGGTACGGACTTGCGCCAGCACGTCTCGGTGCGGCGCGGCGATCTCCGGCCGTACCGGCCGGAAACTGGCCGGCTCTCGCGCCAGGTGTTCGGCCGTCGTAATAAGTTCGGAGACGCCCTGGTTCCTGGTCGCAACCAGGGGGATCACGGGCAATCCGAGTGCAGCCGCCAACACATGCGGTTCAATGTGAATGCCCTGCCCCTCGGCCACATCCATCATGTTCAGCCCCAGCACCACAGGTGCCGGCAACACCAACAATTCCGCCAGCAGGTAGAGATTCCGTTCCAGGGCCGAAGCATCCGCAATCATCACGACGACATCCGGCTCCTCATGAACAATAAAGTCACGCGCAATGCGTTCTTCCTCGGAATTGGATGTCAGGCTGTAGGTCCCCGGCAGATCGACAATGCGCAGGTGCGTTCCATCGCGGGGCAGCGAGCCTTCCTTGCGCTCGACCGTCTTGCCAGGCCAGTTGCCCACATGCTGGCTGAGGCCTGTCAGGAGGTTGAAGATGGTTGACTTGCCCACATTGGGCTGACCGGCTAGCGCCACCACGACGTTTCTTTCGGGGTGTGCAGGATTGCCAGCGCGCTTCAGTGGTTCATTCGGCTGCATCTTGCTGCTCACGGTCCGATTCCCTCACCAGTATCTTCGCTGCCACGCCACGGTCCAGCGCAATGCGCGTGTCTCGGGCCAGCACTAACAAAGATCCGTGAGCCGGATTCTGTAGCACTTCGACCTGGCAGCCGACCGAAATGCCCATGCCGGCCAGGCGGCTTGCAAATCCCCTACCACCTCGCAATTCACTAACGACTGCTCGCATTCCCGGATCGAGTCGGTCGAGAAAGATATCCTGTTGCTTCAACATTATTTTTGCATCCATATTCCGGGCTTTTCAGGGGACAGGCAAACCCTTATGGCAGCTCTTCGAATCTTCGAGCCCCTAATAACATTTCGGTAACCTCTCTTTGTATATCCTGGATTGCATTGCACCGCACCCCGATGATCTTGTAATAATCCTTGAACTCCATTGGTTTCTCCATCCCATTCCAGCCATGTGCTGAGTGCACCCTGAATCATTATTATTATCAGTCAGTTACTGGTTTCCGCATAAGGAAGGCACTGCAGTTTCTGCCTGCCGGGAGGCAGCCTGAACCGCCTGATGCCGCATCAACACCTGCCAGCTAGTGGATAATGTTTCCAACAAACGGGATATTGACTTGGATCAATGTCCAATTTGGACCTTAATAATAGTATCCATTCACAGATAGCAGGATTAGCAGTAGTCATCCTCTGCCAAAAGGCTACAATCAGTTTTATGATTGTTCCCGGTTAAGTACCTGAAGGTAATAATAAAGTCGCAACCGAAACATGCACCCGTAATTCTTCGTCCCCAGGGAGTACTGCGATATGTCCAAAATCACCACAAATGAAGCCTTCAGAGAATCACTAAGTTCGCTTACGCTCGCGCAACAGCGCGCGGTTGGCGTCAGATTCATAGCAAACGTGCTGGATCTGGCACACGATAGCTGTATTAAACAGGCACAAGCCATTCTCGATAAGATCGATGATATATCTGCCGAGGACCTTGAAAATGCCTACCGCTCTGCACATTCAGTCTATGTGCACACGTCTCCCCGGTCCCATTTTTCGCTTCTGGACTACAAGCAACAATCAGAACATTTTGTCGCCGAGGCCTGCATGCACTGCCTTGCGCCAACGTATTATGAAGCCAAAAAACACCACTTGGCCGAGAGAGTGTCGATGTACTGCATTATGGCGCGGACCTGTGCCAGTATTGACCATGAGGGAAACTATCCAAAATTCACGAACACTGAAGATCTGGTAAAAAAGGAAGTGGATGCCCAATATGAAATTCTCAGCAAATACCTGGAAACCATCTAATATGTAACGAGAACGTTACCTCTTCATTCTGTCGGGTGTACTACAAGAACATCAACAATAGCAGCACGCACAACACTGTTTGCAGTTGGACCAAGCACTCTCTGGGAACCCACCACCATCAAATCGAAAGCGTGCTTCTGCGCATATAATACAATTTCCCTGCTGGCCGAATGAACACCAGTTATTACTTCGAGTGCCACACCTGACTGACCAATGCGAGCAGATAGTGTTTCAAGGTAGCTGAGGGCGCGATCGGTTAAGTATTTCTGAGGATCCACGTCCTCGGGAGGAACCACACTGACCGGCATATCCTCAGGAAAATGTTCGATCACGCGAAGTATGGTTAGACTTGCACAAAAACCACCCGCTAAAGTATCTGCGATTTTTACCGTATTTTCACCCGCTTGAGAAAAGTCGGTTGCCATCAGGATATCTGATAACCGTCCATATTTAATTCCACCTTACTCGCATTTGTCAGGTATACGACGAACGTAGAATTTCTGTCCTTCATACTCCGTCAGCTTTAGCTGTTCATCAGCAATCAATTGTTCTACCACGCGCCAATGAGTTCCTGCCTTATCCAGAAATTTGCGCACCGCTTCTTCGCGCATCGGGTGTACGGATGTAATCGACAACAGATCCTCCGCCACGTCACCGGTGGATGCGAAGGCGTTGCCTTCATAACCTGTCAGCAGTTCCAAATTTTTAACTTTTCGGGAAATGACCTGGTAAACACGATTCAAGCGCGCTTCGTCCGGTGCGTGAACGTTCTTCTCCGTTGGCGGCCGCGTAGGAACAGAGAGGTAGGCCATATCAGGGCAGAGTTTACCCAGAAAGCCCGCCAAATCGTTTGCCGTATGGTCATTATCATTCAAACCCTTGACGATCATGGACTCCGTCGCCAACGTCCCTGTGTAAGAATCAGCAAAGACTGACATCCCTTCCAATATAGCCTGATGATCAAGAGATGGATGGGGCCGGTTGATCCGGCGCCACAGGGGGTCATCAATGGCATCCACTTTGAGTGAAACCCAGTCCGCCTTCATCAGGGTTTCCCGGACCTCTTCGCGCCATATCAGGGATGCATTGGAGATAATTGCGACAGGGATGCCCAATGGGCACAGACGTTCGATGGTCTCGCTCAACGCCGAGTCCAGTGTGGGTTCACCGTCCGGGACAAAGGTCAAATAGTCAACACGATTGCCCTTTTCCCGAGTCTGTATGAGGCGTTTCTTCACCTCCTGAAAGATCTGATCCGGCGTATAGAATTTACGCGGGACAATCTCAGTGGTTCGGGTTGGTCCAACCTGGCAATAGACACAGGAATAGGAACATGCCTTGGGTGGAATATTGTTTATGCCCAGACTGCGCCCCAGGCGACGTGAGGGAACGGGGCCAAAGGTCAGCATATCAGCGCCTCTTTGATACAGCGATCAAGCCAATTGGCTGCGCATTGAGATCACCCTTCTTTCCTGCCTCGACATTCCGAGTCAGCTGATTAACTCCACGATGACTTCGGAGACCAAACCCGACATCAGGGCATGCCTAATGCCCCGCTCCTCCAGTTCAGAAATAAACCTGTTACCAAAGTCGCCTGCTGCCAGTAGCGTAACACCGCCGTCTGCAAGGAATTGCGCAGCCTGGGGCGCTGCCCCACCCTCGGCTTGCACAACCGGATTGGCCAGAACTTCAAGCATATTTCCTTGTTCGTCGAACAGCAGGTAAAACGGTGCACGTGCGCCATGCATCGCGATCTGACCGTCCAGTTCCGGTGCCGTTGCGGCAATTGCAATTGTCATTTTCAATTCCTCCATGCTGATTAAATCAAAATTACACCTGGATTCATGAGTACCGGCGGCCTAATCAGGCACAGCATGCATGCCTCCAATCCTCTCCATGAGAAGCCCACCGATGATTGAAAAGCCGATCAAATAGAGAACAAGCACCATTGTATACCCGAGGCCGAAGTAGTGGACCAGCAGCGGTAGTAACGGGAGTTTAACGGCCCGGCTATACAGCACGACAGCCACCAGCGAGGTTCTCATGCCCTTTTGCCTAAGATCGTGCAGCACCGCGTACCAGGCGTAGACCGGCCCGGTTGAGAGAATGCCCGCCACAATGGCTGCCAGCCATCCCAGGATGCCGGACCTCCTGCCGAGATATTTCTCAACGCGTTTCGGGTCAAGCAACAGGTCAACAGCAAAAATCAGCGCGAACACAAGTGCAAGCGCAGGCAGCACCTTATCAAGTAACTGCGTAAAGACGCCAATCGCACTCAATACCTGCTCGTAATCGATTGACGCGGTTACAGCGTAAATCACCAGCACCACTACCAGGAATACCCAGCCACCGATACCGCCTCTCCCTGCCGGGCGATCCCTCTTCATAGCCGCGTCAGCCTATCAGCTGAAGTGTATAAACGGTCAAAAATGGAATCATGATCGCAAACAGGAAGCACATCAAATTACGGCAAATGGCAAAGCGCCTGCCCAACAACAGTGCCTCAGCCGGCAACTGAACAATACCTACCGTCACCCAGCTAACTATCAGTGCGGTCACCGCCAACAAGCTCACACCCTCAGCGAGCAGTTCACCACCCAGAATGTAACTTGCCACCGGGTGGCCTGCGGCTACACTGCCGGCAGATGCGCCCAGAAGTACATCAATGAGATCATGTCGGCCGAATAGATCCGCCGATATTTGTTCAGGAAGAAGCGTAACTGCCAAGCTGGTTAACAACAGCATCCCGACGAAAATCGGCAATAGTGTTATAAATGTTCGCAGTGTTTTCCTGGCGCTTTGCTTCAGTCTTTGCTCTAACACAGACAGCGCTCCCTAATAGTCAGACCATATTAATGTAATTTTCCGCAACGGCGCTGCTTGCTGCCAGGAAACGCGCTTCTCGGGGTAACAGTGCAGCAGGCAGTGATAAACAGTGCCATCAATTATGTAATAAGTCCCATGATCAATCCACCGGGTTACACCAAGCTTGCCCACAGTATACTGGCACTGCAAACTATAAAGATTAGTTGATAACAGCCATCATCTGGTGCGTGATTAATCTGCCGCACACATACTCTTGTCGGGAAAGGTGAAACAGGAAAAAGATAAAGATGAATACACTGACCTGGATTATTGGAAGCAGTCTCCTGATGAGTGCTATCGCAATGGTTGGCAGTGTTACCCTTATATTACAAGAATCCACCCTCCAGCGAATTATCCTGCCATTGGTTGCATTTTCTGCCGGCTCCTTAATTGGTGGCGCCTTCTTTCATATGATTCCTGCGGGGCTTGCCCAATACGGCAGCAACGATAGCTTTTTTGTCTGGATCATTGCTGGCTTCAGCATCTTTTTTGCACTGGAGCAGTTACTGCATTGGCACCACTGCCACCGCGCCTCTGCAAGTTGCAAACAACCCCTCACTTACTTAATCCTTATTGGCGATGGCTTGCATAACTTCATCGGGGGACTTGCGATCGCCGGTATTTTTGTCACTGATATCAGGCTTGGTATCATGGCATGGCTGGCCGCTGCGGCACACGAGGTGCCCCAGGAGTTCGGTGATTTCGGTGTCTTGATCCATGGCGGATGGGGAAAGCGCAAGGCGTTGTTGTTCAATGTGCTGTCGGCGCTTACTTTTTTGGCAGGCGGTTTGTTAACCTACGCAGTATCCTTCAATATGGATATTTCATTTCTTATCCCGTTCGCAGCAGGTAACTTCCTTTACATTGGGGCCTCCGATCTGGTTCCGGAGGTCAGGAAGCATAAGGATCTCGGTGTCAACATTGTCAACTTCATCTCGTTTCTCATCGGAGTTTCCCTGATGTTGATCATCAAGATCATACTTGGCTCCTGAAAGCAGATTCCTGCCCGGTACTTTCACAGGTGGCAGCAGCAGTGTAGCGGGCTGCTCCAGTTGCCGTACGCCGTATAATCGGTCATTTGACCTGCACAACATCGCACGCATCACTTATGACGAAGCCAACAGAAAATGCATATATTTACTCCCACCTACCGGGAAGCAATAAATTTAAGCGACGGTACTCCTGTCACCCTGCGACTGGTAATCCCTGCTGACAAGCCTATGCTTGAGCGCGGGATGGACAACTTTTCACCAGAATCACGTTTTCAGCGCTTTCTTTTTGCCAAGCTGAAACTAACCAATGCAGACCTGCGCTATCTGACCGAGATTGACGGAGTGGATCATTTTGCTATTGGCGCACTTAACCAGGCAGGCGAAGGATAGGCGTAGCCCGTTTTGTTCGTTTTGGCGATGAACAGGTGGTAGCCGAACCAGCAATTGCAGTTCTGGATGCGCATCAAAACAAGGGGCTGGGCTGCATACTATTCAGAAGACTGATGGCTGCTGCCCGGCTTTGATTCATCACGTTACTCAGCAAGTTAACAGCCCGAACTGCTGGATCGCTGCCACTTTCGACGACAGTTGTTAGATACCAGCATTGGTTCTTTCCTTTGAAAAAGCTGACATCCCCGAGAACAGAAAATCCCGCTTCAATAGGAGCTTTTCTACAGTCTGCTAAATCAATCCGTCCCCGCTGCGGACATAATATTTAACTGACTCGCGGAATCGCACACCCATTTGGATCGAACAGATACAGGTCCTTCACCGCTACACTCAAACTGATGTTATCGCCGATTTGCAAACCATCCTGATGCGATAAGCGCGCACAATGTTCCGCCTGCATATCGGCAATCCGATTGATCGCCGGGAAATGCACGATCACCTCGTGACCCAGCCGCTCCAGTCCCGACAATTTCACCGAAAAATCAACAACCCCTTCATCGCCAGCCGCGACCAAACACAACGCCTCAGGCCGTATACCAACGTGGAGGATCTTCCCTGCGAAGGTTGACAAACTCTCTTCGGAATAAGCGCCGACATGCAAGGCAATGGTCCGGCCGTCAATCGTAAACGTGTAGCCTTGTTCATCACGCTGCAGCGGGGCCTGGAAGATATTCATCCCCGGGCTACCGATAAACGTTGCTACGAAGGTATTAGCCGGCCATGCATACAGTTCATTAGCCGTACCCAGTTGCTGCAACACCCCTTGCTTCAATACTACGATGCGTTGGCCCAAGGTCATTGCCTCCACTTGATCATGGGTCACATAGAGGGTGGTGACGCCGGTGTCGCGCTGCAGGCGGGCACTATCCTGGCGAATCTGCAGGCGTAGTTCCGCATCCAGGTTCGACAAGGGTTCATCCATGAGAAACACCTTGGGTTCGCGCACCAGGGCGCGACCCATGGCCACCCGCTGACGCTGGCCGCCGGATAAGGCCCTGGGGTGTTTGTCCAACAGCTCGCCCAGACTTAAACGCTCCGCCACCTCGCGAACACGCCGTTCGATATCCCGGCGCGGCAGGCGCTGCATCCTGAGGGGAAAGGCCAGATTCTCCCGCACGCTCATATGCGGATAGAGGGCATAGTTTTGAAACACCATGGCAATATTGCGTTGCTGCGGACTTAGATCATTCACCACCACATCATCGATACGAAGCTCTCCGCTGCTGGGTTGCTCCAGTCCAGCCAGCATGCGCAACAGGGTCGACTTTCCGCAACCCGACGGACCCAATAGCACCAGCAACTCACCATCCCTGATACCCAACGAAAAATCGGAGATTGCCAAGGTGCCGTCCGGAAAGCGTTTAGTGATATCGCTGAAGGTAACGCGGCTCATTGCTAGCCCTTTAATCCTGTCGTGGCGACACCGCGCACGAACCACGGTTGAAAGGTGATGAAAATCACTAGCACCGGCAACACCATCATTACCCCGAAGGCCAGGATGTCGCCCCATTGCACCGGCGGCAAAGTATAGAAGGTAGCGATGGCCAAAGGTAGGGGACGCACACCATCATCTACGGTCATCAGCAAGGGCCACAGATACATGCCCCAATATAATAGGAAAGTGACGATGGCCACAGTGGCGAATACCGGCTTGGCATTCGGTATTACGATGGCGAAGAAAGTTCGCAGGATACCGGCACCGTCGACACGGGCCGCCTCTTCCAATTCCCGCGGCAATCCCAGGAAGAAAGAGTAGAAGAGGTAGATTGCCAGAGGATTGGCAACAAAGGGGAAGACCTGCACCAGGTAATCGTTACGCCAGCCCAATGCTGACAATTGGTAAAACAAGGGCACTGCGATGGCCTCGAAAGGGATAATCAACAAAGCAAGCACCACCACAAGCAGGGTATCCCGACCACGCCACTGCAGACGCGCCAGGGCATAAGCCGCAAGGGCATTGACGATCAATCCCAATCCCACGATCAGGCCGTTGATCAGTACCGAGTTCCACAGATAGCGGCCAAAGGGGATGCGCACAAAGACATCGCGATAATTATGTAATTTAATCTCACTGGGCAACACGGCACGCAGCGTGCCCATTTCGCTCAACACCTGCGCTTCCGGTTTGAAACTGCCCACCACCATGAACAATATCGGGGCGATGAACAACAAGGCCGCGATACTTAGCAGCAGATAATTGACGAAATTCCACAAACGCTTGCGATGCATTGCGCACTTACCTCAGTCGCGAGTCTGTTTGAGCAGTTTGCGTTGTACCAGCGTGATGGCCAGCACCAGCAGAAAAAACACCACGCTCATGGCCATGCCTTTGGCGACCTGCGCTCTGTCGAAGGCAGCCTGCACCGCCGCGAACACCACGGTGGCGGAATGATCTTCCGGTCCACCCTGGGTCATGATGCGCACCTGATCGAACACCCGGAAGGCCAGTATGGTGGTCACAATCACCACGAACACAAGGGCATTGCGTAACTGCGGCAAGCTCACGTGACGAAAGCGTTGCCAGGCCCTGGCTCCGTCGATAGTTGCGGCCTCATAGAGTTCGGCCGGGATGGCCTGCAGCGCGGCAAGCAACACCACCATTTGCAGGCCCACCCCCTGCCAGATGGACGTCAGCATGATGGCCGGCAGCGCCCACAGCGGGTCATGGAGAAAGTCCTTCGTCTGCCAGTGGCCCAGACTCATTAACCGCAACACATGATTCATCAGGCCGTTGGCATCCGGGCTGTAAATCAGGATCCACACCACGGCGATCAGCGACAAGGGAAATATCACCGGCATGAAGAACAGGGTGCGGAACACTACCCGCCCGCGCAGGGGCCGGTTAAGCCACAGGGCCAAACCCAGGGCCAACAGGGTCTGCACCGGCACCACGACCAGGGCGAACACCAGGTTATTGAACAGCGCGTGTAAAAACGCCGCGTCGTCCATCAGGCGCGCATATTCGCGCCAACCCGTCCACTCCACCGGTAGCGGCGAACCCAGGCGCACATTGGTGAAGGACAGGACGATCGCCAGAATAAACGGCGCGAGGATGAACAGCGCCAAACCGAGCAATGCCGGCGCCATGAACAGCCAGGCGATGGTTTTCTCGGAGACATGCGTACGTTTAATCATCAGTACGCGCTTCATCACGGTGCATCATCACCGGTGGGTAGCCCTTGTTATCGCCGATGTCCCGATCAATCACGGCAACCGCGCGGTCAAGTGCGGCCTGTACCTCGCCGCCGTTCTGGATGTCGCGAAATGCCTGCTCGAACGCCGAACTTATGATCGGATAGGCGGGTGTCTGAGGGCGCGGCACGCTGTAACCATCTGCCAGTTGCCGCGCATAGAGATGCAAGGGACCACCGGCTTTATATAAGGGTGAACGCGCTATTGCTATCCGGGTCGCGGGCACAGCGCCATTGGCGTGTGTCATGGCCGCCACTTCCTCAGGCCGCAGCAAAAAGGCCAGAAAGCGCCATGCTTCACCCGGCCGTTTACAACTGCTGGTAATACCCCAATTCCAGGAACCTTGACCGGTGCGCATGCCTCGTCCGAAATCCGGCAAAGGCAACACCAACAGATCTTTCCCGAATGCTTTATTGTAACGGGGATATTCCCAGTGCCCCGCCCATGTCAAGGCCACCCGTCCCTGCGTAAAGGCAGCATCATCAAGATTCGGATCGACATAACCGCCTCTGATCCAGCTTTGCAGCTGACTCATGGCTTCCACCGCCGCCGCACCATTGAGCACGCCGTTCGCGGATCGATGTTCGGAACGGTCAATGAGATCGCCGCCTGCTGATTGCAGGACTGGTGAAAAGCCGTAGGCGAACCACTCGCCACTATAGTTCAATTTCATGTCCAGGACCTGTCCGTCCACGTCAAACTTGCGCAACCCTTGCAAGATGGCATTGAACTCTGCCACGGACCAGGCCGAGTCCGGGCCTTGCGGGATGCGGACGCCGATTTTAGTCAATAGACTTTTACGCGCATACAGACCCAGCCCAGAATCGAAAGTGGCGACGGTATACTGCCTGTGGCGATAGTTTCCCTGCACCATAAGGGAAGGCAACAATTCGCGGCGCAGCGCCGGAGTGAGGAAATCATCCAGCGGGATCAGCTTGCCCTGCCATACATAGTTGTAAACATAGGGCCCGTCGAATTCCAGGACACAGGGCATATCGTCCGCCAGCGCCGAGGCCTGCACCTGGCCGTTGTAGGTGCCTTCCGGCAGCAATGTAAGCCTTGCTTGAATCGCCTGTTGCTGGCTATTGAACCTGGCGATCTGCGTCTGCAGTACCTCCCGCTCTGCTGCCTGGCCGGAGTGGGCCCACACGCTCACCAGCGTCTTGCCGCCGTTTTCATTCGAGGAATCGGCACATGCCGCAAGGCATAGCAGCATGCCGATGAGTATCAGATACCTGAACATTTCCTCTCGTACCATATCAAAAAGATATCGCTTCTTAATAGATCTGGAGCGACATTCACTGGCTAACAGACCTGAATGAATCCTGCTCATTAGCCTTATGCTGAGTGAAACATGACGGACACTCAACCTGATTTCCTGGCACTACTGGTCAACCAAGCGCCTGTTTACAAGTGATAACATTGAACTCGAACTTTTTTGACCGATGCGAATATCGATGCGAGTTGTTATCGCACTCACTATGGTTCTAACGTGGTGATTTCAGTGGGCATACCCAACTCAACACTTTTAACTGATTGTTAACAATGACGAATACCAGGATAACCCCTTGAGTCACCGTCCCAGGAAAAGGTTCGGCCAGGACTCTTCCCCGGTTTGGTTCCTCCACGTTACTCAATCAGTTACAGGCTTGTGCAACATGATTGCTGCCACTTTTGGCGACAGTTGTTAGATATGTTGATTTGCACCAAAATTAGCCCCAATAGAGTTGGATATTTGCATTCTGCTTTGACCCATCTCCGCCAAGAATCATTAGTTTGTAGCTACATACTTACAGCCGTTCTGGTGGTATATATTTGAGTGCAAATGGTGGATCATTTTTCGGTGCAATTTAACACTATACCCGCAGCTCGAAATCCACTCGCAAGAAAGATGCACTGGAACTCGAGCGCCAGATGCGCCAGCAATTGGTTGATACAAAGGTTCTTGGTCATCGAGAACACATCAAACTATATGAGGCGTGTGATTTGCTGCTCAGAACCAGCAAGGATTCCGGGGCCTACGGCACCTTAGTAACCGCGACCAAGCAATTCAAAGACTACTTCAGCGATATCCTTATTGATGAGATATCGAATCGTAACTTATCCCGCTGGGTTGAACATGAACGCCAGCGTGGGATCAAGGACATCACAATTCGTCTTTGGTCCAGGCAGTTCAACAAGATCTGCCGGAATGCAAAGCGCCTCGGATATTACACCCCTGTATATGAATGGTGCGAATGGAATATAAAGGATAAGCCAATCCGGTATCTGACAGATAATGAAGAACAGAGAATCTTGAAAGAACTTGATCCTTCATCAGTCAAATACTCCCGCCACAAGAAATCGCGACAGGCGGCAAGAGATATCTTTATTCTGATGGTCGATGGTGGCTTTCGGATCAATGAGGCCAGCACCCTGCAATGATCAGATGTCGACTTCGACAATGGCGTGATCTATCTGTACAGATCGAAGGTGTCCAATGACGATTTTATCCCCATGACCAATCGTCTTCGCACTACCCCTCTGAATCGTCAGAAGGCTATTGACGGTGAGTATGTATTTCCTGGCAGGCACGGTGGGCACAAAACGATTCAGAATAATCGTGCATTGGAAGCAGCATTCAGGAGAGCCGGACTCACTGACGTGTCTTCACACAATATGAGAAAGACATTTGCTACTCGGCTATTGAGCAGGGGTGCTGCTATTACAGACGTTCAGCATCTCCTGGCCACGCTTCTGTGAAGACTACTGAAAAGGCTTATGCAGCATTCGTTAAGAATGAACGGTTCAAGCAGACAATTGATTTGCTGGATACGCCAATGCAGCCTATGTTGAAGATTGTTAAGTGATTTATAAAATCCCTGATTTAACCTGGAACTTAGTGCTACAGCTCATTACTCATAAAAATACCCTTTACCTCATCTTCATATCTGCAAAATACTCGGATGCAGGATCTACGCCCGTCACCACAAGACAATCTCTTGCACGGGTGCAGGCCACATAGAACAGGTGGCGCTCTGTCTCGTACACTTCATCCAGCTCAGTTTCGTCGGCGACAGTTTCGATACGGTCTTGTAACGGAAAAATGTCTTCGTCACATGCCATGACTACTACGGCTTTGAACCCAAGCCCTTTTGCGAGGTGCATTGTGCCGATGGATATGCGCCCATTTCGATCCTCCACGCGGTCCGACAGCTCCAGTGGCGTATGACCAGCCTTTTTTACTACGGCACGAGCCCGTGACAGCTCGTTGTTGCTACGCACGAATATACCTATCTCTTCGGGTTCAATTCCTTCATCAATAAGTTTACAAACCCAATGAGTAACACCTTCACTTTCCTGGCTGCTGTCATCAAATACTTTCACCTCCGGATCAGGCCCGTTGAAGACTGATACGGTCCCCACCCTGTCTTCTTCGTTACCGTCCACATCGCGCACCAGTGGTGGCAAAAGCCTGTCTACAGTTTGCCGTATTTGATGGGATGTATGGTAATTGACTTTGAGCGTTTGAGATCGTCCACGAATATCAATGCCAAGCGCCTTCCAGGAGAATGGTTCCTGAAATATCCGCTGGCCAAGGTCGCCTGCAAAAAACAACGCTCCCGGTTTCTGATCGGCTTCTGGTCGTTGTTTCTCGACCCACGCCGTATCCAGCGGGCTGCCGTGATTCTTCGGCCATCGACACTATTGAAATTCCATGACCTCCTAATAAATCGCAAGTACCGGCTACTGTACTCATCATGCAAAAAAGGGCAAGCCTGGCCCCAAGGGTCCATCACCCGAACTCATTCAGGCGATTATTGAACTAAAGCAGCGCAATCCACGCTTTGGTCGTCTTAGAATCGCCCAACAAATCAATAAGACATTTGCTATGGATATTAACAAGGACCTGGTCCGGCGTGTCCTCGCCAAACACTATCGCCCAATGCCTGATGACAATGGACCGTCATAGCTGAACTTCATCGGGCACGCGAAGGACAGCCTCTGGAGTATTGATCTCTTTCGTTGCGAGTCCATTTTACTCAACACCCACTGGGTGCTCGTGGTCATGGAGCAATTCACGCGGCGCATCATTGGCTTTGGTGTACATGCAGGGGATGTCGATGGTGTCGCCCTCTGTCGGATGTTCAACACCGTCATCTCAACCAGGTGTGCGCCGACATATCTCAGCTCTGACAACGACCCACTATTCCTATATCACCAATGGCAAGCGAACCTGAGAGTTCTTAGTGTAGATGAGATCAAGGCCGTTCCGTATATGCCTATATCGCACCCCTTCATTGAGCGACTTATCGGGACTATTCGCCGTGAATATCTTGATCACACCCTCTTTTGGAATGCTAAGGACCTTGAGCGAAAACTCGCAGACTTCAGGCAATACTACAACCGAGAACGGGTCCATCAATCGTTAGGTGGAGATACACCAGCGGTGCTTAGCGGCAATCCTCTACCTCCGCGCGCAAATCTCTGCAACCATTCATGGCTATCACATTGCAATGGACTCTTTCATACGCCAATCATTGCATGAATAGGAATTCGCCAAGGACAGGCTGCGTAGCGCTGTGATGACGGCTGACTTGCCGTGCCAGTGCCATAACGGTGAAGACTGCCGCGACAGACAACAGCTGCCCGACCTCGACACCCGCGTTGAAGAACAACAGTGCGACGGGAATCGCCGCTTGCGGCAGGCCGAATTCGCTTAACGCGCCGGCGAAACCAAAGCCGAGCAGCAGGCCGAAGGTGAATGCAATGACCCGCGGAAACCGCTCCGTCAAACCGGTGATGCCCTGCCGGCTGTGAATGATTTCCATCGCCACAAACAGGATTAGAGAGCGCGATATCCGCCTCTCCGATGCCGTCCAGAACACGCTGGTTGGCGATTGCGCCGTTTGGCGCCGTCACCAGCTCCACCGGTCAACCCATGCAGGGTCTCGCGGGTACAGCCGGTTGTTCCGCCTGGAGGTTAGCTGTGCCGGCCGCCAGGGCGGCGGCCAGCAGGATAGAAATGTTTCTCATGATGAAGTCCCCCCTTTCGTTTCATTGCCTTGTTCTCATCAGGTTACGTCTTCATTGGCAGCGCTTTTCTGACTGCCACCCATGGTACCGTCAGTGCCGATTCGCTGCGGCAGTGGTCTTGCGACTCAAGCCGCGCTCTTTGCAGACCAGCCCAACATCAGCATACCCACCGCTACGACCCAACTGCCCGCGACCCTGACAGTTACCCGGGCCCAGAACGCCTGCAACGGGACCACGACTGCCGATACGAGCAGCAACAGCAACAGGGCCGCCAGCACAATCCCGAACAGGCTCCCGACACCGGCACCCATGGTGGTCAGGGTCGAACCGTTCAGCAGGCCATGCAGCGCACCGTATCCGCCAGCCAGGGCGGCGATGATGACCGGCGGCAGTCGGGCATCGACCGCCACCAGCATGCCCGGCAGCATGAAAGACAGTGTGCTCAACCAGGCCAGCTCCGGTATGAGCGGAAGGCTCAGGCCGATCAGGCCCGCCAGAAGCCAGGTGATCGGCAGAGCGATCACCACCGCCCTAGCCGCCGTGGTGCCGCGCATACCGGCCAACAGCGCCAGGGCGAGAAGACCCAGCAGGTCGCCGGGGGACTGCAGCAGGTGCAGCACTCCGTCGTAGAAGGGGCCGAGCCCGGAGTTGACCAGGTGGGCCTGTGCCGCCCCGGGCAGGGCCGCCAGCCCGGTGGCCAACCACGTGAGAAGGCCCGGTCGTTTCATGCCGCCGCACCCCACAGGAAATAAAGCCCGGCGGCCATGACCAGGGCGCCGGCGCCCCGCAGGAGCCGCCCCCCCAGGTCCCAGCGCTGGATGAGTCCGACGCTGATGCCGACGCCGTGCAGCAGGCCGGTGGCGATCACGAAGCCTAGACTGTAGAGCATGGCATTCTGCCCGGCCTCAAGCTCGGTGCCGTGGGCGTGGCCGTGGAAGACGGCGAAGCAGGCGACCACGGCGACCGCGACTGCCAGGGGCAGCCGTACCCGCCCGAGCACCAGGGCGCCGAGCACCACGGCCGACAGGGCGATGCCGACCTCCACGCCAGGCAGGGGGGCGCCGATCAGCCCCAGCATGCCGCCGAAGGCCATCAACATCGGGAAAGCCACCGGCAGGATCCACAGTGCCGGCATGCCGAGCTGCGCGCCCCACAGGCCGACCGCGATCATCGCGACCACGTGGTCCAGCCCCGAAACCGGATGGGACAGGCCGCTGAGGAACCCCCCGGCTTCGCCCGATGCCACGTGTGCCCAGGCGGCCAGGGGCCAGAGGGCTATGGTCACCAGCAGGACTGCGAAGCCCGGCTTCCAATCGAAGAGCCTGGCAAAGTACATGGATTTCTCCTCAGAACATCATCGTGGTGCGCTGGATCGTCCAGTAGGCGCCAAGGGAGCCGATGGCGTAGGCGGGCCCCAGTTCGACCCAGCGGGGCCAGCGAAATTTCAGGGTCCGCATCGCCCGGTAAGAGAGCAGGATCAGGGCCACGAAGGCCAGTTGCCCCAGCTCGACCCCCACGTTGAACATGGCCAGCGCAAGCGGGATCTCCGCCCGCGGCATGCCCACGGTGGACAGGCCGCTGGCGAAGCCGAAGCCATGCAGCAGCCCGAAGCAGAAGGCGACCACCCAGGGGTGGCGCAGGGTAAAGCTGGTCTGTCCCCGCCATGCCCGCACCATCTCCGGGCCGAGGAACAGGATCGACAGGGCGATGGCGGCATTGAGCGGCGGGCCGGGCACGCTGGCGTAACCAAGGGTGGCGAGACCCAGGGTGATGCTGTGGGCGACCGTGAAGGCGGTGATCGTCTCGACCAGCATGCGCGGCCCGCGCACGATGATCAGCAGCCCGAGCACGAACAGCAGGTGGTCGATGCCGAGCAGGATGTGGTGGAAGCCGAGCACGAGGTACTCGCCGGCGGTCACCGTCCACGGCCGCTCGCCGCGCAGCACCGCCTGCGGCCGGGTGGGACGCACCACCTGGGACACCTCGCTGCCGTCCAGCCGGGACAGGCGCAGGAACACGTCGGTGATGGTCTGCTCCAGCCCGGGGAAGCCGATGACGCTGCCGTCGAGGGTGCCCGGCGGCACCGTCACGATCTGCCGGTGAAGGTCCGCGCTCGCCAGGCGCCGCACGGTGGGCTCGTCAACGGGTTGCCAGTCTGCCGGCAGCGCCAGGCGCGCCGGGTGTGACTTGCCGTAGTAGATCGGGGCCCGCCAGACAACCTCCCAGCGCTCGTTGGTCAGCTGGCGGAGTTCGAGCAGGCCGGGCTGCGACTCGTGGGCGACGCCGGGGCCGGACCAGAGGCCGGCCAGCAGCAGGAGCAGCACGAGGAGATGACGGAGCGGCGCCCTCACGGTCTGTTCTCTACCACCCGGGCCGTCGGCAGGTCGGGCATGGCGGCGATGCCCCCTCCCGCCTTGCCGGATTGCGCGCTCGCTGACCCGGCCGGCGATTCGCCGTCGGGCAACGGCCCGCCTTGCGTCTCGCCATCCATCACGATCTGGTAGCGCTCGCGCAGGCGCTGGTAGGCCTGCTCCCTGGCCTCGCGGCGGCGCTGGTCGCGCCACTCGGCCAGCACCGCGTCGCGGATTTCCGCCAGTGCCGGCTGGCGGGCCGGCTGGTGCTGCGAGACCCGGACCAGGTGTATCCCGAACGGCGATCGCACCGGCCCGGCCCAGGCACCGGGCTCCAGCGCCAGCAGCGCCTCGGCAAAGTCCTCGCCATACTGCCGCGCGATCTCCTCCGGGCTGGCCCCGTCCAGGCCGGGGGTGAGCATCGAGACATCACCGAGCGCGCCTGGGTCTGCACCCGCGCGCAGCAGCTCAAGCAGGCGCTGCGCCTCGGCCGCCGGGTCCGCATGCCGGTCCGGGTTCAGGTACACCTGGCGAAACGACAGCCGTGCCGGTTCTGCAAAACGCTCGGCATGCGCTTCGAGGAAGCGGTTCAGTTCCTCGTCCCCGGGCTCGGCCTCCGCCGACAGGTCGTCGAGCAGCACCTCCAGCTTGAGCGCCAGGCGATTGCGCACGTAGGGATCGTCCTGGCCGAGCCCCATGGCCAGCGCCTCGCGGTAGTAGATCTCGCTGCGCACGTAGCGCTCGACGAGCCCGTCGAGCTCGCCCGGCGTGGGCGGGCGCAGCCAGGTGCGCGAGAACTGGCCGGCCAGCTGCTCCACCTGGCCTGCCGTCACGACGATCCGCCGCTCGCCCGGCTGGTCCGTCTCACCAGTGAGGTCGAACACCAGGAAGAGGACCGCCCCCAGGATCAGGAAGTGGATCAATGGCTCGTGCAACAACCTCAGCATGAACTGCTTGCCTTTATCCTCGTCTGCGCTGGGCCGCTGCCACGGCGGGTCAGCCTTTACCCGGCGTGTACCAGATCGGCGAGGTATAGGCGCGCTCCTGGTGTGTGGTCTCGGCCTCCTCCGGGATCTCCACCCCGCAGCGGAAGGCGTCGTACACCACCCAGCGCGGCGTCGGGATCTCCAGGACCCGGGCGTAGTAGAAGGCGGACTGGCCCGGGTCGAAGTCCGGATCTGTCCAGACAGTACCCAGCTCCGAGGCGCCGATGGTATTGGTCCAGTTGGCGTTCTTCACATCCACTGTGTTGCCAACCGGCGGCAGCTTGCCCTCGGCGTCTGGCTCACGGCCCGCGGACCAGGTGTACTGGGCATCCACGGGAAACATGATCCCGTTGGAGAGGTTGCCGTTGTGCGCCAGCGCCAAGGCGGTGCCGCCGGTGCTCTTCTCATAGTTCTCCAGCCAGGCGTAGAGATCCAGCGGATCGGTGGAACCCACCGGCGCCTGGGTCGTGTAGGGCACGATCCGCCCGGCCTTGTCCGCCCCATCGCGGAAGATCACGTTGCGGTGCAGGTTGTTACCCTTGACCAGCGAGGTCCACTCGAAGCCGATGAGCGTGGTGAAGCGGCCGGGATCGTTGTAGCGTTCGGCCGCATCGATGACGTCTTCCCAGATCGAGGCGTAGGTCTTACCGCCGGGCGAGTACTTCGCCATCATCTTGGGGTCGATCTTTCCCTGGGAAAACGTGCCAATCAGGTCGAGTGCCGCATCCGCCGAGGCTTCGCCTCCCTGCTGCAAGCCCTCGTACCATCGATTGCCCTGCTCGAAGGCAATGATGCCGGGCTTGCCCGCGGCGAGATCGGTGATAAACCCCATGCCGTCGGAGTGATCCGCGATGACCAGCCAGTCCAGCGGCCGTCCGAGCTTGGCCGGCTGACCGCTGGATGCCATGACCTCCTCGCCGCGGGCGAAGCGGTAGGCCTCGTCAAGCCCGAGACGTGCGCCGAACAGTCCGGCGTCCATCGACAGCGCGGTGTGCAGATGGGTGTCCCCCCAGAAGACGCGGCTCGGGAAACTGCGCTGGGCATAGGGCGAGTAGGCCTTGCCGGGATAGACCTCCGATAGTGACGCCTTGTCGCCCAGCGGGACGTACTGTGCCAGGGCCTGCCCTGAAAGCAACAAGGGCGCGGCGCTGAGCAGGACCGCTGTCGCGAGTGATGTGATCGGGTTTCGATGAGCCATGTCGGCTTTCCTCCTGTGTATGGAATCTATTTTCGTCTTAACCTTTATCGGGACGAGGGTGTGACCAGAAGAACGTGACCACAGCCCTCGCGGTTTTTACTTCAGAAGAATCATCAAATTATTGGATCACGCCATACTCGGAAGCACCCACTTCCTCTTCTGGATTCTTGATGTTAAATACCACTTTATGCAATTGCCCCGGGGTAAATTCAAATTTGCCCTTATCGGCATATTCTTCATTGACGGGAAGACCCTCATCACGGCCAATGTCGAAGGTTTCATGACCGGTATATGCAGCGTAAACCGTTGCGATAATATCCATTTCACCAACCTTTTCATCA
>JARRPM010000047.1:34805-57228 GCA_037382865.1 Halioglobus sp. | reverse complement strand
CTTGGCGGGACCGTGGAGCGCATGGAAGCGCGATACGAGCCTACAGGGATGTATTCACGGCGAGTCCCGGCAAGCCATACTCGCTTCGGCGCCGTTCTTCGCGCTTAAGCAAGTGTCATTGGGGCTGGACGCCGGTCATTCCCGGCGCCAGCGGGTGCCCTCCCGGGAATCCTCGAGCACCACGCCCTGCGCCAGCAGTGACTGGCGGATCTCGTCCGCCCGGGCATAATCCTTCGCCAGTTTTGCTTCCTGACGCTCGGCAATCAGGGCCTCGATCGTCTCCGGCGCGATGACATCGCCGGCGACACCCCCCTGCAGCCAGGCTTCCGGGTCCTGTTCGAGGATGCCGAGCAGATTACCCGCAGCCAGCATCCTCGCCTTCAAAGCCGGCTTTTCCCCCTCGCCCGCCTTGTGCAGCTGCCTCGCCAGCGCGTGCAGTTCCGCAATCGCCACCGGCGTATTGAGATCATCGTTGAGTGCTTGGTAAAACGGCTCTTCCGCAAGCGGCACCTCGAGATCAAGCTCGATATCCTGCACGTCGCGCAACGTGCCGTAGAGGCTCCCCAGCGTGCTCTCCGCCTGCTTCAGCAGTTCGGCCGAGAAATTCAGCGGTGAGCGGTAGTGCGCCGACAAGAGGGCGAAGCGCAGCACCTCCCCCCGGTACATCCCCAGCAGGTCGCGCACCGTGCGCACGTTGCCGAGCGACTTCGACATCTTTTCGCCGTCGATGTCCAGGTAGGCGTTGTGCATCCAGTAGCGCACGTAGTCGCCGCCGTGGGCACAGCGGCTCTGGGCGATCTCGTTCTCGTGATGGGGGAAGATCAGGTCGCGCCCGCCGCCATGGATATCGATGGTCTCCCCGAGGTGCGCGTGAATCATCGCGGAGCACTCCAGGTGCCAGCCAGGCCGCCCCCTGCCCCAGGGGCTCTCCCACCCGGGGTCCTCCTCTGCCGCGGGCTTCCACAGAACGAAGTCGCCCGGATGTCGCTTGTAATCCGCCACCTCGACCCGGGCGCCTGCCAGCATGTCCTCCAGCGAGCGGCGCGAGAGCTTGCCGTAATCCGGCATCGACTCGACGGAGAAGAGCACATGCCCCTCGGACTCGTAGGCGTGCCCCTTCTCGATGAGCGTGCGCGTCAGCTCGATCATGGCGCCGATGTTGTGGGTGGCTTCTGGCTCCAGCGTGGGTGGCAGCGCGTTGAGTTCCGCCATGTCCTCCCGGTACTTGTCGGTGAACTCGGCGGTCACCGACTCGATCGTACGGCCGCTCTCGCGCGCCGCGGCAATGATCTTGTCGTCCACGTCGGTGATATTGCGGGCGTAGATCACCGAGTCGAACTGCGTCTGCAACAGGCGGAAAAGCGTGTCGAACACCACCACCGGCCGCGCGTTGCCGATGTGGGCGAGGTTGTAAACCGTGGGACCGCACACGTACATGGTGACCTTGTCGGGCACCAGAGGCTGGAACAGCTCCTTGCGGCCGGTCATGGTGTTGAACAGATGGAGAGTCATGCGCCAGTCTCCCCCTGCTGGCTCCAGGTGTCCCGCAGCCCGATGGTCCGGTTGAACACCGGTTGCTCGTGGGTGTGATCGCAGCGATCGGCGACAAAATAGCCCTCTCGCTCGAACTGATAACTCTCTTCCGGCAGCGCCGCCGCCAGCGAGGGTTCGATCCATGCCTGCTCGACGACTCGCAGTGAATCGGGGTTCAGGTGGGCATGAAAATCTCCCTCGGCCCGGTCGGGCGAGGCATGGCTGAACAGGCGATCGTAGAGTCGCACGGTGGCCTGCCTCCCCTCGGTGGCGGAGACCCACTGGATCACCCCCCTGGGCTTGATCCCGTCCTGCGGGTCGCTGCCAACGGTGCCCGGTATGGTGTGGGCGTGTATCTCCACCACGTTGCCCGCATCGTCCTTCACGACCTCGTCGGCTTCGATGACGTAGGCGTTGCGCAGCCGCACCCGCTTGCCGAGCACCAGCCGCTTGTACTTCTTGTTGGCCTCCTCGCGGAAGTCGTCCCTGTCGATATAGAGTTCACGCGTAAAGGGCAGCATCCGCTCACCGAGCTCGGGGCGGCTGGGATGGGCGGGCGCCGCCAGCGCCTCGACATGGCCCGCCGGGTAGTCCGTCAGCACCACCTTCAGCGGATCGAGAACACACATCGCCCGCGGCGCGTTTTCATTCAAGTCCTCCCTGATCGCGAATTCCAGCATGGCGACATCCACCAGCCCGTCGCTGCGGGTCGTGCCGATCATCTCGCAGAAGCGCCGGATCGCCGCCGGGGTGAAGCCGCGGCGGCGCATGCCGGATATCGTGGGCATCCGCGGGTCGTCCCAGCCCGCCACGCTGCCCTCGTCCACCAGCTGCTTCAGCTTGCGCTTGCTGGTAATCGTGTAGCTGGGATTGAGGCGGCCGAACTCGTACTGCCGGGGACGGCAGCTGACCGGCAGGTGCTCCAGGAACCAGTCGTACAGCGGCCGATGGTCCTCGAACTCGAGGGTGCAGATGGAGTGGGTGATGCCCTCGATGGCATCTTCCTGGCCGTGGGCAAAATCGTAGGTCGGGTAGATCACCCAGGCGTCGCCGGTCTGGTGATGGCGCTGCTTGCGGATGCGATAGAGAATCGGATCGCGCATGTTCATATTGGGCGAGGCCATATCGATCTTCGCGCGCAGGACCCGCTCCCCCTCTGCGAACTCCCCGGCTTTCATCCCTGCCAGCAGGTCCAGGTTCTCCGCCACGCTGCGATCCCGCCAGGGGCTGTTGCGGCCGGGCTCGGTGAGGGTGCCCCGGTACTCCCGGGCCTGGTCGGCATCGAGGTCGCAGACGTAGGCTTTGCCCTGCTCTACGAGATAGACCGCCCAGTCATACAGCTGCTGGAAATAGGAAGAGGCATAACGCACATCGCCGTCCCAGGTATATCCGAGCCAGCGCACGTCCTCGATGATGGAATCGATATACTCCTGGCTCTCCTTTCCCGGATTGGTGTCATCGAAGCGGAGATTGCAGCGCCCGCCAAAGGCCTCGGCCAGGCCGAAATTGACTGTGATCGACTTCGCGTGTCCGATGTGCAGGTAACCGTTAGGCTCCGGCGGAAAGCGGGTCACCACTTCCTTGACCCTCCCGCTCGCCAGGTCCTCGGCGACAACGGCGTGCAGAAAATTGCTGGCAGGGGTGGTTTCCATATCGGGGTCACTGTCCGGTTTTTCAGGGCCGCGTATTATAGCTGCAGATCGAGCGCGCTTATACCTCGTGTACTGAAAGCCCTCAGCCACGCAATGCCGGGGCGGTTTTCCCCCGGGCGAAAACCCCGTATGATGGCCGGTCTTTTTCCATAACACCAAAAGGGACGAAACAATGGTCATCATGAAAACCACCTTTGGCGAAATCAGACTGGAACTCGACGCGGAGAAGGCGCCGAAGACCGTGGCCAATTTCCTCAACTACGCCCGCGAGGGGTTTTACGACGGAACGATCTTTCACCGGGTGATCGACAACTTCATGATCCAGGGCGGCGGTTTCGACGCAGACATGCAGCAGAAGCCCGCCGGCGCGCCAATCGAGAACGAGGCGGACAACGGCCTCAAGAACGATTTCGGTACGATTGCCATGGCCCGCACCATGGACCCGCATTCCGCCACCGCCCAGTTCTTCATCAACGTGAAGGACAACGACTTCCTCAACCACTCTGGTAAAAACCCGCAGGGCTGGGGATATGCGGTGTTCGGGAAGGTCACCGCCGGCAGCGAGGTGTTGGACAAGATTCGCGCCGTGCCGACCACCAGCCGCGGCGGCCACCAGGATGTCCCGGCAGACCCGGTGATCATCGAGTCGGTGGAAGTCGTCGAGGACTAGAATTCCCCGACGGGGCCCACCGTTGTCCACCACGTTTTTCATCTCCGACCTCCACCTCGATCCCGCCAGGCCCGCCATTACCGCGGCCCTGGCAACATTCCTCGACGATCACCGGGGTTGCGAGCGACTTTTCATCCTCGGCGACCTGTTCGAGGCCTGGGTCGGGGATGACGACGACGCCCCCCTTGCCGCCGAAGTCGCCGCTCTGCTGCGGCGCTTCACCGCAGGCGGCGCCTCCCTTGCCATCATGCGCGGCAACCGGGATTTCCTCCTGGGTGAGGCGTTCTGCCGCGCGGCGGGCGGGCAGCTGCTCCCGGACCCCACCGTCATCGACCTCTACGGGGAGCCCACTCTGCTCCTGCATGGGGACAGCCTGTGCACTGCAGATGTTCAGTACCAGGCATTTCGCAAGACCGCCCGCGATCCCGCATGGCAGGCTGACCTACTGGCGCGGCCACTGGCGGAGCGCCGCGACCTGGCCGCCCAGCTGCGGGGAATGAGCCGGGAGGCGAACAGCAACAAGGCGGAGGACATCATGGACGTCACGCCCGCGGCGGTGCAGGCGGCCATGCACGAGCACGGGGTGAGGCAGATGATTCACGGGCACACCCACCGGCCGGCGCGGCACGAGGAACCCGCCGGCCTGCGCTGGGTGCTTGGGGACTGGGACAGCCACGGATGGGCCATCGAGGCTTCGCCTGGCCATAACAGGCTATACAGTTTTCTTATATTTCAATAGCTTAGTTGAAATACCTAATCTTATAACTAGCATCAGGCCGGCACCCCGCTGTGGAAGCGGAACTCGCGATCCGGCGACTCGATCAGCACCCTCTCCCGCTCCAGCAGCACCGGCAGGCGACGCGCCACTTCCGCTTTCGAGCCGAGCTGTTCGGCCAGCCTGAGGTAGTCCGTGAAATGCCTGGACTCAGACCTGAGCAGCGAACCGTAGAAGGCGGCCAGCTCGCCATCAAGCACCGGCACCAGCGCCGCAAAGCGCTCGCAGGATCGCGCCTCGATGATCGCTCCGACCAGCAGCGTATCCACCAGCCGCCCGGGCTCGTGGGTCCGCACCGCACCGCGCAGCTCCCCGGCGTAGCGAGCCGCGGACAGCTGCGGGTAACCGACTCCCCGGCGACGCATGATGGCGATCACCTGCTCGAAGTGCCGCAACTCCTCCCTGGCCAGGCGTGACAGCCTGTCGAGGAGGGCGGGATGCTCCACATAGCGATACATCAGGTTCAGTGCCGTGGAGGCCGCTTTCTTTTCACAGTTGGCGTGGTCGACCAGCAGGGTCTCGGTCTGTTCCCTGGCC
The DNA here is from genome assembly GCA_037382865.1 of Halioglobus sp. GTDB lineage: Bacteria > Pseudomonadota > Gammaproteobacteria > Pseudomonadales > Halieaceae > JARRPM01. The sequence continues at coordinate 52,061 of JARRPM010000047.1, read as the reverse complement.
CGTTCGATCCAGGCCGGCGGCGTGGCACAGGGCAGGAATGCCAGAATCGGCGCCATATCCACCGCCGGCTTCATGAGTCCTGCCCGGCAAAGAGATCCGGCGTGAGCATGTAGCGCTCGTAGTAGGCCTCGGAGAGAATGAAAAACTCCTGGTCGATCATATCGCGCAGCTCCGACAGCGGCAGGTCGCGGAAAGGAAAATCGACCTCGAAGCCGTAGTCGGCGGTGGCGCTGATCTGCCCCGCCCCGGCCTTGAGCAGGGTGAAGACCCAGCAGTATTCATCGTGGTTTTCGTTGTAGCGGATCTGCTGCACCCGCAGCTGCCACTGCAGCAGCGCCCTGTCCGTCACCCGGAGCTTGTTACTGACACAGCGGGAGAGGAAGTCGCGCAGGCGCTCATCGATGACCTGTTTCTGCGCGGGAGTATAGCTGTTCCAGTCGATGACCTCGTGACAGAAGCGCTTGCAACCGCGGCAGACATTATCCCCGATGCCGGTGGAACAGACACCAATACAGGGGGTTTTGACGGGGCGATCGAGCATCCAGGCACGTAATTGTGGGCAGTTGGTAACGGACGCGAGTTTACGGTATCACCCGGGTGAATGCACGATATAAGGCCCTGTGGATGCACCTGCCGGGGCCACTGGGCTATAATTCGGGGCCTGTCTCAACCGCCATCGAATCGCCCCGCCATTCCCTGCCCGGGGCCGCCGGCCAACACAAAGGAGCTCTACCGTGCTTGATGCTTATCGCGAACACGTGGCGGAACGCGCCAGCCAGAACATCCCCCCCAAACCGCTCAACGCCCAGCAGGTTGCGGCCCTGGTCGAGCTACTGAAGAGCCCCCCCGCCGGCGAGGAGGATTTCCTGCTCGACCTGATCAGCAACCGGGTGCCGCCCGGCGTGGACGAGGCAGCCTATGTGAAGGCCGGTTTTCTCTCCGCCATCGCCAAGGGCGAGGCAGAGTCCCCGCTGATCGACAAGTCCCTGGCCGTGAGCCTGCTCGGCAATATGCACGGCGGCTACAATATCGAGACCCTGGTGTCCCTGCTGGGCGATGCCGACCTGGGCGCTGCCGCCGCAAAGGAGCTGAAGCACACCCTGCTGATGTTCGACGCCTATCACGACGTTGCCGAGCTGGCCGGCAAGGGCAACGAAAATGCCCGCGCCGTGCTTGAATCCTGGGCCGAGGGCGAATGGTTCACCTCGCGCCCGGAAGTACCCGAATCGATCAAGGTCGCCGTGTTCAAGGTCACGGGCGAGACCAATACCGACGACCTCTCCCCCGCCCCCGATGCCTGGTCCAGGCCTGACATTCCCCTGCACGCCCTGGCGATGTACAAGATGACCCGCGACGGCCTCGAGCCCGAGGAGCACGGCGTCACCGGTCCCATGAAGCAGATCGAATCCATCAGGAGCAAGGGACTGCCGGTCGCCTTCGTCGGCGACGTGGTTGGCACGGGCTCATCGCGCAAGTCTGCCACCAATTCCGTGCTATGGTTCTTCGGCGAGGAAATCCCCGGGGTTCCCAACAAAAAGGCCGGCGGCATCTGTATCGGCGGCAAGGTCGCCCCGATCTTTTACAACACCATGGAAGATGCCGGTGCCCTGGTGTTCGAGGCCCCGGTGGACGAACTGGGCATGGGCGACGTCATCGAGATCCGCCCCTATGACGGCAAGATCCTGTCCGAGTCCGGCGAGGTACTCAGCGAGTTCGGGCTGAAGTCCGATGTGCTGCTGGACGAGGTGCGGGCAGGCGGTCGCATCAACCTGATCATCGGCCGCGGCCTCACCACCCGCGCCCGGGAAACCCTCGGCCTCCCCGAATCAAAACTGTTCCGCAAGCCGGAGCAACCGGCCGATACCGGCAAGGGCTATACCCTGGCCCAGAAAATGGTGGGCAGGTCCTGCGGCACCGAGGGCATCCGCCCCGGCACCTACTGCGAGCCGCGCATGACGACCGTGGGGTCACAGGACACCACCGGTCCAATGACCCGCGACGAACTGAAGGACCTGGCCTGCCTCGGCTTCTCCGCAGACCTGACCATGCAGTCCTTCTGCCACACCGCGGCCTACCCCAAGCCGGTGGACATCGAAACCCAGCACACCCTGCCGGATTTCATCATGACCCGCGGCGGTGTCTCACTCCGCCCCGGCGATGGCATTATCCACTCCTGGCTGAATCGCATGCTGTTGCCGGATACCGTGGGCACCGGCGGTGACTCCCACACGCGGTTTCCGATGGGGATCTCGTTCCCGGCGGGCTCGGGACTGGTTGCCTTCGCCGCGGCCACCGGGGTCATGCCTCTGGACATGCCCGAATCGGTGCTGGTCCGTTTTAAAGGGAAGATGCAGCCGGGCATCACCCTGCGCGACCTGGTGCACGCCATCCCCTACTACGCCATCCAGCAGGGCCTGCTCACGGTGGAGAAGAAAGGTAAAAAGAACATCTTCTCCGGACGGATCCTGGAGATCGAAGGTCTGGGTCACCTGACGGTTGAGCAGGCGTTCGAACTCTCTGACGCCTCCGCCGAACGCTCCGCCGCGGGCTGTACCATCGATCTCAGCGAGGAGTCGATCGCGGAGTACCTGCGCTCCAACATCGTGCTGCTGCGCTCCATGATCGCAGACGGCTACGGCGACGCGCGCACGCTCGAGCGCCGTGCGCGCAAGATGGAAGAGTGGCTGGCAGCCCCCAGCCTGATGCGGGCGGATCCGGACGCGGAATACGCGGCGGTGATTGAAATCGACCTGGCAGAGGTCAACGAGCCCATCGTCTGCGCCCCCAACGACCCGGACGATGCGCGTCTGCTCTCCTCCGTAGCCGGCGACAAGGTCGACGAGGTGTTCATCGGCAGCTGCATGACCAATATCGGTCACTTCCGCGCCGCCGGCAAGCTGCTGCAAAAACACAAGGGCGGCATCTCGACCCGCATGTGGCTGGCGCCACCGACCAAGATGGACGAGCACCAGCTGATGGAGGAGGGCTACTACAACATCTTCGGCGCGGCAGGCGCGCGCACCGAAATGCCGGGCTGCTCACTGTGCATGGGTAACCAGGCGCGTGTCGCTGCCAATTCCACGGTGCTCTCCACCTCGACGCGCAACTTCCCCAACCGCCTGGGCGATGGCGCCAATGTCTACCTCACCTCGTCGGAACTGGCGGCGGTGGGCGCGATCCTCGGTCGCCTCCCCACCCCGGAGGAGTACCTGGACTACGCCCGGGAACTGGACGCCATGGCGGACGACATCTACCGCTACCTGAACTTCGACCAGATCTCCGAGTTCCAGAAGAGCGCGGAGGAAGGCAAGCGCATCGCCGCCGTGGAGGTTCAGGAAGTGAGTGCCTGAGCGCTTGCAATAGCGCGAAGTATAGCGGGGGAGGCTATGCCGCTTTTTATATCGAACCGTTCGGATGGCGCCAGCGGTCAGCCAACCTGACCCTGGCCTGGTTTGAAGAGGCGCGCGATATCGGCTTTTACGATACCTCGGTCCGGCTGGTAACTCCAGGCTTGCGAAGCTTCCAGGCCCTTGGCAAAGCGTCCTCGTAACAGGCTAAAGCCAAGCGATCAGGCTTGCCTGTCGCCGGACGCCCGGGGCCACTCTACGGGGCGACCGGCGCCCTGCCAGCAGGCGTCAGAATGCTTCCTGCCGGCTGCTCGCAGCGCTTTCGATCCCGGCCCACTGGCTATAGCGCTGTGGCGGGAGACTCAGTCGTCGCACAGCAACCCGACCTTCCTCTGGGCGAGATCGAACTCGTCCGCCGTGGCCGCATCCACCAGCTGCTGTTTCGCCGCAAGGCACTCTTCCGCCTCTTCACGCGACTCAGAGGCCACAGCGGCAACGGCCGCCTTGTTGGTCTGGTCGCAGTAGGCGGAGGATACCCTGCGGACATTGGCAGTCTCGCCGGCCTTCTCCACGGCAACACAGTCACCGGAGCGGATTTCACGCTGGTCGGTGACGACCTGCATCGAGCCCATGGCCCCCAGGTCGATGTCGTAAATCATACCCATGGTGCTGCCTCGGGCAGCGCCGCCGATTGCGCCTCCTGCGATGCCACCGATGATCGCATTGCGGGCTTTTTTACTCGAGGATTTCCCTTTGGCCGAGGCCAGGCCCAGCGTGCCGCCGACGACAGCGCCCCCGGGCACTGCGGACGACTGCAGATCCACCTCGCGACCCTGCTTGACCGTTCCGTACTGAACGGACACGGTCTGGCCGGCGCGCTGTGACCAGCTGCCGCTTGCCGCAAAGGTGCACGCCAGCAGGGCGGCCGTCCAGGTGAGGGCTCGTGAATGATTTTCGCGTTTCATGATGGGGCGTCCTTTTGTAATATGCGTTAAAGATCCGGGCAGGTCGGGATAGAAATGCTCGACACTGTCTCCGGGAGCCGCCCGACTCTAATGCGCGGGGCGTGTGCCAGTCAACCGTACGCCGCACGGGCAGTCTTTCCGTCGCTTTGGCCCGCCCGACCGCGAAAGCGTTCCCGTGTGACCTGGCGCCGGCGGCCCTGCCGTGCGCCTGTAAGCAAGTAGCGAAGACGCAGAACCAGCCATTTTGAGGGCATGAGAAGAAGCCTTTCTTCGACGATCCCCGGTTTTCTACGCTGCCTCCTCTGCCTGTTCACGCAAGGGTGCGCGGGCCGATATCGACCGTCTTTACGAGATCGTGGAAAAAGTCGAGAGCATGCCTGATAATGCATGGCTTGTCGGCGACGTTGGGCGCTACTGCCAGGCCAGCCACCATGGCGGCTTCAGTTAGGTCGCTGCACGCGGCCACAGGGCGCGCTGGTAAGCGCGGATCCCGTTGCTGTCCGGATGCGGTCGGCCTGGCAGATCCCGGTCGTAAACTGCCTGCTTGCCGGCCTGAATATCATCGTGTGCGCGGAGTATGAAGTGCAATCGAAACCGCAGCGAGACATTCTTCGTTAAACAGGGGAAACACCTTGCACATGAGACTGATCGGAGCCATGGCCGTCACGGCGGCACTCACCGCCTGCAGCAGCACACCAACCGTCCAGACCGGTGAGGATGCGGAAGTGATCGGGGGCACTCTGCACAAGGTGGACAAGTCCCGGGCGCAACTCGCCTACGTCGACCCGGATGCCGATCTGGGCAAGTACACCAAGATTCTGATACGCCCTCTCGGCGTCGACAATATAGAGGTTATCCAGCCCCCCTCCTCCCGCAGCACCTCGAGAAGCAGCAACTGGGAAATCACTGAGAAGGACAAGGCGGCACTGCAAAAGGCTTACCGGGATGCGATGGTCAAGCAACTGCAGGAGCGAGGCGACTATCCCATCGTCACCGAACCCGGTGACGATGTCCTGGAGATCGCGGCCACGATCACCGCCATCGCCCCGACAGCCCCCAGGGACGACAGCCGCTCGCGTGCAGCCGGGCGCTCTACCGTCTATACCGAAGGCGCCGGCAGCATCGCTGTGACGGTCGTCTACGGCGACTCCGAGACCGGTGAGGTGCTGGGGTTGGCGAAGGACAGCCGCTCCAGCGGTTCCTACTGGGGTCAGAACAACAGTGTCTCCAACATGGCGGAGGTGCGCCGGATATTCGACAGCTGGGCCATCCAGATCCGCGATGGACTGGATCGGGTGCACGGCGAGAAATGACCTTTCAGTCGCCGCGACCGGGAGAAGGGCCCGTGACGGATGGTACCGGCATGGTGCCAAGGGTGGCTCGGTATCGATAGACCCTTGACGCAGCGGTTGGCGACCCGGGGTCGGCAGCGACTGACGCGCTCATCGGGCAGCGCGACATTTGTCGCGCCCCTGCTGTGCCTGCTGTTGCTTGCCCTGGCGGGCTGTGTCAGCGTTCCCCTCGATTATCCGAAGACCGCCAGCAGCGCCCGGACGCCCGGTGCCGGCACCGAGCTGGGCAAGCTGCGGGAGGATTGGCTCAGGACCCATGGAGGGGACTCGGGCTTCATCGGCCTGCCCAACGGCATCGAGGCACTGGGGGCCCGCCTGAAGATGATGGAGGCGGCGGAGAGCACCATCGACGCCCAGTACTTTATTCTCAAAAAAGACCGCGCCGGCGCACTGTTTACCGGGAACATGCTGCTGGCCGCAGATCGCGGGGTCAGGGTAAGGCTGCTGATCGACGATATTTTCACGCCGGATGCGGACGAGGTACTGACCCTGCTCGACTCCCACCCCAATATCGATGTGCGCCTGTTCAACCCGGTCTCCCGCCAGGGGTTCAAATACTGGAGCTTCCTGTTCGACTTCAAGCGAGCCAACCGGCGCATGCACAACAAGTCGTTCACCGTGGACAACACCCTGAGTATCGTGGGCGGGCGCAATATCGGCGAAGAGTATTTCGATCTGAAGACGGAGGTAAAATTCGACGACTACGAGGTGCTGGCCATCGGTCCGGTGGTACAGCAGGTGAGTGCAGGCTTCGACGCGTTCTGGAACAGCGAGCTTTCAGTCCCCATAGAGGCCTTCGGCCTGCGGGTGAACAGCGAAGACCTGGACCGATTCAGAGCATATATCCGTGAACAGACGGAGCTTGGCAGCAGTGGCGTCTACGCCCAGGCAGTCAACAGCAGGGTTCTCACGGACATCCGGGAAAAGAGAATCACCCCTGTCGCCGCGCCCGCCACCCTGGTAACCGACAGCCCCGAGAAACTCGGCAGTGAAATCGGTGATGCAACCCTCGCGACACTCGCCGGCGAGATTGGCAGGCGTTTTCGCGCCGCGCAGGAGGAAATCATCATCGTGACGCCCTACTTCGTGCCACAGGAGCGCGGCGCGCGGTTGCTGGAGGAACTGCTTGCCAGGGGCGTGCGCATAGTCATCGTCACCAACTCCCTTGCGTCGACCAACCACGTACCCGTGCACTCGGGCTACGCCCGGTATCGGAAACGGCTGCTGAGGGCCGGAGCGGAGATCTATGAAATCCGGGCGGACAGTGTCGGTGAGGGGACTGAATGGGGGCATCGACCGGAATTCGTAACCCTGCACTCCAAAGCGACCATCGTCGACCGGTCGACCATTTTCATCGGGTCGCTCAATTTCGACCCGCGATCCATTTTCGTCAATTCCGAAATGGGGCTTTTCGTCGAATCGCCCGATGTCGGGGGCAGGTTCACGCAGAACCTGGTGGAGAGCCTTCCCGCCGTCACCTTCCGGGTGCAGCTGAAGGAGGATGACAGCCTGCAGTGGGTCTACGAACACGACGGCAAAAGGGAGGTTTTTGAACGGGAGCCCCTGGCCGGTTGGGGGCGGCGCGCGATTGTACCGTTCTACAGGCTTCTACCCATAGAGGACCAGCTGTAGCCTGTAGCCGGACCGGGCAGAGAAAGGCCGGCCAGAGGCCGCAAGTCGGTTCGCCTCAGCTGCTCCGCGGCCCGATAAAAAACCAGATAATCACGCCGAGTAGTGGCAGAAGCAGAATCGCCAGTATCCACAGCAGCTTCTTCAGATTGTCGGTCTGCGACTGGACGACATTGAGTATCGCCCAGATGTCCGCGGCGAGGATGATAATGCCAAAAAAGCCCGATACTTCGATATCCATCGTGTTTATTCCCTGCTAACGGCGCTCAGGACGCCACCATATACGAAGCATCGCCGAATCGCCACTGGCGGCAATCGCCGCGGCTGCGACCGACGCGCTCCGTCCCGGGCCGGTCACGAGAGCGCAGGCGTCTCATTTCAGAAACGGTTCCTTACGCGGAACAACAACTGGACGCTGTCGACGTCATCGCCCGTCACCAGAGGGAACGCAAGGTCGATGTGGATCACGGTTCGCTTGCGGGCCCGGCTCGAGTTGAGTCGCAGTCCGACGCCGGCATCGGCGAGAACCCCGCCGTTCGCGCCGTTGTCCCGATCGTCGTACCAGGCCCGGCCAACGTCGACAAAGGCGGCGGCACCGACCCGGAACAACCTGAACGGGTACCAGTTCGAGTAATAGCGCTCCTCAAGGCTGATGACGAAGCTCCTGTCGCCCACCTGGTAGTTGCGATCATAGCCGCGCAGTCCCGTGTCCCCCACAGTACCCCCTGCTTGTCCTGCGTCAGGCCGTCGGTGAAATCGATGCGCCCCTCCACAAAGAACGTCCACCGGTGGGCCTGCCGGTGGTAGAACCGGGTCTCGCCGGTCCACCAGAGATTCTCGAATTCCGACTCATCGACGCTCCAGAAACCCGACAGGTAGGCATTGGCCACCCACATCTGGTGATCGTCCACCAACAGGGTATTGCCGTAACTGCCGCCAAAGGCAAGCTGGTCCCGGGTGGCCCCTAAGCTGTCATCGGACCAGCCGAGGCGCCAGTCGTAGCGCTCGCCGATATAGAAATCCTCGGTGCGACCGAGGTAATTCATGTTCCAGACTTCCTTGTACTCATCCTCGATGGACTCATACCCTATGTACGGGTAGGCGTAGTCGCGGTCCTCGGGCAGTTCCTCAGGGGGAATATTGGAGTCGCTGAAGCTGAACTCGTTGGTCTCGTGGTAGAGGCCGAACAGCCAGCGACCGACCCGCTGATCCTCCTGTACATCGACGGCGATGCCGCCGAACGCATTCAGGATCTCGTACTCCTGGTCGAATTCCGTCACCTCATCGCCACGGAACCAGGTGGCCTGCTCGAACTTCCCCTGGGTCGCGCGCGCGCCGGCCGACCACTCTTCGTAGACCGAGAAAAAGGGGCGCTCCACGTCGAGATTCCGGAGATAACCGTCGTCGTTGTCACTGTAGGTGAAATTGAGACGCCAGCGCGATCCGAGCAGGGCTGGATCGTTGTAGAAAAAGGTATAGCCGCTGCGGTCGTCGTCCTTCTCGCGGAGGAAACCGACCTCCTTGCCGCTGCCGAAAATATTGCTGTCACTCAGGCCAAGCGAATACTCGTCATTGCCTCCGCTGCGGGAGAGACCGACTTCCAGGCTGAGGGTCCAGGTATCCCGGGTGATGACCTCCAGATCGACGACGTTGCCACAGACGCGCCAGGGACGGACCCTCGCATCGTAGACGAAATCGAGATCCCGCAACAGCCGCTCGGACTCCTCCAGGCGCGCGACATTGTAGGAGTCCCCCTCCGTCACGAGCAACTGGTCCCGGATCACCGATTCCCAGGTAATCACGTTCAGCTGGTTGGCCGTGCGGTAAAGCCAGTTCGATTCCCTGGGGTCCTCCATATTGAAGACGTTGTACCGCACGAACCGTATGCTGCCGATCACCGCCGCAGGGGCCACCGAGCGGGTGAAGGCATCGTAATCCCCGGATCGGGTGAAGCGGAAACTGTCATTGTGAGATTGGGGCGCGGGCCCGGTGCAGTTGTCGGAGTTGCCCGCAATCGCCTCCTGCGCCAGCAGCGGCAGAGGCTGGCACAGGGCGGCAAGCCAGATAATTGCGGAGGCCATACCACCTCGCCTGGCCCGTTTACAGCAATGGATGCCCTTATGTGGCAACGCTCGTCCTCCCGTCCACTCCGCTTTCTTATACATAGTAAGTGCTAAAGGCGAGGGAATTCAGCTGAATATGCACACTCGCCCACAATCTCCGGGTGAAACGGCCTCGCTCCCATGAATCGCGACACGGGAACATCAGGCGCGCGAGGGCTCGGCTGACGCTGCTGACAGCTTGCTCCGGGGACGAAATTCACGAACCGCCCGCAGGAATCGTGCGAGGCGCTCTTCGTCACCCGCGCCGTGGCCGTCCGTGTCGGCGTACGCCAGGTCGCAATACATATCACTGATCTGCAGGAACGCTTCCGCCCAGTCCGGGCGCACCTGCGCCACCCGGGCCGCATAGCTGCGCGGAGACTCGCCGGTTTCACGGGCCAGCCCGAGGGTTGCAAGACGGTCACAAACTCCCAGGTACTTCCTGTCCAGGAGCGTCAGGCGGTTGATGCGCGGCTTGCGCAGCAGGTTGATGGCGATCAGGCCCAGCGCCACCCCCCAGGTGCCCAGCAGCACTGCGGCAAAGCGCCGGCCACTCACCTCGCCGAAAAGATTCTGCAGGAATTTGAACTGTTGTTCACTGTCAAAGCCGACCACCCAGCTCTGCCACCGGTAAGTGAGCGCGTCGTACCGCAGGCGCAGCTGGTTGACCCAGTTGACGCCGCGAAAGCGCAGTGGCGACAGCGGAGACTCCGCGAGGAACGTGCCCTCCGCCGCAACCGCCCGCTCGAGTCCCCACTCGATACGATCGGGGGAAACCGACGCAGTGGGGTCGACTCTCCGCCATCCCTCCCCCTCGAGCCATACCTCGGCCCAGGCATGCGCGTCGAACTGATGGACGATGACGGTCCTGTTGACGGGATTGACCTCCCCGCCCTGGTAACCCGCCACCACCCTTGCCGGGATGCCCGCGGCGCGCATTGCGACCACGAAAGCGTAAGCGTAGTGCTCACAGAATCCTCGCCGGGTTTCGAACAGGAACTGGTCCATGGGGTTGTCTTCGGAGAGTAGGGGAGGCTGCAGGGTGTAGGTAAAAGTGCCAGTGCGAAACCTGTCCAGCACCGCCTCGACCATGGCGGCGTCACTGTCGAGATCCGCGCGCAACGACTGTGCCCACTGTCTCGTGCGCGGGTTCGCCTCCCCGGGCAGCCTCAGCTCGACATCGCGCCGCCAGTCTGACAGGTCGGGCTCCAGCGCAGCGTCGGGCCAGGAATCCGCCGTGTAGCGATACTGGTCTTCGAGCTCTACCGGTGTGAACAGCCGGAAGTCCGGCGCATTCATGACGCCGGGGCTGCTCGATTGCGCGTAGCGGAGACTGTACAGCCAGTGCTGCTGGGTGGGCTCCATGATGACGCTGTAGCTCACCCTGTCACCAATGCGTTCCACGGGGGCCGCTCGCCGCTCGGCCGGGGGTACGTCGTAGTAGCGCAGGCTCCTCCAGGCGCCCTCCTCCAGCTTGCTGAATACCAGCCCCCGCCAGTAAAGGCTTGAACGGGCGGGGATGTCTCCCTCGAACTGCGCCCGGAAGGCCACGTCGTCTGACTGGCTGAGCCTGGAGACATCCCCGGGCTTCATGAAATCACTCATGCCGGTCCTGGCGGTATGGCTCTTGAGCGGCACGGTCCACAGGGGCCCGATCCGCGGGAACAGGAAAAACAGCACGACCATCAGTGGCAGAGCCTGCAGGACCATGGTTCCCGCGAGTCGGATGGTACCGCGGTTGAACTGGTGCTCCCCGGGCTGGTGCAGCGCCACCAGCGCGGTGGTGATCAGGACCACGTTCAACAGCGAGTAGAGCACGATCAGGATGTCCTGGCTGAACAGGAACTCGGTGAGGCAGATGAAATACCCCAGGAAGAGCAGCACGTAGGCATCTTTGCGTTTTGCGAGCTCGATCAGCTTCAGGGCAAAGGCCGTCAGCAGCAGGGCCACGGTGGGCTCCAGTCCTATCAGAGAGCGATAGCTGAACCAGATCCCGGCAAAACCGCTGGCAATGAGTGCCGCCTTGACCCAGCGACCGGGGAACGACCAGCGGCCCCGGTAGACGAGGATGCGCCAGAGGGCAGCCAGCAGGTAGACCGCAAGCACCCATACGGGGATGCGCTCCACGTGGGGCGCTACCAACGCGAAGAGGCAGATAATGATCCAGACCAGCGCGTTGCGCGGAACCTGCTGCTCCATCCTCACGCGGGCCTGTCCCCCTTGCCATAGAGGGCCAGCGCCTGCAGCACCCGTTCCCGGTGATGGTCGCCTGTGTCGGGTTCGATGACGACGCCGGGCAGACGCAGACCGTATTCCTCGTTACGGCCGGCGAAGACCAGGGTCCAGTGGCACAGGTGCGACAGTCGCTGTTCCGTGCCGAGACCGGGAAACATGTCCCAGTCAAGCCAGGCGCTTCGCTCGGCGTAGGCGCCGTACTGCTTGCTCTGCAGGGACTGCCCCCTGGCCAGCCCCTTCCAGTGTATGTGGCGCGGGGAGTCACCGCGCCGGTAATCGCGGAAGCCGTAGAAATCGTCACTGCCGACCACCGGGACCGCGGCCCCATCCGGCTGGTCGGAGCTCAGCCCCGGCAGCTCCGGCGACGGAAGCGGCCGGGGGTAGACCAGGGCGTACAGGTCCAGGTCTATCCAAGTCCAGCAGCGCAGCAGACCGAGTGGGTAGGTCGACTCCACCAGCAGCCGCCCGGGGCTGTACCAGCCGCGTTCGCCGACCGCCGCATGCAGTTGAACCGATACCCGGTCCTCATCCACCAGGTTGACCAGCGCCTCGGTGCTCGCAGGCCACTTCAGGCGCAGGCCGAAGTGATCCCGCCGTTTACTCCGCTCGATGAGCACGTCGAACTCGGACTGCTGCCCGGGAAAGGCCGCCCGGGCCCGCACCGCGCGAATGGTGAGTCCCGACAGGTTGGCGTAGGTGTGAAGCGTGGCGACGATGAACAGTGTGGCAAGCAGAAACGTGAGGGCATACGCCATGTTGTTCTGGTAATTGATAGCGGCCAGCAGCATGACCAGCAGACACAGACCGAAAAACAGCCCGACCCGCGAGGGAAAGATAAAGATGCGTTTCTGGTCGAGGGTTACCGATCGCGCCGGCGGAATCCGGCGCCTGACCCAGGCATCGAAGCGGGCCCGCAGCCGCCGACGCAGACCCGGCTCCGGAGTGTCGACGACGGTGCTCACCACAGGGACCGCCCCCTCAGGGGAGGATCACATCCACATTGCGCTGCAGCAGGGCCACCAGGGCGAGGCCATCGCCGGCGTAATCGCTGCTGGGAACCAGGCGGTGGGCCGCCACCGCGGGCAGCACGATCTGCACGTCCTCCGGGACCACGTGGGTGCGGTTGTGCATGACCGCCCAGGTCCTGGCGCAGTCCAGCAGCGCCAGCGCTCCCCGGGGTGACAGGCCCACCGCAAACTCGGGGGACAGCCGGGTATAGGCCACCAGGCGCTGCAGGTAATCCAGTAAGTTGTCGGAGGCGTGGACGTCGAACACGGCAGTGCGGATGTTATTTAGCTGATCCCGGCTGATCCGCTGCTGCAAGGCCCGCCGACCCTGGTCACCCGTGCGCTGCCGCTGGAACATTTCACGCTCGGCCTGGGGGTGGGGATAACCCAGCTCGAGCCGCATCAGAAAGCGATCGAGTTGCGACTCCGGCAGCGGGTAGGTGCCCGACTGGTGAATCGGGTTCTGGGTGGCGATCACGAAAAAAGGATCCGGCAGCGGTCGGGTCTCCCCCTCCACCGTCACCTGGCCCTCGGCCATGGCCTCCAGCAGCGCGCTCTGGGTGCGGGGTGTGGTGCGGTTGATCTCATCCGCCAGCAGCAGCTGCGTGAAGATCGGCCCCGGATGAAAGCTGAAGCTGGCGTCGTTCCGGTCGTAGACTGAGACCCCGAGAATATCTGCCGGCAGCAGGTCGCTGGTAAACTGCACCCGTTTCCAGGAGAGACCCAGCACGTCGGCAAGGGCATGTGACAGCGTGGTTTTGCCCATGCCGGGCAGGTCCTCGATCAGCAGGTGGCCCCGCGCAAACAGGCAGCAGAGGGCGAGCCGGATCTGCTGCTCCTTGCCCAGCAGGATCTTCCCCACTTCCGCGACCGCCCCGTCGATGATCCCCTGTAATTGCATGGTTCTATCCGTGATGGTTCGGCTCCGGCGTCGTCAACCCGGGCCCTGGAGGCCGCGCAGCAGATCGGCCTTGAGGTCATCGATATGCTCCAGGCCCACAGCGACCCGGATCAGGTTCTCGGTGATCCCGGCCTCCGCCCGCTCACTGGCGCTCAAGCGGCCGTGGGTCGTGGTCGCCGGATGCACGATGGTGGTCCTGGCGTCGCCAAGATTGGCGGTGAGCGACATGACGCGGGTGGCATCGATGCAACGCCACGCCTGCTCCCTGCCGCCGCGCACCCGGAACGAGAGAACCCCGCCGAAGGCCCGCTGCTGGCGCTTCGCCAGCGCGTGGCCGGGATGGTCCTCGAGACCGGCATAGAATACTTTCTCCACCGCCGGCTGCTCGCGCAACCAGCGTGCCAGCTCCAGGGCCGAGCGGCTGTGGGCCTCCATCCGCAGGCGCAGTGTCTCGAGACCCTTGAGAAAAACCCAGGCGTTGAACGCGCTCATGGTGGGGCCGCAGGTGCGCAGGAAGGTGAGCACCTCCTCCATGTGCTCACGCGCGCCGACTGCTGCGCCGCCGACGCAGCGCCCCTGCCCGTCCAGGTATTTGGTGGCAGAGTGGATGACGATATCCGCCCCCAGTGCCAGCGGCGTCTGCAGGGCCGGCGTGCAGAAGCAGTTGTCCACCACCAGCAGGCAGCCGCTTTCCCGCGCAAGTCCCGAGAGGACGGCAAGATCAGCCACCTCGCACAGGGGGTTGGACGGAGTCTCCACGAACAGCATGGCGGTCTCCGGCCGGATAGCGGCGCGCCACTGGTCCAGGTCGAGCAGGGGCACAAAGGTCACCGCCACGCCGAACCTGGCGAGTACTTTACTGAACAGGTTGACCGTGGTGCCGAAGACGTCGCGCGAGCACACAACATGATCACCGGTCTTCAGGAGGGCCATGCAGGTGCTCAGGATCGCCGCCATACCCGATGCCGTGCCCACCGCCTGCTCGCCCCCCTCGAGGGCGGCCAGGCGCTGCTCGAAAGCGCGGACCGTGGGATTGGTGTAGCGGGAGTAGACGTTGCCGGGCGACTCGCCGGAAAAGCGGGCAGCCGCCTGCGCCGCATTCTCGAAGACATAACTGGAGGTCAGGAAGATCGGTTCGGCGTGTTCGCCCTCCGGGGTGCGCGCAACACCGGCACGAATCGCCAGCGTGTCCAGGTGCGCGCCGTCCAGCGCACTGTGGTCGTCCTCTTTCATCTCTTCGTCGCGCTCAAACGTCGTTGTGCAGCCCCACGACCGCACCCTCCGCCTGCAGCGCCGCCCTCTGCTTGCTCTGGGCTTCATCATTGCGCAGGGACTCGAGGCGATCAAGGTAATTCTGGTCGACATCGCCGGTAATATACTCACCGTCGAATACGGAGCAGTCGAAGCCATCTGCGTCCGGGTTGCCCTCCAGCGAGCACTGGATGAGATCCTCGAGGTCCTGGTAGACCAGCCAGTCCGCCCCGATCTGTTCGCAGACCTCCTCCTCGGTACGACCGTGCGCGATCAGCTCTGACGCGGCGGGCATATCGATGCCGTAGACGTTGGGGAATCGCACCGGCGGCGCTGCAGAGGCGAAATAGACCTGTTTCGCCCCGGCATCGCGCGCCATCTCGATAATCTGCCGGCAGGTGGTGCCGCGAACGATGGAATCGTCGACCAGCATCACGTTCTTGCCCTCGAATTCCAGTGGTACGGCGTTCAGCTTCTGGCGCACGGACTTCTTGCGCTGACTCTGGCCCGGCATGATGAAAGTGCGCCCGATGTAGCGGTTTTTCATGAAGCCTTCGCGAAACTTGATACCGAGTTCGCTGGCCATAGACTGAGCCGCGATGCGGCTGGTGTCCGGTATCGGGATAATGACATCGATATCGAGATCCCGGCGCAGGCGGCGGATCTTGTGGGCCAGCTTTTCACCCTGTCGCATGCGCGTCTTGTAGATAGAGATGCTGTCCATCATCGAGTCCGGTCGCGCGAAATAGACGTGCTCGAATATGCAGGGCCGGAGGCTGACCTGCTCGGCACACTGGCGTCTGTGGAGGGTGCCGTGGCTGTCTATGAAGACCGCCTCCCCGGGAGCGACGTCATCCAGCAGGGTGAAGCCGAGCACGTCCAGCGCGACACTCTCCGATGCGACCATGTACTCCTTGCCATTCTTCGTCGCCCGTTCTCCCACCACAAGCGGGCGGATGCCATGCGGGTCACGAAAGCCGACGACACCGTAGTTGACCAGCAGGCAGACAGCCGCATAGCCGCCGATGCAGCGCCGGTGCAGGGCCGCCACCGCCTCGAAGATGTCGTCTGCAACAGGGTTGAGCTTGCCCAGCGTCTGCAGCTCGTGAGCCAGCACATTCAGCAGCACCTCGGAGTCGGAGTCCGTGTTGAGGTGGCGCAGGTCATCCTCGAACAATTCCCGCGCCAGCTGCTCGGCGTTGGTCAGGTTGCCGTTGTGCGCGAGTGCGATGCCATAGGGGGAGTTGACGTAGAAGGGCTGCGCCAGGGCCGGGCCGGAACTGCCCGCCGTCGGGTAGCGCACGTGCCCGACGCCCATACTCCCGCGCAGGCGCTGCATGTGATGCTGGCGGAAGACATCCCGCACCAGACCCTCACTCTTGCGCTGGCTGAACCTGCCGCCGGCACAGGTCATTATCCCGGCCGCGTCCTGTCCACGGTGCTGCAGCACTGTGAGCGCGTCATAGATGTCGGGAGCGACATCCTGCTTTCCTACTATTCCAACCAGGCCACACATACGACACTCACCTCACTGCCACTCGAATCAGGTTGCTGCCCACTGCCCCGCGTCGAGTCGGGCAAAAACATCCTGTACCCACTGCGCCAGCATATTCAGGTGGGGCATCAGCTGTGACTGATGCAACCACTGCAGGTCCCGCGGCTGCAGCAGCTGTTGCAGGACAAAAACCACGAAGAGAACCAGGATAACCCCCCTGGCGAACCCGAACACCGTGCCGAGCAGGCGGTCCAGCACTGTCAGCCCGGCCACCCGGACAACCTGAGCCGCCAGCCGAACGATCACCGTAAAGACCACAAGCGTACCGACGAACAGGATCACGTAGGCCGCCACATAGCGGCCGGTGATATTGCTGATCGCTCCCGCCAGGAGGGACGCCATGGCATCCGCAAACAGGTTGGCGATAACCAGGGCCGCGACCCAGCCTGCCAGCGACAACGCCTCGCGAGTGAATCCCCGCCAGAGACTGAGCAGTGTGGATACGGCCAGCACGGCAATGATCACCCAGTCCACCCCGTTCAGGTGCGCCCAATCGACCATGCCGCTACCCCGATGCCGGCACCGGCTGTGCCGGCGCCCCCCGCTCCGGGCCCCGGCGGTGGCAACCGCCCGGCATTCTAACAAACGCGATGTTCCCGCTGAAGGCGGTGGCGCAGGGGGACATCAGGGGTAATACCGCATGACCATCGACTTCACGCCGAACTCCGCATCGATGTCCGCCTGGATCGTATCCAGCCGGGCGCGTTCGAACTTGGGGCCGACATAGACGCGGTAGAAGCTCTTGCCCTCGCGTGTCACCTTTTTCACGTAGGCTTTATGATTGAGCGCCTGCAGGCGCTGCCTGAGTTTCTCCGCCTTGCTGTCGGAGCTCACGCTGGCCACCTGCAGACTCCAGGCGATCGGCACGCCGTCACTGTCGAGTTCCGGTTTTTCCGGAGGGGTGGTGCGGGC
>JARRPM010000047.1:26250-34791 GCA_037382865.1 Halioglobus sp. | reverse complement strand
GGAGAATCGGCGCCAGCGGCAGATGTGACCGGTTCTTCCGCCAAGTCTGCATCCGGCGCCTCGGCCGGCGCTGCAGGCGGTGCCTGCAAAGCCTCCGAGGGGCGCAGTCCAGCCCGTTCCGGCGGCGCGATCGGGGTCGTGTCCACCTGCGGCCGCGGCGGGATGCGCACCTGTTCCACGCCCGGCCGCTCACCGGGCTCCACGAAAATAATGGGCCAGAACACGACACCGAGGGCGACCAGGATCAGCGCGCCGACCAGGCGCTGTTTTAGCACATTGTTCATACCGTGCTGCTCCGCCGGCGACCTGTCTGGAGCAGCGGCAACACGCCGGCCACGGTGGTGAAGGAGCCGAATACCACCAGCCTGTCATCCGGCCCCAGCAGGCCCTGGGCCCGCCGCAGGGCCTGGCGCAGGTTTTTCGAGATGCTGATCATGCCCTGCCCCTGTGCGCGCAGGATTGCGGCGATGTCGGAGGCGCGGGCAGCGCGCGGGTTCGCCGGCTGATCCGCCAGAAACCACGCGTCGATGTAACCGGCAGTCGGCCGCAGCATGCCCGGGATATCCTTGTCAGCCATGGCGGAAAACAGCCCAATCGTTCTGCCTTTACAGGGGTTGGAATCAAGATATTCCAGCATTTTATCAACCGCAGCGGGATTGTGCGCCACATCCAGCAAATATTCCCGGTCCATGTGCCGCACAAATTCGCGCCGCCCGGGCGGGCGCGCAGCCGCCAGTGCGCTTTGCACCTGCTCGTCGCTGAATGCCTGGCCCAGCAGCACGACCGCCTGCAGCGCGGCGCAGATATTGGCGGGGAGCAGCGGGCCCATGGCCTGCGGCGGGAGCCGGCGCTGCTTCCCGGGGCCGAGCCAGAGCGTCCCGCACCATGAGCCGCCTGATGTCTCGACTGAAAACGCATCGCCCAGTTGCAATACAGGCGAGGCCCCAACCTCCGCAGCGCGAGCCCCCAAAGCCGGCGGAGGCGAGGGATCGGCGATTACGACCGGCCTCCCGCGACGCAGAATCCCCGCCTTTTCCAGCGCAATCGCGTCGCGGGTCTCTCCCAGCCATCCCTGGTGGTCGAGGTCGATCGCAGTAATGACCGCCACCTGTGGATCGACGATGTTGACCGCGTCGAGCCTCCCGCCCAGGCCCACCTCAAGCACCAGCACATCGACATCCCTGCGGGCAAAAATGATCAGGGCGGCGAGCGTGGCAAACTCGAAATAGGTCAGTGACGTATCGCCCCGCGCGGCGTCGATCGCCTCGAATGCCGCGATGATCTCCGCATCCCCGACCTCGGCCCCCGCCACCCGGATGCGTTCGTTGAAGCGGAGCAAGTGGGGGGACGTGTAGACACCCGTGATCTCGCCACAGCTCTCCAGCAACGCTTCGAGAGCCGCCACCACGGATCCCTTGCCGTTGGTGCCGGCGACGGTGATAACAGGTGGCGCAACCGGCAACAGGGAGAGATTCCCGGCAACGGTGGCGACCCGCTCCAACCCCAGGTCCATGGACTTCGGATGAAGTGACTCCAGGCGTTCCAGCCACTGCGCGAGTGACGCCTCAACCATCCCCTTCCGCTGGGGCCTTCCTGCCACTCACGGTCTGATCTTCCGGTTCCTGCAGCGGCTCCTCTTCGGACGCCTGCGGCGTCGCCTCTTCCGGCACCTCCGGCTGCCCGTCTCCCTGCTCGGGGAGCTCCTCGGCAAACACCGCGCCATCCTCAGCGGGGACATCCGATTCGGCGACTTCCTCCGCCTGGCTGCTATCTTCCACCATCTCGACCGGCGCTGCTTCCGCCACCGGCACGGCTTCCTCCTGCTCCTCGAGCTCCAGAGGCAGATTGCCGAATTTGGCCAGGAGCCGGGCGATGGTGTTCCGCATCTCCGTACGGTGGACGATCATGTCGATGGCGCCATGCTCCAGCAGGAACTCGCTGCGCTGGAAACCCTTCGGGAGCTTCTGGCGGATGGTCTGTTCAATGATATTCGGGCCGGCGAAGCCGGCACGGGCGTCCGGCTCCGCGATGTTGACATCACCCAGCAGGGCCAGGGATGCGGAGACACCGCCATAAATGGGGTCCGTCATGACCGAAATATAGGGCACGCTGGCCATTTTCATGCGCTCTATTACCGCACTGGTCTTCGCCATCTGCATCAGTGAGATGAGGGCCTCCTGCATGCGGGCACCGCCCGAGGCCGAGAAGCAGACGAGGGGTATCTGCTCTTTGAGGGCGAGTTGCGCGGCGCGGGTGAACTTCTCGCCGACCGCATAGCCCATGGAACCGCCGTGAAAATTGAACTCGAAGGCGAGGCCCACCACCGGCAGACCGTGCAGAGTTCCGCGCATGGCCACCAGGGCATCTTTCTCGCCGGTGGATTTCTGGGCGGCAAGCAGTCGATCGCGATAGCGCTTCTTGTCTTTGAACTTGAGCCGGTCTACGGGTTCGATGTCAATCAGGATCTCTTCCCTGCCCTGCTCGTCGAGGAAGACGTCGAGGCGGCGCCGCGCACCGATGCGCATGTGGTGGTCGCACTTGGGACAGACATCGTCATTGCGTTCCACATCCGGGCGGTAAAGTACCGCGTCGCATTTGACGCACTTCTTCCACAACCCCTCCGGCACGCTGGAGCGTTTCGCCCCCTCCTGCTTGCGGACGCCGGACGGCAGAATCTTGTCAATCCAGCTCATGGTCTCCCCCACCCCGAATGAGGCGCCATTATAAACGCGCGGCGAGGTCTCTAGGAAGCGGCGCCATCAATTCCCTGCCGGATCCCGGCAAGCAGTGCGGTTGCCGCGTCCATGACAGCGCCGTGATCTCCGCCGGCGTCCAGAGTTTCCGCCATGCATTTGATCAGTGCGCTGCCCACGACCACGCCGTCCGCCATCGGCGCCAGGGTCGCGGCCGAGGCGGCATCCTTGATACCGAAACCGACTGCGACGGGAAGGCGGGAGTGGGCGCGGATCCGGGCGAGGTGCCGGGAGACGTCCTCGGTATCCAGGTGACCCGCCCCGGTGACTCCCTTGAGCGCGACGTAGTAGATAAAACCGCTGGCGCGCTGGACGATCTGCGCGATGCGTTCATCCGGCGTGGTGGGTGAGATGAGTAAAATGTTATCCATGCCCACGCGCTGCAGCTCTGCGTTGATGCCCGCCACCTCCTCCGGCGGAATATCGACCGTGAGCAGGGCATCGACGCCGGCATCGCTTGCGGCATCGGCAAACGCCGCGTAGCCCATATGCTCCACCGGGTTCGCATAGCCCATCAACAGGACAGGCGTCTGCATGTCCCGGCGCCGGAACTCCCTCACCAGAGCCACCACGTCGCGCAGGCTGGTGCCATTGGCCAGGGCCCTTTCGTGTCCGAGCTGGATGACAGGTCCCTCGGACATGGGATCGGAGAAGGGCACCCCGAGTTCTATGATGTCCGCCCCCTGTTCGACCAGCGCGTGCATCAGCGGAACGGTGATCTCGAGTACCGGGTCTCCGGCCACGATGTAGGGTATCAGCGCCGTGCGTCCCTGCGCTGCCAGTTGCTCGAAACGTCCCGCAATGCGACTCACCCCGCCGGCTCCCTAAAACTCGATGCCGTCGATCTGGGCAACGGTGTGGATGTCCTTGTCACCGCGACCGGAGAGATTGATGACGATGAACTGTTCTGGCGTCATCTGAGCCGCGAGCTTTTCGGCATAGGCCAGCGCGTGGCTGCTTTCGAGGGCAGGCATGATCCCTTCCACCCTGGTCAGCTTGTGGAAGGCACGCAGCGCCTCGTCGTCATTCGCCACCACGTAGTTCACCCTGCCGATATCCTTGAGCCAGGCGTGTTCCGGCCCCACGCCGGGATAATCCAGCCCGGCGGACACCGAGTGGGTATGCATGATCTGGCCATCGGCATCCTGCATGAGGTACGTGCGATTGCCGTGGAGGACCCCGGGGGTCCCTGCGGTGAGCGGCGCCGCGTGCTGCTGGGTCGAAATACCATGGCCACCCGCCTCGACGCCGTACATGGCGACCCCCTCGTCCTCGAGGAAGGGGTGAAACAGGCCGATGGCGTTGGAGCCGCCGCCGACGCAGGCCACCAGCGCATCTGGCAGGCGCCCGCATTGCGCCAGGGATTGCGCCCTCGCTTCACGGCCGATGACCGACTGGAAGTCCCGCACCAGCATGGGGTAGGGGTGGGGACCGGCAACGGTGCCGATGATGTAGAACGTGTCGTCCACGTTGGTGACCCAGTCCCGCATCGCCTCGTTCATCGCGTCCTTGAGAGTGCGGGACCCGGAGGTCACTGGAACCACCTCAGCGCCCAGCAGCTTCATGCGATAGACATTGAGGGCCTGGCGTCGCACATCTTCCTCACCCATGAAGACCTGGCACTCGAGACCGAGGCGCGCGGCGACGGTCGCGGTGGCCACACCGTGCTGGCCGGCGCCGGTTTCGGCAATGACCCGGCGCTTGCCCATGTGCTTGGCAAGGAGCGCCTGACCGATCGTATTGTTCACCTTGTGCGCGCCGGTGTGGTTGAGATCCTCCCGCTTGAGGAAGATGCGCGCGCCCCCAATCTGGTCGGACCATCGCTGGGCCTCGTAGAGCGGCGAGGGTCTGCCCACGTAGTGCGCCAGGTCCTGGTCGAACTCCCGCTGGAAATCGGGGTCTGCCGCCAGCCTGCGGTATAGTGCTTCGAGTTCGTCCAGCGCGAACATCAGTGTCTCTGCAACGAACTTGCCGCCGTAGACACCGAAGCGTCCGTGCGCATCCGGCACGCTCATGAAAATACCCTGTCTCGTATCAGTCGTCATCACCTGTTCCGTCCACTGTTTATTGAGCGGCGCGCACAGCCGCAACAAATCGCCGCAGCTTGCCGGCGTCCTTGACACCCGGGGACCGCTCCACCCCGCCACTGACGTCCACCGCAGCAGGCCCGACCCGGGCCATGGCTGCCGCCACATTCTCCTCGTTGAGACCGCCCGCCAGCACCACGGGCAGAGGCAGGGCTGACTCCGCCAGACTCCAGTCGAAGCTCCTGCCGGTTCCGCCTGGTATCCCCGCCTCCCAGTTATCGAGCAGAATACCCCGCGCCCCCCGGTAGGCAAGACAGCTATGCCGCAGATCCATGCCGGACTTTACCCGCACTGCCTTTATCCAGGGTCTGCCGAACTGCTGACAGAATGCGGCATCCTCGTCCCCGTGAAACTGGATCAGATCCACAGGCACGTGGTCGAGTATACGGGCAATGTTCGCGGCCAGTTCATCAACGAACAGTGCAACCACTGTGACGAAGGGGGGAACCACCGCGGCGATCCGGGCTGCGCGCTCCGCATCCAGGCACCTCGGGCTTTTGTCATAGAACACCAGGCCTATTGCGTCTGCGCCACTGTCAACCGCTACGCGGGCATCTTCCGGCCGGGTGATACCGCAAATTTTGATCCGCGTGTAAGCCACGATAGTGCAGAACTGCCTGAAAAAACAGGCGCGCATCATACCAGACCTTGCCGCGCCCTGTCTTTACGTGCCAGTTCTTTCAGTTGCCCGGGCCCGGGCCGAGAAGAATGGGACCCCAGGGCGTCAGCGGCAGGCCCCATGCGGGCGAATAGGCCACCTCCACCAGGTAGAGGCCGTCCGGCGGCGCGGTGTCGGCGGCCAGCGTACGGTCGCGCCCCGCCATCAGTTCCGCCATCCAGCCCTGATCCCTGCGCCCGGTACCCACCGCAATGAGTGATCCCGCAATATTGCGCACCATATGGTGCAGAAAGGCATTCGCCCCGATGTCGAGGATCACCAGGTCGCCCCGCCGCCAGACAATCACCGAATGCACGTTGCGCATGGGGCTGGCGGACTGGCAGGCAGCCGCGCGGAAAGCCGAAAAATCCTGCTCGCCCAGCAGGCACTGCGCTGCGGCGTGCATTGCCTGTTCGTCGAGCGGCAGCCGCTGCCACGTTACCTGCCGGTAGAGCAGGGCGGGCCGCACCGGCGTATTGGCAATGATGTAGCGGTAGTGGCGGGCCAAAGCGCTGAAACGGGCGTGGAAGTCCCCTGCCACCGGGACAGCCCAGTGCAGCCGCACGGAGTACGGCAGGTTGGCATTTGTGCCCAGCACCCAGGATTTCGCGCTGCGCTCGACCGGCGCGTCGAAGTGGATGACCTGGCCGTGGCCGTGAACCCCGGTGTCGGTGCGGCCGGCGCAGTGCACTCGCACCGCAGTGCCGGCGACTGCCGAAAGTCCGCGTTCCAGGGCTTCCTGGACTGTGGGAACGTCGAGATGGGGCTGGGCCTGCCAGCCATTGTAGGCACTGCCATCGTACTCGACCCGGCAGGCGATACGACCGCCTGCCGGCAGCGGGTCAGCCGGGAAGGCCGGGGGCCGTCCTTCAGCCAATGCGCTCCAGGAGAACGCTGGCTTCGGTTTTCTGCTCTTCGGACCCCTCGATCAGCACCTCTTCGAGAATCTGCCTGGCACCGTCCTCGTCGCCCATATCCAGGTAGGCCCTGGCCAGGTCGAGCTTGGTGGACATGCCGTTCGCCTCGGTGGCAATCACCAGGTCTTCGTCATCCGCGTCCGGTTTAGCCTCGCCAAAATCCCGGGAAAGATCGAGTTCCCCGGCCTCCCCTGCTCCGGCGACGGGCTCCTCGATCTCGAGGCCGGTGAAGTCAGACTCCAGCAGCTCCCCTGTATCTGCGGTCAGGTCTGGTTCTTCGGGCTGCACCAGCTCGGTGACCGCGACACCCGCGCCGGCGACAGCCGCACCAAGACCCGACATGACCTCACGGGCGCGTTCCAGGCTCTGCGGGTCGTCGATGGATTCCAGCACACTCAGCTGCTCCATCGCCGCCTCCCGATCGCCCATTTCGGCCAGCATTTCCAGCAGCTTCAGGCGGTAGGCAGGGTTGGCCGGCTCGTTGGCGATGGCGTTCTTCATAAGCTCGACTGCCTGGGGATATCGCCCGTATGCGATATAGATATCCGCCTCGGCCAGGGCATCGCCGGTCTCCATATCCGAAGCGTATTCGTCGTGCTTGCGCTCACCGTAACCCCGCTCGGTGGGCTCCTCCAACTGCTCCGGCTCCTCCCGGAGGGGCTCCGGCTCTTCCACCTCCAGCGTCTGGTCCTGGAGTTCGACATCGGCGAACACGTCATCTGCAGTGGCGGGCTCCTCCTCCTCGCCCCGGCGACGGAGGAAGAGGAAACCGAGAATGGCCAGCAGCAAAGCACCCAGGCCATAAAAAACATAGCTCATCATGCCGCCACCATCGTCCGCGGGAGATGACTTCGGCGGTGCCGGTTCAGCAGCTTTGGCGGGCGCCGGCGCGGGCTGCGCCTGCGGGGCCGAATCGGCAGTTTCCTGCGCGTCTTCGCCCATCAAGGCCTCGGCGCGGGATTCGGCAGCCAACCCCTGGTCATCCGACGCTTCCGCCGGCCCGGCCGCTGCGGCGCCCTGCTCTTTCTCGGCGAGCGCGCTCTGCAATGCGGCGATCTGGTCGTCCTTCAGGCTGACGATGCGCTGCAGCGTCTCAACCTGCTCCTCCATCGCCCCCAGACGCTCTTCCATCTCATCGCGCTCGAGCTCGACCTTTTCGAGATCCTCCAGCGCAGCCGCAGCCCCGATCGCCGGTGCCTGGCCCCCGCCGGGTGCCTGCGGCACGGAGCCGGAGGGCGTCTCACCGCCCGGCTCCGGCTCGGCAGAGATCCGGAGCGACGGCCTGGCAGCGGCAACGGGCTCACTCGCCCTGCCCGCCCGCCAGTCCTCATTCTGCTGACGAACCTCCTCGAGAGCGGCGGCCACATCCTCCGAACTGATGTCGCCCGCGTCCGGCAGATAGATGATGTAACCGGCTTTTACCCGGTTGATGTTGCCGTCGATGAAGGCATCCGGATTGAGGCGCTGGATATCGAGCATGGTCTGGTGCACGGAAGCGCCCTGAGGGCGCGCGGCCTGGGCGATCTCCCACAGGGTATCGTCCCGATGGACCATATAGCGACTGCCCGGCGTTCCACGCGCTCACTGGCGGAAATCACCGGTGTGCTGGTATCGAACACGGGTGGATCCACCAGCACGGTGTACTCTCGCAGCAGGCGGCCGCTGGGCCAGCGCGCCTCGACGATGAAATCCAGGTAGGGCTCCAGCACGGGCTCCTCAGACGAGACCCTGATGCTGGCCTTGCCGTTATCGTCCAGACTGACATCGAATTTGAGACTGGTGAGGAAGTAGGCGCGATCGACGCCCAGCCGATCGAAATCCTCCCTGGTTGCAAGCCGGATCCTGATCTGATCCTCGTGCAGCCCGCCTACATCCAGGAGATCGACCTTCGCCCTGAGTGGCTCATTGAGAAAGGATTCCAGGGTCAGCTCACCGAGGCCGAGGGCCATCACCGAGCCGGCCTGCAGACACCCCATCGAAAAAACTACCGCAGCTAACTTCCGAGCCATACCGACGCCCTTATTATTTTGCCCGCTGAACCACAAGCCGGCCTCCCCTGATTCCGGCCACTTACCAGGATTACCTGGGACGGGCGACTGCCAACTTCTGCCCCTGCAGCCGCCTCA
>JARRPM010000047.1:20334-26204 GCA_037382865.1 Halioglobus sp. | reverse complement strand
CCCCAAGTATCAGTGATCCCCCCTCATTAATCAAGGTAGGTTGACACCAAGCTCTCGGCAATTTGCACACTATTCAGGGCCGCACCTTTACGCACATTGTCCGACACGACCCACATATCGAGCCCCCTCGGGTGGGATATATCCTCCCTGATCCTGCCCACGAACACCGGGTCTTTTCCGGCCGAATCGGTCACCGCCGTCGGGTAGCCGCCGTCGCTCCGCTCATCGATCACGGTAACCCCCGGCGCCCGCGCCAGCAGCGCACGCGCCTCCTCTGCCGTGATCTTGTCCACGGTCTCGATATGAAGAGCCTCGGAGTGACCGTAGAAGACCGGAATGCGGACACAGGTCGGGTTGACCTGGATGCCCTCGTCCCCGAATATCTTGCGGGTCTCCCAGATCATTTTCATCTCCTCCCGGGTGTAGCCGTTATCCTGGAAGGTATCTATGTGGGGCAGGCAGTTGAAGGCAATCTGCTTGGGATAGACGGCGCATTCGATCTCCTGACCGTTGAGCAGCCTGGCGGTCTGGCCGGCGAGCTCCTCGATCGCCTCCTTGCCGGTGCCGGAGACCGCCTGGTAGGTGGCGACGTTGATGCGCTCGATACCCACTGCGTCATAGATCGGTTTCAGGGCAACCAGCATCTGAATGGTCGAACAGTTGGGGTTGGCTATGATATTGCGCCGGGTATAGCCGGCCAGCGCCTCTATATTCACCTCCGGCACGATCAGGGGGATATCCTCCTCCTGGCGGAAGTGAGAGGTGTTGTCGACGACGACACAGCCCGCCGCGGCCGCCTTCGGGGCGAACTCGGCGGAGATGCTGCCGCCGGCGGAAAATAGCCCGATCTGCGCCAGGCTGAAATCGAAATCTGCCAGGTCCGTGATTTTCACCTGGCTGCCCTGGTAGGTCACCGTTTTACCCACAGACCGGCTGCTCGCCAGGGGGTAAAGGTTGCGCACCGGAAAATTGCGCTCTTCGAGAATCGCAATCATCGTCTCACCCACCGCCCCGGTGGCACCGACGACCGCGACGTCATACATCTTGCTCATCATCTCTGTCTCTCTGTCGATTGAATTGCGTGACTTCAGGCCCGCAGGGCGGCCACGACCGCCGCGCCCATTTCCGCCGTCGACACCAGGCGGTTGCCGTCGGCGTGAATGTCGGCAGTGCGCAGCCCCTGATCGAGGACCCGGCCGACCGCCGCCTCGATGGCATCGGCGGCATCCGGGCTGGCCAGGGTGTAGCGCAACATCATGGCTGCTGACAGGATCGTCGCCAGCGGATTGGCGACACCCTGCCCCGCGATATCGGGGGCGGACCCGTGGCAGGGTTCGTACATCCCCCGCCCCGCCTGGTCCAGCGAGGCGGACGGCAGCATGCCGATGGACCCGGTCAGCATAGCCGCCGCATCGGAGAGGATATCCCCGAACATATTGCCGGTCACGATGACGTCGAACTGCCCGGGGGCGCGCACCAGCTGCATCGCCGCATTGTCAACGTACATGTGGCTGAGCGCCACGTCCGGGTATTCCCGGCCCACCTCCTCCATCACCTCGCGCCACAGGACCGTGACCTCCAGCACGTTGGACTTGTCCACGGAGCAGACCCGGCAGTCGCGGACGCGGGCCAGGGAGAATGCCAGGTGCGCGATCCTGCGGATCTCCGACTCCCGGTAGACATAGGTATTGAACCCCTCGCGCTCACCGTTCTCGAGCGTGCGGATGCCCCGGGGCTCACCGAAATAGATACCGCCGGTCAGCTCCCGCACGATAAGGATGTCGAGGCCCGCGACGATCTCCGGCTTCAGACTCGAGGCCTGCGCCAGCTGCGGATAGAGAATCGCCGGGCGCAGGTTGCCGAACAGCTGCAGTTCGGAGCGAATGCCCAGCAGTCCGCGCTCCGGGCGCAGGTGCCGCTCGACACCGTCCCACTTCGGGCCTCCCACGGCGCCCAGCAGGATGGCATCGACCTCCCTGGCCCGCGCCAGCGTCTCCTCCGGCAGCGGCACACCGTGTTCATCGATGGCGGCGCCGCCGAGCAGGCCGTAATCGAGCTGGAGTTCCAGGCCGAATCGCGCGTCAACCGCCTGCAGCACCCGGACCGCCTCCGCCATGATCTCCGGGCCGATGTTGTCGCCCGGCAGTACCAGTATCTCCTTGCCCACGGGATCAGCTCCTCCCCGGCGCGTGAATCGCTCCGAACAGCCAGGGAGACTGCGCCCGCCAATGTGCCTCGAAGGCGCGAATCGCGTCCGCGCTCTGCAGGGTCAGGCCGATGTCGTCGAGGCCGTTCAGCAGGCAGTGCCTGCGAAATTGGTCGACGGCAAAGGCAATCTCTTCACCGCCCGGGGTCAGTACCCGCTGCTGCCCGAGATCGACCGTCAGTTCATAGCCCTCGGTGGCATACATCTCCCGGAACAGGCGATCGACGATATCCGCATCCAGCGCAATGGGCAGGATGCCGTTCTTGAAGCAGTTGTTGTAGAAGATGTCGGCGAAACTCGGCGCAATGATACAGCGGAACCCGAAATCCTCGAGCGCCCAGGGCGCGTGCTCCCGGCTCGAACCGCAACCGAAATTTTCCCGCGCGAGCAGGATCGAGGCGCCCCGGTAGCGCGGCTGGTTCAGGGGGAAGTCGGGGTTGAGCGGCCTGCCGCTGCAATCCTGGCCGGGCTGCCCCTCGTCCAGGTAGCGCAGCTCGTCGAACAGGTTGGGACCGAAGCCACTGCGCCTGATCGACTTGAGAAACTGCTTGGGAATGATCAGGTCCGTATCGACGTTGGCCCTGTCCATGGGCGCCACGACGCCCTGCAAAACGGTAAACGGTTTCATCGCGCTACACCTCCTGCCAGTCACGCACGTCGACAAAATGACCCGCCACGGCCGCCGCGGCGGCCATCGCCGGGCTGACCAGGTGGGTGCGACCGCCAAAGCCCTGGCGCCCCTCAAAATTGCGGTTGGAGGTGGACGCGCAGTGCTCCCCTGCCCCCAGCTTGTCGGCGTTCATCGCCAGGCACATGGAGCAGCCCGGCTCGCGCCACTCCATGCCGGCTTCCAGGAAGACGGCGTCCAGCCCCTCCGCTTCGGCCTGCCGCTTGACCTCACCGGAGCCCGGCACGACCAGCGCCTGCTTGATGCCCGGGGCAACACGCCTGCCCCTCACCACCTCCGCCGCGGCGCGCAGGTCCTCGATCCGCGAGTTGGTGCAGGAGCCGATGAAGACGCGGTCCAGCGCAATATCCGTGACCGGTGTACCGGGTTGCAGGCCCATGTACTCCAGGGCGCGACGCGCCGACTCACGGCGTCCCGGATTGTCCATGGCCGCCGGGTCGGGAATGGTGCCGTCGACCGGCAGCACCATCTCCGGTGAGGTACCCCAGGTCACTTGCGGCTTGATCTCCTCACCACGCAATTCCACTACCCGGTCGAACACCGCATCGGGGTCACTGTGCAGCTCGCGCCAGGCCTGCTCGGCCTGCTCCCACATTACGCCAACGGGTGCATAGGGACGGCCCTTTACGTAGTCGAGGGTGACCTGGTCCACCGCGACCATGCCCATCCGCGCGCCAGCCTCGATGGACATGTTGCACATGGTCATGCGGCCCTCCATGCTCATGTTGCGCACCACCTCGCCGCCGAACTCGATCGCGTAACCGGTGCCGCCGGCAGTGCCGATCTCGCCGATGACGGCCAGGACCACGTCCTTGGCGGTCACGCCGCGCTGCAGGGTGCCGTCGATGCGCACCAGCATGTTCTTCATTTTCTGCTGGATCAGACACTGGGTGGCAAGCACATGCTCCACCTCCGAGGTGCCGATGCCGTGCGCCAGCGCGCCCAGCGCGCCGTGGGTCGAGGTGTGGGAGTCACCGCAGACCACCGTCATCCCGGGCAGGGTGGCGCCCTGCTCCGGCCCCACGACGTGAACGATGCCCTGGCGCACGTCATTGATCTCGAACTCCACGATGTCGAAGTCCCGGCAATTGTCGTCCAGGGTCTGGACCTGCAGCCTCGAAACCGGATCTGCGATGGCCGCGACACCGCCAACGCGCTCCCGCTGGTCTGTGGGCACATTGTGATCGGGGACCGCCAGATTGGCGTCGCGCCGCCAGGGTTGCCGCCCCGCAAGCCGCAGTCCCTCGAAGGCCTGGGGAGAAGTCACCTCGTGAATCAGGTGGCGGTCGATGTAGATGAGCGCACTGCCATCGTCGCGCTGCTCCACCAGGTGGCTGAACCACAGCTTGTCGTAGAGAGTCTGTCCCGGCATGAAACGTCTCCCGGTCTGTCGTGTGAGTCGAAACCGTATTATGGGCTTGCGTTTGAGATTACTCAAATTTATTATTTTTATATATCCCATTCCTATATGGAATTTATAACGGCGCCCTCTCGAGGGTCGATCCCGGGAGGGCCAACCGGTGGATACCCAGAACCTGCAAGCTTTTCTTCTCGTGGCAGAAACCGGCTCCTTCTCACAGGCGGCGGACAAGCTGCACCTGACCCAGCCGGCGGTCAGCAAGCGCGTGGCCCTGCTGGAACAGCAGCTGTCGGCGGAGCTGTTCGACCGGATCGGCCGGCAGGTCAGCCTGACCGAGGCCGGTCACGCCCTGCTGCCCCATGCCAAGGCGGTGCAGCGGGAGCTCGCGGCGGCGGCTCAGTCGGTGCGCGACCTGGATGGGGAGGTGGCCGGCCAGCTGCGCCTCGCCACCAGTCACCACATCGGCCTGCACCGCCTCCCGCCGGTGTTGAGCCATTTCAGCAAGGCGTTCCCGGCGGTCCACATCGACATCGATTTCATGGATTCAGAGCAGGCCTACGAACTGATCATGCAGGGCAAGGCGGAGCTGGCCGTGGTGACACTCGCCCCGACCGCCGAGCCGAGCATCATCGCCCTGCCGGTATGGCAGGACCCGCTGGATTTCATGGCCGCTGCTGACCACGACCTCGCCGGCAACTCCGCACTGGACCTGCACACCCTGGCCGGTTACCCGGCGATCCTGCCGGGGCTCAATACCTACACGGGCCAGATCATCAAGGCGCTGTTCGACCGCCACCAGCTGCAGCTGGAGGTCTCCCTGGCCACCAATTACCTGGAGACGATCCGCATGATGGCCTCGGTGGGACTGGGCTGGACGGTACTTCCTCGCGGCATGCGCGACGCATCACTGATATCGCTCTCCCTGCGCGACGTCGCCCTGGGGCGGGAGCTCGGCATTGTCTACCACCGGGGCCGCAGCCTCTCCCGCGCCGCGCAGGCCTTCATCGAGGCGGTCACGGCCACCGGTAATCGCTGACGGTCACTCGCCCAGCGCCAGCAGCCTCTCATCGGGGCCGCGTCCCTCCTTCCACATCCCCGCGTGCTCGGGCAGGTAGAAAGTGCCATTGAAGCGCGCCACGACGCCGCGACGGTTGCGGATGACGCCGTGGGAGAACCCGAACAGCCGCTTCGGTGAGATACCCTCCAGGTCCGCCTGAATCCATTCGCCTTTGCGCGCCGCAGAGATAAAGTCCACGCTGAGATTGATAGTCGGGTTGCCGCCGGGCCTGCCGACCGCGACATTCACCCCCGTGGCGGCCGCGATGTCCGCCAGGGTCATGAGTACACCCCCATGACAGAGCCCCATGAGATTCAGGTGCTGGTCATCCACCACGAGGCCGACACTGGCCGTATCCTCGGTGATCAGGCGATAGCTGGGCTGCAGGGTGTCGCCGAAACCCAGCCCCTCGGGCATGCGGGTAAAGCCCGCCGGCACCTCGTCGATCTGCTCTGGATCCATTGCAACAAACTCTCCTTTTTTTCCTGTTGGTCGCCGCCGGTAATGGCCGGTAGCGCTTGGGGTTTAGGGCGCCCCTGGCCGGGCGCCCCTGGCCGGG
>JARRPM010000047.1:10880-20301 GCA_037382865.1 Halioglobus sp. | reverse complement strand
AGGGCGCCCCTGGCCGGGCGCCCTACAATAGGGTTCTTCGCACATTGCGGGAGTGGCCCGGCCTGCCGGCTCCGGGCAGGGGAACCATTTTCAGTCGCGGCCCGATATCCGCTTGATGAAAATGTATGGCCTGCCCGTGACCTCTATCCTGTCACCTTATCCCTGGTTGACAAGGCGCCGCTCGAGGTTTCGGGAGCAGGGCTGCTTTTCACCAAGCGGATATCGGGCCGCGACTGAAAAGCAGCCCTGCTCCCGAAACCGCTCGCAGGAGCGATCCATTGCAACTTCGCTAATGTGCGCAGAACCTAAAATATCCCCATGGCGAGGCCGGCGGCAAATGCCTGGCCCAGCTCGGTCGCGGCCTCGACGTGGGCCGCAGTCACCTCCCCGCGCAGAATCAGGGGCTCTGCCGCCACCGGAAACGGGTATCCGGACAGGATGCGCTGCATCTGGGCCAGCGCGCCCCTGCCGTCGTTGCCCGCACTGATAATGGCGGTGCAGGGCAGCACCAGGCCCCGCTCGATGGCGGGGTAGAAGGTGCGATCCAGGAAGTCCTTCATACCACCGCTCAGGGAGCCGGAGTTCTCCGCCGCCACCAGCAACAATCCGTCCGCCGCCGCCAGCTGATCCGTCCCGGCATCCCAGGCGCGCCGCGCCATGACAGCGATGTCCTCCTCGCCACACGCGCCCTGCCAGGCCGCGCGGGCCAGCCTGGCACTGGCGCCACTCTGGCTGTGGTAGACGATCAGAAAGGTACCCATAGACTGCCAGTTTACTGTATCGCAACCGGCTGCGCAGTCTGCAGGAATCGCACAACTGCCCTGTTCAATCCCGGTCACAACTGGTGTAATGGCGGCCCCGCAGAAACGAGAAGGAGAATGCCGTGAGCGAGGTTAATCGACAGTGGCTGTTGAAGGAGCGCCCCGTGGGCATGGTGGGACCGGAGCACTTCGAGCTGGTAGAGTCACCCCTGCCGGAACCGGATCCAGACGCCGGCCAGGTACTGGTAAAAACCCTGATGCTGGGTTTCGACCCCGCGATGCGCGGCTGGCTGATCGACGAACCAAGCTACCTGCCGCCGGTGCCGATCGGGGCGCCGATGCGCGCTTCCGGTGTCGGCCAGGTCGTCAGGTCGCAGAACCCCTCGATCCCGGAAGGCAGCCTGGTCCAGGGCATATTAAACTGGCAGGAGTACAGTGTCGGCGACCCATCCGGCCCGATTCCGTTGCGCGTGCTGCCGGAAGGCATAACCCCCGCGATGGCGCTCAGCGTTTTCGGCACCACCAGCCTGACCGCTTACTTCGGCCTGCTGGACGTCGGCCAGCCCCGGGCCGGGGAGACCGTGCTGGTATCCGGCGCCGCAGGAGCGACCGGCTCGATGGTGGCCCAGATCGCGCGCCTGAAAGGCTGCCGGGTTGTGGGCATCGCCGGTGGCGCAGAGAAGTGCCGGTGGCTGCTCGACGCCTGCCGGCTCGATGGCGCCATCGACTACAAAAGCGAGGATCTGGACCGGCGCATCGGGGAGCTCTGCCCAGACGGTGTCGACGTGTTTTTCGACAACGTCGGCGGGGACACCCTGGAGGCGGCCATCGAACATATGAACGATTTCGGCCGCATCGCACTGTGCGGCGCCATCGCCAGTTACAACGACGAAACGCCGCGCCCGGGGCCGCGCAACATGATGCGGCTGGTGACCCGGCGCATCCGGATGCAGGGATTCATCGTCATCGATTTCCTGGAACGGGCCGACGATGCGATCGCCGACCTGGCCGGATGGGTCCAGGCAGGCGAGATTGCCTGGCGGGAGGATATCCAGGAGGGGTTCGAAAACATCCCCGCCACCCTGCAGCGGCTGTTCGACGGGCGCAACCAGGGCAAACAGCTGCTGCGGCTGGCAGATCCGCCGCGCCGGGTGCCGCGGCACCTGCGCCCGCATCCGCCACGGGGTATAAACACAAAGCCTGGTTTTGAATTTTTAAATCAATGAGTTACACCGGTCCCCCGGGTTTTTGCCCCCAACCCGGGGCCAATCGCCCCGGTGCCCGGGGTCTGCCGCCGAATGTGGATAGAATCGGCGCCTTCCGGTTTGCAGTGACTAACGTTATAGCCCCCTGACTACGAGGGTCCACGGCATGAGCCGGCAATGATGACAGGGGGACCGCAGCCAGCGGCAGCCGTTTGCGGATCGATCAGCCAACCCCGCGATGGCGGATCGACCAGCAGCAATGGATCCGGCGGTTGCGCTGGAAATCAGGGTCAAGCGTTTCACCGGTGATATCTTCACAGTGATACTCTGCCGCCAGCGCCGGGTCGAGCCTGAACCTGCGGCGGTTGTTGGAGAAGTAGAGCTGGCCGCTCTCCTTCAGGACCCCCATCGCGGCACGGACCAGCTCCCCATGATCGCGCTGCACATCGAAGCTGCGTGCCATGCCGCTGGAGTTGGAAAATGAGGGCGGGTCCAGCAGCACCAGGTCGTAACGCCGCTCCGCCTGTTCCAGCCAGCTCAGGCAGTCCGCCCTTACCAGCAGATTGCGGCTCTCGTCGAGGCCGTTGTGGGCGAGGTTCTTGCGCAGCCAGCCGAGATAGGTGTTGGACATGTCGACACTGGTCGTGGTGCGGGCGCCGCCCAGCGCCGCGTGGATGGTGGCCACGCCGGTGTAACAGAACAGGTTGAGAAAATGCCGGCCGGCGGCCTCGGCCGCGATGCGCCGGCGCAGTGGGCGGTGGTCCAGGAAGAGACCGGTGTCGAGATAATCGTGCAGGTTGACCAGCAGGCGGGCGCGCCCCTCCCGCACGCTGAAGAGTTCTCCCCGGCTGGCCTGCTTCCCGTATTGCGCCGTGCCGCGCTGTCGCCGCCGCTGCTTGTAGACGATGGCGGCGGGCCCGATACCCAGGGCTTCCGGCAGTGCCGTGCGAACCGCCTCCAGCCGCGCTGCGGCAGCCGCCGGGTCGATACCCGCCGGCGCCTGGTACTCTGCCACGTGCGCCCGATCGCCGTAGATATCCACCGCCACCGCGTACTCAGGCATGTCTGCGTCATACAGTCGATAACACGCTATCTGCTCGCGCCTGACCCAGGACGCCAGGCGCCGGCGGTTCTTGCGGATGCGGTTGGCGAACATCGCAGCGCCTGCGGAGAGCTGTGCGCCGCCGGGGGCCGCGCCCTCTACCGGAGAATCGCCCGGCGCAGCGCTGCCACCCGCCTCCGGAGACACCCCGCGCTGCGGCCAGGGGCTTTTGGTGTCTGCCCGAGCCGATGGTGATGCCGGCGGCATCCCCGGGTCTCCGCGCAGTTCGTTGTTCGCGAGATCGAACAGCAGCAGGTGTGAGGCGATGGGACCGTTCCAGAGCGCATAGCGCTTGTGACTGCGCAGGCCCGTCGACCTGCCCAGGTCGAGGTCCGAGGTGAAAACAGCGAGCTGCCAGCCGGCGAACTCCCGCAACGCCACCTCCCCCAACTGGCGATAGAGGAACGCCAGGCTCGCCTTGTCCCCGAGGCGCTCCCCGTAAGGCGGGTTACAGACCAACAGGCCGCAGGGCAGCGGCCTGTGGGTGGGTTTCTTCAATTCCGCAAGCGGCTTGCAGCTGACGCGGACCACTTTCTCCAGCCCGCACCGCGCGATGTTCTCCTGTGCCCGCCGAACCACACCGGGGTCTGCATCGTAGCCGCGTATCTCCGGGAGTTGCCCGCTGCATCCGCGATCCGCGCGCCCCCGGGCGTCTGCCAGGATCGCCTGCCACTGGGACTCATTGTGATCGCGCAGTCGTTCGAACCCGAACCGCCTGCGATTCAGCCCGGGCGCCCTGTCCGCGACCATCATGGCCCCCTCGAGCAGCAGGGTCGCAGAACCGCACATGGGATCCACCAGGGCCCCGCCTCGGGCAGCCATCCCGGGCCAGTCGGCGCGCAGCAGAATCGCCGCCGCCAGGTTTTCCTTCAGGGGGGCGACCCCGGCCTGCAGGCGATAGCCCCGCTGGTGCAGGCTGCCACCGGAAAAGTCCAGGGAGAGGACAGCCCGGTCCTGAACCAGGCGGATATTGAGCCTCACATCCGGATCGCGCCGGGCCACCGAGGGACGCCTGCCGCTGTGGGTCGAGAACCAGTCCACGATGGCGTCCTTGCTGCGCTGGGCACCGAACTGGGTATTGCGGATCTGGCGGTTCTGGCCCGAGAAATCGATGGCGAAACTCTGGTCGGGCCCGAACCAGCGGCTCCAGTCGACCGCGGAGAGGCCACGGTAGAGCGCGTCTCCGTCTGGCGCCTCCAGCGTCGTGATGGGGCGCAGGATCCGGTTGGCGAGGCGCGACCAGAGACAGGCCCGGTAGCCGAGCGCCAGCGGGCCGTCGAAATAGACGCCGGCCACGGTCTCCCGGGCGGCGCTGGCGCCCAGCGCCGACAACTCCGCGAGCAGCAACCCTTCCAGCCCCTTCGGACAGGCGGCAAACCACTGCATCGGATCTGAGGTGCTCATGAGGAGGGGCGCCCTTCGCCAGTGTCCGCCCCGCCGGCAGACGTACCCGAAGGTACATTATTTATATTTTCCAATAAGATAGGGAGTACTATTAAGGTAAATTACTAAGAAAGATCAGGCCTTCTTGCGCTTCGCGGCGGGTGCGCGTTTGTGCTTGCGGGGCGCAGCCTTCTTGGCCGGGGTTTTCCGGGACCCGCTGGTCGAGCGCTTGGGGGCGGCTTTCTCCTCGGGCTCGGCACCGGCTTTCCCCTTTGCGTTGGCGGACTTTTCCTTGAGCATCACGTCGAGCATCAGATTGAGGGAGCTCTCCATATAGCTGATGAAGCGGCCGTACTCGTCGTCCGTCAGGCTCCGCAGGATGTCGTGCTGGCGGTAGAGGTTGAGGAAGCGACGTTCGCGCTCGTACTGCTTGGGCAGTGCCAGCACACCCCACTGTTCCAGGGTTTTCTCCAGCGCCGGGTTGTAGGTGCGCATGAACTTGATCAGGAAGGGGATGGGGTCATGCCTGGCCAGCAGCGAGGCACTGCGCAGCATCAGCTCCAGGGGCATGATGGTCTGGCCGCTCTCGATGTCCTCCAGAACCGACTTGTCCTTGACCCCCAGGCTTTCCGCCAGGTCCTTGATCGACATGCCCGCGGTCTCCCGCGCGTCGCGCAGGAAATGCCCCGCCTCCGCCATCGCCTCCAGCCGCTCGGGCTCCAGCTGGTTGAGGAGATTGGTGCGCAACCAGTTCTCACCGAACATCGCGGTCATGGTTGCCGTATTGCGGGCCAGATCGAGCGTACCCCCCGCCACCTGCCCCGTCAGCTTGCGCAGGGAATGCAGCAGTGAGTCCGATTCCTGTTTTTTCTCTTGTCTCGCCATGCGTTACAGAATAGCGCATTGCCGCCGAAAAGCGTAACACTGAATCCCGGCTCTCACCCATCCGCCGGGGGGATGGCGGTTCAGCGGGTTGTTATCGGGAGACCGGTCTCCAGCGCAAAGATCTCGCGCAGGATCTGCCGCCACTCGCCGTACTGGGCATCCAGGGCGCCGTTCAGGCGATAGACCCGGCCACTCACTTCGATCACCGTGGGTGCCACCTCGTTGTCGAAGCCCTGGGCCAGTTCATCCAGGTCCTGGGCATGGATTCTCGACCATTTATAGGCGTCGTACACCTCCTGCATGGCGGCAAACGAACCTCGCCTGGCGTCGCTGTCCCGGGCCAGCACCCGCGCCTCATACTGGGCCCGGAAGATAGCGCTCTCCCGCAGGAACTGGCGCCAGAGGCTGTAGGTGGGAGCCATCTCCTCGAACAGCGCCGTGTACTGCTCGTCCACCGTGTCGATGAACAGGAATTCCTGATTCCTGATGCGCTCGACCCTGGCGATCATCGGGTCGCCCTCCGCCGGCAGGCGGAGGGCCACATAGTCGCCACTCCCATCGCGCCTGAGATAGCTTGAGAAAGCTTCCGGCGAAAGTTCCGACGCAAAGCGCAGCAGTGCGACCTGACGAATCTGCAGCAGTTGCCGCTCCCCGAGCCGCTCCCGGGCGGCGAGCAGGTCGTTGGCGACCTGCCGGTACAGGTCCGCAAAGGGATCCGCCCCGGGGGCGACGGGATAATCCGCCTCGCGCGCCTCGTCCCGATAGATCCGGTCCAGCCAGGTCCGGCCAGTGGCGTCGGCGGCGCGCAGGCGCAGGGTCAGACTCATGCCGTCCGACGCCAGGATCTCGCCCGTGACGAGCAGCTCGGCGGACGCCATCGCTTCCGGCAGCACCCTTACGGCGCCCCAGTTGCCGGCATCGATCAGCGCATCCCGGAGCAGCACCGGAAGATAACGGGCCTCGGCCCGCCGGATCTCGGGAAAGATGCCGCCCTCACCGTGGCTGGCGGTATCCGCGGGTATGCCCGGGTCGAGGATGACCACGCCGACATCCAGCAGGGCATAGTCGCCGGGGGGCTCATCGACCCGCAACGCCACCGTCCCCACCGGCGTCGGCAGCGCGTCGACGTCCCCCGCGAACCCCTGGGCGAGACTTCTGCCGGAAAAAAGCGCCAGGAGCAGCAGTGCCAGGGCGGGACGCAGCCCGATCATGGGGACTCCGTGGTGCACACTCGCCCCCGGGTGAGCGTCAGCCTGCAGCGAATCCCGTTCGCTGTGGGATCGTAGCGGTTGTAGACGCGGTTGACCGTAAACGGCGTGGAGACACGGTCCGAGACCAGAGTGGTGGCGATATTGAGCCGGTCACCCGCGGGGTCCAGGGTCAGCCGGTGCTGGATGGTGAGGCCCTCCGGCAGGAACACGCGGAACAGCAGCTGGTGGCCGTCCCAGCCGCAGGTCTCGCGCCCCAGTGGGGTCTCCAGCGTGGATGTCTGCCCGGGGTGGAACTCGCACCCGAGCGCGAAATTCTCCTCCCGTTTTACCAGAATATCGCTGTCGCCCTGGGTGATCTCCAGCAGCTGCGAGCGGGTGATGTACTCGGCCATCTGGGCCAGGCCGACGATGGAGGCGCCGCTGTTCCTGCCCGAGGCACCGATCGAGATCGCCGCCGCCGGCTGGTTGTAACCCGGCGGGCCTGCCTGGCGCTGCAGCTCCCGGACCAGTGCATTCAGGCGGGCCTGGAGATTGTCGCTCTGGCTGTAGTCGAGCTCCCAGGCGCCGCTGAAATCCACCGGCCCGGATGCCCGGCTTTCCAGCGGGCGCGGCTGCTCACCGCAGCCGGGCAGCGGGGCGAGGATGAAGAGCGACATTAAAGCCGGGATGATCGGGCTGACAGCGCGCATGAGGAGCGCAGTTTAC
Source organism: Halioglobus sp. (assembly GCA_037382865.1). Classification (GTDB taxonomy): domain Bacteria; phylum Pseudomonadota; class Gammaproteobacteria; order Pseudomonadales; family Halieaceae; genus JARRPM01. The sequence continues at coordinate 13,049 of JARRPM010000047.1, read as the reverse complement.
CCCACCGCGCCGGTCTCCAGACAGGGTGGGAACAAATCTTTACAGGGAGTGGCGCAAGGCTGGCTCCCGGGGAGAGGTTCAGCCGAAAAGCGCCTCTCCCTCCGCCAGACGGGCACCGAGCAGTGCCGTGTGCCGCGCGCTGCTGCCCAGGGTCATCTCGTTGTGGCGCATCCATAAACAGTACCGCCACAGCGGGTAGTCCCGGTCGATGCCCATGCCCCCGTGAACGTGCTGCGTCGCGTAGCTGACCCGGTGCCCGACGTCGCCGGCCCAGATCTTGGCGATCTGCACCTCGGTGGTGGCCGGCGCCTCCGCCGCGAGCAGGGATACCGCCTGCCAGGTCGCGAGGCGCAGGCACTCGACGTCGATGTAACAGTCTGCCATGCGGTGCCCGACCGCCTGGAACGTCGAGATGGGCACGTCGAACTGCCGCCGCTCTCCGGTGTAGGAGGCCGCCATGCGCATCGCGTGATCGGTGACACCGAGCTGGTGGGCGCAGAGCGCGGCCATCGTCCGCTCCGTCGTCCACTGCATGATGCCTTCCCCGCCCCTGCGACAGATGACATCCCCGGGCGCCACGCGCACCGCATCGAGCACCATCTCGAACTGGGGCTCGAAAGAGGTGACCTGCATCGGCACAAGGGTGACACCGGGGGCATTCGGGTCCAGCAACAACACGGCGATCTCCCGCCCCGACCTCGCCGCCAGCAGAATCCGCTGCGCCCGGTTGGCAAAGGGCACGCAGACCTTCCGGCCTGTCAGCACCAGCTCCTCCCCCTCGGCGCGGGCCGAGACCGTCTGCGGATTGACCGGATCCTCGTTGAGGGGCTCTGCCAGCGCGGCACTCAGAATGATCTCTCCCGCAGCCGCGGCCGGCAGCAGGCTGTCCCGCAGGGGCTGGGACGCAAAGCGCTGGATCGGCAGCGCCGCCGACACACAGTGAGAGATGGCGGGCAGCGGCGCCAGGGTGCGCCCGGTCTCCTCGATGAACAGGGCCAGTTCCATAAGGCCCAGCCCGGTTCCGCCGTACCGCTCCTCGAGAGCCAGCCCGACCAGGCCCGCTCCCGCCACCTGCCGCCACAGCGCCTCGTCATGGCGCTCCGACCGGTATTCATCGTAGGCAGCCAGTGTCTCCGGCCCTGCCTGGTCGCCCAGTATCCTGCGCGCCAGCGCCTGGACATCGCGCTGCGCTTCCGAAAAACCGAATTCCATGTCGCCTCCTCAGCGGCTCGCCCGCGGCATCCACAAACCCGCCGCGGAGATGATGTCCCGTTGGATCTCGTTGGTGCCTCCTCCAAACGTGATAATGGAGGCGGTGCGGTAGAGCCTCTCGATCTTGCCGGCCTCCGCCGTGGTTTGTGCAGATCCGGCGCGGACCAGGCCAGCCTGTCCCACGATCTCGCCCAGCATCCGATAAACTTCGATGAACCCCTCAGAGCCGTAGACCTTCGCGGCGGAGGCATCGGCCATCTCGAGGTTGCCCTCGGTCATCGCCCAGGACTGCCGGTAGACGATGAGTTTCATGCACTCGATCAGGGCGCGGCACCGGGCCAGGTTCTGTTGCACCCAGGCCTGGTCAATGACCCGGCCGCCAGCGGGAAGTTCGGTCCGCCGGGCCCAGCCCGTGACCTGGTTGAAGAGCTGCGACACCGGACCGAAGTTGATCAGGCTGAGTCGTTCGCGGTTGAGCTGCGAGGTGATCAGCTTCCAGCCGCCGTGCAGTTCGCCGACGAGGTGATCATCGCTGACCCGGATATTGTCGTAATAAGTCGCATTGGTGCGCACCCCGCCCAGGGTATGCACAGGCGTACAGCTCCAGCCCGGGTCTGAATTCGGGACCAGAAACATGGAGATTCCCCGATGCTTCTTCGGGGCATCGGGGTCCGTTCGCACGGCAAGCCAGGTGTAGTCACTGAAGTGGGCCAGGGACGTCCACATTTTCTGACCATTGATTACCCAGTGATCGCCGTCGCGGACGGCGCTGGTCCTGAGGCTGGCCAGATCCGTGCCCGCGCCCGGTTCGGAGTAGCCGATGGCGATAAGCAGCTCGCCCCGCAGGATCTTCGGGACGATCTCCTCCCTGATCCAGGCGTTGCCGTGCTCGGCCAGAATCGGCCCCACGGACTCCGTGGTCAGGAACGGGAACGGATAACCCGCCCGCATGACCTC
>JARRPM010000047.1:0-10802 GCA_037382865.1 Halioglobus sp. | reverse complement strand
CCCAAGCCTCGGGCCAGCCGATTCCAATCCAGCCATCCTCTCCCATCCGGTGCAACGCCTCGCGCCACAGGGGACCACCGCCCTCCCCCATGTCCCGCTCGCATTCGGCGACCAGATCTGGCGTCATCATCCCGGCGAAATAGGCGCGCAGTTCATCGCGCAGGGCAACCTGCTCCGCGCTGAGTTGGATGTTCATCTTCGTTCCTCCGGCCATGGCACGGCGCAATGGCTCTCATGGTAACGGCTCCCCGCCCCCCCGCAGAAGTCAGGCGGAGGCCAAAATATGTGACCCTAGCGCTCAAATGGGCAGCGCCGCCGTGCGCTGGCTATAAGGCTGTGCAAGAATGCCTGCCGACACCTATGTCTAACCCTCCGGAGCCGGGCCTGAGCCGGGCTCCTCCACCGAGGAGCGCCATCCAGCCATGAACATCGGTATCTGCCTTCCCTACATGAAAGCCGGCCTCACTCGCGAGGACTACCTCGCCTGGTTTCGTGGGATCGACGCGGGACCCTTCTACAGCCTCTCCTGCGGCGAGCGCATCCACGGCCCCAGCTTCGACATGCGCATGGTGCTCTCCGCCGCCGCGATGGCCACCGAGCGGGTGCAGATCACCCCCACCCTCTATGTCCTCCCCATGCACAGCGCGATCCGGGTAGCCAAGGAGGTGGCCACCCTCGACATCCTCTCCGGCGGCCGCGTGCGGCAGATCGCCGTCGGCTATGGCGGCAGGGAGCAGGATTACGAGGCAGTGGGCGCCGTGTTCCGCGGGCGATACGGCCGCATGGACCGGCAGGTGGAGGCCTTGCGCCGGGTCTGGCGCGGCGAAGAGGTGGTGCCGGGCTGTGGCCCCGTGGGCCCTGCGCCCACGGAAAGTCCCCGCATCCTGGCGGGGGCCCTGGGACCCAAAAGCATCGCCCGCTGCGCCCGCTGGGCCGACGGCCTCTATGCCTGGTCAGGGAACGGCGAGCGGGAAGAGCTGGCCCGCAGTTTCGCCCTGGCTGATGCGGCCTGGGAGCAGGCGGGTCGTAACCAGAGGCCCTATCGCCTCGGCGGGTTCTGGTTTACCCTCGCCGACGACGGCCAGCAGAAGCTCTACGACTATGTGTACGAGTATCTCGCCATAGCCGGGCCGGACATTGCGTCGGCCATGGCCAGCTCGATGCAGCGCAGCTCGCCCGACGCGGTTGCCGAGGCCCTCGAGAATGCCGAGGCCGCCGGCTGCGAAGAACTGTTTCTGGTACCTGCCACGGCGGAACTCGCAGAGCTGGAGCGTCTTAGCGAGCTCCTGGCGAAGCTGGGATACTGCGCCACTCCGGAATAAGGGGCGAGGCGGCACTCCCCCAATCGCAGCCGAGCCGATATACTCGCTCTCTGGCGAAAAACACCGATAACGAGATCCCGAGGAGTTTTTATGGCAAAGCGCGTCTACCTGTTCAACGAAGGCAACAAGGATGATCGGGAACTGCTCGGCGGCAAGGGCGCCAACCTGTGTGAAATGACCAACATGGGATTGCCGGTACCCTTCGGTTTCATCATCACCACCGCCACCTGCCGCGAATTCTTCCAGGGCGGCAACAAGCTGCCACGCCTGCTCGAGCAGGAGTACCGGGTCGCCCTCGATCTGGTGGAGAAAAAAATGGGGGCCCGCTTCGGTGATCCCGACAACCCCCTGCTCTTCTCCGTCCGCTCGGGAGCGCCGGTGTCGATGCCGGGGATGATGAACACCATTCTGAATCTCGGCCTCAACGACGAGATCGTCGAAGGGCTGGCCGCCAGGACCGGCAACCCGCGTTTCGCCTACGACTCCTATAGGCGCTTCATCTCCATGTTCGCCGACGTGGTGATGGGGGTGGACGGAGACCGCTTCGAACAGGAGATCGAGCGTTACAAGGCGGCCAACGGCAAGACCCTTGACGTGGAAATGAGCGCCGAGGACTGGCAGGAGATCATCCGCATCTACAAGGAGCTGGTGGATTTCCCCGAAGACCCGTTCGAGCAGCTGCGCCGGTCGGTGGAGGCGGTCTTCCTCTCCTGGCACACCCCGCGGGCGATCGTCTACCGCGAGATGAACAATATCCCGGACAGCCTCGGCACCGCGGTCAACGTGCAGGCCATGGTGTTCGGCAACTTCGGAGAGGACTCCGGCTCCGGGGTGGCTTTTACCCGCAATCCCTCCACCGGTGAACACCACTTCTTCGGGGAGCTGCTGTTCAACGCCGCGGGTGAGGACGTCGTGGCGGGGATCCGCACCCCGCTTGCACTGGAGGCACTGAAAGAGCGGATGCCGCAGGTCTACGAGGAGCTCGACCGGCACCAGGCCATCCTGGAAAAGCACTACCGGGACATGCAGGACCTGGAGTTCACCATCCAGGAGGGCACGCTTTACATGCTGCAGACCCGCAGCGGCAAACGCACGGGCCGCGCGTCGGTCAAGATCGCGGTGGACATGGTGAATGAGGGCCTCATCACGGAGAGCGAGGCGCTGATGCGGGTCTCGCCGGAGCACGTGGAGGCGTTCCTGCATCCCATGGTGGACCCGGCCCAGAAGCGGGACATCGTCGCCACCGGCCTGCCGGCGAGTCCCGGCGGCGCCACCGGTCAGGTGGTCTTCTCCGCCGAGGAGGCAGAGGAGCAGTCGGCGCTGGGCCACACGGTCATCCTGGTCAGGCGCGAGACCACGCCCGAGGACATCCACGGGATGAAAGTGGCCGCCGGCATTCTCACCGAGCTGGGCGGGATGACCTCCCATGCGGCGGTAGTGGCCCGCGGGATGGGGGTCTGCGCCATCACCGGTTGCGACTCGATCAGCATCGATTACAAGGGCGCCACGGTGACGACCCGGGACGGCGTGGTGATCAAGCGGGGGGAGGTCATCACCCTCGACGGCACCTCCGGCGAGGTGATGCTCGGGGACATACCGAAAACCGAAGCGAGTTCCAGCGACGATTTCCAGACGCTGCTGTCCTGGGCCGACAAGCACCGCCGGTTGCGAGTGAGGGCCAACGCGGAGACGCCGGAAGATGCCGCCAAGGCGCTGGAGCTGGGGGCCGAGGGGATCGGCCTGTGCCGCACCGAGCACATGTTCTTCGACGCCGACCGAATCGACAACATGCGCGCCATGATCCTCGCGGAGAACGCCCAGGAACGGAAGAAGTACCTCGACATTCTGTTCCGGTACCAGTACGAGGACATGCTCGCGCTGTTCAAGGTGATGGACGGCCTGCCTGTCAACGTGCGCCTGCTCGACCCGCCACTGCACGAGTTCCTGCCCCACGGCGACGACGAGATCGCTGAGCTCGCCGAGCGTATCGGCAAGCCGGCGAAAAAAATCCGCGAGATTGCGGACAACATGAGCGAAGTGAATCCCATGCTCGGATTCCGCGGCTGCCGCCTCTCGGTCGTCTATCCCGAGATCACGGAGATGCAGGTCAAGGCGATCATCAGCGCCGCCATCGACGCCGCCGCACAGGGTTGCAAGCCACTGCCGGAGATCATGATCCCGCTCGTGGTGAACGTGCGCGAGATCAGGCTAGTCAACGAGATCATCGACAAGGGCGTGCACGAGGTGTTCAAGGAGAAGAACGCCTCCATTGCCTACAAGATCGGCACCATGATGGAGACACCGCGGGCGACACTTGGCGCCGACCGGCTGGCACCGGAGGTGGAGTTCATGAGTTTCGGCACCAACGACCTGACGCAGATGACCTACGGGTTTTCACGGGATGACGTCGGCAAGTTCATTCCCCGCTACCTGGAGAAAAAACTGGTGGATGCCGACCCCTTCGTGTCCCTCGACCAGCGGGCCGTCGGCCGCTTGATGGAACTGGCGGTCAACGAGAGCCGGGCGGTCAAGAAGGGCATAAAATACGGCATCTGTGGCGAGCACGGGGGGGATCCCCGCTCTATCCGCTTCTGCCACGAGATCGGTCTCGACTACGTCTCCTGCAGCCCCTTCAGGGTGCCGATTGCCCGGATCGCTGCGGCCCAGGCAAACGTCGGCGAGGAAATCACCGACTAGCGGCGCGGGCGAACCGGCTGCTCAATCGCTGCCGGTCAGCTGCTCCTTCAGCACGAATTTCAGCACCTTGCCCGCCGGGTTGCGCGGCAGCGCGTCGACGATATGCAGCCGCAGCGGCAGCTTGTAGCGCGCCAGGAAGGGCTCGGCGAAGGCGCGCAACTCCTCCAGGGTGAGTGCCTTGCCCTCGTGAAGCGCTGCAACGGCGGTCACCGCCTCCCCCCACTTGTCGTCGGGCAGGCCGATGACGGCGACCTCGGCGATCGCCTCGTGCTTGTAGAGCACACTCTCCACCTCGGCGGGATAGACGTTCTCTCCCCCTGAGATCACCATGTCCTTCAGGCGGTCACAGATGAACAGGAACCCATCCTCGTCCAGGTAGCCGACATCCCCCGAGTGGAACCATCCCTCGCTGTCGATAGCCGCAGCTGTGGCGTCGGGGCGATTCCAGTATCCCTTCATGATGTTGGGACCTTTCAGGCAGATCTCGCCGCGCTCGTCGGGCGCCACCGGCTGATTGCCTTCGTCGACGATCCGGGTGTCGCTGAACATCGGGGCCTGTCCCGCAGAGCCAAGTTTGCTGACCGCCCACTCCGGGGTCAGGAAGGCCGAGAAGGGGGCGGTTTCGGTCAGGCCGTACCCCTGGCAGAAAGAGATGCCGCGCTCGCCGTAGAGCTCGATCAGCGACTCGGGCACCGGGGCGGCGCCACAGATCAGGGTCTGGATGGAGCTGAGGTCGGTCTCCACAAATTGCGGCTGCTGCGACATGAACAGGTACATGGCGGGCGCCCCGAACATGTGGCTGACCTTGTAGCGCGCGATATCGGCCAATACCTGTACCGCATCGAAATTACGCTGCAGCACGAGGGTGGCCCCGGCGTGGAACGCATGCAGCGTCATGACATTGAGACCCCCGATATGAAACAGGGGCGCCACGGTCAGGATCACGTCGTCCCGTGAGCCGCCGAACGCGAGCATGGCGTTGATGTTGTTCCACAGGATGTTGCCGTGGGTGAGCATGGCACCCTTGGGCAGGCCGGTGGTACCGGAGGTGTACATGATGATGGCCACGTCGTGCTGATCGACCGACACGGCCGCCTCGATCGGCGGCGCCACTGCGCGCTCGTTTTCCAGGTGGCGCCAGCCCTGCGCCTCGCTCTCCGAGGAGAAGTAATGCTGGCAGCAGAGCTTCTCCCGCGCGGGCTCCAGCACCGGCCTCAGTGCGTCGTCGACCACCAGGGTATGGATACCGGCGTCGTTGATGATGAAAGTGAGCTCCTCGGCCGTCAGCCGGAAATTGAGCGGCACGAAGATAGCGCCGAGAGTCTGCGCGGCAAACAGGGTTTCCAGCAGGGCAGGATGGTTGAAACCGAGATAGCCCACCCGGTCACCGACGCAGACGCCACCCTCGCGCAGCAGCGTGGCCTGGCGTCGCACCTGTTCGGCGAAATCCCGGTACAGCGTTTCCGTCTCCTCGAAAATGAGCGCGGTCCGCTCGGGGTTGAGCTCTGCCCGGCGCAGCATGGCGCCGGCCAGGTTGGGTTCTGCAATGGGTCTGTGCATGGGATGTTCCTCGGGTCGATTGTTATGGCGCTAAAAGGTGGTGGTGCAGGACTGCAGATGCTACCACGGTCGCGGGTACCACTGAAACGCGCCCGCCCAGGATTATCACGGCGATAAATGGACACTATTGACAGACCGCTCTTAAGCTTGTCAGGAAAACCTGTTACCGTTGCCACCTTTTCGCCAGCAGGATACGAGGACAGCCATGAGCAGCAGTTTTTACCCACCCCAGCGTACCCTGATGGGCCCCGGCCCGTCCGATGTCCCCGCCCGGGTCCTGGGCGCCCTTGCCCGTCCGACGATCGGCCACCTCGACCCCCTGTTCGTGGGGCTGATGGACGATATCAAGCAGTTGCTGCAGTACGCCTTCCAGACGTCGAATGAGCTGACCCTGCCGATCTCCGCCCCCGGCTCCGCCGGCATGGAGGCCTGTTTCGTCAACCTGGTGTCTCCCGGTGACAAGGTCATCGTCTGCCAGAACGGCGTGTTCGGCGCGCGCATGCAGGAGAATGTCGAGCGCTGCGGCGCTACCGCGATTCTGGTACAGGACGAGTGGGGCCAGCCGGTCAGCGTCGAGAAGGTGGTCGCGGCCTTCGATCAGCACCCGGACGCCGGCATCCTGGCCTTCGTTCACGCCGAGACATCCACCGGCGTGCGCTCCGATGCCGCCGCCCTGTGCCGGCTCGCCAGGGATCGCGGCGCGCTCTCCATAGTGGACACGGTGACGTCCCTGGGCGGCATCGAGCTGCGGGTGGACGACTGGGGCGCAGACGCCGTCTACTCCGGTACCCAGAAGTGTCTCTCCTGTGTCCCCGGCATTTCCCCGGTCACCTTCAGCCCGAGGGCGGTGGAGCGCATTCAGCAGCGCAGCCACAGGGTCCAGAGCTGGTTCCTGGATATGCAACTGGTGATGGGCTACTGGGGTGGCAACACCAAGCGGGCCTATCACCATACCGCGCCGGTCAACAACCTCTATGCGCTGCACGAATCCCTTCTCATGCTGCAGGAGGAGGGACTCGAACCGGCCCATCGCCGTCACCGGCACAATCACGACGCGCTGGTAGCGGGGCTGGAGGCCATGGGACTGTCGATGGCGGTCGACGCGCAGTGGCGTCTGCCGCAGCTCAATGCCGTGGCCATTCCCGAGGGCGTAGACGACGCCGCCGTGCGCACCACCCTGCTGCGCGAGTTCGACCTGGAAATCGGCGCCGGCCTGGGGGCGCTGGCCGGCAAGACATGGCGCATCGGCCTGATGGGCTGCAGCAGCAGCGAGCGCAACGTACTCTCCTGCCTGACAGCCCTGGAGGCCGTGCTGTCCAGTCAGGGTGCGGCGATCGAAAGCGGCAGGGCACTGCCCGCCGCCAGGCAGGTTTTCGCAGCGGGCGACGCCGTGGAACCGGGCTTGCGCAACATCGGCGGGCAGGCGTAAACCGCGCTCAGTCGCCGGTCAGCATCTGCCAGATCAGGGCAGCGCTCCCCTCCCCCGCATCCCGGTGGGTGCGGTAGGCGACGTGCTCGTCCCGCCCGGCGTCCGGCCGCAGTTCGATGCTCCACAGGGGTGCGACCTCGTTCGGAATGACCGAGTAACGGATATCGATCACCCGATTCCGGTAGAGCGGATCCCTGGCGATATAGCCGTTGCTGAACCAGCGGAAGCGCTCTATATCCCTCGCCTGCTGCGAGCTGCGGTCGAGCCAGGGCAGATCCCGGTCAATATCCAGCTTTTGCACGGTGGCCCCGGGAAACACCCGCGGCGCCAGCGTCGCCCGGACCGCGTCGACGTGATAGCGGTCCGCGGTCTCGTAAACGACTTTCCACACCAGGATATTGGCGAAGCTCGGTTTGGCCTCCAGGCGCAGTGGCTGGTGGCCACGGCTGTCTGCCAGCGCCTCCCCCATGGCCACCGCCTCGTTGCGCTGCCAAACGCCCAGCGCCATGTAGCTCACCGCCCAGGCCAGCGCCAGCTGCGCGTACAGCGGCCGCCTGCGCCGGGCGGCCAGGATCACCCCCAGCAGCAGAGGCAGCGTGAATAGCGGATCGATGATAGAGATCGTGTTCCAGGCGAACCGGGCGTCGCTGAACGGCCACAACAGCATCGTGCCGTAGGTGGTGCAGGAATCGAGCATCCCGTGGGTTGCGTAGCCGAGCGTGCAGAACAGCCAGCTCTGGCGGAATACCAGACCCCTGCGCCTGGCATAGAGGGGGTGCAACAGCGCCGCGCACAGCAGGCCCCCGACAGGAATGAAAACCAGGGCATGGCTGAACTGGCGGTGATACTCCAGAAACAGCAGGGGATCGGCGCTCGACCGGATCAGCACATCCAGGTCCGCCGCCATCCCCGCCAGGAAACCGAGCAGGCCCGCTGTTACCACGTGGCGCCGGGTCGCACCTGCCTGGGGCAGCGAGGCGCCGAGGACACCCTGGGTCAGCGGATCCATGGCCCGTCCCCGTGCCTTCGCCTGCCCATCGCGCCGCCCCGCATCACCACGCCATCACCCCCCCACCGAATTCAGTATTGCAAGACTGCATAAACTACATAATTCCCTTGCGGGATGTCACGGGCACACTGCTATCATTCCGAACACCGTGACGGGCCCCTGCCACCGGTTGCGGCCGTTTAATCACCATACCCCATTTCAGGCCCCAGGAGGACCGATTCATGCGTTCACCAAAACCCCTCGTCATTGCCGCTGCCTTCACGCTGCTTGCGGCATGTACAACGAACCCCTACACGGGTGAACAACAGGCAAGCAAGACCGCCGCCTACGGCGCCGGGGCTGCGGCGGTCTGCGGACTCGTGGGCGCCATCGAGTCCGGCAAACACGCCCGCAACGCCGCCCTGGGCTGCGGTATCGTCGGTGCCGGCGTAGGCGCCTACATGGATGCACAGGAGAACAAGCTGCGGGCGCAACTGCAGGGCACCGGCGTGCAGGTGGTGCGGGAGGGCGACAATATACGCCTGATCATGCCGGGCAACATCACCTTCGAGACCGACTCCTATAACCTGCGGCCCGACTTCTACCCCGTGCTGAACTCGGTGGCTACCGTGCTTGCCAAGTACGCCGATACCGCCATCCGGGTCAGCGGCCACACGGACAATACCGGCGGCCGGCAGTACAACCAGACCCTCTCCGAGAAGCGCGCCGGCAGCGTGGCGGAGTACCTGACGGCCCAGGGCGTCGCGCGGCAGCGGATGGTGGTCCAGGGCCAGGCCTTCGACCAGCCCATCGCGGACAATGCCACCGCCGCCGGGCGAGCCCAGAATCGCCGGGTGGAGATCTACATCCTGCCCAAGACTGCCTGACAGGCCCCGCCACCGGGCGGAATTTCCAAATATCCGTGGAACCGTGGCGGTCGCCCGGCACCCCTGGCGGGACGGTCGTTCCGGCCTAATCGATGTCCCAGGAATAGTAGAGATCCACGGAGTTCTCCAGGCGACTGACCACCTCGAGCCAGAGCCGCGCCTTGATGTAGAAGCGCGCGGTGATCACATTGATCGGCTCGTAGAGGCCTATGCCGTAGGAGAGGTAGAGCTTCTCCCCGATATAGCCGCTGACGGTGGCGGCGGTATCCTCCTCCGACCCCTCGGCCCCGAACTGGATGTTGCTCACCCCCGGGATCTGGTTCAGCTCCGAGACGATGGCACTGCGGTTTACCAGGCCGGCCCCGAGTGACAGCGCCATCGCGGTGCCGTCGCCGCCGGCGCCGACATCCAGGCCCCTGCCGCGCACCAGCCAGGACAGGGTCTCCGCCTGGGACATCACCGGATCGGAGTAGAATTCTATGATGGGCTGCTCCAGGGTGCCGCGGACCGCGACGCCCACCGAAATATTCTCCCGGGTGAAGTCCCGCTGCGCCCGCACGTCCAGCTCCGGGTTGTCCGGCGTTCCCGAGAACGCCACGACGCCCCGCTTGATCTTGAGATATTGTTCGTAGGCGCGCACCTCCCCGCCGACCACGTTGAGGTTGCCGAACACCTGGATCGGCCGCCCGGGTGTCTGGAGCAATTGCAAATCGCCCCCTACCGTGGCGTCGATATTACTGCCAACGACCTTGAATCGCTCCCGGATCCGCAGCAGCACATCCATGCTGGTGGCAAACGCACTCTCCTCGGTGAGTACATTGCCGGCGTAGTCCACCTCCACCACGTCGGAGGAGACATCCACGCTGCCCTCGGGCAACTCCTCATGTTCCAGCTTGCCCTCGTGCACCACCACCTCTCCGCGGACATCGAGCAGGTCGGCGGTGATATCGAGCGCCAGATTTTCGGAGACCTTCAGCTGGGTCGATGGAGGATAGAATATTGCATGTTTGCCGCCGGTCACCTGCAGGGCGAGGCGCAGCTGGGGAGCACTCGAAAGCTGACCCGACAGCTGCAGCTCGCCGCCGCCAAACAGGGCCGTCCCCTGCAGGTCCGCCTGGTCACCCGCCACCTCGACCACCAGTGCCAGGTCCTTCACCTCGGTGGGATTGCCGATCAGGGCGACACTGCCACCGCTCAGCCGGATGGTGCCATCGGCGCGCGGCTGATCCACCGTCCCGCTGATCTGCAGGCTTCCGGTCACATCGCCCTCTATCCGTTCCAGGTCGGGCAAAAAAGGCGCCAGGCTGGCCAGCTGAACCCTGTTCAGCCGCACCACGCCACCCAGTGCCGCATCGCGACTGGACGGCAGCGAAAAGTTGGCATCGGCGACAGCGAACCCGTCCCTGACCACGGCGAGATCCAGCGCCAGCCCGTCCCCGCCCTGGCGGATGGTCGCGTCCACCCTGTCCCAGGCCACGCTGGAAGACTCCCCCTCGCCATAGTGCCGGACCAGCTTGAGATCGTTCACCGCAGCCCTGCCATCGAGGCGCAGACTGCTCCCGGGCGCCCATTCAGCCTCGGCCTGCAATTGCAGGTCCCCCTCTGCGGTCATGTTTTGCGGGAGCAGTGCCAACAGGAAGCGAAGATCTCCCGCCGCGCTGAGACCCGCACTGCCCTGTTCGCCCAGAACCAGGTGCGAGGGACAGAGCCGCGCGCCGGGCTGTAGCCAGCAATGGCTCTCCACGTAGAGCTGTGAGGCCGCGCCTGACCAGCGCAGAGCCACCGCTTCAGCCAGGTTCCAGTCGCCCTGCGGCGTCTGCAGAACGGTCGGGGCCAGGCGGCCGGTCCAGTCCTGTCCCGCTGTCTCGCCGCTGACAGACAGGCTGCCATTCAGGTCCCCCCGGCTCGTGAGGGTGAAC
>JARRPM010000046.1:0-30259 GCA_037382865.1 Halioglobus sp. | reverse complement strand
ACTGCGAGGGCTGCTATTCCTCGAATGGCATCCAGGTAGGCAAGCCGGCCATGTGATTCAGCCATGGACTGCGTTCCGGTTTTCAGTCATCGTTACGTGGTACCGATATTCTCCCCTGCCACGACTGCCAGCTTTTGTTCTTCATGGGTGGCCGCTCATTCCGCGCAGTCGATACGCTCGGGCTCCTTTTTATTTTTCAAGTCGATGACCTTTGTTTTGTCGCCGGCCTTTTCGATGACCGGTGACAACAGTTGTGGCGATACTTTCCAACTGCGACGGCCATTGTCAGTGAGCACAGTTACCGTGTTCTGGTTGAGCTTCATCAGGATGCTGCCTTTTATTCCTTGTTTGCCGGCTTCAAAGTACACCCTGACACCAATGTTGAGCTTCATCATGGCATTGAGCGTTTCTGCCGCATCGAGGTGCTTCAGGCGGGCGATGATGCGGTCATTCAGCTCCAGCGACTCATCGTAGGACAGGTCGTCGATATCAGTGCTCATGGTATGAACCCGATCACAGTGGATTTTGGGCAAACAGCGCTTTCCACGCCCGTCGTGTCAGTTTTTGGATTTTACCAGCCGAATGGATAGAGACACGCTGTAATTCATCTTTAAGGTAAGCGGCCGGTTCGATGCTTTGCGTTTTGCATTCCACAATAAGGCTCTGGATGATGAGCACATGCTCTGCACCTAGCTCCGTCCTGCTTTTGCCGCGCTCGTAGGTGGTTTTTTTCTTGTCAACTGAAGGCAGCGGCTGCAAGTGCTTACCCATTAAACCGGCGAGCAGAGGATGGACAGTTTTGTCGATAACTCTCTCCACCAATCTATTGAAGGAGAGTTGCTGCCTGCACCACACCAGCTGCAGTTCCAGCTGCGCATTTCCCTCGCTGGGACACTGCAATAACACCGACCTATTGGAGGTGCTGGGATCTGTGGGAGCGGCAGTAGACATGCCGGCCATTTTATCAGAGGTCATCTTACTAGGGGTGAGAAAATCGTTTGTGCTGAAGAGATTTCTTTGATTTCTGTACCGTCTAGCAGAAACTTCAGCTGGGTCCAGTACAGCTGCCGTTTTCCACCCCGCGCGTCGCGTTTAACAAACTGCCCCTGCTTCAGGTTCTTCGGCCAGATGCGGTAGCCGGAGCGGTCGAGGTACAGGATCTTTATCTGTTTTCAAGGCAGTTGATGAAAACGAACAGCTCGCCACTGGGCGGATAGCCCGGGTTGTAGGTAGAGATCCACTGCTGATGCTGTCAGCCGTTAATCGATGGAGTTTGAGTGTTAGTGCTTCATTTGCTGAGCTGGTGGGCAAGCCTTTTGCGGCATGGCTCTGATCGGGTCACGGCGGTTCGTCATCAGGGCGCGCTGAACGCCTGCACTGAATCGCCAACGTTTTGATTACTGCGGACAGAGTGATCCAGATTGCGCGCAGGGTCGTAGATTCTTTACATTGCCGGCACACGCTTTGCCCGCCGGCTGTACCTCCGGTAGCAGTCGCTCGGGACAAGTAGAACCATCAGGGGCGAGCCAAGCGCACGCTCTCTCCGCCGGCCTCAAGTCATCAAACAACGACGAAAGAGGTGTAATATCAGCAACGCAGCTAACAATTCGCTCAAAACCGCAACCAACAGCAAAATAGCCAACTTCACCGCGCCTGGTCTGGATGAATCCAATGCCGAGAAAGCGATTGCCATTCTCGACGCCCGCATGGTGGCGCTGATCGACCTGGGCCTGACGCTCAAGCACATCCACTGGAATGTCGTCGGTCCCAATTTTATTGGCGTCCACGAGATGCTGGATCCCCAGGTCGATACCGTGCGTGAAATGGTCGACCAGGTGGCCGAACGGATCGCGACTCTGGGCGGCGTGCCCGTCGGAACACCCGCCGCCGTGACAGAGCGGCGCGACTGGGAGGATTACAGCCTCGGCAAGGCATTGGTGGCAGAGCACCTGGGCGCGCTTGATGTGGTGTACTCCGGAGTGAATGCCGATCACCGCAAGGCCATCGCTGCACTCGCCGAGGTCGACCCGGTGTCAGAAGACATGATCACTGGTCATCTGGGCGACCTCGAGCAGTTCCAGTGGTTCGTGCGCGCTCATCTTGAGTCGGCGGCAGGGGAGCTTCCCACCGTGGACGCCAGGACGGAGAAGGGTGCCGCTCGCGCCGCCAGCGATAGGTGATTGGCGCGCTGATGTTGCGGGCTTGTCCCGCGCCGGACGCAGGTCGAAAGAAGGAAAGGGGAAGCGGTCCGCTTCCCCTTTTTTTGTCGGGGGCTGAATATGTCACGGGTTCATGCAGCGACTGCTTTCTTGATCCCGGGGTTTTTTGATCGGGTAAGCGCCTGCAGGGAGCGCTCGCAGGCGCATTACGGTAGAGTGGGGCATCCTGCTCCAGGGCTCTCTGGCCGATGATTAGTCCGACGGATGTCCCCCCCATAGTGTGGCAGTGGCGCTGCCGGGGGCCCTGTGCAATCGGGATGGGTGTCTTTAGCAGCCGCGCTTAGCGCGGCGACGAGCCGGGATTCCCTGGGCGCGGTTCCGGTTTCTCGAATCCCGGCGCCGCTGAAAGGCACGGATCATCCTTCGGGCCACTCCCGTGCCGCGCCAATCTGTCGTATCCTTACCATTCGGCCGGGCCCCCTCGTCGCAAGGTGAGAGCCCATGCAGTTTGCAAGGTTAATGCTCTGCCTGTTGTTCGCCTCGGTCGGCCATGGCGGCAGCAAATTGCAGGCTGATTTCGACTGCGTCGGTCCGACCATGCAGACGGTTAAGGCCTCCTCCGGACGTTCCGTGGGTTAACTCGACAAGGTCGGGGAAGACCGGCAAACGCTGCTAAGCGTGGGCGGCTCAGGTACCAGTGGCAGGCAGTGAGCAGCCGCTTTTGCCAATGACGAACTCGCGGTGTCGGCCGCAGGAAGCTGGACAACCGAGGCGGCCCCAAGCCGCTGGCGATCTCAACAGGAGAAACAGATGAGTTACCGCGTCGCACACCACGCGCTTTCCCGGCTGCTGGTCGTGGCAGTTGCAGTCCTGGCGGGAGCCTGTGCCTCCCTGCCCGATGTGCAGGAGGTAGCGCGCACGCCCAGCTACGCCCTGTCCGATCCAGGTGGCACCCGGCTGCAGGAATCCCTGCAGCCACTGCTGGACAGCCATCCCGGCCAGTCCGGTTTCCTGACCCTGCCTATCGGCGAGGAGGCGTTTATCGCCCGGCTGCGGTTGGTGGAGGCTGCGCAAAAGACGCTGGATGTTCAGTACTACATATGGCACGAGGACCTTACCGGGGCGGTGCTGCACCACCAGGTGCTGGCTGCGGCCGATCGGGGGGTCCGGGTCCGAATTCTCCAGGACGATCTGAACACGGCGGGGATGGACCCGACATTGCGTATGCTCGATGCCCACGAAAACATCGAGGTAAGGCTGTTCAACCCCTTCGCGAATCGCGAGCTCCGGGCCGATGACATGGTCACCGATACGCAGCGTATCAACCATCGTATGCACAACAAGACGCTGACCGCCGACGCGATTGCCACCGTGTTTGGCGGTCGCAATATCGGGGACGAATACTTCGCGGCCAATACGGAGGTCATATTCGGCGATATGGATGTCCTGGCCGTGGGGCCGATTGCAGGGGAGGTCTCCTCCCAGTTCGACCTCTACTGGAACAGCGAATGGGCCTACCCGATCGCCAGCCTGTTCCAGAACGAAACCGTGGCCGGGGAAGAGCTGTCTGCATTCAGGAAGCGTTCGGACGAGCAGATGGCTAGCGCCAGGCAGTCCCGCTACGCAGAGGCGCTCGGGGCTTTTGCTCTGCTCCGGGAGGACAATATCGCAAACCTGGACTTTGCGTGGTCTGACTGGGTTCTCGCCTACGACAGCCCCTCCAAGGTCGATGCCACGGAAGTGTCAGCAGAAACACACCTTGCGCCGAAACTGCTGGAGGGACTTGCCGGCGTGCAGCGCGATCTTCTCATCGTGTCGCCGTATTTCGTGCCGGGCGAGAAATTCACGGATTTCCTGATCAGCCTGGTGGACAGGGGTGTCAGGGTCAGGATTCTCACCAATTCCCTGCTTTCCAATGACGTGGCGGCGGTGCACGCTGTTTACATCCGCTACCGGGAAGCGCTGGTCAGGGGGGGCGTGGAGTTATACGAGTTGCGCGCGGATGCGGGGCGAAAAGTGGGTGTCACGGGCAGGGAGGTCGACTCAGACAAAAGCAGTCTGCACGCCAAGTTCTTCGTGCTGGACGAAGAGCGCCTGTGGGTCGGCTCCTATAACATGGACGGCCGCTCAACGATATTCAATACCGAGCTGGGAGCCTATTTCTCCAGCCCGGACGTCGCCAGACGTCTGTCAGAGGATTTTGACGACGACCTGCTCGACTATGCCTTTCGGGTGGAGCTGGACAAGGATGGCGGCCTGCAGTGGGTCACCTTCAGGAACGGGCAGGAGGAGCTCCTCCACGAGGAGCCCGACACCGACTGGTGGGAGCGGGTCACCACCGGGGTCATGTCGGTGATCGCACCCGAGAAACAGCTTTAGACGCCCTCGCTGGCGGCTTGTAACCAGTCGGCCGTGTGGCGCGCTGCGCCGAAGGCCGAAGGGTTACAGGCCCTCCCGGGCATTCCTGAAGTCCTGGAGCAGTGCCTGCCCCACGTGATGCTGCAGGATTGTGGCATCGGTCCCCACTGGTCGAACTACTTGCGCCCCGGGCACCCGCTTTTTCACGGGGATATGTTCGCGGCGGAGGCAATTCGCTTGTATACAGCAGCGCTATATTGTATACAATAGGAGGCTGGGTAAAACCCGGGTACAACGAACCTGGCGTATATAACCGAGAACTTATGAAAACACTGATTCTGGACGGTGAGAAAGAAGAAACCAGTAATCTCACCCAGGCCGAGATCGTGCGTATCGGGCTGGAGACCAGGATTCTCTCCGGGCGTGTTTCGCCGGGCAGCGTTATCGATGAAACGGAGACCTCGAAACAGTTCGGTGTATCACGGACGCCGGTTCGCGAGGCCATCTTTCTGCTGGTCCAGGCGGGGCTGTTAAAAAAAGAGGCCAGAAAAAGAGCGATCGTGGCTGAACTGGATATCGAGGATTTTTTCGGGCTTTTTGAAACTTTGGCCGAGCTGGAAGGATTGTCTGCGAGGCTCGCGGCTGATCGAATGACTCGTGCAGAGTGTTTCGAGCTGGCAAGGATCCACACCGCGGCAGCAGAAAAATTGCGCCTGGGTGAGATCGACAATTACTCCGCTTTGGGTCGCGCCTTTCACGCGCTTATCCTGGAGGGCAGCAAGAACAATACGCTGGTCAAGATCACATCGGGCCTGGCGACGCGATTGATTCCCTACCGTCGCTTCCAGGTGTCGGTGGAAGGGGGGTTGCAGCGCAACCAGGACGACCACGAGATCATACTGGCTGCCATCAAGTCAAAGGACGCCGAAGGTGCCTTTCATGCGATGCGCAAGCATACCCTGGAGCAGGGTGACTCGGTGATCGAGAATGTTCCGGCCTTTTCCCGGCTCACGGACAGGCGGGCTGGCGGCGGAAATTCTTCGCAATTTGACGCCAGGGTTGAATCGTCATGAGCGGGTCAATACACCGGGAAGAAGAAACCGCTGATAGAGCGGCCGAAGTGGCAGAAGAGATGCGCGACCTGGCCAGGCGGGCATATGAGCACTTCAGGAACAAAACCACTGACCAGGCTGAATCGCTGATGCAACTTCCCGTTGCCGCCTATCGGGATGATGAGCGATACAGGAGGGAGTTTGGCAGAATTTTCACCCGGTTGCCCCTGGGGCTCGCTCTGTCTGTGGAATTGCCTGAGCCCGGCAGTTATCTCGCCCGGACCATACTGAACAAGCCTGTGTTGCTAACCCGTGATGAGCAGGGCGACATCAGATCATTTCTCAATGTATGCCGGCATCGGGGTGCCATACTGTGCCCGGATGGGGCGGGGAAAAAGTCCCGTTTCGTCTGCCCATATCATTCCTGGGCCTTCGCCGCGGATGGCGAACTGCTTAGAGTGAATGCGGCAGGAACATTCGGTGACGTAGATAAAGCTGCACTTGGGCTGACCCCGTTGCCCTGCGCTGAAAAGTCGGGGGTCATCTGGGTGGCACTGGATCCCGATGCCAACTTCGATATCGACGACTGGCTCGGGGAGTTTTGTGGCAAGCTAGACTCCCTTGATCTGTCAAACTGGTACCTGTACGAGCAGCGCGATCTTCCCGGCCCCGGCTGGAAAGTGACCCTGGATGGCTATCTGGAGGTTTACCATCATGATACCGTGCACGGGAAAACCGTGGGGAAACACACGGTCGGTAATCTTCTCGTACACGATACTTACGGACCCCACCAGCGATTGACTTTCGGGAGAAAAACTCTCAACGAACTCGACCCGGAGGACGGCCAGGGGTGGGATGGCAGCCAGTACATTCGTATCGTCCATTCGGTCTTCCCGAACCTGTCCATCTCCGGGATCGTCGGCGGACACTGCCTGGTCAGCCAGGTATTCCCGGGCGATTCACCGGACTCCACGGTCACCCGACAGACCCTGTTGTGCGCTCGCAAGCCGGAATCGGAAGCTGACAAACGGGCGGCAGAGGAGTTCAGCGCAATGACCTTGCAGGCCGTACGCGACGAGGATTACGTGATCGGGTACAGCATTCAACGTGCGTTGCACGCTGGAGCGAATACCCATTTTGTAATAGGCAGAAACGAACCCGGTGTGCAGCACTATCATCAATGGGTTGCACGGTTCATGCAGCATAATTCGAATAAAATCTGAGCAAAGGGCTGACTGATGACGCCAATGGAAGAGTTGCAGGCCAGGGTCGATCGGCTCGAGACGCGAGCGGCGATCCAGGAGCTGGTGACAGGTTACGCTGTCGCGTGCGATGAGCATGATATCCCGACGCTGCAAAATCTGTTCACCGAGGACGCGGTATTCAGATCGCCGAGCAGCTTTATGCAGGCAAAAGGCCGCGAGGCGATAAGGTCGATGTTCATCGAAGTGCTGAAAACCCGCGGCCCCGGGTATCACTGGACGCACGATCTTATCGTCAATATTGGCGATGACGGGGATACCGCCACGGGCGTCGTTTACAGTCATGCGGAAACGACCCCGCAGGGCGTCGTAAGCATTGCCGCCATGAAGTACAAAGACCGGTACAGAAGAGAATCCGGCAGATGGTATTTCAGTGAGCGTGAAATACACTTTTTCTACTATGTTCCCATGCATGAATACATCGAGACCCTCGACCAGGAAGAGCGGCTTTATGTCGGCGGGGTCAAGCGCCGGGCGGATTACCCCGAGTCTCTGCAAAGCTGGAAGGACTTCGACAATACCTACAAGTGAATCGGTTCCCCAACAGACTCCGGATCCTGAAAGGATGCCAGGTTTTCAGCGGTGCAGCAGACCTAGAGTGACCGTATTACGTTTCATTGGAAAGATGAAAGAGCATGAAAGCAATGACAGATCCCCTGACTTCAACGCGATTCAACCAGACCATGCTGCGGATCAGGGATCCCGAGCGATCGCTGGCCTTCTATTGTGACGTTCTGGGTATGGATCTGCTGGAGAAATTCGATTTCGAGAAAATGGAATTTTCCCTCTACTTCCTCGGCTTCAGGGATTCGCTCGAAGGCGTGCGCCCTGCAGACCGAGGGGAGCGTGTTGAATGGGTATTCCGGCAGAATGCCCTGCTGGAGCTGACCCACAACTGGGGAACTGAGCACGATGAGAGTTTTCCCGGCTATCATCATGGGAACGATGATCCACGCGGCTTCGGGCATATCGGTATCACCGTGCCGGATGTCCATGAAATCTGTGCGCGGTTTGAAAAGCTCGATGTGCCATTCGTCAAACGCCCTGATGACGGCTCGATGAAGGGGCTGGCGTTTATTCAGGATCCGGATGGTTACTGGATAGAGGTGCTCTCGCCCCACGCGCTGCGAGACATCATTGCCGAGCATAGTCCCTGACCGGACTCTGCCTGTTTTCTCGATGCGCGGTATTACGCGAGGTGGCCAGCGAAACTGGCCCTATGAATAACGACAAACAGTGGATATCTGGCATTTTGGGGCTGAACGATTGCAGGCACTTCCCTCAACATCTGAAAGTTCGCACCGGGCGGAATACCTGATATGGATCTCGGTATAAGAGGAAAAACGGCACTGGTCGCCGCCGCAAGCGATGGGCTCGGCAAAGCCGTCGCACTGCGGCTCGCGCAGGAGGGGGCGAACGTTGTTATCTGCGCGCGCAACCCGGAACGGCTTGAGTCGGCCATCCGTGAGATTGAGAGCGCCAACGCTGAAGTGCGGGTGACTGGATTCACGACAGATTTGGCCAGCGCAGGGGATATCGCCCGGCTGGGGAAACTTCTAGAGAGCAACCGGCTCGGTATCGACATCCTTGTAAACAACGCCGGCGGGCCTCCCCCCGGATTTTTCGACGACATCGAAGACAGGCAGTGGCAGGAGGCGTTCGAGCTGACCATGATGTCGGCAGTGCGGTTGACCCGGCTGGTGCTGGCACATATGCGTGCCCGGAAGTGGGGACGTATCATCAACATCACGTCCTACTCCGTAAAGCAGCCGATGGCGCAGATGGTGCTTTCGAACAGTATTCGCATGGGTGTCGTCGGGTGGGCAAAAACACTCAGTAACGAAGTGGCCTCCCAGGGTATCACCGTGAACAACGTGTGTCCGGGCTGGACGCGCACCGCCCGGGTCGACCAGCTGTTGCAGGCGCGCGCGCAGGCGAGTGGGATGGAACCGGAGGCGCTCGAACAGTCGTTGATCGCCGCCATACCCTGCCGGCGGATCGGGGAAGTCACTGAATTTGCCGATGTCGTCGCATTCCTGGCATCGGGAAATGCATCCTACGTCACCGGCACGACCCTGCCGATCGACGGTGGGGCTGTCAGCGCGGCGATGTAGCCATCATGACCCTGCAGGCGGCGCGTTCGATAGATATTCATGCACATGCGGTTCTGCCGGGCACTATGGGTGTTGCGGGTAGCTATGGCCCCGAGATCGGCGCAGATGCACCGGACAAGCCCTGGTTTCGCGTAGGTGACTATCGCCTCGACGGTGTGCGTTATGCCGGAAGTGCGTTTATGGACTTAGACCTGCGCCTGGCAAAGATGCAGGCAGCGGGCATCGAGTTTCAGGTGCTCTCTCCCAACCCGCTGACCTACTTCCACCATATCGAGAGCGAGCTTGCTATCGGGTACTGCCGGCGCCACAACGATGAACTCGCCGCCCTGGTATCGCAACATCCCTCCAGGCTGGCCGCACTGGCGAGCCTGCCGATGCAGAACCCCCGGGCGGCCTGCGACGAACTCGAGCGGGCGGTCAATGAGCTGGGCATGCTGGGGGCCTGCATCGGATCAGAGCTGCCGCTTGCGCTGGACAGTGAAGAGCTGGATGGTTTTTACGCGACCGTGTGTGAGCTGGACGTGCCACTGTTCATTCACCCGGCACCGTCGGGTATCGATGGTCCCGCGGGCGACAAGCGGCTGCAGCGATTCGAGCTGGAGATCATGCTGGGCTTCGCATCGCAGGAGGCGCTGACAATTGCGACGCTGATCCTTGGGGGGGTGATGACTCGCCATCCGACGCTGGATGTCTGCCTGAGTCACGGTGGCGGAGCGATTGCCCTGCTGGCAGGGCGCCTTGCGGACGCAACCCGGCGAAGGCCCTGGAGCCCCGCCTGCCTGCGAGAGGACGGTGCATTCGAGGCGCTGTTGGCGCGGTTCTGGCTGGATAATCACGTCCACGACGATTCCGTCCTGCCGCTCCTGGAGCGCCACGTGGGCCCCGGGCATATCGTGCTGGGTACGAACTTCTCCGGCTGGGACCAGCCAGCGAGCGTGGACGTCGAAGACCCTCGAACAGTGCAAATGGCGGACAATGCACGGCGGCTGTTGAGAGTCACTTCGTGACCCTGAACCAGGAGGAATCTGCAAATGAATGAATCTGCGACCGATTTCGTGCTCGTCAACGGCCGCATTCTCGATGGTCTGGGGAACGAAGCCTTCCATGGCAGCGTACTGGTCGAGGCGGGGCGGATCAGTCGCGTCTACAGGGGGGAAGAGATCATCGATTTGCCGGAATCGATACGTCGAACGGATGTCGCTGGTATGACGATCATGCCTGGACTGATCGATGCACATTGCCACATCAGCTTTGACGAGCCGAGTTCAAACGACGAGCTGTTTTTTCACCGTCGCGACGGGCTGGCGGCGATCATCGCCGCTCGCAATGTACAGAAACTGCTGCGCGCCGGTGTGACCGGGTTCATGGACCCGGACTCATTGGCCGAGATCGCTATCGACCTGAGAGATGCGATAGAGGCCGGAATCATTCACGGCCCGCGTATGTCCGCCGGCGGAAATGCCCTGCTCACTTCGGTCGGGGGTACGGCGGGGCGCCTGTTGCCCGATGAGGGTCGTCGCGGTTACGGCAAGATCGTTTCCAGCCGTGACGAAATCGTTGCGGAGGTGAGGCGACAGATAAAAAACGGTGTCGACTGGATCAAGGTGCATGTCACCGGCCTGGCGCCGCGCATGCAGTGCCAGGGTGAGCTTCAGGTCTGGAGTTATGACGAGCTCAGGCTGGTGGCGGATACTGCGCACGAACTGGGAACACCCGTTGTCGGTCATTGCCGTGGTGCCACCAGCATTCGGGACACGGCGCGGGCGGGTTTCGACCTGATACTGCACGCTACCTATATGGATGAGGAGGCACTCGAGGCAGTAATAGCCGCGCAGGTACCCATAGTCCCGACTTTCACTTTCCAGGCGAACCTCGCCGATTATGGCCAGGACGTGGCCGCCTCGCCATCTGTGCAGGCGCTGTTCAGGAAGGAGATCTCCGACAGCGCCGTGATGCTCAGGCGAGCCTTCGACGCCGGTGTGCCTCTGCTTTGTGGTACCGAAAGCGGATTTTCCATTACGCCCTATGGTGAGTGGCACTATCGGGAGCTGGAGGTCTTTGTGAAAGACCTCGGGCTGACCCCGCTCCAGGCGATCAAGGCTGCAACCAGCGACAATGCCGTGGCATTGCGACTCGAGGGCCAGACGGGCGCAATCGAGACCGGCCGCCTGGCAGACATCATTGTCGTGGACGGGGATCCGGTCGCCGATGTCACCGTCCTCGGTGAGATCGAAAGGATAAAACAGGTTTACGTTGGCGGTGTTGACCAGCCGACCGGTCCGATAACGCCGGATCGACAGGATCCCCCCGGGTGGCGGGTAAGCCATTACGGGGACCGGATCCTGAATTACGGCTTTGTGCACGACAGCAGGAGATAGCCTGAGTGCGCCACTCCTGACGGGCGCATGCCAGGCGCCAGGCTTACTGAACAAGACAGGCAAGGGGGTCAGAATGCCTTCAATGATCGTTACCGGCGCCGCCCACGGACTCGGTAAGTGTATTGCAGAGCACGCCGCCCGGGCAGGTTACCGGGTCGGGGTGCTGGACCTCCAGCTCGAGCAGGCGCGGACCGTCGCGGAAGAGATAGGCGGAGTGCCATTGACCGCCAACGTAACGGATGTGCCGTCAGTGGAGAAGGCATTTGAGCAATTTGGTGAAACCCCGGATGTGCTGGTCAATAATGCGGGTATCCTGCGCACCGGTCCCCTGTTGGACCACGATCTCGAGGATTTCCGGCGCGTGATAGAGGTAAACCTGACCAGCGTATTCGCCGTTGCGCGAATTGCGGCTCGAAGGATGAAGAGCGCCGGTAGCGGCTGCATTATCAATATGTCATCCGTCAATGGCATCAATCCATCAACCCAGTGTGGTGCCTACGCGACCGCAAAAGCCGGCGTGATTGCTCTCACCAGGCAGATGGCGATGGAATGGGGCGGCTACGGCATACGCGTCAACTCCATTGCCCCGGGTTTTATCGATGCGGGTATGCAGTCGCCATTTTTCGAGAACGAGAAAATACGCGAGCTTCGTTCCAATGCGGTGCCCCTCAAGCGGCTCGGCAGAGCGGACGACGTCGCGGCATGCGCGCTGTTTCTCGCCTCGGATAACGCAGCATATATCAGCGGCGAGAATATCACGGTCGATGGCGGGGTGATTCACAGCGTATTGATGCAACTGCCCCGCAGTTGAGTTGCGGATATGGCACCAGGGGAAGCCGGGAAGGTCCGACGGACCCCGGTAAACCCGCGAAGTCTAACCAACAGGAATAACAGGCTATGAACTCAGGCTACAACCCGGAATTCCGCCCCACCGGTATCGAGGGCGGTATCGACACCAACGTCATTCCCTGGATCGACCTGCCCCAGGCGCCGGGCATGGCCATCAAGCCCCTGCGTGCCAGTGTCGAAACCGGCATGTTTACGGTGGTGGTGAAACTCAACCGGGGCACCGAGCTGGCCGGCCTGGTCCACCTCGGGGCGATGGATATGATCGTGCTGTCGGGCGCCATGGTCTACCCTGAGGGCCCCATGGCCGGGAAGCTGGCGCCCGGCGGCTGGGGATACGTGCCCGCGAACGCCAGGATCGACCGTCTCGTGGCGGCCGAGGACACCGAGTTTCTCGCCAACTTCTACGGCCCGGTGGCATTTCTCGAAAGCGACGGGAAAGGGGTCGCCGGCGTGCTCACCAGCCTGGACATCATTGCGGCCGCCCGCGCGCGCGGCGTGACGCTGGTGCCGAACACCCTGGCGGAGTGTATGCAGGAGCGCCCGCCCGCCTATCAGGGCCTGGCAGAGCCCCTGGCCATCGCCGGCGGAGAGTGCAAGGCGCTCGTGGTTGCCGCCGAGGGCATTGCCGCCGACGTCGGACGAGCTGTGCATCCTCATTTCATCGACACCCGGGCCGTGCCCTGGGTGATCGATCCGAACGTTCCGGAGGTGGGACTGAAGGTGCTCCGCGTCAGCGAGGAAACCGGGATCACGTCGTTGATCGTGCGTCATAACGGCATTGCGGGCCCGCACTACCACCTGGCCGCGGCTGACTTCATGGTGCTCAACGGCCGGATAGGCTACCGCGCCGGACCGCCGGAAGGGTATGGCCCGGGAGTATGGTTCTACGAACCCGCCGGCGCACGCCACGAAGCCACCCAGCGAGTGGGTGAAGATGATCTTGTCTATACGGCAAATGTCTATGGCCCGATCCAGTTCGATGACGGGCCGGGCACACCGGTGGCCGCGGTGATGTCCTGGATGCAGTACAAGGCGATTGCCGAAGCCGCCGGAATTGACCTGGTCAGAAGCACGTTTGCGGACGATGCCTCGTTGCTGGCGTGGGCGCCCATCGGCAGCGAGGGTGCGGTGCTTTGACATGAGGCCTGAACACCATTCTCACCGCAAACCAGCAGCGATCCTGCAGAAAGTCCAGGCGCCGGAGGCCGAGCGGCAGACCATAGGCCGCTGACTAACATCTGGAAGTGGTTGCCGGCGCCGCTTCTCGGTCCCGGTTAAAAACCGGCTTGCCATCCCGCAGGCTTGAACGCCACGATCCGCAAGTCGGAGCAATGCATCTTGAGGGCCGGTCTGAAGTCCCAGCTCTTGAGCAGTGCGCCGAAATACGCCTCCCCGTCGTAGATGGCCAGCGA
Source organism: Halioglobus sp. (assembly GCA_037382865.1). Classification (GTDB taxonomy): domain Bacteria; phylum Pseudomonadota; class Gammaproteobacteria; order Pseudomonadales; family Halieaceae; genus JARRPM01. The sequence continues at coordinate 16,675 of JARRPM010000046.1, read as the reverse complement.
ATCCGTGGTCTCATCCCAGGGTGCGAAAAACATCGTGGCCGCAAAGGCCTGGCCATAGCGCGTCTGTTTTGCGACGAACGTCGCCTTGCGCGGGTTTTGCCGGGGCGTAATACAGGTGTCCGGGCCAGTGCGCTCATCCAGGGCTATCCTGACATGGCCTTCAACACACTCGGGGCGCTTGACGCGCAGAGAGATAACCCTGTTGCCCTGATGCGAGCCTTCGAATGCGACGGTCTCGGAGTCCGGGTACTCGAAATGGAGGTCGGCCAGGGCTGGGTGCTTTGGAAAGCCCCACACTTCGCGCCCGCCCGCAATGGCCGCAATCGCCCCGAGGGCATAGCCATCGCTGGCCGGGCCACACAATACCCGATGACACCAGACCAGCGCGTCGGGAGCATTGACGTTGTAGGAAAAGGGATTGTCATAAGGGAGATCCAGCGGAACCGACTTCGGGGTAACCGGGAAGGAGTACCAGGTCTCTATGTAGGGATTCACGCGGTCGGCGGGTCCGCAATCGGTATCGACAAAGTTGTTGCACCAAAGTTGCAGGGGAACTTTACCGCCAACGGTCACCGGGCGGTGGTCCTCGTGCTCCATGTCCCTGAGCACTTCTGACAATTGCGCGCTGCCATAAAGGACGAGATTGCTGCTGGTCAGGCGAAGAGGGATACGATTGACCTGGCCATCAGATGCCCGATAGGCGTCGGTTTGAGTCCACTGCTCAAACCACTCATCCGATAGTTTCTTCTCTCGACCGCTCATCTTCGCCCTTGGGTTCTTTCGTTTTCGGGGGTGCCCGGCAGCTCACTTTAAGGTAAGGGCTGCTGCGATACAATGCAGAGTGAATCACTGCCGGGTGTGACAGAGGACCTTCAGAGGCACGATTCAATTTCAGGATGCGCCTGCGCCCCGGCGCTTGCAGGCACAGCCGGTCAGCAGCGCTGATCGCAGCCCCTGACAGGGAATTGCACACGGCGGGATCGTTTGCAGCGATTCCACAACGGCACTAGAGTACTTCTAAGTCATTCAAGGGGAACAGGCATGGAGACCGCAAGGCAATACGATATCGTCATCTACGGCGCCACCGGTTTTACCGGGCGGCTGGTCGCCGAGTACATGCTTGCCAGGGAGGGGGACGGCCTGCGCTGGGCCCTGGCGGGACGCGATGCCGGCAAACTGGCGGCCCTGCGCGATGACATCGGCGCACCGGCTGCCACGCCGCTGGTCGTGGCCGATGCTTCCGATCCGGCCTCCATCAGAGAGATGGTGGCGGGCGCGCGCTGCATCTGCAATGTGGTCGGCCCCTACCAGTGGTATGGCTCCGATGTGGTGGCAGCCTGCGCTGAACTCGGCACCGACTATGTCGACCTGAGCGGTGAGCCGGGCTGGATGCGCGACATGATCAGCAGGCACAGCAGCGCCGCAGCCGCGAGCGGCGCGCGTATCGTTCACAGCTGCGGCTTCGACTCCGTTCCGTTCGACCTGGGCGTACTGTTCCTGCAGGATGCGGCTGAACGGCGTTTTGGCAAGCGATGTCAGCGGGTGAAGGCGCGAGTGCGCGCTATGAAAGGCGCGTTCTCCGGTGGCACGGCCGCCTCACTCAACGCCACCGAGGATGCCATGGCCGACAGCCCGGGCCTGGCCGATGTCATGACCGACCCCTTTGCCCTGACCGGCGGATTCCGGGGGCCCGACCAGCCCGCCGACAACGAGGTTTATGAAGACGACGACCTGGGACAGTGGGTCACGCCGTTCATTATGGCCGTGATCAATGCCAAGAACATTCACCGGTCCAATGCACTGATGGGCCACCCCTACGGTGCAGAGTTCCAGTATGACGAAATGATGGCGGCGGGTCCTGGCGAAAAGGGCAGGGCGGCGGCGGAGTTCCTGGCCGGGCACAACCCGCTGCGGGGTGAGGGCGCACCGAAGCCCGGCGAGGGACCGTCAAGGGAGCAGCGCGAGGCCGGATTCTACGACGTTCTTTTCATCGGCAGGACTGTCGACGGTGACGAGATACGCGCGGCGGTCAAGGGTGACAGGGATCCCGGCTATGGCTCGACCGCCAGGATGATTGCGGAAAGCGCCTTTTGCCTGGTGCAGGACTGTGAGGGCGTGCCCGGGGGGATCTTCACTCCCGCGCCGGCCATGGGATTCAGGCTGATCGAGCGACTCACCCACCATGCGGGCATCACGTTCGAACTCGAATCCTGAGCGCCACGCACCTGCGCAGGGAGCAGCAGACCGTCAGGATTCCGCGAGCCAGTTCGCGTGGAATCCTATGGGGACCCGGCGGGGGATGTGAACCCGCGCCACGGGGCCGGCCCCGACATCGCGCGCGTCGAGTACCGAGAGATAGGACTCGCGTGTCTCCCGGTCGGAAACGATCGACATCAGCCAGCCATCGTCCTCGGCTACACCTTGCGGATCGGGTGCGAAGGCGTGCTCGCCGGACGTCTCGTTCGGCCCGTAAATGTACTCCTGGGTACCGCCGGTCTCGAGGTCGTACTTGATGACACCGTTGAAATTGAACTCGAAGGCCCAGTCCCTCGCCAGGGAGTTATACAGATAGCGGGTCTGCCGGCAGGCCAGGTCGTCGTTGATGCGCGGAAACTCCCCCGGGCGATCGTCCATCCACTCTCCGGCGACCGTGCCCGCAGTGAGGTCGAGGGACCAGTGGAAGGGGAAAGGCTCCTCGCTCTGCACCGGCGCGTCGAACCGCAGCCCCCCCGGCATGGTGGCGAATGTCGGGGCGTATATCTCGATTCTGTTCCCGGCCTCCCAGGCATTGAAGAAGTGGACCACGCTGCACGTGTCGATCGTAAACCAGCGAATCTGGTCCGCGCTTCCCCTTCTGGGCAGGACGCCCAGCCTCGTGCCGAGCTCAGGCTCCCAGCGGATACCGGGCTCCCCCCGGAACATCGCATCAACGTCGAAAACCACGGGCGAATCCAGAAAAAGCGTGTAGTTTCTCGTGACGGCGAAGTCATGCATCATCACCGGGTTTGGAATATCGATCACCGCGTGATGCACGATCCCGCCGTTCCGGTCCGCCACGTAGTACTGGAGATAGGGCGGCATCGGGCTGTACCCGAAGAAGATCATCTCGCCCGTAACCGGGTCGATTTTCGGGTGGGCCGTCATCGGGCCCTCCAGCCTGCCTGCATAGTCATATTCTCCCACGGTCTCGAGTTCGCGGGTCAACTCGGTTGGCTTGCCGGCCTCCATCAGCGCGAGGAAGCGTCCGCCATGCCGGACGAAGTGGGTATTGGCGTTGTTTTTCATGAAGCCCGCTTCGTCGATCACGTCCTGTGGCGTCGAGAGAAACTCGGACACGCTGCCATAACAGGCCCGGCCCCGTTTGCGCTCGGCAAGCAGCCCGGCTGACTCGATCCACCGGTTGCGATAGCGTACTCCGCCGTCCTCGAAATAGAGCGCGTGAACCATTCCGTCGCCGTCGAAGGGATGGTAGGCACCGTTGGGAGTGAACTGGGGGTTGGGGCCGTTGCGCGTGAAGATGCCCCTGAGCGTCGACGGCAGTTCGCCCTCCACCACGAGGCCGGGGTCGTCGCGCTCGTCGTGCACGGGCTCCAGCAGGCCCTGCAGGAAAGGGTTGTCGGGCGCATTGGCTTCGAGGGGCATCACGCTTCTCCTTTGAACAGTATCGACGAGAAAGAGCGGGCCGGCGCTTCCCTTGCAGATTCAACCGGGTACGGCCAGGTCACGCGCACTATCCCGCCTCCGAGATATGCAGGCTGTTCTGCAGTTCCCGCTTGATGAACTTGCCATTGGCGTTGCGCGGCAGGGGCGCATCGAGAATCCATATGTACCGTGGTACCTTGTAGGCGGCCAGGTGAGACTCGCAGAACGCGCGAAGTTCGCCGGGGCTCGGGTGGGTGTCCTGCAAGGGGAAAACTGCGGCACCGACTTCCTCGCCGAGACGGTCGTCGGGCACGGAGAACACCGCGCACTCGGCCACATCCCCGTGCTTGTAGAGTACCACCTCTATCTCGGAGCAATAGACGTTTTCGCCGCCCCGAATCACCATGTCCTTGGCGCGATCGACCAGGTAGATAAAGTTGTCCTCGTCGATGTAGCCTATATCGCCGGTCCGGAACCAGCCCTCGACGATACTCTCGGCCGTGGCTTCCGGCCGGTTCAGGTACCCCTTGATGATCTGGGCGCCCCTGATGCAGATCTCCCCGGTTTCCCCGCGGGGCAGCTCGTTTCCCGAAGCGTCGATACATCTGATCTCGTAGATTGGCATCAGCAGCCCCGTGCTGCCGGGTTTGTCCGACAGGAAGCGACCACCGGAGGCACTGATGATGCCGCAGGTTTCGGTCATACCGTAGCCCTGGGCCGGCTCGGCGCCGCGTCCCGATCGGTTGACCTTGTCCACTAGATCGGGCTGAAAAGCTGCGCCACCCCCGCCGAGCGCGGTAAGGGACGAGGTGTCCCGTGTCGCGAAGTCGGGATGGCTGACAAGCTCCCGGGTCATTGCGGGCACGCCGGTGAAATTGGTGATCTTCTCCTCCTCGATGATACGGAGCGCCTCGGCGGCATCCCACTTGTACATGTGCACCAGTTTGCCGCCCGCGAGCGTCATGGTCTGGGCCAGGCAATTGTTGGCGGTGACGTGGAACAGGGGCGTCGTCACAATGGCCGCCATCTGGCCGGGGGCGCCTGAACCGGGATTTTGTGCACCGCCACCGGCGGCCTTATCCCGCGCCATGGCCTGGGCCACGTTCACGAACATGAGGCTGAGCAGGTTGTTGGCGCAGCCGCGGTGAGTGAGCTGGGCCCCCTTGGGGTGACCGGTCGTGCCGGATGTGTAGAAAATGCAGGCATCGTCTTCCGGATCAATGTCGACGTCAGGCAGCTTCGGCTCGGCAGCCAGGACGCTGTTCCAGGAATCAGACCAGGCGGGGACGTCGTCCACGCGCACCGTCACCACCCTCAGGTCCGGGAAGCCGCTCCTGATCTCTTCGAATCGCTGCAGCCGCTCGCGGTCGCAGATCAACATCTTCGCGCCCGAGTCCCTCAGGCCGTACTCCAGTTCCCCCGCAACCCACCAGGCATTGATACCGACCGGCACCGCGCCTGTGGATACAATCGCCCAGTAGGCGAGCATCCACTCCGGGTAGTTGCGCATGGCGATGGCCACGTGATCGTGGCGCCCGATCCCCGAGGCCCGCAGCCAGTTGGCGATGCGCGCCACCTGCTCGTGGGCGCGTGCGTAGGACCATCGCTCGCCCTGGTAGACCATATAGTCGGCTTCGCCGTGAACGGCGGAGTTCAGCCAGACCTCCCTCAGTGAGCCGGGGGCGTTGGCCCAGGCCCTGATCCGCTGGCCTCTCACCTCGACTTCGCTGATTTCGAAAGGTTGGCCGGGTGCGGTGAGCTCGGTGACAACCTGCTGCAATTCCTTGAACATATCCAGTCTCCTCTGCCCGGGTCAGATGAATACCCTGTCGGTGAAATGCCCGTGAAAACCAAAGGGGACGTGGTGGGACAGCTTCACGGCGGCAATTTCCCGCTCCAGGTCACGCGCGTCCAGTATCACGATTTCGGTCCTGTGCACGGTGGCATCGTAGACAAACGACAGCAGGTAGCCGTCATCCTCTGAGCATCCACCCGATCGGGGCGCGAACAGCGCCTCCGAAGTATAGCGATGGGCACCGAAATCCCTCGCCTGGAATCTGCCGGTATCCGTGTCGAGCTTCACGATCGCATTGAAAAAGTAGGGCGTGCCGTTGTCAACAGGGGCAACATAGTAGACCCATCGGCTGGGGTAACAGGTCCTGCGGGTGTCCCAGGTCGGGAACTCGCCCGGCGGGGCGTGAAAGAATTCCTCATGGCTGACTGCACCGGTCCTGACGTTGATGCGGTATTGGAAAAGCGGCGCGCCAAGCATCCGCTCGAGCCCGAAGACGTCCTTCAGGGCGGTGAAATTGCCAAGGTCCGTCGACCTGATGAAGCTCGTGACAAGCTCGTCGCCATGCTCATAGGAGTTGCCGAAGTGCACGATCAGCGCCGGCGGCAACTCGAACTCGCGAACGACCTGCATCTTCCGCAGATCGACGATGATGCCGTGCACGGGGCGGTTCATCCTGTATTCGGCCGCTTCGCTGACGGCTCGTGTGCCGAACAGGGGCCCGGCAACCCCCATGGTTATGGAGCTGACCAGGAACAGCGCGTAATTTTCCGTTACACCGAAGTCGTGAACGAACGGAAAGTGCGCAAGCGGAATCCGGCAGGATGAGGCGATCCTGCCCTGTGGGCTGATGTCGTAGAGATCCAGCGCGAACTTCAGGCCCTTGAGGCCCAGCCCCGCCACATTGACCCCGAAATTGATAAAGTGGCCTGTCCTGTAGTTGATCTTCCCGTGGGCACTCATGGTCTTCATGGAATTCAGGCCGCCGTCATACAATTCCACGCCCTCGGTTTCCAGGGTGGCCGGGTCCAGGCGGTAGGGCTGGCTCGCCTCGTAGAAAGCGCACAACTTGTTCGCGTGCCAGTAGACGTTGGTATTGGCCGGATTCGACAGCGGCCGCAGGAAATTCGCCGGCAGTCCGCCCTCCAGCTGGGTGCCGAAACCCCGGTAGAGAATCCTGTTGTTTTTTCTCTCCTCCACGTACTTGCGCGTGCGCACGTAGCGGTTCCTGAAGTGCGCCCTGCCGTCCTTGAAGGTCACGGCGCTGATCATGCCGGGGCCGTCAAACCAGTGGCCGTACTGGCGTCCCCCCATTTCCATTGTACCGGGGCCGTTCCTGAAAAAGGTCCCGGTGAGATCGTCGGGAATCCTGCCATTCACATTCTCCACCCAGCCGGCGTATTCCTGCTCCAGGCCGGTGAAACCCCGGTGGAAATCAGCCACGTCTTCCGGGCTATCTTCAGGTATTGTTTCCGAGACACTCAATGCCTTCCCCTCTCTGGTCTTCAGCGGGCGGCCCGGTACCCCCCTCGCGACTGCACGGCCGGAACCTAGATGTTGAACCAGGGCGAAATCATGAACTCCAGCGCGCCATCGTACCTGAGCACATGCCTGGGCTGTGGCTCGACAAAGCGCGCCCACCGCGTTTCGTCGCGAATGGTGACGTCGTGGGGCGGGACGCTGTGTACCCTCGCATTGAACACGTTCGCGTCGTACCAGGTGCGGTCACAGACGCCATTGCGCCAGTATATATAGTCGTTGGCTCCGATCCACTCCGCGGCAGTCTCGGCGATCGGATGCTCCCCGTCGAGGCGCACGTTCAATCTGAACAGCTTGCCACCCTCGGAGGCCACCGTAGACACCAGGTGGCCATCCGTCACCTCGTGCTCGACCCGGTCCGGCCGGGTAAACAGGTTCACCGGGTCCATGGAGCCGGCGGCGGCTCGCGCCTCGAGCACCATGTAGCGGGGTATGCCTTCGCTGTCGGCGATGTAGGTGGACCACTCGGCCCTCGGCCCATGGACCAGCCCGCTGACTTCATAAATATTGAGGGTCAGCAGCAGCGCCGGCTCCTCGCCCGCCAGGCAGCGGATAGGTGCCAGCGACAGTCCGCCGGCGAGATTGATATAGTCGGCGAATGCCTGCTCCATCTCCTTCCTGATCGGAAAGTTGAGATAGATGGAGCAGGGGTCCGCCAGGACTGTGAAAGCGAGGTTGGGGCGCTGCCTGCCGATCAGGATGAGGAAGGCATCGCGCAGTGCCAGCTGCGAGTACAGCAGGCGCTTGAGCAGACGCCTGCCGGCGCGCGAGGGATTGGTATCCGCCAACATCAGCCGAGATCCGAAGCCTGGCCGGCTTTCCAGCTCATACGCACGGTGCATGAGGGTTCCGGCAAATGGGGGTCGAACTCCATCTTCAGGCCGCCATTCTCGCCGTTGAACAGGGCCTCGAAAGCACCCTTGCAGATGGTCAGGCACCCCTGCTCGGGGAGGGCGTTGGGGTCTGGCAGTGTTTCCGGCAGGGCGCAGGTGTGCCAGCCACAGGCAGGTATGTCGATGACCGTGACACCGTTGTCCGGGTCGAACTCCGTGATTGTTGCCTGGCCTGTGAGCCAGTGCGCGGGGTTGAAGGTCTCGAACAGGAACCTGGTCCAGCGGCCGGGTTTTTTAGCCCCGTCCCGCGCCAACCGGGTCCGGTGCTTGCGGTTCTTCTCTGGCATGCTGTTCATCATCCGCAGAAATTCCGGGGAGTTCTCCCTGGACAATGCCACCGCAGTGCCAATCACGATATCCTCGTACTGTGCCTGGCTGTAGTGCCTGCGCAACTCCAGCAACGCCCACTCCAGCTCCCGGACGAAATTCCCGTAACGCTTGCGCCACTTTTCCCTCGGCGAGTCGAACCTCCTGACCACCTCCCGCCGCGACTTGATGTCCGCGTAATCGCGCTCGACCTGGGCCGGGTCGCCGGACAGTCGCAGGATGGGGACGAAGGTATGGCTGATAATCGGCATGGCCTTCTTCACCAGCATGGAATTGGACATCCACATGTCGATCCAGGCCTGCGGCCCCCAGTTGTAGTAGAGACCGCCTTTTGCTGAATTCACAGGCTGGTCGGCCCTCCTGTCGCTCGCGATGATTCCTTCATCTGTCATGCAGGCGTCTCCCGGCACATTCAGTTAGTGTATCTCACTGTGACGCCGTAGGTGGCTTCCGGGGCGACGACGCCGGCGTAACCTCCCAGCGTGGGTATGTCGAGCCCGAATACATAGTACTGTTCATCGAGAACGTTGCGACCCCAGAGTGCCACCTCCCACCTGATGTCCGGGCTTCGCAGGCTCAGTCGCAGGTTGACCAGGTTGACCGAGTCGTTTTTCAGGTGTGGGTCGAGATCCTCTGTGCTCCAGGCGCGCCGCGAGGGTCAGGTCACTGCCTACCTCCACGTCATACTGGGCGTAGGAACTGACCGTCCACTCCGGAGCATTGGCCAGGGGCTCGCCCGCCAGGTCCTGGGTGCAATTGCTGGAAGTGCCCGGTGAGCCGGTCTGTGCGCCCCCTTCAATGTAGTACCTGTAGAAAGCCTGTTCCGTCGTGCACTGGCCGTTGTCGAAGGAACCGTATTCGGCCTTGTTGTAGCCAACTGCCGTGGCCAGCGTGAGGTTTACGATGGGGACGAATACCAGTTCGAGTTCCGTGCCGTAACTCTCCAGGTTGCCCGCGTTGGTAACCCGCACCGAGGTCCCGTCGAATGTCTGCGACTGGAAATCTTCGTAGTCCACGTAGAATAGGGTGCCGTTGAACTGCAGGCGCCGGTTGCCCAGGGTGCTCTTCCATCCCAGTTCATAGTTGGTCGAGATCTCCTCGTCGAATTCGCCGTCGGAGCCCGATACCTCCCGTCGCTGGTTGAAGCCCCCGGACTTGAAGCCCCTGCTGACCAGGGCATAACCCATCAGGTCGGGGGTGAAGAAGTAGCGGAGGTTGAGTGACGGCGAGATATCTGAGTCACTGCGACTCGAGTCGAGGAAGATATCGGGTCCCGCCACGGGAGGCAGGTCCAGGAAGAAGCTGGGGGTCGTGATCTGGGAGCCCTCGCGCTCCTTCTTCTCGTAGGTATAACGCAGGCCCAGCGTGGCGCTGATCTGGTCACTGTAGTTCCAGCTGACCTGCCCGAACGCCGCGAAACTGGTGGTCCTGTAGTCATTCGTATCGACATTGACCGTGCCCTCAGGGAAGAAGTCACCCAGTGTGGTATCCCCCAGAATCCGGACATTGTTCGCGAGAGACTCCTTCTGGCTGAAGGTGCCGACCGAGTCGAACTCCGAGTAGTAGGCGTACAGCCCCCCCTGGTAGTCGATTGTCTGGCCGCCGGGTGAGGTAATGCGCAATTCAGACGAATACTGATCGAGCTCCACGTCCGTCGTCGACTCAACGGCGTTATAGGCCGTGAAATCGCCGTCGAACGCGCTGTCGGACTCATAGTGGCGCCACGCGTTGAGAAAGGTGATCGAGCTGGCGTCCGCCAGTTCCCTGTTCCACTCCACCGAGACTCCGCCCACCTCGACCTTGTTGCGAAGGTCGCTGTCGAACCAGTAGTCGTCGCCGAACGGGTCGGGTGCCGGTGGCGAGAATCCTTCGGAGTCCTCGAAAGCGGTGTAAGCCAGTATCGGTTTGCCACTCTCGTTGCGACCCAGCATCGCCTGCCATTCAGCGGAAGGAATATTGGTGGCGGGCGCGTTCAGGGTGGACAGGCCGTTGTAGTCGATCACAGCGAATGCGCAGCAGTCTGTGTCCTCCTCGGTATAGTCCAGGGTAAACAGCAGTTCGCCCAGGCCGTCGCTGCCTTTATCTCCCTGGAGGTCGAACAGCAGACGCGCCCGGCCGCCCCATTTTCCGGCATCGTTCACGCCCTCGCCGGTAAATTCATTATCGAACCGGTGATCGCCCTCGATGCCGAAGCCCGTCAGCCGGACGCCGTGGCCGGAATTGCCGAAGGGGATGTTGACCATGCCGCGCAGTTCGAGCTGGTCGTTGCTGTCGTACGTCAGCTCTGCCATTGATTCGAAGTCGGCGGTCGGGAGGTTTGTTATGACGCTGATGGCGCCCGCTGAGGTGTTCTTCCCGTACAGGGTACCCTGGGGGCCGCGAAGGACCTCTACCCGCCGGACATCGACCAGGTCGCTGATGCTCATCCCGGAGCGGCCCTGGTAGACACCGTCTATGAACAATCCCACACTGGGGTCGACGCCGGAATTGCTGCCCACAGAGCCGATGCCGCGAATTCTTATGGACGTCGACCGGGAATCAGTCGCGGTGGTGATCCGGAGGTTGGGGGTGTACTGTTCCAGCGCATTCAGGGAAGTGACGCCGCTGTCGATGAAGAAGTCCTCAGAGAAGGCGGATACCGACATCGGCACCTCCTGCAGACTCTCCACTCGCCGGCTGGCTGTGACCAGGATCTCCTCCAGCACCGGCACATCCCGAGCCAGTTTCTCTGACGCCGGGCCGTCCGTCTGGGCCAGTGCCGGCAAACAGAGCCGGGAAAGCAGGGCCAGCGCAACAGCTTTTGCAGTCGCTCTCTTTTTAGCAGTCATGGTGATCAAGTTTGACGCCCACCGTTATTATCATTTTAGAAAGCCCGCGGCCATCGCGATGCCATCGGAACATCGCGGCCGCAGTCAGGTACCGTGGTTCCCGGGATCCGGCCCGGGACATGGCTGCGGTGCAGATATACCGCGGGAGCAGTTTACCCCCAAACCGATAGTAACTGGAAATAGCGGTAGATGCAGCGCCGTTCCCGGTCAGGTCTTGCGCTCGCGCGGGAGCTCGATAGACTGGCTGTCGCAAACGATAAATACCTGAATTCAATAGCATCTTCGGGCCTGGTTCGATGCCCGGATGACATACCTGCGTTTCACGACAGAGAGCAAATTATGACTCCCGACAAGGTCGATGCACTTCAGCAGAGCCTTTACCCGTTGATGGTGGCCACCGGTGCCGTAGTCTGGTGTCTGCTTCTGCTGATGCTGGTCAAGCGATTGTGGTCCAGGCTGGCCGGGCGGTCGCGTGAGGAGGTCAGCGGGCGCTGGGTGGTGGTCACCGGCTGTGACTCCGGTTTCGGTCATGGCATCGTCGCGGCGCTTGTCGCGCGCAGAGCGCGGGTCGTTGCATTCTGCCTGACCCCGGAGGGAGCCTCGGCCGCGCTGCAGGCCGGTGCCGCACGGGCGCCCTGCCTCGACCTGACGGACGATCATGCCCTCGAACTCGCCGCCCGGGAGGTTGAAACCGCCTGTGGCGGTGAGCTCTGGGGACTGGTACACAACGCGGGCGTGGTGCTGCCTGGCTTCGTCGACTACCAGCCTATTTCCTTTTACCGGAAAGTCATGGCGGTGAATTTCTTCGCGCCGGTGCTGCTCACGCAGAAGCTCCTGCCCTGCCTGCGCAGGAGTGGCGGTCGTGTCGTGCTGGTGAGCAGCGTGGACGGCATCGTCAGCCTGCCGGGCAATGCCCCCTACGATGCGTCCAAGTTCGCCCTCGAGGCATACGCCGACGCCCTGCGCGCGGAACTCTCTTTCTGGCGGGTCCCGGTGAGCGTGATCAACCCCGCCACCATGCGCACACCGATGTCCAGCGGGTTCTTCGAAGCGCATCGGAAGGCCTGGCAGGAGATGGCGCGTATCGATCCGGACGGTGCCTGGCGGTCCGCGTGGACCGAGGAGTGGCTGGACAGTTACATCTCGCTGAATACCCGCCAGCTCGACCGGATCGCACAGGATCCGGAGCATGTGATCCGCGACATCGTCCACGCCCTGACCGCGGTCCGGCCGCGCCTGCGCTACCTGAGCGGAATACTCGCCAGGACGCTGTTCTACGCGCTTTGGGTCGGCCCCGAGTCGTGGTCATTGCGGTTCAAGCGTGCCATGATCCAGCCTCCGCCGAGGGTCGATGCCCCTGGCCAGGTGTCGCGGGATTGACCGGTGCACCGGTCGGGGCTCCTTGGGGTATGATCAGCCGCGCGACCGGCAGGCAATGGGCCGTCTGCGCTTTTCGCGATGATCCAGGGAGGTAGTTGTCCGAATGAACGTCACGGGTGTCCTGCACGTCAATATCAATTGCAGCGACTTTGAGCGCTCGCGCAAGTTCTACGAGCTGCTCGGCTTTCGGGTGATAATGCCGATTGAACCCGGGGGATCAGGCGACGTGGCGGCAGCAGTGGGTATGCAGAGCTATGTGGTGCGCGGGGCATTGATGCAGCATCGGGACAGGTCGGTCATCGACCTGCTGGAGTGGCAGGAGCCTCGCGATGAGCGCCCTCCCTATGGCAGGCTCAACCACCTGGGCATCGCGCGACTCGCACTCGTCACCACCGACATCGATCGCGACATGGAGCAGCTGCAGGCCGAGGGGGTCCAGTTCCTCTCCCGGAAGGCGGCCGTCGTCGAGGGCCCGGGCGGGCGCAGAACGCGTTTTATCTGTTTCAGGGATCCGGATGGAACGGTACTGGAACTGGTCGAGATGGCCTCCGGTGAAGAGAAGTGAGCGAGCCGAGCCGCACAGAACGGATCCAGGTATTGCACCAACAATAACGGGAGGTGGTTATGCCAGGACTCAATACAGGCTATCCGTGTAGCTTTTTTCCAGCACGTCCTCGATGAGCTCCTCGGTTACGTCCTTCGACTCGATCTGGCTGGCGAGCCCCTTCGCGAGCAGGGAATCAGCGTACCGGGTCCAGCGCTCGGGTTGCCACATCTCCGAGCGGATCATGGCCTTGCCGCAATGGAAAAAACACTCCTCTACCCGCACCCGTGTACAGAGAGTGGCTGGCTTGCCCCGGGCGCTGAGCTGCTCCAGGAGGTCCGGATCGTTGGAAATGACCGCGGTGCCTTTCACACGCAGTGTTTCTCTCATGGTGGGGACGACGAAAATCAGGCCTATGCCGGGATTGGATAGCAGGTTGCGGTAGCCATAGGCCAGCTTGTTCCCCGGGCGATCCGGAATCAGCAGGTCGCCTCCGTCATCCACGTGCACAAAGCCCGGCTCGTCACCCTTGGGTGAGACGTCGACGAGGCCCCGGGCATCGATCGTAGAGTAGAACAGCAGTGGTGAGCGCCGGATAAATTCCTTCATGGCGTCGTTCAGGGACTCACCGATCTTCTGCTTGACGAGGTCGCTGGGGTCACCCAGGATTTCGGTGAGCTGCTCTTCCCTGGTAATGATATAGTCGCTTTTCACTGCTTTCCCCCCGGGTTTGCCGACGCCAGAACCCTGCCTGGATAAGTTTTTGTGCCCCAGCCATCGCCGGACGCTGCAGGCGTTTCTATGATAGCGCCTAAACCGGCTGTGGCAGAAGCAGCCTGCAAAAAACCTGACAGGATGATCAGTCAGTCGATATCGACAATAATCTTGCCCTGCGCCCGACCGGTTTCGGAGTAGGCAATGGCCTCTGCGACCCTCGCCAGGGGGTAGTGTCGGTCGATAACGGGGCGCAGCTCGCCCCCGGCCATCATGGCTGCGAGTGCTTCGAGGTAGTCAATGACGCGGTCCGCGCCCAGGGCCAGCACGCGCTCGACATTGCGGGTACTGCAGACGCCGACCACCGTGGCACCCAAACTGCGGGCGATCTGCACTGCATAGCCGCCGACCCCACCCGAGGCCCCATTGATCAGTACCCGCTGACCGGCCTGGACCCCAGCTGAATGGCGCAGGGCCTGGAGGGCAGTGATGCCAGCGACAGGGATGGCCGCCGCCGCCGGGGTTGATCGGTTTCGCGGCCGGTCGAGATGGCCTCCCGTAATGAAAAGTGGGCGGGGCGGGCTACGGGGAGCTGCTATAGTTACTGCGTCATGACTAACAGGAGGTCGTTAACATGAGCCGCATCAGCAAAATTCCTGTGGAACAGTGGGACCCGGAGCTTGTATCAATGACTCAGGGTGACACGGCGACTGTCATCGAGCAGGGCATCACGCGCATGTTGGCGCACTGCCCGGGGATGGCCAGGGGCGCCATCGGGTTCGGCGCGGCGATTGCCATGAACAGGACCCTGCCTGAACGCCTCGTGGAACTGGTCAGGCTGCGAGTCGCCTTCCACAACCAGTGCCGGTCCTGCATGGCGATCCGCTATTCGAGTGCCGCCGGCGACGTCGATGAAAACCTGGTCTGCTCGCTGGAGAAACCCCAGGAGGCCGCCGACCTGACTGCAGCGGAGCGCGCGGCGATCGAATTTGCCGATCTGTTTGCCACCGATCACCTGGCGATTACTGATGCGCGTTTCGCGGCGCTGCGTGAGCATTTCGACGAGGCGCAGACGATGGAACTGCTGCTGCACCTGGCGCTCTACGTGGGTATGGGGCGCCTGGCGGCGACCCTGGACATGACCGAGGAATTGCCGCCCGGCTTCCAGGCAGCGTTCGGGGAGCGGGTGGCGCCCTGGAGCGGCGAGCCGGTGCGGGTTCGCTAGTGAATCGAGGCAGTCGCATTGGCCGGCCGTCGATGTCGGCAGAAGCCTGACGGCCACCGAGGCGAAGCCGGGATAATATCCGGTCGCGGTGGCGTCACAGTCCGGCTGCCGCCATTTTGACTCTGCGGGGTCATTAATTGACAATCGGCCTGTCCCCCGAGCCGGAAGTCATGGTGACCGACGACCAGGAGCGTTATTTCATCCCGAGCAGTTACTCCCGGATCGTGGCGCGGGAGCTGCGTCTGCAGGAACGCGACCTGGATCGCCTGCTGCAGGGTACCGGTCTGCCCCGGAGAATCCTGCTCCCCGGGGACGAGACCCACCTCACCGCGGAACAGCAGGTGATCGTGCTCCGCAATGCCCGCCGCATGCTGGATGTGCCCGATTTCGGCCTGCGCCTGGGTCAACAGCTGCAGCCCTCGGCCCACGGCCCGCTCGGCTATCTGGCCCTGAGCAGCCCGGACCTGATCACGGCTCTGCGCTCACTGCGCGACTTCCTGCCCATGCGCATACCGTTCGTCCAACTGGAGCTGGCGTTCGAGGGCGACTGGCTGGACTGCTCACTGACATTCAAGCTGGCTATCGAGCAGGAGGAACGACGCACACTGCTGGAGTGTTTCGCCCTGGTCATCCAGTCGGTGGTGGAGTCCGTGCTCGGCCGGGAGCTCACCAACGGGCAGGTGGAGCTGAGCTACCCGCGTCCCGCCTACTACCGATACTACGCAGATTACGTGCACTCACCCATCCGGTTCTCGCAGGACTCGAACCGGTTCCGGCTGCCGGCGGAACTGGCCCGAACGCCCAACGCCTCCGGTGACGCGGATTCCTATGCCCATGCCCAGGAGCTCTGTCGGCGCCTGCTGGAACAGTTTCCCGGCTCATCCCTGTCCATGGCTGACCAGGTGAGGCGACTGCTGCTGTCACAGCCGGGGGGATCGGTCACGGAAGCCGACATCGCGAGATCCCTGTTCGTCTCCAGGCGCACTCTGGCCCGGCGGCTGGAACAGGAGGGAACCGGTTATCGGGCAGTGCGCGAAGGGGTGCTGTCGGAACTGGCGATGCGGCACCTGCAGGAGAGCGACCTGACGGTCGAGGCCATTGCCGCCCTGCTGGGATACCACGACACCGCCAATTTTCGTCGTGCTTTCAAGCGATGGTTCGGCATCGCCCCGAGCCGCTTCCGGCGGGCAGCCCTGTAGCCCTGAGCCCCTCACGGCCGTGCCGGGCCGGTGACTGGCGCCTGAATCCTGTTTCAGCGGAGAAAAGGCCGGTCAGGCAGCCAGGGGCCATACCGGTTTCTCCCTGGTCGCCCTATACTGGCCCCATGATTGAATTCACCGTGTTTATCTGCCTGGTCGCGGCTGCCGGTATCTGGATCTACAATCGGCTCGTCAGCGATCGCAACCAGGTGCGCGCCGCCTGGAGCGACATCGACGTCCAGCTCAAGCGTCGCCATGAGCTGGTGCCCAGGCTGGTCGCCTGTGTGAAGGCTTATGCGGACTACGAGAAGGCGACCCTGCTCGCGGTGACAGAGCTGCGCAAGCAGAGTATCGCCACTTCGCAACTGCCGCAAAAAGCGGCTATCGAGGACGGGATAGGGGCGGGCCTGCACCGTTTGATGGTGGTGGCGGAGGACTATCCGGAGCTCAGGGCGGACGCCAATTTCCGCCAGCTGCAGTCTGAACTGACCGATACTGAAGACCAGATCCAGTACGCGCGCCGGTTCTACAACGGCGCGGTCAAACTCTACAACACCCGCATCCAGTCCTTTCCTCACCTG
This sequence comes from Halioglobus sp., assembly GCA_037382865.1. GTDB lineage: Bacteria > Pseudomonadota > Gammaproteobacteria > Pseudomonadales > Halieaceae > JARRPM01. The sequence continues at coordinate 11 of JARRPM010000046.1, read as the reverse complement.
CTGCTGGCACG
>JARRPM010000045.1:0-23174 GCA_037382865.1 Halioglobus sp. | reverse complement strand
CTTGACGATCAGGTAGTAGGGCGCGTCGAAGGCGATCTGGTCCCACAGCCGGGTCTCGCTGTCGTAGTAGCCGAAATTTGCATCCTCGTCACTGGACTCGCCGCCGATCCACCACCAGCGTGGCCAAGAATATCCTCACCGTGGGCGCGGTGGACGACATTCCCGGGGGCTACTCCCCCCTCGCCGGGCCGACCCAGGTCCAGATGGCCGGGTTCAGCAGCTGGGGCCCCACCGACGATGGCCGGATCAAGCCCGATGTGGTGGGCAATGGTGTCCTGGTGCTGTCGACCGTGGCTTACCAGCCCTACTACGCCGAATCACTGGGAACCTCAATGGCGGCACCCAACGTGACCGGCTCACTGCTCCTGCTGCAGGAGCACTACCAGGACCGCCACGGCGCCGGCAACTTCATGCGCGCGGCCACCCTGAAAGCGCTGGCGATCCACTCCGCCGACGAGGCGGGCAACGCTCCCGGCCCGGACTATGAATTCGGTTGGGGCCTCCTGAATACCGAGGCCGCCGCGGAGCTGATCAGCGAGGATGGCAATGGATTGCACCAGATCGTCGAGGGTATCCTCGCGCCGGGGCAGAACGATACGTACCAGGTGACGGTTAATGAGAGCAGCGCGACCGTCACGGCCACGCTGGTCTGGACCGACCCGCCGGGAACGCCGGCTCCCCCTGTGCTCGATCCGTCCGACCGCATGCTGGTCAACGACCTGGACCTGCGCATCAGCAACGGCATCTACTTTTACCTGCCCTGGGTGCTCGATCCGGCTACACCCGCCGCTCCCGCCAGCAAAGGCGACAACGTGCGGGACAATGTGGAGCAGGTGGTGATTTCCGCTGCCGAGGCAGGCACCTATACGGTGCAGGTCAGCCACAAGGGCACGCTGCTCAATAACGCGGATCAGCACTACTCCCTGATCGTCAGCGTCAAACCCAGTCTGCCGGCCAGTTCGGGCCTGGTTATCGATGAGGATTTTTCCGGCGGTCTTCCGGCCGGATGGCGTGTCGAGACCGTGCGCGGTATTGACTGGGAAGTCCGGTCTCCGCAGCAGGGAGATTACCGCTACGCCAACATTACCGGTGGTTCAGGCAATTTCGCGATGGTGGACAATCAGACCAGTGACGGATTTATTTTCAGGACACTCACTTCTCTCGTCAGTCCTGCGGTCGACCTCTCGGGTGCCGACGGCGCAGTACTCAGTTTCAGAAGCTGTTTCCAGTTTGAATATCTGGAAACAATCAACGTCGACGTGAGCACTGATGGCGGTCTCAGCTGGACCAACGCGTGGTCGAGGTATGGGGACATCTGTTACCTGCCCTCGCGACCCGTGCTCGACCTGAGCGGTGTCATAGCCGGCTCTGCCAGCGTATCGCTGCGCTTTCGGTTCGACACTGCTGACCTCAGGCAGGGCAATTTCTGGCAGATCGACGACATCGAACTCGAAGCGATCGGGGGCTCTGCACCACCGCCCCAGGGCGGCGAGCTCCCCGGTCAGGCCGGCAATCCCAGCCCGCCTGACGGGGCCACCGGGTTAGGGCTCGATACGGACATCAGCTGGTCTGCGGGGCCGGTGGCAAGTTCCCACGACGTCTACTTCGGCACCGGCAGCACGCTGGATGCGGGCGACTCGCAGGGCAACCAGACGGGCACGACCTTCGACCCGGGACCGCTCGAGCCCGCCACCACCTACTACTGGCGCATCGATGAAGTAAACGGTGAAGGGGTCACCCGGGGCAACACCTGGCGCTTCACGACGGAGTCGGCAGTCACAGAGTCCATGCACCTGGCAAGCCTGGTCGGCACCAGACTTCCCGATGCGCGGGGACGCTGGCTGGCGTCCGTTCAAGTCACTGTACACGACCAGGACGGCAACCCCGAAGCCGGGGTCACGGTCGAGGGCGCCTGGAGCAACGGCACCAATGGGGCGGGAGCATGCGCCACGGGCGGTGATGGCCGCTGCTCCATCGACAAAGGCAACCTGAAACAACAGCTGACCAGCGTCACCTTTACCGTCGACGCTGTCACCAAGAGTGGCATGGTCTACGATCCGGGACACAATATCGGCAGCAGCAGCGTCACCGTGGGCGAGCCCCCCGCAAACCTGTTTCCCAGTGCATCGGACGACAGCTATACGACACCGGCTGATGCTACCTTGACCGGTAACGTTCTGGACAACGATGAGCCGGGTGATGCACCCGCCACAGTGGACCTGCTGGCCCCGGTCGCCAACGGGGCGCTTAGCCTGGACGCCGCCGGCAGCTTCAGCTATACGCCCCAGGCGGGCTTCGAGGGCAGCGACGGCTTCGTCTACGCGATCACCGACGCTGACGGCGAAGTCAGCAATCCCGCCACCGTCGCCATCGAGGTGACGGCATCCGCGCCGCCACCCCCATCAGGTGGTCTCAGCGTCACTGCAGAACCCACCAAGGACAAGGGCATACAGCACGTGATCCTTACCTGGCAAAATTTCAGCGGCGACACCGTCGATATTTATCGGAACAGCATGCTGGTGACCGGGCCGCCCACAGAAAATGACGAGTACTATGACGATAACCTGAACACCAAGGGAGGCGGCCAGACCTACGACTACTCGGTGTGCGAGACGGGTACCGAAAACTGCGCCCAGGCGTCAGCGAGCTTTTGACCAGCCCGCGTATCGTCGATTAATCGCAGTCGCCATCCACCCGATGGGGCCCGGCCGGGCCTCAACAATGGTCCCTGGCGAGCGAATCGCCGCCGCCAGAGCCCCTGCTACCGGTGGTGGGCCAGCGCCCTGGCACTGGCCAGTGGTAGCCTGCTAAGAGCTTCGGCGTTCTGCCGCCCTGTGCGCATCCAGGATGCCGATGACCCAGCAGGCCAGGAATGCCAGGGAGGCGATGCGAATCGACGGCCCGAGGTGCTGCATCTGCGCCATCACCGACTGGGTCAGTGTCAGGAGGTCCGGCGGCAACTGGCCGGCTTCAATCTGCTGCAGGACCGCACGCGCAACCTCCAGCGCGTTCACCACTGCAAAGTAAAGCGACACGGCCGCGGCCAGGGCCAGCGCAGTGCCTCGCCGGTACAGCCCCAGGTAAAAATGCCCGACGCCCGGAAATATCAGGGCCGAGAGCAGCGCCGCCTTGGTGGCCTTGTCCACCGGACTGGCCCGGGCTGTCGCTACAGCGCCGAGAACTTCACCACCCGCGCCGCCACCGGCGGGTGGCGCTCGGCGCCGATCCAGCGCCAGCACATCGTTCCCCGGTTGTGACCCGCGGTCTCCACCCAGTTGGGATGGTCGGGGCGCTGGTGGGCGACGATGATCCTGACGCTGCCGTCGGGTTCGTAATGCGCCGTGTGCTTGTTGAAGTGAATGTTGTGGTAGCGGTAGTCCAGTGACTCCATCCACCAGTTCTGCAGCACGAAATTCCAGGTCTGGCAATCGGGGATATCGTTGGCCTCGACCACCAGGGCCTCGTCGTCGGCAAGCGCCCAGGCGCTGTGGAAGTAGTAGATGTTGGGATCCCCGCCGATGGCCTGGCAGTAATCCTGGTCGGCGGGTGCCACCTCGTTGGTGGTCGGGAGAAAGCTCTCGGCCCATCCCTCGAACAGGGCGGTGGTGTTTTTCACGAACTGCACGGAGCCCTGCAACGCCTTGTCCAGCCGCTCTGGCGTCAGCGGCGGCGGGCGGTCGTGCTCTGCGCCGATCCGCTCGATGCGGATCTCCGCGCGGGTCTCGTTGCGCCGGTCCTGGAAGGTCTGGCGAACATTGATGGCGTTGGTTTCAGGCCCCATGCGCAGCCAGTTGCCAGGGTGCTCCCGCTGGCTGACGATGATCTCCAGGCTGCCATCCTCACCGATCTCGATCTCCCGGGAGTCGAGAAACCCGTCGGTGCGCATGCCGCCGCCGGTGCTGTAGCGGTTGATCACGGTGCCGAAGCCGAGGTAGTCGACCGTCCCGCGGGTGCCGGTGATGCGGTAGTCGTAGTCGGGATTGAGGGGCGCCGACTGGTAGAGATTGTCGGGGTTATCCGCGCCCATCTTGATGGTCTCGTGCGCGGGGCAGCGCAGCTCGGGAAACGCCGCATCACCGCCTTCGAGAAAACTCTCCAGCCCGGCCCGCAGCATCCGGGAGAGGTAGCGGTACCCCTCCGCCCGGCTGAAGGCGTCCCGGGGCGCTTTCTCGGCATTCACCAGTTGACCGGCCTCTTTCAGTGCGTCGCAGAAACCCTCCCACGCCCGGCCGTCCAGCACACGCTGCTCGCTGCTGTCATCGCTCATCTCGCCAACTCCTTGTCTCAATCCATGCTCAGTCCGTACCGCTCGACATACCCGCCGAACAGCGCCACCACCTCCTCGCGCGTGATACCGTAGTCCTCGAGGCGGTACTCGTGCCGGCCGTGCAGCCCCTGGGGATGGGCATCCAGCCATGCTGCCATGTTCGCCCTGCCCGACTCGCTGAGCGGCGCGCCGCGCAGGCGGTAGATCGCCTCGATCGCGGGCCAGGGGTCGGCGACGAAGTCGTCATGGTGGATATCCAGGAACTGGCCGGGAAACTGCGGCTCCAGCCGGGCCCGGTCCGCCTCGAAGGTCCGCGTGTAGACGGTCAGCATCTCCATCCAGTCACGGCCGATAACCGCCCGATCGATATGGTCCGAGGCGCTCCTGCGCAGCAGTTCGCTGAAGCTGCAGCCGGAGGCGACGAAGGTCATCGGCGCCCGGTGGGTCTGCACGATGATCGCATCCGGGTAGTATTTCAGGATCTCCGCAAGGCCCAGCTGGTGAAACGGCGCTTTCAACACCCAGTGACCGGGGTGGCGGGACTGCAGGAGCTGCAGCTGCAGCTTGTGCCAGGCGTAGCTGTCGCGCCGGCAGAGGTTGGCGTACAGCCAGGTGGCATAACTCGGAATGTGGAACATGGCCGAGTACTCGACCGACATGAAGTTGCGGTTGAGGAGCATGTAGCACTCGTCCGGCTCGTCTGCATCCATCAGGTGAGTCGTGAAAAACCCCGGCAGGTACGCCTCGGTCAGGGCGACCGCTTCCCGCTGTCGGGCGATACGTGGGTCCGTGGTGTAGGTGGCGGTCTCCGGGGGAGGCACCGGGTTCTGGGCCTCCCAGAGGCGGAGGGTGCGATTGACGCTGTCCTGGTTCATGAGATGGTGCAGCGCGGTGGTACCCGTGCGAGGCAGCCCGACGATGAAGACCGGCTTCGATACGACCTCGTCGCGCACTTCAGGATGCTGCTTGAGATAATCGACGATTCTCAGGCGGTCGGTGAGGCCCGCGCGGATGGTCATATCGGCCCGGAAGAAGCCCGCCTCGTTGAGTTGCGCCTCGTTATTCAGGGCCAGCAGCAGGCGTTCGAGGGGTTCCTGAAAGTCGTCGCCGCCGAAATCGGAAAGACCGGTCTCCTTCTGCGCATACTGCAGCAATTGATCCTTGTCGAACACCGCCATCTCCCTGGGTCAGGCAAGGCTACAAGACTAATGAGCAGCGCACGCCACCGCAAGCCGCCAGTGGCCCGCAGTCGCCGGGAATTGCCGCGGCCCGGCGGATCCCTCCCCACTGGTACAAGCAGTGATACTGGCCGTTCGCGGCCCGTGACTTTATCTCGACGCCCACAGGGTGCATGATACCCGCGCGAGGCGCCGCCAGCGCAATCTTCCCCACCCAGATAAAGCCGGAGACGAACCATGAAAATAGCACTCATTCCAATCAATATCGGCGTACGGTCTTTGGAACAGATGGTCGGCCTGGCACAGTTGGCGGAGTCACTCGGTTTCGAATCGGTGTGGACCTTCGAGCACGTCATGGTCCCCGTCGAGTACGAGTCGCGCTACCCCTACAGCAGCAACGGCAAGATGGGCATCGGCCCGGAGGGGGTCTTCATGGACCCACTGATCGCCCTCAGCGCAGTGGCGGCGCAGACCCAGACCATCCGACTCGGGACCGGCGTCAATATACTTTCCCAGGCCAACCCGCTGCTCCTGGCGAAACAGGCGGCGACCCTGGACGTGCTGTCCAACGGCCGCTTCATGCTCGGTGCGGGGATCGGCTGGCTGAAAGAGGAGTTCGACGCGATGGGCGTGCCCTTCGAGCGCCGCGGGGCCCGCTACGACGATTACGTGGTGGCGATGCGCAAGGTCTGGTCGGGTGAGGTGGTCGAACACCATAGCGACTTCATCCACTGGTCGGGATTCAAGAGCTATCCACTGCCGGTCCAGGAGGGCGGCGTCCCCATCATTGTGGGAGGGTCCAAGGGCAAGGCGTTCGAGCGCATCGCGCGGTACGGCGACGGCTGGTTCGCCCCCACCAACGACGCCGCCAGCCTCTCGCCGATGTTGGAGCAACTGAAAGCCGCCTGCCAGCAGTTCGACAGGGACTACGACAGCGTCGAGATCACCTCCATGTGGGATAACCAGGGCGGCATCGACGCCATCCGGGCCTTCGAGGATATCGGCGTTGCACGGGTGATCGTGCCGCTTTTTGCCCTGGGGGCGGACCCGGTCGCGGGCGTAAAACAACTGGCGGAAGATATCGTCGCCCGGGTGTAATTTCCCGGCGCCGATCTCAGAGCAACTGCCCGACCGAATAGGACTTGCCGCGGCTGCGGTGGCCCGCCTGGGCCAGCAGCAGCTCCGCTGTGGCCAGGGCGTCCATCAGGGCATTGTGCGCGGGGTAGGCGGGCAGGTTGTAGCGGTCGCGACAGGCCTGGAGGCGCAGGTCCCCGCTCCTGATCGGTTGCTCCCTCCGCCGCAGCTGCGCCTGTTCCAGCATCATCGTGTCCACCGCCGGCAGCAATACCGGGGCGTCGAAGGCCTCGCGGCTGACCCGGTTCAGAAACGCCATATCGAGGCTGGCGTTGTGAAACACCAGGACCCGGCCGGCCGCTGCCTCCAGGAACAGCGCGAGCACCTGCGCCGGCGCCGCCGCACCGTCGAACTCGCAGTCGCGGAGGTTGTGGATCGTGGCGCTCTGGCCGACCGATCGCTCCGCCCTCACCAGGTAGTGTCGGGCGCTCTCCAGCAGGATCGCGCCCCGCTCGACCACCACCCAGCCCACACTGAGCAGTTCACCATCACTGACATCCAGGGATGACATTTCGGCGTCGGCCACCAGGAAGGACACCTGGCGCCAGTCGCTCCCAGTGGACGGCAAGGGCTTGCGCCAGCATGCCTGCAGCGCTGTCCCGGCCACCCGCCGGGAATAGGCCAGGCGGTGCAGTCGCAGTTTCCACATTACCCGAGGCCCGCACGGTAGGTCTGTCTGACGGCGGACTGGGCTTCATCGATGATGGTGAAGGCATCGCGCAACTGCTCCTTGGCCATTTTGGGCAGGTCTCTGGGATTGATGAAATTGGTCACCTTCTCGCCCCGCACGATCTGCTGGCACTGGTGCTTGATTCGCTCGTGCTGGATGAAGTGCAGGGCATCCGCCAGGTTGCGGCTGTCGACGATGGTCATGTGCCGGGTATGCGCCAGCGCCTGCAGGCGCTCGTTGGTGTTGACGGCGGGAACCCGGTGGGCCAGAGCATGCAGGCGCACGATTTCGGTTACGGGCAATACGCCGCGCTTCTTGAGGTCGAGGGTATCGCGATGCTCGCCATCCCGCTCCACCACGAACCGCCGGAAAATGCCGAGAGGCGGCTTACTGTCCAGTGCGTTGGCGGCCAGCGCCGCCAGGAAAATGGAATTGCTGGAGGTCTGCTGCAGCATCGTCTCCTGCAGGCGGTCGCACAGGGTATGGTCGCCGTAGATCGAACGCAGGTCAAAGAATATGCTCACCCGCATAACGGCATCGGGCGTCGGTGCAGTGGCCCAGCGACGCACGGTCTTCTGCCAGGTCGCCAGCGGCTGGCGCCACTCGTCGGTCTTCGCCATGATGCCGCCCGGGCAGTAAATGTAACCGCACTCGTTGAGGCCATCGCAGACGAAATCCGCGACCTCGGAGTACCAGCCCAGGTGCTCCGGCTGCACCTCGTCGGCAATGATCATGCCGTTGTCCTGGTCCGCGCCGAGCAGCTGCTCCCCTCGCGCCTGTGAACCGAAACCCGCCCAGCACCAGGGCACGGGGGCAGGTCCGAGCCGCTCCTCGGCCAGCTGGATCAGGCGCACGGTGATAGCATCGGAAATCGCGGTCAGGATCTGGCTCACCTGCTGCGCCCGCATGCCCGCGTTGACCCACTGCACCATCAGGTTGGCCATGCCGGCAACCAGTTCCTTCATTCCCCGGACGTCGTGCTGCCGGGAGATATGCTGCACCAGGTACACCGGGTCATCCTGCCTGGCCAGAATCAGGTCGGAGGTGGTGACGATTCCCCGCAGCTCCCCGTCCTCCATCACCGGCAGGTGGTGGTAGCGTCGCTGGGTCATCAGCAGGGTCGTGGCGAAGACCGTATCGGAGGCGTGCACCGTTTCCAGGTCAGTGGTCATGACCTCGGAGACCGGGGTCTGGGGCGGTAGCGCCCTGGCCACGAATCGCACCCGCAGGTCGCGGTCGGTCACGATTCCCAGGAGACCGCTCTCCCCCACCACGAAGGCCGAGGAGACGCGCCGTCCGGACATGGCCAGGGCGACCTCCTGCACGGGGGTAGCGGGCGCCACGGTGAGCAGGTTGGTGCTCATGACAGTGCGCACCTCCTGCATCATCGTGTTGGGCTCCGGCTGGTACCGGGCGGCCCGGCGCAGGCGCCTGCTCCGTTGCCCGCTGAAATAGCGGTCGAAAGTCCGGTTGCCCTCCCGCAATTCACGGTAGGCCTGGTCCGGCAGGAGATAGAGCAGCGCGTCCTCGATTACGGTCGCCTGGACCTCCCCGCGCTCTGCGTTGAGGCCGCCGATATGAAAGCTTTCGCCCTCTCCCAGGCGGTCGAGCAGCTTGTTGTCGCTGTCGCGCAGTTCCACGGCACCGCTGCGCACGATGCGCAGCCCTCTCTCCGGCGTTTCCCGGTTGAAACTCTCGCCGCGGCAGTGGTAGTAGATCACGATACGGTTCACCGCCTGGTACAACAGTGTCGCGGGCAGTTCATTGAAGGGCAGGGTCTGCTGCAGGAACTCCGCTACCGGCGCAAGCTCTACCGAGGTCTCCCTGGCCACGCCGGAGGCAGGGGCTTGCGGCCCGGGAGTCGTTGCCTGGTCGCTCACGCGGGCTCTACTCCTCTTCCGGCTGCAGGAAGGCGGTGGCGGCATCGGCATAATAGGAACTGCCCCCCGCCCGCGCCACCAGCCGGATCCGCTGTGCCGGGGCCGGGCGGCCGGCCAGGGCCATGCGCCACTCCAGGCCGCGGCCGTCGGAGGCGCGCATCATGTCCGGCTGGTCCTCGACACCGGGCTCCACTATCGCGAGTACGACGCCCTCCAGCGGGTGAGAGGCGCTGAGCACCAGTTCCGGGCCGGTCTCCGCCTCCAGGTAGGTGAGCCGCAGCTGGAAGTCCTCGTTTTCGAGGTCACAGGCGCCACTCTCGTAGCGGCAGTTGCTTTTCTCCACCAGCGGATAGGTTGCGCCGGGGACCGCCAGGTGCGGCTTTTCCCCGCCGAGGTAACCCACTGCAAACCACGCGAGTATCGCAAGAACCGGGGCTACGATCATGGCGATGATGACGTGCTTGTTAGTAAACATAGGGCCGTACTGCCTGTCGTCGGGATGGATGATCTGTCGCGGCTGTGGCGGAATCCCAAGCCACCACCCCGTCATTATCCGGGAAACGCTGCCGGCAATGCCATATCCGGCCGACCTGCTCCGCAGCGCCTGAACTGAAAAAGGAGGCACCGCAAGCGATGCCTCCCCTGTTCACGGCCTGGCCTCAATGGCCGGTTGCTTCACCGGCTCCCACCGGTACGCGAACGTGTTCCACCAGTTCCCGAATGCGTTCGGGCGGCGCAGCGGTCACTTTCGATACGGCGAATGCCACGGCGAAGTTCACGACCGCACCCACGCAGCCAAAGGCGTTGGGTTCAATACCCATGAACCAGTTGGCAGGTGTGTCACCCAGGAATGCAGTGCCCGGGATGAACATGATGCCCTTGTGCTGGAACACGTAGAACAGCGTGACGCCGATACCCGCGACCATCCCGGCGATGGCGCCTTCCTTGGTCACACCCTTGGAGAAGATACCCATCATCAGAGCCGGGAAGATCGAGGAGGCGGCCAGACCGAAGGCCAGGGCTACCGTGCCGGCAGCAAAGCCGGGTGGATTCAGACCCAGGTAGCCTGCCACTGCGATCGCACCAGCCATCGCAATCCGGCTTGCCATCAGCTCTGCCTTCTCCCCGATGCCGGGCGTGAAGATACCCTTCATCAGGTCGTGAGAGATCGCCGAGGCGATCGCCAGCAACAGACCCGCCGCTGTCGACAGCGCCGCCGCAAGACCGCCTGCCGCCACCAGAGCGATGACCCAGTTGGGCAGCCTGGCGATTTCCGGGTTGGCCAGTACCATGATGTCGTTGTCGATTTTGACCATTTCGTTGGTTTCAGCGTTAGCGCTGTACTGAATCAGGCCATCGCCATTCTTGTCTTCATACTGCAACAGGCCTGTCTTCTCCCAGTTCTTGAACCAGACAGGACGCTCGTCATAGGCGAGATATTTACCCGGCTCCGGCTCGATCGTCTGCATCAGGTTCAGACGTGCCATACCAGCCACAGCCGGAGCAGTGGTGTACAGGATGGCGATGAAGACCAGTGCCCAGCCCGCGGAAGAGCGAGCGTCCTTCACTTTCGGTACGGTGAAGAAGCGGATGATCACATGGGGCAGACCCGCGGTACCAACCATCAGGGACAAGGTGTAGGCGAACATGTTGACTGTACTCAATCGCACATTCGTCGTGTACTCCTGGAAGCCCAGGTCAGTTACCATCATATCCAGCTTGTCCAGCAGGTAAACATCGGTGCCGGCCAGCGTGCTACCCAGCCCCAGCTGCGGTATGGGGTTGCCGGTCAGTTGCAGCGAGATGAAGATCGCGGGAATGGTGTACGCCAGGATCAGCACGCAGTACTGCGCGATCTGGGTGTAGGTGATGCCCTTCATGCCACCGAGTACCGCATAGAAGAATACGATAGTCATGCCCACATACAGGCCGGTGTCGTACTCCACTTCCAGGAAGCGGGAGAAGGCCACGCCCACACCTTTCATCTGGCCGATTACATAGGTCACGGAACAGATGATCAGGCAGATAACCGCGACGGCCCGAGCCGACTTGGAGTAGAAGCGATCACCGATGAACTCTGGCACCGTGAACTTGCCGTACTTGCGCAGGTAGGGGGCCAGCAGCATGGCGAGGATCACGTAACCGCCGGTCCACCCCATCAGGAATACCGAACCGCCGTAGCCGCCGTAACTCAAAGAGATCAGGCCAGCCATGGAAATAAATGACGCAGCAGACATCCAGTCCGCGGCAGTCGCCATGCCGTTCTGTACCGGATGGATGCCGCCGCCGGCGACGTAGAAGTCCTTGGTAGAGGCGGCGCGGGCCCAGAATGCAATACCGATGTACAGGGCGAAGGTGGCGCCCACTACGATATAGGTCAGCGTTTGAAGATCCATAACGGGGCCTCCTACTCTTCTTCCACGCCGAACTCACGGTCCAGCGCAGCCATTTTTTTCGCGTAGTAAAAAATCAGTACTACGAACACGTAGATGGAACCCTGCTGGGCAAACCAGAAGCCCAGTTTGTATCCACCGATCTGAATCTGGTTGAGCACGTCAACCAGGATGATGCCGAAGCCGTAGCTGACCACAAACCAGATCACCAGCAGCTTGACCATCAGCGACAGGTTGCGGCGCCAGTACTCCTTCGCCTGCTGTTCATTCAATGGGGACATGTGTACACCTCCTTCGGTGTCGTTATCTTTATGACCACCCGGGACTATACGCCCGATGGGGGTCAGAGACTCTTGGACTTTGGTCGACTACCGCCTCAGAACGCATATTTCACCGCGAACTGCAGGCGGTTCAGGTCGCCGTCATTGCCATTCTCCAGCTCTTTCATCGCGTAGAGATATTCGCCGCCGATCTGCAGATTGGGCGCCGGCAGGTAGTTCAGGTTGGCATGGAAGGACTGGTAGTTCTCCGCCAGGGAATCTGCATGGATGAAATCGCCGGTCCCGGGGTTGTCCGCCTCGGCATAGGAGTAGGCAAACGAACTGCGCCACCTCGGCGACCAGTAGTGGCGATAGGCGATGAACCCTCCGAGCTGATCAATGGTCTCGACATCGCCGCTCTCGGTCACGTAGCCGTCGTTGAACGCGTTGAGTCCCATGTAGCGGCCCAGGCCGTCGCCGTAGTTGACCATGAAGCGCAGATCGTCTTCGCCGAGCATCCACTTGCCGGAGAAGCTGAGGCCGTAGACCATCTGGCTGTCGCTGTCATCCTCGACCGCCGCGCTGCTGCGCTTCTCGTAGGACAGCTCCCGCACCAGGCCGGCGACCGACCAGCCCAGGCCCCCCATCTTGCCGTTGTAACGGGCGACCAGGTCGGGAATGCCCTCGTGGAAATCGTCGAAGGAGGTGGAGAGCGATCCGCCGCTGTCCTGGTTGAGGCGGGTCGCAGGATTTTCCACCGCCAGCTGCAGCCCGCCCATGGTCCAGCGCACCTGGGGCTGGCGCACGAACAGCGTGCCGACCGGGCCGACGAAGTCCAGCACGTCGGGCAATGCGCCCACGTTGAAGAAGGTGGACCAGCTCTGGCCCGCCATCAGCGAGCTGCCGGGCGCATACTCCCAGTTGACGAAGGCGTGGCGGAGTCGTGAGTTCCAGGAGTTGGAGATCCGCTCGTCACCACTGCCGCTCAGCATGAAGTCGAGCTCCACCCGGGTGGAGATGGCGCCGGCATCGGTATTGGTTCTGGTCGTAAAAAAGAACCGCGAGGTCTTGGCGTGCAGCCCGGTGGAGGTATAGGAGTCCGAGCTGCTGCCTGACGGACCGGTGGGGATCAGCGAGGGCACCAGGAAATCCTCGATCAGGTCGTTGCCGGGCTTGCCCTCACCGTAGTCCGTTCCGATGGCATCGAGCTGGATGTAGCCACCGTACTGGAACTTGGTCCCCTCCTTCATGGGGCGCGCTTCCTCGATATCCGCCTGCAGTTCTGCGTGGCTGGTCGCCACCGTTTCCTGGTTGGCGGCAACCTGGCTCTTGAGTGCCTCGAGCTGGCGCTCCAGTTCGGCGATGCGGGCCTCCATCGTCATTTCTGCGAGTGCGGAATTGGCGGCACCGAGAGTGCCCAGGCTAAGAATTGCGACTGCCAGTGGTCTGATTTTCATGTGTGCATGCTCCCTGTCTGGGTGTTTTTTGTAATGGCAACCACAGTATTAATGGAGCGGAGGCCTCTGACCCATTGGACTTTGGTCAAAGGCGGGCGCCACTTTCGACCAAAGTCTAATGCCCGGCAGGGAACCCGCTGACTAGACTCGGGGACAGATTTCCAGCAAACCCTCAGGGCCCGCGGGGCCCCTTGTCGACCGGGCCGCACGCCCGGTTTTTTTCGCCGCTTTACAGAGGGGGTGCCCACCCGCGACAATGACCGGATAACAAAAAGGGATGTCGCCAGTGAGTGCCGAAGAGCTGTCCATACTCGTCGCGGACGATCACCCCCTGTTCCGGGGCGCATTGCAGCAGGTGATCGCCCAGCTCTATCCTGACGCCACGCTGCGCCAGGCTGCCACCGTCGGCGAGCTGCACCGGCAGATGGAGCTCCACCGCCACGTGGACCTGCTGCTGCTCGACCTGCACATGCCGGGAGCCCTGGGCTTTTCCGCCCTCTCCTGGTTCATCGGCCAGTACCCGGACACGCCGGTAATCATGATTTCCGCCAACGCTCACCCCGAGACGGTGCGCCGCGCCATCGATCATGGGGCCGCAGGTTTTCTCTCAAAGTCGGCAGATGTGGCGGTAATGGCCGAGTGTATCCGGCAGGTCATGGCCGGTGCTCGGGGATTGCACCCGGGTCTGGACGCTGCGCGCCGCGGTGCGAGTCTGCAGTCACTCGACGTGGCGGACGCACTGGCCAGCCTGACCCCACAGCAGTTCCGGGTTGCATCGATGCTGGTGGAGGGATTGCTCAACAAGCAGATCGCCTACGAGCTAGACGTCAAGGAGGCCACGATCAAGGCCCACATGACCGAGATATTCCGCAAGCTGGGGGTGCACTCCAGGACCCAGGCGGTGCTCGCCCTGGGCAGCCTGGCAGTGGAGCCGCCCCAGGACCTGGTGGACCCGCCCGCATGAGCGGGCGGCGCGGGTAACGACATCAGCTCAGGGCTTGCGCGCCTCGATCCGGTAACTCCAGATGGTGCCTGACAGCGAGGCCAGGTCGGCAGGATCGATCGAGCGGATGCTCTCTGCCAGAATCGGGTCGTGGCAGGCGGCCTGCACCACCGAGTCGGCGCTGCTGCGCTCCCACCGGATGTCGTTGAACCCGGCGGCCTCGATGGCGCCCAGGTAATCGTCAGCCAGCATGGCGCCGCCGATGCAGGCGATGTAGGAGGCGGCGGCCTCCTGGATCGACGCCGGCAGCGGGGCACTGAGGCAGATGTCCGACACCGCCAGCCGGCCACCGGACTTCAGGACGCGGAACGCTTCCCGGAACACCGCGGGCTTGTCAGGTGAGAGATTGATGACGCAATTGGAGATGATCACGTCGACACTCTCCGCTACCACCGGCAACTGCTCGATGTAGCCCTCGCGGAACTCGACGTAGTGAGCCACACCCTGGCGGGTGGCGGCATCCCTGGCCCGCGCCAGCATCTCCGGCGTCATGTCGATGCCGATCACTCTTCCCGTCTCGCCTACCTGCCGCGCCGCCAGGAAGGCGTCCATCCCGGCCCCGGAGCCGAGATCGAGGACGGTCTCTCCCGGCCGCAGAGCCGCGATAGCGGTGGGATTGCCGCAGGAAAGGCCCATGTTGGCATCCGCCGGGATCTGTGCCAGTTCCTCGTCGCTGTAACCCAGGCCCCGGCTGTAATCGCGCACCGCCTCGGCCGAGACCCCACCGGTGGCGGCGTTACCGCCACAGCAGCCTGCCGGGTCACCCCCGGCGGGCCCGCGCGCAATCGAGGCGTACCCCGCCCGGACGGTTTCGTGAATTGCCTTTTTTTCTTTTTCCATCGGAATACTCCTCAATCCAGCAGACGGGTGACAGAGCGGGAGACCGATACCCTGCCTTTGTCGAAATAAGCCTCGTGATTGACCTCGATTTTGTTGAGATCGTACAGATAGTTGACCATGATACCTGCCGACTGTTCCCTGCCGTTCGGGCTGAGATCCGCGGCCCAGTGCAGGCCGTGCAGGCGGGCGCCGTTGCCCAGATGAAAACGCGCCACCGGGTCCCGGGCACCCTGCCCGGATTTCACATTGACCAGGTAGTGGGCACAGAGTTTGACGAGCGCAGCGCCAAGATCGGCCTCCACCACGCGCCCGACCGGCGCCTTCACCCGCTCCGCCAGTTTCTCGTCAACCAGGCCCTTCAGATCGGCGCCCTGCAGCCAGCGGCGAAAACCGGGTACCGGAGAGAGCGTGACGAAGGTTTTCAGTCCGGGCATCTCCTGGCGCAGTTCTTCCACCACATTCTTGATCAGGAAGTTACCGAAGGAGACCCCGGCCAGGCCAGGATGGCAGTTGCTGATCGAATAGAACACCACCGTATTGACCTTGTCGCGGGGCACCGGGGCACGGTCCTGCTGCAGGAGCGGCGCTATCGCGTCGGGAATATGGTCGGTCAGGGCCACCTCCACGAAAACCAGGGGGTCGTGGGCCATTGCCGGATGGAAGAAAGCGAAACAGCGGCGATCCTCCCGCAGCCGACTGCGCAGATCGTCCCAGCCGTTGATCTCGTGGACCGCCTCGTAGTCGATGATCTTTTCCAGCTCCAGCGCCGGGGAAGACCAGTCCATGCGGCGCAGCTCCAGGAACCCCTTGTTGAACCAGGAGATGAAGAGGTGCCGCAGATCGGTGTTCACCCCCCTGAGCTCCGGGTGTTCGTCAAGCAACTCGAGCAGTTGGCCGCGCATGGCGACCAGGGTGCGGGTGCCCCCCGGTGCGGTATTCATGCGCCGGAACAGCTTCTGCCGCGGAGCCTCCACGGCGCGACTCAGGGCCCACAGGTTCTCGATGACAGGTTCTTCCCGGTAGGTTTCCGCAGCGGCCTGTATGCGCTCGTCGTCGACCTCGAATTCCGTGGCCAGGAACTTGAAAAAGTCCAGCCTGTTCTTTGCCGAGAGCTGGCCGTAGGCACTGGTAATCTCTCCCGCCAGCGCGAGCCCCGAGGCCTCTCCCCGGTGATGCAGGAGTTCACGGCAGAGGGCAAACAGCGAATCGGTCAGGTTGTCTCCGGAGTTGAGCACGAGGCGCCGCCGGGCGAGGATTTCCCGGCCGGCATCCATCACCGACGCAAGCGCACGACCCAGGGCATTCTGGTTTCGCACCTCTTCCTCAGCGGGACTGTCAGTCGTAGTCACCTCTGTCGCCATGCAACAACCTCGTCAGGGGGGAAAGTCTGCCAGAGGAACACAGGCCGCTCCGCCCCCGTGTTCACCGATCGACGCCAGCGCCACCCGGTCACAGATACCGGCAGGTCTCCTGCGTCTTGAAGTAAGCCTGCCCCGGCCTCCAGTTGCCCCTGGCCAGCAGTTCGCCGCTGTCTGCGGCACTGACCTCCGAGCTGCCATCATCGAGCAAGTCCACCTGCAGAGCGATGTAGCGGCTGGCGGGATATTCCGCGTCGATAAGTTTCGCCGGGCAGTCGGCGCTGTAGCTGCTGCGCTCACCCTCGAGCACGAAAGTGTTTGACCCGGGGGTATAGCTGCCCGAGAGTGCATAGGTCACATGGCATTCGCTGAGCCCTGCCGCCTCCGCCAGGAGGTGGTTGTAGGTGGTCTGCGTACCGCTGGCGAGACCAGTGACGAAGTCGAACTCGAACTCCCCAACCGTATAAGTTGATGCGGTAAAGGCGTCCCCATAAGCGCTGTCGCATGCCCTGAAAGCATGGGCGCCACCTGAAACCGACCCGACCGCAACCAGCATTGCCGCCAGTGCTTTGCGCCTCACCATAACCCGAATCCCGCTGGGTAGCCCGCTGTCGCACACCACTGATTGGAACACCCCGACCGGCTTATTGTCAACCTGACCGCGCGGGTAGCGGGTGGCAGGCAACCCGACCCCGATCGGCTATACTCACTGCTGAAACCCCACCCCATTACGCCGCCAGCAATCAACGAGGGCTCGCCCCCATGCAGCAACTTACCGGACTGGACGCATCGTTTCTTTACGCCGAAACGGCCAGATCACCCATGCACATCGCCCCGCTCCTGATCTACGATGTCTCCACGGCACCTGATGGCTTTGTCCGTTTCAAGGATATTCTCAGCACCTTCGAAGAGCGGCTGGAGCGTTCACCGGTATTCCGTCGCCGCCTGGCTTCGGTACCGCTGAACCTCGATCATCCCTACTGGGTCGAAGATGATCACTTTGACCTCGAGTTCCACGTGCGACATATCGCCCTGCCCAAACCCGGCGACTGGCGCCAGCTCTGCATCCAGATCGCGCGCCTGCACGCCCGGCCAGTGGACCGGTCCCGTCCGCTGTGGGAAGCCTATGTGATCGAAGGCCTGGACAATGTCGCGGGATTGCCCGAGGGCTGTTTTGCCCTGTTCATCAAGATTCACCACGCCTGCATCGACGGTGTCAGCGGCGTCCAGATCGTCAACGCCATCCACGACCTGACGCCAGAGCCGCCCCCAATCAGGACCGAGAGAAAGACCCGCCCGACAGAGGCGGCTCCGGGGAACCTGGAGCTCCTGTGGAACGCCTACCGGGCCAACCTCCGCAGTCCCCAGAAGATCGCCAGGCTGATCGGGGAAGGCATACCCGCCTGGCAGCGGGTCCGCACCGGGGAGAAAGAACACAGGTTCCACAGCCTGGGGGATAAAGAGCGCACCCGCTTCAATGCGGCGATCTCGCCCAATCGCGTGTTCGGCGCCGCGGTTTACGACCTCGAGGAGATTCGCGCCGTCAAGGCGGCGGTGGACGGCGCTACCGTTAATGACGTTATTCTGGCTATCGTCGGGGGCGCTATGCGGGAGTACCTCGCCAGCAAGGGAGAACTGCCGGCGAAGAGCCTGGTCGCCGGTGCGCCGGTCAACGTGCGCGACGACGCGGAAACCGACAGCGGCGGTAACCTGGTGTCGATGATGAGTATCTCCCTGCGCAGTGATATTGCCGATCACCTCGAGCGGTTGCAGGCGGTGCATGAGGAGGCGCTCGGCTCCAAGGCCTACCACAATGCCGTCGGCGCGCGCCTGATGACGGATGTCGCCTCCAACCTGCCCTCCCAGGTGGCCGCCCTGGGTCTCCGGGCGGCTGCCTCGACCGGCCTGATGGCCGGGATGAAGCCTGTTTTCAATACGGTCGTGACCAACGTCCCCGGCCCGCAGGTGCCGCTGTACATGGGCGGGGCGAAGCTGGTGAAGAGCCTCGGGGCAGGACCCTGTATGGACGGCCTCGGCCTCTTTCATCCCGTCACCAGTTACAACGGTGAAATCGCCATCTCCTTCCAGGCCTGCCGGGAGCTGATGCCGGATCCGGCATTCTACGAGCAGTGCCTGCGCGACACCTTCGAGGCCATGCGCGACCAGGTGCCGGGAGCGAGGAAGGCAAAACGCGGGCGCAGGGCCAAGGCAGCCGCCGGCGCAAAACGCAAAGCCGGCGCCCGGGCAGCGAAGAAGGGAGGGGCAAAGGCAAAACCCGGTGCCGGGACGCAAACCCGGGCCAAAACGAAGGCAAAGGCCGCTGCCAGGGCCAGACCAAAGTCCACGGCGAAGTCCTCTGCCAGGACTGCCGCCGGAGGCGCCGGCGGGTCGACCACCAGGCCCAAAGCTGCCGCACGACCCAACAGCGCCACGCAACGGACCGCCCGGTCGGCGCCGGCCAAAAAACGATCGAAAGCGTCGGGGGCCAGCGCCGCCTGACCTCGATCACAGCAGACGGGGATCCGGGCGTACCCCGGAGATTGAACAGAACAGAAGGTTGGTAAACTGCCATGCGTATTTTCCGGATCCCGGCCACACTCATCGTCCTGTCCCTGGGAATCGCCGCGACCGGCAGTCGCGCAGATGACGCGGCGTTCCGGGCCGAGGCGCGGGCGGTCATCGAATCGCTGCAGTTGAAAGAGGCCGCCACCCCGATCTCCGACGACCCCCGCTGGCAACCGCGCCGGATCGTCGTCACCCTGCCGCCCCGCTTCTCCGAGGCAATGCCCGAGCTGGAGATGCAGCTGCGATCAGCCGCCGGCAAGACCGAGGTGGTATTCGACCGCTCCGGCAGCTATGTACCGGGGGCTGAGGTGCTGCAGGGCGCGGACGCCGTGATCGGTCTCTGTACGCCATCCCTGCTGGCCAGTGCCGACCCACGCCTGCTCTGGCTGCACAACTACAGCGTCGGCATGGATCGCTGCACGGGACTCAGTGACAAACAGCTGGAGCAGATCGTGTTCACCAACAACAAACGCCTTTCGAGCCCCACCATTGCGGAGCACAGCATCGCCATGCTGCTGGCCATCGCGCGGGGGCTGCCGGCGTATGGCCGTGCCCAGGCGGAGAATCGCTGGGACCGGGGGATCGTCGGGAAGGTGCAGTTCGGAGAACTGGACGGCAAGACCCTGCTGGTGGTGGGGCTCGGCGGCATCGGCACCGAGATCGCCCGGCGCGCGCACGGGCTGGGCATGCGGGTCACAGCCATCCGCAACTCCTCCCGCCAGGGGCCGGACTATATAGACCACGTGGGGCTCCCGGACGAACTGCATACGCTTGCCGGCAAGGCGGACGTTGTTGCCAACGCGCTGCCATTGACCGAGGAGACAACCGGCCTGTTCGACGCGGCCTTTTTCAATGCCCTCAAACCCGGCGCGATTTTCATCAGCGTCGGGCGCGGCAAGAGCACTGTGACCGTGGACCTGGTAGCAGCGCTCAAGTCCGGACGCCTCTACGGCGCCGGGCTGGACGTCACCGACCCCGAGCCCCTGCCTGCGGAGAGCCCCCTCTGGCAGATGGACAACGTCATCATCACGCCCCACGTGTCGGGCGCGGGCGAACCCAACATCCGGCGGACGGGGCTGATCGCCGTCGAGAACCTGCGACGCTACGTGGCGGGAGAACCGCTCCTCAATTTGGTCGACATGCGCGCCGGTTACTGAACCGGGGATAGATCCGGGCGCGGTGAGGTCTACTCTTCATCACCGTCACCACAGGTAAGACCCCATGTCCCGCTATTTGCTCGCTTTGCTGGTCGCTTTCTCTCCCGCCGCGCTGGCCGACTCGGCCACGGCGATATTCGCCGGCGGCTGCTTCTGGTGTATGGAGGCGGCCTACCAGGAGCGCGAGGGCGTGACCGACGTGGTTTCAGGCTTTACCGGCGGCACCCTGCAGAACCCGACCTATCGCGGCAATCACGAAGGGCATTTCGAGGCGGTGAAGGTGACCTACGATCCGGCCGTCATCAGCTATAAGGAGCTGCTCGACCTGTTCTGGGTCAACATCGACCCTTTCGATAACAAGGGACAGTTCTGCGACAAGGGCTTCAGCTACCGCAGCGCCATCTTTCCTGCCGGCGCTGAGCAGCGGCGGCTGGCCGAGGCCTCACTGGCGGCGATCGCCGAGCGATTCCCCGGCCGCACCATCCACACCGAGATCCGCGACGCCGGCCGTTTCTGGCCGGTCGAGGAGAGCCACCAGGACTACTACCTGAAAAATCCCCTACGCTACAAATACTACCGCTGGGGTTGCGGGCGCGACCAGCGTCTCGAGGAGATCTGGGGCGCGGCGCCGGCGCACTGACCGTTTCAATTACAGCCCGCACCGATGTCAGCGGCCCCGGAGAAGGGCACTAGCTGTTCCACTTGAGAGCGTCGAGCCCGTACGCGTCGCCCGGTTCACTTTCCCGGTCCGCCCGGCGCCGGCCCTGCCGTCTGCGGCGGTCGGGTTGCCCATCGACACCGTAGAGGTTGGTCTGCAGGCTGTACAGCGCGCGCCGGTCTCCCTGGCTGCTGCGCCGGTCCTCGTGACGCACATACCTGCAGGTACAGCGGTCGGCACTGCAGTCCTGCAGTGGCAACCTGGGTGCCTGGGCCGCCAGGTAGCGTTTGCCTTCGACAATTCTGACCGCATCGCAGGCACAGCGGCTGGCAAGAATCGACGCGGCGCGGTAGCGACTCGCTCCCTGGGCAATGCTCACTGCGCCGCGGGCCTCTCGGCGGTTTCCCGACCTGCGGTCAGGCCGGGCACGGCGATTCAGCGTCGTTCGGCGCTCCTGGTCGCGGCCGCGATCGGGTGATCGCAGCATCAGGTAGATCGCGAAAACGGAAATCACAATGGCCGCTATGACTGTCATGCCCCCTCCTCCCAGATGCTTCTCAACGAGCTTCGGCTTCATACTAGAGGGGTGGTACAGTGTTAAAAAGTCGCTGACTACCTCAATAGGGGCAGGTAGAGGTACCGCATTGGGCCATTGCCCCCGCTGGCCGGGATCCTGTCATGTCAGGTTCCGTCGTGTCATACCCGGGACAGCACGCTGTCCTGCAAAATCTGCCACAGTCTCGTTACATGTTCGCGCTGCGTGGATTCCACACCGATAGACACTCTCGCCATCCAGCGACCATCGAGGAGGGACGGCGTCAGGAATGCCTCCCCTGAGGCGTTGACACGGCCGACCCAGTCCAGGGTGTGCGCATCCAGCGCCTCGCCCTGAAGCGGGCGACCACCTGCGTCCATCGGGGTATGACGGATGCAGACAGTCTGCAGCGGCACCGGTGCCAGCACGGCCCAGCCCACTGTCGCTTCGACCTGCCGCCTGAACCACTGCGCATTGTCGAGATCGCGCCGCAGCCGGGCCCGGATCGTATCGACCCCCTCCAGTCGCAGATGGAACCAGAGCTTTAGAGCGCGGAACCGCCGGCCGAGCGGGATCCCCCAGTCCCGGAACTGGGTCACCTGTCCATCCGCGCCTGAACGCAGATAGGCGGGGTTGGTCGACATCACCCGCTCGAGATGGGCGACATCGCGCACGTAGAACAGGGCGGTATCGAGGATGGTACCCATCCATTTATGTGGGTTCCAGGCGAGAGAGTCGGCCTCCTCGACGCCCTGCCACAGGTGCCGGCACTCGGGAAGCAGCATCGCCGAACCCGCCATCGCCGCATCGACGTGCAGCCATATGCCATGTTTGCGGGCGAGGGCCGCGATGTCCTCGACGGGATCCATCGCGGTGGTACCGGTGGCACCCACCGAGCAGACGATACCCGCCGGCACATTGCCCAGGGAGAGGTCGCGCTCGATGGCGGCAGCGAGCGCCTCCGGCAACATGGCGCGGGTGTAGGGATCTTCATCCACGAAGCGCAGGTTATCGTTGCCGAAACCGGCGAGCTGCACGGCTTTGGCAACCGACGAATGCGCCTGGGAGGTACTGTAGACAATCAGCGGCGCCGGCTCGCCCTGCAGACCGGCGCTATTCTTGCTGTAATCGGTGGCCCGCTCCCGTGCCAGGATCATGGCGGTGACACAGGCGGTCGATGCGGTGTCGTGAATAGCGCCGCGCCAGGCGCTGCCGAGGCCAGTCAACTGGCGCATCCAGTCGCATACCACCTCTTCGACTTCCGTGAGCGCGGGGCAGCTTTCCCAGGAGATTCCCAGTGTGCCCAGGCCTGAGCTGGCGATGTCGCCGAGCACCGAGGCCAGAGCCGCATTGGAGGGAAACCAGCCAAAATGCATGGGATGCTGCACCTGCGTCACCCCCGGCACGATGACGGTGTCGAGATCGTCCAGAAGCGCGGAAAATGCCTCCTTTCGCTCCGGCGGCGCCGCGGGCAGCGCAGCGCTGATCTCGCCGGGCACCACCTGCGCGCGCACGGGCAGCGCGGGAATGCTCTGGCGGTAATCGGCAATCCAGTCGATCAGCTGGTGGCCCATTTCTCGGAACTGCTCGGGGGTCATAGGCGGGATACTCCGGTCGTTGGCGTTGTACAGTATAGATCGACCCGGCGGATGGCCGCTCGCCCCGATCGGCCGCCTTTTTCCAGCCCGGACTGGGTGCGTGGCCGCGCATCCGGCCCGGGGCACACCGGATCAGCCGAGAGACCGGCTCGTGTTCAAAGCTTGAACTGGTTCACACTTTTCCGGGCCCGTTCCTGCAGGGACTGACGGCAGGTCAGCCT
>JARRPM010000044.1:0-44179 GCA_037382865.1 Halioglobus sp. | reverse complement strand
GGGGCGCTATGTCTGGCACTGCCACATACTGTCCCACGAGGATCATGAGATGATGCGGCCTTTCCACGTGGGCCCCGGTCCTTACTGAAAGCTTCCGGGGTAAAACATCAGTGCCGAACTGCCTTGCGGGCTTTGATGGCCCGCTTGGTTTTCCATTCGAACTATAGGAGCCAGCCACCTCTGGATGGCACGACGGCACTTACACCGGTTAACATTCGGCATAGGGCGGATCCATCTGCGTCACCTGCGTGAATGCGCAGCCAATGATGCGGCGGGTGGATTGATCCCCCACGACTATTGCCCAATGGCTTTTAAGATACGCCTCACAATATCTTTATCCAGGGCCAGTTTGAAGGCCAGATTGAAGTGTTGAACCATTCGACGGCAGCCAGATCCGGGATTGCGCTGCCCTCGTCTCCAGGATGGGCCTGGGAGCCGTCCCCCTGTATCGGGTATGACTTACTGGTGTGTCCCTGAGTCCGTTTTCCTCCAGCAGCCCTTTACTATTATTCATGAACTGGATTCGCCATGGACAGGCTTCTTCAGCACAAGGAAGGCATAACCGTAAGTGTCCCCGTAGCGGCGAAATACGTCTATCTCATGACGCATCGCCGCGAGCACTTGCTCGCGTTCTGAGTCACCGGCCCAGGTCATTTCGAGGTTATCGATGCGATCCTCGACCGGGCCGTAATAGGCCTCCCAGGCGCTCCTTGGCAGGCGAAAGCTATCAACCAAAACATAGCCGCATTCTGTGGCCAGTTGTTCTAGTCGACTCTGGGTGGTGATCGCAGGGTACTCAGCCTCCCAGAACTCCCGCACCGCTGCCGGCGGATTATCGACGAAGTAGGCGCCCTCGGAGACGCAAAGATGCCCGCCAGGGCGCAAAATCGGAAGCCAGGCCCGCAACCCCTGCTCATAGCCAATATTGTAGATCGCTCCCTCGCACCAGAGTAAGTCGACGCTATCGGGCTCAAAGGGCAGGGCGCCCATGTCGGCCTGCTCGACAAGCAAGCGGTCGGAGATGCCCTGTTCAGTGGCCAGCTGCTGCAGGCGGTCGAGCATTGCTTGGTGCAGGTCCGTAGCGATAACCGTTGCCGGAGTTTCTTGCAGCAATTGAAGCGTTTGCCGTCCTGTGCCACAGCCCACATCGACCACTACTGCGTCGGGCGCCACCGCAATCGACGCCAGAGCACGACTGGTCGATGGCGGATCGGACGGCCCCAGCAGGTCCAGGCCTTTGAAAAATTCGACCATGATGGACTCGATGCGTGCGCTCACTGATCCGCCCCCCCTGGTATCCCGCTAGAAAATGGATTGAAAAGTATGTATTTAGCGTAGCACTGATAAGCGCAATGATTTTCAGCCGCAACTTCCAGAAGGGGCTCGCAAAACGGCTTTGCAGTTTTGATTCAGAAACGGTGCTCAGGATCGAATTTGGAACCCTTGATCAGTTTAACTCAAGCGTCTCAAAGTAGGCGACTGCGGTCCTTTTCACCGAACATGTTCATCAGCAGCAAAGGGTGACCGTTTCCCCGACAAGACCAATTCAGCTCTTCCAGGAAGTTCATTCCTCTCTCGAAACGGCGCTTTTCGCTTATTGATTTAGGGGCTGTACCAGATCGGCGATGTATAGGCGCGTTCCTGGATGATCATCGGCACCTCCTCAGCCATCTCGACCTTGAAGCGCTTGGACTCGTAAGCGGTCCAGCGTGGGGTCGGGATCTGGATGACACGGGCATAATAGAAAGCGTCGAGCGCTGGATCGAAGTCCGGATCTTCCCAAACCGTGATCAGCTCGGGCGCACCGATGGTGTTGGTCCAGGTTGCATTCGAGACATCGACGGTATTACCCACCGGGGGAAGCTTGCCGTCGGTGCCGGGTTTGCGGTCGCCTGACCAGACGACGTCGTAAACTTTTTCGTGTGTGTTGCCCTCGGCGTCAAGCCAGCCCTTGACGATCTGGATCCGGTCGAGATTGCCGCCGATCGGATCGCGCAGTGCTGCGACGAGGAAAGTGGGCGAAGTCCCGCCTTCGGGCCGCTTCTCCAGGTCGGCCCCCATGGGCACGCCCTTGTCATAACCGGTCCAGCCCGGCTCGCGGGAGAGGGCGTCCTCGTCGGTGAAATCCCAACCGCCGAAGAACCAGACGGTTATGCGCGGGCCGGTAGTCGAGTAAGCTTCCCGGCGGTGCATCGCGTCCCAGATCGACTCGCGGGTGTTCTCGGTAGCCCATACTGCGGTATAGCCGGCCGCGGCCATCTGCCAGCCCAGAATTTCCCGGTTATCGAAGGATAAGGTGACGTGCTTCCAACGGTCCGGGGACGGCTCGACCCCGGAGTGTTTGCCGAAGAAATTGTCTTCTTCTGCCGTGCTGAGGGCGGTATGCGTGTCAGTACCGGACACAAGGCCGAACTTGAAGGGGTTGGTACCGAGCTTTTTCTCGAGCATCAGGCCGTTCTTGAAAGCCTCGCGGGCATACTCGTACTGGATCATCCCAGGCTTTTTGGGCGTCAGGTTCAGGTTGCCTTCGTCCCAGGTCTCGAAGTCGGCGAATTCGTCGGTTGGTGACAGGCTGGGATGAGTCTCGCCGTCGCCCTTGATCTGT
Organism: Halioglobus sp.; assembly: GCA_037382865.1. Classification (GTDB taxonomy): domain Bacteria; phylum Pseudomonadota; class Gammaproteobacteria; order Pseudomonadales; family Halieaceae; genus JARRPM01. The sequence continues at coordinate 41,574 of JARRPM010000044.1, read as the reverse complement.
GTTACCTCATAGAGCCGCTCGAAACGCATCCGCGTCCTGGCGTATTCCCGGGTCAGGGGCTTGCCGCTGTATGTCTCCACAGCATTGAACATCAGCCCGTTCGAGAGGTTGCCGTTGTGTGGAATGGCGAGTACCCTGCCGCCGGTCTTTTCCTCGTAACCCGCCATCCACTTCCAGAGATCCTCCGGGTCGACACTGTCGAAGGTGGTGTAGGGGGCCAACTGCTCAGCGTGTTTCTTGTCGTCGCGGTAGACTACATTGCGATGCATATTATTTCCCGGACCAGGGTTTGGAGTCCATTCGTAGCCGATTAGGGCAGTGAAGCGGCCAGGCTCATTGAAGTCTTCGATGACTTTGGTGTATTTCTGCCAGGCTGACTGGAGGAAGTCGGGATCCTTCGCGACTTCGGGCAGGGTCCCGTTCCCCTGGCGCTGGATGGCATCCATCGCGACAGGAACGATCTGGTCCAGGTCGCCGCTATTCATGGCCCTGTTCCATTTCTTAAGGAGATCATCCGCCATGAGCTCTGTGTTCCCGGCGCGGATTTCGGAGGTGAAACCCAGAGAGTCGGAGTGATCTGTCATGACAATCCAATCAAGTGGCCGGGAAAGCCGGACAGGGACACCATAGGTCGACTCGACCTGCTCACCTCGTGCAAAGCGCAGAGCCTCTTCTACTCCAAGCGTGCAAACGAAACCAGCGTCGAAGGACCAGCTGGTGTGAACGTGCTGGTCGCCCCACAAAGGCTGAACCGGAAACTTCCGGTTTGCATAAGGCGAATAGCTACGATCGCCCAACCTTCTCGTCGACTCAATAGCAGCGGGATCGACGGTGATACCCGTCGCGTAAGCGGCGGATGCAGGCTTCGTTTGATCTTCGGCGTGAGCGGGAATTACGCTCCCCGCCGACGACGTTAACAGGAACGTAACAAGCAGTAGGTATTTGGTCTTCACGAGTTTCTCCTGATTGTAAACCCTTGTGTTAAGGCGACGGTGCGGTCCTCATCGCTCTGGACGCCCTGGTTGAAAACAGACATTAGGAGTATAGACAAAATTGGCGGAACACAGGAAAATCCGGCTATGAAAGGGGCTTCGTCACCGCATTGACGGATGACCGCTATCGAAAAAAGCGGTCACTGCCCATTGTGTCCCCGGATGACTCTTCGCACCAACTTGCAGACGTTTTTCGCCCTGGAAACGCGTACCCTTGAGCGCGGACCTAAAGTATCTGCTACCTTTGCCTGTCATCGACAACCAGGCACCCGTTTCAATCTTCAGCGGAATACCAGATAGGCGAGGTATAGGCGCGCTCTATCACCTTCATCGTCGTGCCGGCGGAAAAATTCGAGTCCTCGAAATAGGCGGCATCGTAGGCTGTCCAGCGGGGGGTGGGAATTTCCAGCACACGGGCGTAATAGAAGGCGTCGAGCGCCGGATCGAAGTCGGGGTCGGTCCAGACAGTGATCAATTCGGACGCGCCGATGCTGTTGACCCAGGTGGCTTTCTTTAAGTCTACCGTGTCGCCCACGGGCGGCAGCTTGCCATCAGCGTCGGGCTCCCGGTTACCCGCCCACACAGCGTCGTAGATTTTCTCGTGCGTCTCGCCATCGGCATCGACCCAGCCCTTGATAATCTGGATACGGTCGAGATTGCCCGAAAGCGGGTCTTTAAGGGCGCCGACCAGGAAGCTCGGCGCTTTGGCACCTTCCGGCGCCGGCAGCAGGTCGCCGCCCATCGGCACGCCCTTGCCATAGCCTACAGTGCCGGGGTTGCGGCCCAGCGCGTCCTCCTCGACGAACTCCCATCCGCCAAAGAAGCGAACAAACATCCGCGGGCCGGTGGTCCCATAGACCTCCTTGCGTTTCATCGCGTCCCAGATGGACGCGCGCGTGTTCTCCTGTGCCCAGACCGCGGTGAGGCCTGAGGCGCCGAGCTGCCAGTCCTTGACCGTACGGCCTTCGAAGTTGAAGGCATTGCCGGTCGAACGCTCCGGCCCCGGTTCGCTGGCCGGGAACTTGCCAAAGTAGTTGTTCTCCTCGGCCGAAGAAATGCCGGTGTGGTCGTCGGTCGACCCGAGCATGCCGAACTTGAACGGGTTGGTGCCGAACTTGTCTTCCAGCTTCAGGCCGCGCTTGAGCGCTTCGCGGGCATATTCGAACTCGATCATTCCAGGTTTCTTGGGCACGACATTGAGATTGCCCTTGTCCCAGATCTCGAAGTCGGCGAATTCGTCTGCTGGCGACAGCGAGGGATGCTGCTCGGAGGTGCCCTTGCTCTGCGTCACCTCCACCAGCGGCTCCCACCGGGCGCGTGCTTCCACCCAGTCCGCGTCGATCGGCTTGCCATCCGGCGTCTTCGTCGCGAACATCAAACCATTGGAGAGGTTGCCGTTGTGCGGGACGGCAAGCACCCTGCCACCGGTCTTCTCCTCGTACATCGCCATCCAGTTCCAGAATTCGTTGGGGATGTCGGTGTCATAGGTCGTCAGCGGGCGGACCATGTCGGCCTTGTCCTTGCCGTCACGGTAGACAACGTTGCGGTGCAGGTTGTTACCGCCGCCATAATTAGAGGTCCACTCGTAGCCGATGAGCGCGGTGAAGGTGCCGGGATCGTTGTGGCCCTCCACGATCTCGGTCATTTTTTGCCACATATCCAACTGAACGTCCTTGTCGGTGACGGCTTCCGGCAATGTTCCCTCGCCCTGCATCGTGATCATTTCCATGACCACGGCGGTCGCCGCCTCACCGCCGGCAGTCATGCCCTTGTTCCATTTTTTCAGGGTGGGGTCTGCCAGCAGTTTGGGATCACCGGCGAGGACGCCACTCATGACACCGAGTGAATCTGAGTGGTCTGCGACCATCATGAAATCGTAGGGGCGGGACAGCTTCACCTTCTGACCTGTACTGGAGGTAATCTCCGCTCCCTTTGCATATTGCAACGCCTCGTCGGGTCCGACGCGCGTGCCGGCGGCAACTGCGTCTGGCGACCACGAGGTATGGAGGTGAATCTCACCCCAGAGCGGACGCGAGGGGAAGCTGCGCCCGGCATAGGGCGAATATCCTGGCTGGTTGAAGAACCGCCCGACCTTTTCCGGATCGACGTAGGTGTCAGTCGTCACCTGGGCAGCGATTGATCCGGCAAACAGCGCGCTGGACAAGGCGATGGCAATGGTTTTCTGAATCACGGCTGAACCTCCTCGTCGGGAAAAATGAACCCAATCTTTTGTGCGACAAATGGCAAGTGAACCGGTAACAGGAATATAGACGAGATACGGTTGACAATCTAATCTGGAGAAATTGGTAGACTCGGCGAGGCACTACCTGCAAAGGACATCGATTCCCTGCCCGTATAATTTCTTGGGTCCTATGGTTCTATGACCGCCTCAATCTCAGTCACCGCCGGTGTGCCGCTCGTTGAAGACCGCCCCGTTGAGTGGGCATTCCTGCGAGCCCGGACAGATCGTAACCGACACCTTTTCGCAGTCACCCGGTCGTACATCGACAGCTGGTCCCCAAATCGATTTATATCACTGATTGTTATGCCAATAATCGAGTAGAACAATCTCATGAGGCGGCCCGAGTCAGGGAGCCCGGAATGCGTGGTTTGGCATCCGGGAAATTCAAGTCAGTCGGGCAGCCGAGCGGTGCCCCGGGACGCATGCCGCTGTTTCCAACCCGTTCAATCTCGAGCGACACCTGGTCAGGCCGCAGTATTATCGTGAGCCCGACGTGAGTGGGTTTATTGAACGAAGCATTGCAGTGGCCTGAGGGGAGCAGATTGGAGTTGCTTCAGTTCGGATAATTAACTTGCCAGAACCGGAGAAACTCCTGAGTACAGCGTCCAGCTGTATACCACTTTCAGCCTGATGACGTTCTTCTCGCCGAAAACAGGCTAGTATTGAATTACTATTACAAACAGAGTGAGTGTAAAGCAATGAGTCACGCAATCTCCAGTAAGCTCTTTCCGGGTTTCGAACAGCTTAGCGTGCAGACGTCCGAGGCAGTTATCAACCTCGTGAGGGGCGGGATAGGGCCTCCTCTATTGCTGCTGCACGGCTATCCTCAATCCCATGTGATGTGGCACAAAGTAGCCTCCAGCCTGGCGCAAAATTTCACTGTCGTGGCCCCAGATTTGCGCGGTTACGGAGACAGTTCCAAGCCGTCTTCGACAGAGGACCATGAGCCCTATTCGAAACGGAAGATGGCCATGGATCAGATGGAGGTTATGGAATCTCTGGGCTATCCGCAGTTTGGTGTCGCCGGCCACGATCGCGGGGCTCGGGTCGCACACCGGATGGCCCTGGATTATCCGGATCAGGTTTCGCGCCTGGCCCTGCTGGATATCTTGCCCACTCTGGAGTTGTACCGGGAAACCGATATGGAATTTGCTCGCAATTACTGGCACTGGTTTTTTCTGATTCAGCCGGCGCCGCTACCCGAGACTTTGTTGGGCAACAGCGCTGAGTTTTTCGTTAACGCCCTTATGACTAAAGGTCCTCCCGGCACTTTTACGGAAGAAGCACGTGTCGCCTACAGCAGGACTTTCAGTGACCCTGAAACTTTACATGCAACATGTGAGGATTACCGTGCAAGTGCAGGCATTGACCTGGAGCATGACGAGGCCGATATCAATTGTTTGATTCAGTGCCCGCTGCTGGTTCTGTGGGGAGACCACAATCCTGCCTATCAGCGGCACGATATACTGTCAGTTTGGCGGAAACGCGCAATAAATGTGACGGGCAAGGCTATTGCATCCGATCACTTCATCCCCGAGGAGGCGCCTGATGCGGTAATAGCCGCTTTTAACCAATTTTTTGGGGCTAAGGGATGAGAAATTTAGATCCTAACCCGACCGAGGAGCCACTTAATATAGTCGGGTTCTGTGAAAGCGTTTTTCCCGAGGCGGATGCAACACCCCCATTTTCAATCATTAGATAAGCAGAGCCAAATTCCGGACATGTCAATTTAAAGTCACCATCTCTGCGCCCGGGCCAATGTGTAATGGAAGAACTGGTGTGGCTATTTGGTCCGGCTCACGACATCCCTCCTGACTGGATGACATCAACCCGACAGTTTATCTGCTACCTACACCGATTTGCTCCCAACTTGCAGCCAGCTTACAGACTGCTAAACTCGAGCACTTTCAACAGTAAAACAGGGAGCCAGCCAGTATGAGCAGCATTAAGGAATCATTGCAGAAAAAAATCGAATCTCAAATCAACGCGTGGGAAAAAGAGATCGAGTCCCTTGAGGTCGAATCGGAGAAAGAACTGGCCAGATCCAACGAGAAAGAGGCAGAGGCGGAGCTTAAACGTGAATTCGCCGACCGTATCAACGCACTGAAAAGCAATATCGACCAGGCCCAGGGTAAGCTGAGCGAGGCCCAGGATGCTACCGAGAGTAAACTCGAACAGATCATGAACGATATCAAAGGTTGGTTCGACTGAATATTGATCAAATCGGCAGATGAAAACCTATAAACGTCATTAATTTCCGCCTCAGAGCCAGGTTAGATGGTAGTTAGTGAAACTGCAGGTTTCCAAAAGGCATACGATTCACTATGAGTTGAAAGGTCCACCGAAAGGCCTGCCGTGCGTGTTTGTGCATGGGGGGCCCGGGGCTGGCTTTTCTTCTTCAGACGTAGAGTTATTTGACCTGCGAAGGCATCGACTTCTGCTTTATGATCAGCGCGGTGCAGGCAGAAGCCGGCCCTTTGCATGTCTCCAGGAGAATCGTCCGCACCATCATGTTCATGACCTCAAAAAGCTCCTGGATCACCTGGATATGGATAAGGCGATTCTGGCGGGAGGGTCATGGGGTTCCTTGCTTTCCCTTCTTTTTGCGATCTCCTATCCAGAACGGGTTCACTCGTTGGTTCTATGGGGTGTATTTCTTGGAACCAAAAGGGAGTGCGATTATTACATCAGAGGTGGAGCCAGGCGACACTTCCCTGATTTGTGGGCACGGTTTGTCAGCCCGGTGCCCGAAGAGTACAGAAAAGATCCTGTCCCCTTTTATTTCAAAAAGATGACGAAAGGTACACCGGAGGAAAAAGAGCATTTCACTTACGAATGGGCCTATTATGAAACTGCCATTTCAAGATTGAAATATTCGGATCGCCAGACAAAAGCAGACCTCGAAAACTTCAGTTACAAATCCCTCGCTCCACTTGAGTGCTATTATAATCTCCATAATTTTTTCCTGGAGCCGGGGTATGTTCTAAAGAAAAGTGCCAGAATTGCAGATATTCCTTCCTACCTCCATCAGGGCCGCTATGACTTTGTGTGTCCGCCCGAAGAGACTTACAAACTTCACAACCGGTTAAACCGTAGCCATCTTTTATTCTCTGTCGCAGGGCATTCACATCTGGATGCACAGCTTCAAAAGGAAATTGTCCGCACGCTAAAACACGTCGAATAGAATGGGCTTTCTATGGCGAATTCCCTGCCACTTCTGAAAATAGATCACCTTCTCGATCCCCAGTTTCATGAATGTGAGTTACGCTGTGATTGGCGATAAATGTTCGCCAGACCTGGAGCGGTGGCCTCCTTGACTGCAACATGCATTTCGAGACTGTCGCCCGGGATACTTCAATCCCCCCTGAGAGAAAATTGTCAATAACTTCAACGCGAGCTAATCATCAGGGGGAACACCGCTAGCTTGCTCCCGCCCCCATCTGCTCGAGCAACTGGGCGCGATCATAGTACTCCCGCCAGCTGACCACGTGACCGTCTTCGACGTCGAGCACTGCCGCCACCGGAATCTCACCGCGTTTGCCGTTGACATTAAACACATCCACGCGCTCCAGAAATACGCTGTTTCCCGTCACGGCGATATTGCGCAAATGCAACTTCAGGTGAGTGGCTCCCTCAAACAGCTGGCTGAGGTGCCTGCGAAGTACCTGGCGTCCGCGATGGGGAGAATCCTGCATCATGCTATGGAATTCCCCGTCTTCGCTGAACAGGGAAACGATCTTTTCCACATCCAGTTCATTCCACGCTATGACCATTTCGTGAACTACAGCAAGGGGACTCGTCATCATTGGTATTTCCTCCGCCTCGGCGAAAAATGCCAGGAATTCGTACTAATAAATCGTATCCGTTGCCAACCGTGTGACATGCAGATACATCTCAATGCTTCTTATATCCAAACGGGAACCCTCTCTTTCACCGCTCTCCGCCGACTTCACTTTGACCATTGAGCTGCTGATCCAGGTAATCTATCAAGTCCCGGGTGGTGCATTGCGGTTTCCTGGTCAGATCGTTGGTGTGTGCGGTGCGCGGCGCCCGGTCAAACCAGACAGTCTCCGGACCGGAATCCGGGCGTGTTGCCGCCAGCCACAGGGCAGTATCGGCGCCCTGCCGCGGGGTGCGAAGGATGGCGTTCTGAAGTTTCCAGAATATCGGCAGTGCTGCTTTAACGCCCGGTGTTCTCACCCAGCCGGGGTGCATGACATAGGAGCGGCCGCCGGTCTTGCGCAATCGTTCATCCCAGTAATCAGCCAGCGCGACCTGTGCTCGCTTGGCATAGGCATAGGATAGCTTACCGTTGTAAGCCTCGGGGTCCATTAAATTGAGGCCGGAAAGACTCAACGGCGCGTTGTAGAGGCCGCCGGAGCTCATGTTGACGACGACCGCCTGGTCGGCGAGCAATTTGCTCTCTAACAGACCCTCGGTGAGCTGATAGTGCCCCAAGAGGTTTATGGAGAATGATGCCTCCCGGCCCTCGGGCGTCAGGGTGTGCTCATGCAGCAACATGCCGACATTGTTCATCAGTGCATCGAAACACCGTCCCTCGTCTTTCAGCCATTCCAGAAGTGCATTCACACCACTAGTCAGAGAAAGGTCCTGGGAGCGAATGAAGATTCTCGAAGCCGCCTCTTTGGAGAGCTCCTGTTGCAGTTCCTCCAGCCTGCGGTTGTTGCGTGCCACGACAACGACTTCTGCCCCTGCTTCGGCGGCAGCCCCTGCCAGTGCCCGCCCTATACCCTCTGAGCCACCCGTTACCAGCCAGCGCTGGCCGTGAAAATCAAAACTCGATGGCCCGGACCAGGTCAGGGAACGCGCCTCATAGCCGATTCGACTGAAGGTGGGTATCAGCTTTCCGTAGAAAGTCACCACTTTGGCAAGGTCTCTGCCATTCATCACGTAACTCCAGCCCTGACTTTTGACATATTTAAAAACTAGCTCAAAACAGATAAAAATCCTGTCTCTTCTGAAATCTCTCGAAACAGGTTGCTCACCAGGAGCTGACCCCTGAAACAATCCATGTCACAGATCGTTATGCCAATAATAGGGCAAAGCAGTCGTATGAGGCGGCGCGGTCAGGAGAGCGTGGGATGCATAAATTCAAGTCAGTCCGGCAGGCTCAGAGATTTGTGACTGCCCCTGCCGCGAGTAGCGATTGCTCTTGCGCTTTCCAAGGATCTGACCTCGCCACGCCGTTCTGTGCGCAATCCAATCCACGCCAGGACTCCTGGAGACAGGTCATGGGCGAATCTATCCAGTGGGTTTGAGCGCTTTGTCATGTTGGGAGTCAGGTCTTTGTGGATTCATTCCGGAAGCCTATATTCTGGTCGCATCCCTCAGTGGAGGCTTATAGCTTCCCCTCCAGGCACATTGGTACGCCAAGGGAAGTGCCGATAGTATTTCGGGCGTGAATCCAGACGAGCGTGCAACCAATCGACGCCGCCCCCTGCTGTGCTTAGCCAAAGAGGCCGCGAACTAACGCGTTCCAGCACTGATTGGGCTACTGCGACCCAGAATGCGTGTCGCTGCGATCGGGGTGCCGTGCGGTGAAAAGCGCCAATGTGACTGTAATTGGCTGAACTGGAGGTCGGGCAGGGTACCACCAGTAATGCATCTCCACCCAGGTTGTCGAAACTCACCACATCCTCGCCTGGCTGGAAGTAGGACCGGAACTCTGTGGGATCAGCTCGTACATCGAGGTCTGGACTGTCGTGAAACAGGCACTCAAAGGGCCGATCGATATTGTCGGCGGTCAGCGGCGGTGTCTCCCAGCGGTAAGCGACAAAGGGTGCTGTCTGCATCTGTTCCAGGATCAGGTCCCTGAAACTCGCTTCCTCAGCCAGAGCTGTTAGAAAATCTGCATAGCTGAGGCACTCATCGCCGGTATAAAGTCGCAGTCGCAATGTACTGATGGGCCCAGGTTGGTCTCTGGATGCTGTCCACATGAAGGGAATCATAACGGGAACATCGGTTTTCACAACAGTAAAGTTTACCCTCTTAGTGTCCAGGCATACGGCCAGGTCGCCCCCTGGCGTTACCCATACCTACCCCCGAACCGTTCCCAGGTGTCCACTCTGGAGGAGAGCGGGACGAAGGTATTGGGTCTCTGAAGGCTGCTTTCGGGTCGAGGGCCCAGAGCCAGGCGCATCCCTACTCCCGAATGTCGGTGCGGAACTCGGGGACAGTGAGCGCTTGGCTGTTGCGGCAGAAATATCCTCTGCGCTTGAGAATTACCATCGTATTTTTTCCACGGCGAGCCCAAGTGAAACTGCTAATCAAATATATGGTCTTCCACTCACTGTTTTTTTGCCCGATGGCAAATCGGCCGTGAGGAATACCGAGAAAGATGTGGAGGTTTGGATCAAGGGTTTCATTGCGAAATTTAAAGAACAGGGCTGGCACAGATCCTATATGCCTGCTCCAGAAAAACGTGTGTTAGGAGAAGGATTGGGCTTTGCCAGTCTCGCGAGCGTGGTCAGCAAGTCAAGTAGTAGGAAAATGAGATCTCTCATGCGTTGCCTGAGTAGTATTGCTTATGAAAGGCTGCAACGACCAGTGGTGTGATTGTATGGTGAGATATCCGTTCGTCAGCGACAGGTGATATTCAGGGCGTGGTATCGCGTTCGAGGGGCAACCGCCACGCCGTCACCGGCCAATACTCTCCAAGGTATTCCCGGTGCCACCAGTTGCCGGTCTCCCTGCGCTCCTCATAGGTGGTAAAGCGATAGCGATAGAGGGATGCCCGCACATAGCGCGGCGGATTCTCCGGAAAAGGATTCCGGGTGAACAATCGAAGAATCGGTGGTTCTCCCTTCAACAGACCCGCCACCAGCCCCTGTATCCAGCGATTTTCGGCCGGGCTCTGCATTGCGGCGAACCAAAGCTGCCAGTCCAGCCGCGGCTGGAGGGGTGTGGCCCAGCCCGGTGCACGCCCGGGATCGCCAGGCTTGTAGGGCAATTCATAAGAACGCCACTGGCGCCCATCGCGAGATCCCTCTAACAGGATTTCCCGTCGCTCGGTGGTCATCACTGCAAACAGACCGTAGCTGTTGGCGATATGCCAGGGAGAGCTCCAGTAGACAAGCCGGCCGGCGACGCCCACAGGCCTGAACCAGTGGAGGCTTGCCCCGAGCAGCAGCGCGCTCAGGAGCAGGTAACAGGCGACTGCCGGGTAGGCGATGCCGCCGGCAGCCGGGTGACACCTCCGCTGGCGCTTGGCGCGTCTTGCCAGCCACTGCGGCAGATAGCGCTCGAGGTAGCGGTCATCCAGGAGCAGCAGGCACAGGCAAAGAGTAAGCAGGTTGAAAAAATTGTAGCTGCCGGAGAGGATGATAGATAACTGAAAGAGGGCGATCAGGGTGGCCGCCAGTCGTCGCGGTCGCCTTGGCAGGAGCACCAGGAAGGGCACCACCAGCTCGACCACGAAAACGTAGGCGACACCGGCGCTGAGTGCCCAATCCGGAAGCTGGTCAGCATACCAGGCGACAACATTGGGAAGGGGTTGGGTTTCGAAATGGTATTTCAGCGCACTGAAGTCGCGCCAGACGGGATCGCCGCTCCATAGCTTGACCAGTCCCGACAGCAGCAGGAAGCGAAACAGCAGCCACCGGTACAGCCAGATGCCCAAATGCGGACGCCAGTCCAGTAACATTGCCAGAAAGCCGCACTCCAGCAGAAGGATGTCCCACTGATAGGCCATGAAGCGTTGCGCAACGTGCAACAGGCTGAGGTAGAGCAGGTACAGACACGGCAGGACCAATCTTGTATAGCGGTCCACCAACAGCAACAGGCTCAATCCGCAGCCGGCGAGCCCCACCGCGAGGATACTGCCGGTGGAAGCATCGAGCCAGAGTAGAGTCGGCAGCAGTGGATACCTTTCGACGCCATATGACCCGCCAACAGCTGCCAGAAACTGCCTGGCCGGGAGTATGCCCTGCTCGCCGATCAGCCCTGCGGCCTGCCAGGTGAAGGAGCCGAACGCCGCTAGGTAGACCACAGCCAGCAGGCGCAGGAACAACCAGGTCGTGCTGGTAACCGTCGTCGGACACAACGGTTCACCGAACAGCCAGCGGGATACTCGCAGCGCGGCGCCTCGGTTCTTCGCAACGAGCCGGTAGCCCCATTCACTGACGAAGGCAAATGGAGGAAAAAGCCGGTAGAGACGTGCGGGAATGCGAGTGAGCCCACCAAGTTCGAGAGTGCGGAACGTTGCCTGGGCGCCCGCGAGCGGTGGTTGCTCCGGCTGAATGAGTTGGACGGCCGCCCGGAACTGCGCTTCGCTGATCTCGGGATAATCCCTCGCCACTGCCTGGTAGGGCTGAAAAGCCACCGTCCCGTCTGTAGCCGCCCTTGCGTAGTGGACGCAATAGCGACAGAACGCACAGTCGCCGTCATAGATCAACAGCGGCGCGTCTCCATGTGGCATACTCTGCTGCTCCACAACGGTAATTCCGGCTGGTGCGCTACTGACAGGGTAGTATAGCGGCAGGTCGATGTCAGATCGTCCCGAGCTGCCGTCTACGTCGGGTCAGACACTGCTCGCCATTCAGTTTGCCGACGGTTACGCAGTGCCACCATTGACCTGGTCGCGTAGCGCCAACAGTTCGGCATTCCCGGAAACAGGGTTAGCGCGTACTGCTAGCGGGTGGTATCGTTGAGACGGATCACGTCGAAGCCAAAGTGCTCCCGCAGCAGGTCGGCGAGGGAGTCGGCATCGCCACGGGGCATGTTGAGATCATCGAGAGAGCTATAGGGGTTTTTCGCGGTGATCAGGGCATGGCAGTTCCTGAACACATCGCTTTCTAGGTACGTTTTCCCGGCACTCTTTCCACCTTTTTCAGACCGCGGTAGCAGGAGCCCACCAGCGGGCTGTGGTCGTGTCGGTAAAGTCGGCAACCGCGAGCGTCGGCGTGTCTGCCGCTATAGCACCGGCGCCACATAGCAGGACTGCCGCGAGCGGCGGCATATTCTTCGGCAGTGTCATCGCCCAATCTTCCGTTTCGGGTCATCTGGCGGGCTTCCGCCAGTTCCTCAAGGCTCGCGTATTCTCGTGAAATGGCTTGCCCCGTCAACGGTAAAGCGTCCATCCGTGACACGCCTGACGCTGCCGTCACGCCCTCGAAACTGGCCCTTGAATCAGAGCAGGATCGATGTCATCTCGACCAGTGAAATAAGCAATTTGCTGAATGAACTCTTCGGAGATCAGAGTAATTTGACGCGCTGAACCAGCCGTCTTTTCCATTCTATGATCACCATCGAGGCCGCGAGTAGCGATTGCTCTTGCGCTTTACACGGATCTGACGTCGCCACGCCGTTCTGTGCGCAGGCCTTTCCACGTCAGAGTTCCAGGAGACAGATCACGGGCGAATCTATCCAGCGGGTGCGGGCGCTTATTCATTCCCTGATATCTTTGATGAAATTTCAATTCGCCAGGGACAGGTTATGGGGATAATGCTCTACCGTCACCGGAACCGAAAAGATTGGTAAAAGTTGATGGCAGGTCGAACAACAGGAAAACGACATTTTTCATACGGTCCGAATGCAATATCAAGCAGAAAAGGTCGCAACCACTAACCCTCTATATCGTCGGCTCTATCGAGCGCTGCATTCCGGTCGGGTACGATCGCCAAGCTTCGCACCGTTTCCACGGCGTCGAAGTCCCCGGCGCTGGTCCTGATCGCAATGTCGACGCTGCTCTCCACATCAACCTGTGCATCCTTCGAGCAGCATGCCCCATATTCGACTGTAGGGATGCACTTGCTTCACTGGACGGCCGTCCACTACGACAGGATGTCCCCGGTTGTACCACTCAAAAATAGATCCCTCCAGGTTCATCACATTCTTATACCCATTTACCTGAAGCTGATGTGCCACGAGGGCAGAGCGGTAGCCCACCGAGCAGTAAAGCACCAGCATCGCATTGGCAGGAATATCAGCTTTCTGAATAACTTCTAACGTCGGCAAATGCAGAGCATTGGGTAAATGACTGACCTCGTATTCCTCGCGCTGGCGGACATCGATTAATACGGGCGGCGGCATGTCCCCCATCAGCCAAACCGCCAGCTTGTCGATGGGAACGCTCGACACGTCCGGAAACTTGCGGCGCACCAGAGCTTTAACAAACTTCCAGGCCAGGGCGCGTAATGGATTGGACATGATAAACACCCGCGCTACATAGACTTATAAGAGGTTCGCCGAAAAATGTTCAGACAATCAATTCAGCATGAAAGAAATCACGCGTATAAATGATATCTTATCGCTCCCTGATGTTATCTCATCGCAGGAATATACAATGTGAAGGTGGTGCCGCCTTGTTCTGACTTTGCCTCGATGCTTCCTTCATGAAGCTCTGCGATTGACTTGGCAATGGCCAGTCCCAGCCCAGCGTGATCACTAAGGGACTGTCGAGAGCGTTCTCCGCGATAGAACCGGTCAAATATCCGTCTTAGGTCCTCCGGGGGAATAATCGCTCCGGGATTGTGTACCGATACAGCCACCATGTCCCCCGAAGCGGTAATGGTTAGCAACAACTAAAATTCAAAGGTGCTTCCGGGGCTTTTAGGGGGCCGTCACGCCCGACAGCGTAACCTCAGGATAGAGCTGTGCCAGGGATCTGAGGAGTGCTGCAGGCCCAGTTGCAACCTGAGGGTAACGTGTCCCCGAAAAATTTGAGGCAATGTTATTCTAAATCAAGTGAATACTGATCGAATGGCGTTATGCTGATCTTAAAAATTCAGGTAAAAAGGGAGTCTATTCATGGTGGATGGAACCTTCAGCCGCTGGCACGCGAACGATCCCATCGGTGCTAAAGATACTCAGCGCGCGGCGCAGTTGCTGGCCGCTCGCTTGCCCCCGCAACTGCAGATATTCGCACAACTTGCCTACGATTTTTCCTGTTTCTGGAAACCGGAAGGTAGGCAGTTATTTTCCCAACTCGACCCTCACGCATGGGATAACTGCGAGCGCAACCCGGTACGCATGCTCGTCGAGTGCCCGACGCAGCAGCTGGTCAGGGCCGCTCAGGACCGGACCCTGCTGTCCCAGGCCGAGGCCGTGTGGGCTGGGCTGCAGCGCCATCATGCGCGCCCGTTCGTATCAACGGGAGAGATAAGCGCTGCGTCGCCGGTGGCCTACCTCAGCGCCGAGTACGGCCTGTACCAGTCGCTGCCGATCTACTCCGGCGGCCTCGGTATGCTGGCAGGTGACTACCTGAAGGAAGCCTCGGATGCGTGTATCCCCCTGGTCGCCGTCGGACTCTACTACCGGCAGGGATATTTCCACCAGCGCCTGGATGCCTCCCTCTGGCAGACCGAATACTGGCTGGAGACGCCGCCGGACCGCTGCCCCGTCGCCCTGGTGACTGACGAATGGGGAATTCCCGTTACGATCAGCCTGCGCCTGTGGGGAGAGGAGGTGGTACTGCAGATCTGGCGTGCGGCGGTCGGCCGTACCTCTCTATACCTGCTGGATGCGGACCGGGAGGAGAATTCTCAAATCGCCCGTTGGCTCACCTCGAGATTATACGACTCGAACCGGGAGATCCGTCTCGGGCAGTACGCTCTGCTCGGCATCGGGGGTACCCGGGCCCTCAGGAAACTGGGTGTCGAGCCGGCTGTGCTGCACCTGAACGAGGGGCATGCGGCGTTCGCCGCCTTCGAGATGGCCCGTGAGGCGGTTGAGGTGGGCATTCCCTCCGCCGACGCGTTTCGGGTGGCCAGTGAGCGCCTTGTGTTTACCACGCACACGCCGGTACCCGCGGGTAATGAGACCTACTCCGCCGACGAACTGCACCGGGTGCTCGGGGATTACCCCAGTGAGCTCGATCTGACACCCGAGGAGTTCATGCGCAGTGGGCGCATCAACCCGGACGACACGGGGGAACCGCTGGGCCTCACCGTCCTGGCATTGCGCAACAGTCGCAGTACTAATGGGGTCAGCCGGATCCACGGGAAGGTATCCAGGGGTATGTGGCAACCGGTCTGGCCGGGCCGCCGCACTGAAGAAGTGCCCATCGGTCACATTACCAATGGGGTGCACTTGCCCACGTGGATGGCAGCCCCTATGCGCCGGTTGATGGACAAATACATGGGTGACGACTGGATCGAACGCGCCGCCGACCCGGTGACGTGGGAGGCGGTGGAGGCCATTCCCGACCGCGAACTGTGGGCAGTCCGCAACGAGATGCGGGCTTTGACGGTACACTACGTCCGCAAACGGAACGTCGACTTTCTGCTCAATGCCGGGCGCACGCGAGCCAATATAGAGGACTGGGCCGAGCCACTGTCGCCGGACACGCTGACTGTGGGGTCTGCCAGGCGCCTGGCCACCTACAAGCGCATCCACCTGCTGCCTCACGGCGATCCCCGACGCTTTCGCGAACTGCTGCTGGGAGATCCCCCGGTGCAATGGCTGGTCGCTGGCAAGGCACACCCGCTGGATGGAGAGGCCAAGCAGTTACTGCAACGCACCAGTGATATTCTCGGTGACGACGAGGTACGAAGGCATGTGGTCTACATCGAAGATTATGACATGGCTGTCGCCACCCGCCTCGTTGCGGGATGTGACGTGTGGATCAATGTACCCCGTCCCCCGATGGAAGCCTGTGGCACCAGCGGCATGAAGGCCGTGTTCAACGGCGTTTTGAATCTCAGTGTACTGGACGGCTGGTGGGACGAAGCCTATAACGGCGAAAACGGCTGGGCGATATCGGCGGAACCTGCGGAGAACGAGGCGGCCAGAGACGATCGTGACCGCCACCGGGTGCTGGATCTGTTCGAGCGAGAGGTGCTACCGCTGTTCTACGACCGGGACGACGAGGGAGTACCCCGGGGTTGGGTGCGCATGCTTAAGAACTCATTGCGCAGCAACGGGCCCAGATTCTGCACTTCCCACATGCTGCAGAACTATATCGACCAGGTCTATAGCCGGTGAGTTCCATGATTGAGATAACCGCTCTTGCCCTGTCGCTGGCCGACGGAATTTTGGGGACAGACCACGATTTTCACGCTTTAGTTTGCGGGTTGAGGCAGTGACAGTAAAGGTGGTCTGTCCCCATTTATCCAGGCGGTCACTCCGCCTTGGGATGCCTGATGCGCCACATGAAATGCAGGCAAGCCAGAATGATGACGATGAAAGTCACGGCAACTCCCGTAATTACCACCGGGTTAACTGGGTAAAAGTTTTCAGGCGCAAGGACTTTCAGCTTAGTTACAATCTCTAGCTGCTTGATAAAGCATGTCGTTACAGCGTATGTAAATAGAGATGTCGAGAATAGAAATAGAATGTTAATTAGTACTACCTGTTGCCTGCTTAGATCTGATCCTGCTGCATAGGCCACGAACAAGTAACCACTGATTATCGTAATCAGTATAGCGGAGTAGTTTGCTGCCAGGTCGGCGGCGGTAAACGCAAGTTCTTGAAGTTCAGCCTCGGTCATGTTCTATCTCCTTGCGGGTCCAGCTCGGCCAAGGATACAGCGAACGTCCAGATTGGTCGAAATAAGTAAAACCGGCCGGTGAGCAGCGAGAGCAACTGAGCCAGCCGATGGCGGCAATGCTTCGAAAGCGGACAACGCTGTAGGGCTGGAATCATCGCCGGATCGCTCAGCTTGAGTCGGTGCTGAACAGTCCATTTCGCCATGGACAGAACATACAGCGCTTTTTGCAGGCATTAATCGGTCAAAACTTCAATACCTCACCATCAGCGGGAATCAATACACGATCTTCAATACCTTTTTGCTCCACGTACTCCCTCAGCTCCTTGCGACTCAAAGAGCAGTGGTTGATGGCGTCCATGTGCACCGCGACAATGGTCGCTCCTGGCGTAACCTTGTAGGCATGGAGGGTATCTTCTTTACCCATAATGATCGGATGGTCCTCCAGGCCGTTGAGAATGGCGTGGCCGGTATTCAGAATAACCACGTCCGGATTATGCGTCTTCAACGCCTCATCAACCTCGTCGCACCAGATTGTATCCCCTGCGACATAAACCGTTTTGTGTTCCGGAGCCTTAAAGACGACCCCCATAACTTCTCCGAGAATCTGCGCAATTTCAGGTTTCGAATACAAATAATCGCTGCCGTGTTGGCCACCCGTTTTGTTGAGGCTTACTCCGCCAAATTCGGCATGCTCCTGCAGAATGCGCACACCAGTAAAGCCCTGAGAGCGGACGACGTCAGCATCAGCCTCATTCTGAACGAACAGGGGAATATCTTTCGGCAATAATTTTTGTGCGGCATCATCCCAGTGATCAAGATGGACGTGGGTAACAATAACTGCGTCAACATCCTCAATCACCTCTTGTGCTGATATCGGTAGTTCTATCGTCGGGTTGCGTAGTTCGCTACGGTACGTACCCTCAAAGCCCGGGTAGGCGCCTTTCTTTGCCAGCATTGGGTCGATCAAAAAGATCGTGTCCGCGTACATAACCTTTATCGTGGCATTGCGAACGTGTTGCATCTGCTCATGGGCAGATAGGCTCCCAGCGAAAAATGTCAGGACTAAAGCCAGGCGGCTGAAGATAGTATTGATTTTCATATTGCTAGTCCGATCATTAGAAATACTCACCACCGGTCTTTTAATTGTTAGGCAAATTCAGTTGGTTAGCAATCATGTCATCCTCCAGCATATGTTTGGTGTCGACAAAGTCCTTATTTATAGCGATCTTCTTGAACAGGGCCACTGGAAACAAGTGTAGTAAAGCGTAGAGCGACGCACCTCGCGGATATTCTTGCCAAAAGTCCCTCAGCGCCAAACGGTTTTCTCTTGCAAATAGCTGATGAAATAGGGCGGGTATTTTTGCCAGTAACTCGATGACGCGTATAATTTTTTGGGCTTTCAACCAGTTGTACTGGTACTAATAAGAGCTTGCGCTTTACAGAACACGGGCCTTTTTTGGCTCTGCGTTATTGAGTTTCCGTGATCTGGTCGTACATCCCCGGGGCGCCTCAAAAAAATAGTACCGATGCTGGTTCCCCGGTTATTTCCTCTAACAGCTCGACCAGGTCCGCCTCCTCATCTGCAGAAAGTTTTCCATCTTCCAGAACCCTGCTGAGTAGCTGATGCAATTCATCCGCTGGCCAGACATCTAACACATCACTGCGATTCAGTAGCCAATTCTGGATGAATTCCGCCTCAGCCAGGTTGATGGTCCTATCCGCAAGTACACCCTTACACAAACCGATGAGCTCTGGAATGTCTATCGAATCGAAACGCGCTTCGGAAAGCCGCTGGCTCATATGATTTTTTGGGAATTTAATTAAGGTCACATCACGCCTCTGACTAAATTAAGTTGCCGGGACTTGATAGTAAACGCTGTAGTAATGGTCTGGGAATAGGACAAGAACTATTTTTGTCGAGAAATGAGGAGCCCTGCCCTGAGAGAGTATTGCCAGCTTAATGGGCCGAAATTGCTAAGATCGGCAAATTAATATATTTAAATGTCACAGGTTTCCGCCAGAGATCATTGCTTATGCGGTACCCAAAGCACTTCGTGGGGCAGGCTCTCTGGCTCTACTATCGCTTCAACCTAAGCAAGCGGGATATTAAAGACTTGTTGGCCCAGCGCTGTATAACTGTAACCCGCGAATCCATCAGGCTATGGTGTATAAAACTCGGTGCCATTTACTCGCGCCGATTGAAACGAAAGCACCGAGGATACGGCGATACTTTTTCCATCAATGAAGTCTTCGCCGGTGTGCCGGACCATTCAGTTCAACGGCAAACAGCATTACGTATGACACGTGGTTGATCGGGATGTTGAGGTGGTGGACGTCCACCTTCAGCCCAAGAGAGATGGCGCAGCGGCTAAACGATTCTTCAAACGCTTAGTGCGGAGCCATGGCGGAGAACCCAGGAAGATCGTCGCTGATAAACTGCATAGTTAAGGCGTCTCCCACCGATAACTCATTTCAGAGAATATCCACAGTACCAACCGGTATGAGAATAATCGGGTAGAGCATTCCCATGAGACGATCAGAGTGAGAGAGCGGGGTATGCGGAAATTCAAATCACCCAGGCAGGCTCAAAGATTTGTGGGTACTCATGCTGCCGTCAGCAATTTATTCAATCTCGGTAGACACCTGGTCTCTGCCAATCACTATCGGAATATCAGGGTGAGTGGGTTCACTGAATGGGAAAAGGTCGGTTGCCTGAACCGAGTTGATAGGAATTGTCTCGTTCCCGTGTTTTAACTTGTCGGTGCACTGGTGACCGATGCGCCTACATAATAACTGGCCAACAAGTAGGCTGAGAACGCTGTAATGAAAAGGGCCAACGTCGCACAAGCCACCTTTCGGGGATCTTAGTTGTAGTAGTTTTCAAGGATTTCTGCTTCATTCATTCAAGAATCTACTACCACATGCTCTTCGGTAAAGAATATTGTAGATGCTTCCATATCTATAAATCGTGCCTCGTCCTCCGCCAACAATACACTCGCTTTCTGTCCTTCCTGGGATTCAAGGGCTGACATTAGGTCTTGATAACTATCCCACCAAACCTCAGCGAGGCCATCAAAGTCCGGTAACTTCATACCACGTCCCTCGCGTACCGTAGCCCCCAGATCATCGAGTGCTGTATGACTTTGTACATATCGCCGAATTTTTAGAGCCGAGGTTTGAGACTTGACGAGCGGCCCGTGTTTTTGCAACCAATATTTATAAAACTCTTCCTCAGGTAAATCACTGCGCCTGCGAACGCAAAATACCATTTTTATCATTTAGAGTTCCTCGTTATAGTGATGTCGTATTTGCAGCCTTTTGCGACAGGCTGTACTTCAGCTTCGCTGCCTTTAACAAAAAGCTTTCAAAACAGTCCATTGGGGAAAGTGACGTTCAATAGCAGTGTAGCCCAACCGGTGGGAATTAAGGCGCTCCGACCATCAAGGACACCAACGAGGATATACCGGGAACTGGAAAGTGTCCGCTGCGAGTATAAAGCGGTTGTAGACCCCAGCGTAGCCCAAAAGGCGTTTATGCGTCGAAAGCGTTTTTAGGGGACAGACCACGATTGTCAAATCGTGGTCTGTCGCCTATTTCCCCGGTTCGCTATCTATCAATTAAGTCGCTTGATTGCCGGCGGAAACCATTCACCGCGCTTTACGATATCTTTGGGGACATAGGTTCGAAGCGTGAGCGAGAATCCTCTCCCACTTGGTGCCGGTAACCAGTTAGACTCCGGTACGGCTGCATTGGGTTTGCTGGAAAGGAGAATTTTCAGTGCCCCGTCGGTCCCGTTTTTCAGGGGTGATTCGCTGTTCAAATTGAAGCGGTTCAATGGATTGGGAACAACCCGATAATCAGGCACGTCTACCAGAATAACCGACCAGTAAGAATCGACCACGGCGTCTGGTCGAGCATCTGCAGGGAAATCGATGATGTAGTCGTTCGCGCCGTTTAATGGCTCGCCGTCGGCATCCCGCACGGCTACGAAGTAGACGACTTCGTCGTTGGTGTTCGCCCAAATACCGACAAGATTTGCCGAGGCGCGCTTCCAGTAATCGGAACCGTAGTTTCCGGTACCCAGAGTGCCGAGCCAATTATTCTCAAAGACACCGGACTTTGTAACAGAATATTGGAGAAACTCTGGCACGATCTCGGTTTGGATCACTTGATCGAGCGTCTTCCTTTTCGCTGGATCGGACGCTTGCCTGACGATATCACGAACCCTTGCCTGCATTTGCGCGGCTACCGGCGAGGTGTCCAGAGCGCCGGTCATCAACGCCTCCGCGTTATCAAATATCTCGACGCCAGGGAGATCCTTGTTGCCGAATGAGGGCAAGGCCACAGCGGGTTCGATCTGCGGTTTTCCGAGCGCTGTGAGCTTGAATTGCTTCTGCAGCTCCACGGCACCGTCGACGTCGCCCCTGAGCTCCACACGGGCAAGCATCTTGGCCTTTCGTGAATGCAGCTCGATACGTTCTGCACCATCCGGCACCTCGACCGTTGAACCAGGAGCAACGAAAGCAAACTTTCCAGATGGATGTGAAGGAAAGTTTCTCTCATTAATATTGGTGATGACCTCTCCCCATTCGTTCAGAATCTGAGCACCATAATAACGGCCCTCGATCTCGGGCACTTCGAGCAGCACGGTGGTCTCGTCATCCACTGCAATCCATGCCTCGAGGTAAGCGACATCGAGGTTTGGGTTGGCGAAATCTGCTGAGCCTATCGGGTTGTATTTGATGACGTTGTAATCGATGCCGGGTTCTTGGAGATCGGAATTTTCCTGCCTGACGACAAGCGCACGGCCGAGCAAATAGATATAGGCATCTGCCACCGTGTCTTTGTCGATATTCTCTAGAGCCGATACGACGTTGGAAAACAACAACACCTTCACAACCGTGACGACGAGAAATAGTCTCAGCTTGACGAACTTCATAGTTGGAACGCTCCTTCGGTTACTTGTTTGTCCGCTCGTTGTCCGGCATCCCGGCGATTAAAATTTAAGGTGCAGGCCCAAAGGTTTGTCACAGCTCATGCTGCTGTCAGTGATCTATTCAACTTGGGAAAACATCTGGTTAGGGGTCAGCATTATCGTGATCTCAGGATCAGTGCGTTTGCAGAATAGGGCGGCGCATTGGCCTAAGATACCGACCTTGATTTCTATGGCTTCGAGGACTTAACTTGGCAGGGCTCGCTTGCCAGTTGCCGAAACCCCTCTTCACCAGAGGATCTGGTAGGGTGTTTTCGATTGGTTCATGACGAGTTTTTTCCCGCGGATCAAGGGCCGATCGGTGCTGCCATTATTCTATCAGAAGGGCAAAGGCTGTGGCGCTTCTGCGTTGCGTGGCGGGCGCCTTTTGTAGCTAGCCCGGGTTGCCGAGCCTTTCTGCTCTGCGGGCGAGTTTGGCCGCGAGATTGATGCCTATGCCTGGCCGCGACCAGGGGCAGACGGCAATGCAAATTGCACAACCCGACGTTTCAGCGAAAAAGGGGATGCACTTGTCAAAATCGACATACCATTTTTCAACGCCCCGAACCATCTGCTTGTCGGGCCCGATGGCCAGCGGCGGACAGGCATTTTCACAAACCCGGCATCTCGAGCAAAAATCGTCGATGCCGAATTCTCGCTTTGGCGTCGGCTCAAAGGGGGCGTCTGTCAGAACGGCACCGAGTCGAAAAGCGGACCCGAACTCCGGGTTGATCAGCGAGCCATGCTTCCCCAGTTCTCCGAACCCGCACTCCAGCGCCGGGGGTATCATCAGGATCTTGCCGGCCATCGGGCCGGTAACAGGCTCGGCGTCCCAGCCCTGGCTGCGCAGCCAGCCGGACACTTTCTTGGCGGCGGCAGCAGCGCGGCCGTATTGCCGAGTGACTTCCGTGCCCGCAACCTGATCGGGCGCGGATTTCAGCAGGTCGTAATTGTGCTGTACGCCAAGCATGATGACGTTCTTGAAATCAGTCTCACAATGATCAAAAAGCCATTCCGGCCGCATACGGGCTACGCCCACCCGCTCGCAGTCCTGCGCCTCGATAAAGGTCTGTAGGGATTCGGTCCACTCACGGGGGCTTCGATCTGCGCGGACCTTGGCTATCTCGGGCAGAGGTGCATCCAGGATTGCCTTGCGTCGCGCCCGCTCCTTCATCAGTTCAGGATCCTGGGGTTCCCGTCGGTAGAACCATTTCTGGACCTCGCCAAAGTCAATATCGGCGGGATCAGGAGCCCAGAAGACAAGGCGGGCCCGACGTGGCCGGGTCTCTCCGAGGCCATTGATTTCATTGCCCGTCACCTGAGGGCGAAGGGATTCCATTTCGGGATCCGGGGTGAAGGGCCTGAATGGGTTGCGATTTTTCACCAGCTGGTCTCTGGTCTTCGTTTACCTGATAGACTCCTCGATAACCTAGCAACTTCAAGGTAATTTGCAAGTTAACCTGCCTTGCGCAGGTATCAACTCTCGACGGTCTGCCTTATGATCGGGCACTTGTAACGCGGTCAGGATATCACTGCACCGAGGATCTGAATGACCCAGTCAACTACGGGGAATTTTGAGTCATGATTGACAAGTACGCCGCCCGGATCCAGTGGCTGCTGGACAAAGAGGCAATCAGGGAACTGGTTAACCTCTACTGTCGTGCCGCCGACCGTCATGACCACGAGCTGATGCGCTCCCTCTATCATCCAGACGCAATTGACGATCACGGTTCCTTTTTCAAGGGACTGGCTATGGATTTCGTGGACCAGCTGCCTGCCATTCAGGAACCTATGGAGATCCTTCACCACAATGTTACCACCCACAACATCGAGCTGAATGGAGACGAGGCGGAGGGTGAAGTGTATATCCTGGCGTTTCACAAAGTGAGAACCGAATCCGGCGCCTTCGATCTCCTGATCGGGGGTCGCTACCTCGACAGGTACCAGAAGCGCGACGGCCGATGGAGGTTCAGCCACCGGGCTGTTCTGGCTGACTGGGCGACAGTGGCCGACCCCTCCGCAGTCAACCTTGAACATCCGGTTATAAACGGCTCGCATATCGGCAGACCCGGTACCGATGATCCGTCATACAGTTTCTTCGCTGGCTTCAGGCGGGTGACGGGTACGCCTCCCTAATGCTAGATTCTGGAGACATCGGGCGCTGTATAAGCGATAACGAGTCATTCCTGAGTGGCATGGTGGCGCTGATTGTACTCGCCAGTGTTGTGCTCTCTCCAATCGGAAAGGGCTTGAGAGGCCTGCGCCGGCGCTATGGTCAGACCCTGAAATCCCCTGACCGGCACGAGCCGGAGGCAGACCGTTCAAGTTCCTCGGCAAGCTTCTGCATCGTCGGCTGATAGGCCAGGCGTCAATGAAACGCCAAGTGGTGTGTTATGAAGTTTCGAAAGACCTTTGGAAACCAGGGCTGATCTTCCCACTCAAGAAGATGCAGTCTGGCCATCTGACTATATAGCTTGGTATGGAACCGGATAGGTCGGAAGGTCAAGTAGCTTCGCCGCCTCCGCCGGGCTTGCTATGGGTCTTCCATAACGCTCAGCTATCGAGACAACTTCTTTCACTAATTCAACGTTTGTGGGGGTTCGGAGGCCCTCGTATGGCTCCAATCCAACCTGCACGTGACCACCGCGTCGAATTGCTTCCTCGGCCAGGCCACAGCCAACACAATCATCGCCAAAACTGGATACCAGCCATGGCAGGTCGCAGCCTTCGATCATACCCAGATAGGCCTCCAGGCTGGCCCGGGTCGGTGGCATGCCAAACGGTAAGTGGTCTGCCCCAAAATAGAACTTCAGGATTCCGCCCTTTGGCAATCTGCCGGCCCTAACGTAAGCCAGAACAAATTTGAGAAACCCTGGTTCGAAAATGGAGATGCTGAGGCCGATGTTCAATCTGCGACATGTTTCCACATAGTATCTAGAGTCATGCATGTCATTTCGATAGAGGTAGGAACTGTCAGCAAATAATCCTTCCTCATCCAGAATCGACAAGTTGAAGGTACCTGGATCGCAGAGTCCCTGGGCCAGCAATCCCTCCTTTGCCATCTTTTCCACATGGCCGTAACGCACTTCGACGGGTACATCTCCCTGGCCAACCGGCATGGTAGGCGTGAGGATAGCATCGGGACGAATGGCGAGTAACTTGCGCCAGGCACTGGCGTAGCGCTCTGCGTCCAGTTTTCCAGTGCCGCCGATGATGGGTTCATCAGTGTGATTATGAATCAGTGCCGCGCCGGCTTCCATGCACGCGACCGCGTCTGCAACGATCTCGTCGTCACTGTATGGAACATTGGGATTCAGAGATTTGCTGGTCGCACCGTTCAGTGATGCTTCAATGATTAGCGGTGTTCCTGTAACTTCTGAGGTCATCTCGGATGATCTACATTCTCTTGGCTGGCAAGCTGTCCATCCTAACTCGAGTGATTGTAAAGCACCATCAATAAGTAAACAGGGATAAGTGGCCTATCAAAGCGGTCGCAACCGGATATGTTTCATGCCATTGGGGCAGGTACTCCATTCCAGTGCTCCGGCGCAGGAAGAGCACGCCTGGGGTGGGGGATGTGGCGACCCAGCTGAATTGCGAGCTGATGAACAATGACGATAATCGGCAAGTGTTTCTGCGACAGCGTCACATGCCAGCTCAACGGTAAGCTCGGGGTAGGGCGATCCTGTCGCTGCTCGCGCTGTCGCAAAAGTATTCAGTTCCCAGGCCTCCGCTCATGCCGAGGTCTCGCCAGGGAATTTCGAGTGGAATTCTGGAGAAGAGTTACTGACACCATACGATATTGGCGAAGGATTTGGTCATCAGTTCTGCAGCCGCTGCGGGTCGACACTGCGTGGGACATATGAAGGACGAATCCACGTCATCACGTTGGGCTGCGTGAATGGTGACCCGGGCGTGAAGAGTGAGATGCACATCTGTGTCGGATCGAAGGTGCCTTAGGAGGTGATTCCGGAAGGGGTGACCGGGTTTGAGGAGGGGGCTGCGGATTAGTTCGCGGGTTTCTCTATCACGAATACCAAAAACGGCCACAGGAAAAATCCGATATGCTCTTCCAGGAGAATTTTTCCACCTGCGGTCTGAAGAGCAGGGAGGACTTCGACCGAGCGACATCCCATCGACAACCAAGGGAAATGCCATGCAATATTCTCAACCCAGTCAGCCAGGTGCTTGACGGTCTGGTTTCTTGGTTCCGCTGAGTGGCTAATTCCAAGCTTCCCACCGGGTTTCGTTACTCTGTATAGCTCCAAAGCCCCTTTTACTGGATCATACAAGGGGCAGAGCCCGTAAGTTGATAGCACGACATCGAAGCTGTTGTCCTCAAACGGCAGATGAACCATATCCCCTGTTTGAAAATCGACTCTCTCCTGCAAATGTTCTTGATAGACTTTCTCCCGTGCCACTGAGAGCATCTCGCCACTGAGATCATATAGAGTGACCAAGCCTCCTTCTCCGACCTTTTTTGCGGCCATTATTCCAGTTGTGCCGGTGCCGGAACCAGAATCTAAAACCTGGTCACCTTGATTTACGGTGTTTTCAACCAGAATACTTCTGCCTTCTTGATCAGTCCGAAAGGTAATGAGGCCATGTTGGAAATCATATCGCTTGGCAATATGTCCATAGATTCCCCTTAACTCTTCCAGGCCTAAGGCTTCACGCATCCACTGATCTCCTCTGAATTTGGAAAAAGAGCAGATTACAGGCCATGGCGTGTATCGACATAGGAAAACTGGTCCTCAATAGCCTGACGTCTGGAGGCGGCACAACCCGAAAATCATATGATAAGTGAAAAGACTCAGAATAGGCGGCCTCAGCTTGGACCTACGACCCTTGTCAGTATTATAGCGGGCGTACGTTCAGCGCTTTACGAAGCCTAAAAAAATTCTCTCAGCCGTGAACAGCTGGTTAGCACCAGAAGGAGAGCTACCTTCGCCACTATCCGGAAAACCCCATAAAGATTCTCCTTTAACCAACTTCCGTCACACCACTCCATCATGCACCCACAACAATTCCCCCACCCTGCCAATATCCCGAGTACGATGCAGCACATGGCCTG
This sequence comes from Halioglobus sp., assembly GCA_037382865.1. GTDB lineage: Bacteria > Pseudomonadota > Gammaproteobacteria > Pseudomonadales > Halieaceae > JARRPM01. Next base: position 14,847 of record JARRPM010000044.1, on the reverse strand, counting down.
GCTGAGGTTTTTACCAAACTTCCCTCAGCGCTAAAACGGTTTGATATTGGAAATAGCTGATGAAATAGGGCAGGTATTTTTGACAATAACTCGATGGAAGTTATGATTTTTTCGGATATCCAGACACTTGGTTTGCCGGCTCGGCGTGATAGTCTGGCTCTATGTCCAGTGGAGCGTCCGAACTCGAGCAAACTGCCTGCCCTTGTGGCAGCGGGAACGAGTATGGTCAGTGCTGTGGCCGCTACCTGAATGGTGGGGAGGTACCCCAGACCGCTGAACAACTGATGCGTTCGCGCTACTGTGGTTTTGTCCTCCGGGACGAGCCATACCTCTTGGCTACCTGGCACCCTGAGACGCGACCCAGCAGGGTGCGCTTCGATGAGAAGCAGCGCTGGCTAGGATTGAGAATTCTCACCTCTGAGGCAGGAGGGCTGGATGACTCGCATGGCATCGTTGAGTTCGTGGCCCGCTTCAAAATAAATGGCAAGGGCCATCGGCTGCACGAGATCAGTCGATTCGAGAAAATCGATGGACGCTGGTATTACCGAGATGGTCGGCACTTATAGATCAGGATGTATCGCTCACACGATCACAATCATGTATGCTCAAAAGCAGGGAGGTCATGGCACGATTGGGTCCAATCTGTGCGAGGGATGACCAACTAAAGCGCGCCATACGGACTTAACAAAGCAGAAAAAATGGGGCTACTCGACGACCTGCAGGTTCGTGCAGATAGAATAAGATTAGACGGGCAGCAGCGGCAAAGGGACTATCAACGGCAGCAAGATTATTATGAGGCCGAGCTGAAGCCCGTAATGCTTCTAGCCTATGAATATTTTTCAAAGCTCATCGAGAATCTGAATCTGGTCAAACCCAAAATAACCGCAAGCTACCCTTTAAACCCCGAAAATACAGCCAGCATTTCACTCAATCAGACCGATTATGAGTTTATTTTTGACCATGGAGAAAAACCTCATCAGCTAGACATTCGCTGTGTATGCACACTTGATCGACCAGTAGAGTTTTTTGTTCCTTCCAAAACCGCAGTCCTGAATCATAGCGAGCTGCTGGATGACTACAGGTTTTTCTACCACCGTAGAGACCGTCGAGACCAGAAGCATGACGTGTCTGGGGCGACCTTTACACTGGAAGGGCCGATGCCCGTCCATATCCGAATGGAGGCTAATCCAGCCGATCAATGTGTGTACGTACATCTGCGGAATCTGGAACACCAGCCCTACAAGCGCTACAAATTCCCGGCAGAGAAAGTTGATCCGGCTCTGCTCGAGCGTATAGCGAAAGTACTTATTCGCGAGGAGTCCCAGCTTGTTGAAGTCGAGGTTTCCGACGATTTCAGATCAGATTTGCGTCGGCGATTGGAAATTGAAAATCGACGAAAAGAAGAGGAGCTGGCCAGGGCGTACGCTGAGATAGAAGCCGAGAAACAGGCGGCACTTGAAGCTAAGCCATCATATCGGGCGAAGAAAGCGCTTCAAGGTAAAAGTCGTGAATTAGATGCGAAATTGAGGGCTCGATTGTCCGATTTGTACGTCCGGCTACAAAAATACAAAAATCGTAAACCACCCCTTTGATATTTTGGAAGAACTACGCCGCCTGCTCTTCCTCAGAAGCCTCTTCAGCATTTTCAGCCGGCTCCTACTCCACCGGCTTCGCCTCAAGCTCCTTTACCTTCTGCTGCAGCTCGTCCCGCTTTTTGGTGAGCGCTTCGATCCTGGCCGCCTTCTCATCCAGCTGGCCCTGGTACTGGCTGCGGAGCTGCTCTTCGAGCTCCATCACTTTTCGAGTTTGTTGAGGGTAAGCTTCATCGGTCCTCCTGTGCTTTCTCTGTCCGGCGATGCCGTGATCAACCGCATGAAGCAAGTTGATAGGAATTGTCTCGTTCCCGTGTTTTAGACTGTCGGTAGCCCCCACCGCTTTCCAGGAGTTGTCTATACTTCTCTCTGGAGAGGGACTGTTGTCTGAGGAGGTTGATCATGGCGATTTACATAGGTCTCCATAGTTACACAGATAAAGGTCTGCAGGGTATTGACCAGACGGTGGAGCGGTCCGAAAGATTCAAAAAGATGGCGCTCGAGAGAGATGTCGCTGTCAGGGATATCTACTGGATTCAGGGTGAATACGACGTCATAAGCATCGTCGAGGGTGCGGAAGAGGCGGTCACTGCACTCTATCTGCAGCTGCGAAAAGAGGGTAATGTCAAAAGCAAACTATTGCGGGCGTTCTCGCCAGCCGAAATGACGTCGATGGTGATGGGATTTTGATGGCTTAGAAATGGCCGGCCCCGGCGGAGCAGACGAACCCCTTGGTCCTTCGGGACGATGGCAAGCTGGGCATCGAGATCGATGGTTCCAACGCGGAGATCATCCAGGCTGCAGCACCCGGCGCAGATGTCGTAAAGGCATTCAATACGCTTGGCTGGCGCACTATGGTGGATCCGGAATCTACCGGCGGCACGGTTTCCATTCCTCTGGCCGGAAACAGTAGCGAAGCGAAAACGAGAATCGCTGAAATCGTCGTTTCTATGGGCCTGGAGCCGATTGACGTGGGGCCCCTGCGCAACGCACGCCACGTCGAGAGTATTACGGTGTTGCTGTTGAACAACGCTTTGGGAGACGGGGCGAAGTTCGAGTTCCATTTACGCCAATATCCGCGGCAGTAAGCTATTTCGACTGAAATTTCCGGCAGCCTGGAATACAAGAATGTGGTCGGTAACCCGAGCAAGCGTGGCGGTGATTTTCAGTCCGAGGTAGAACCCGCCATTTCCGCCTGCCTCATCGGCATGCTGTCTATTTGTTTGAAATAGTCATCGATGTCCAGGCTTGTATTGCTTGACTTGATCCCACCATCCTTCCCGATCAGCAGGACGGGAAAGCCCCATCTTTCAAAATAGTCTTTCCGGAGGTGAGCCAGGAAGCGATCTTCCAGTGCTCCTTGATAATTGGACAGGATCTCGCCGTTCACCACACAAAACCAGATTATGTGGCGCTCCTCGATGGCGGCGCGATGGGCAGCAAGTACATCAACGGTCCGGTCAGTAGTATCATTCACAAGAACTACGCGGTTTTTCCACCGCAGGTCATCCAGTGAGTCCAGCCCCCTATTTTCTGCCAACAGGTTAGTGGAGAGAACCACCCCTGCAATGAAAGACATTAGTATTCTCATTTCAGCGTGTTCCTGGCGATTTCCAATTTCAAACTGTCACTGGCAACTGAAATAGTCCGCGACAATGTTTCTTCCACCCATAGTCGTTGAGCGTAACGATATTTTCGCCACCTGAATCAACTGGCGTCGCGCCATACCGTCCAGCATGGCATCGATGCTCGTTGTAATAACACTGATATTCGCCAAGCCTGTTCTCCAGGTCAGTCGCAGTCCAGAATAGAGTCTGATCCAGTGGCTCCCGCCGTATACTGTAGTGTTTTCAGAGGCGTCCCTGGCGAATTCGCAATTTAGGCTGCCCATGGTAGTTGAAATAATCCCCGTCGACGCTTTTCTCAGCGAGACTGACTGATATCGACCAATTGGCAGGTCCAAGTTGGGTAATCTGGTGTCAGCCCGTGGGCATGATCGCGATCTCGCGGATCGACGCGCTGTCACGCTGATCGAGGGCGTAGATGACCGCGTCAGCCACGTCTTCGGGTTGGATCTTGTCGGGTTTCGGCTCGGAGAAGAACGGTGTGTCCACCATCCCCGGCGCGATCACCGTGCACTTGCCGCCCCACTCGCGCATCTCCTCCGCGATATTTCCGCCGTAGCCGTGCACGAACCACTTGGTCGCGCCGTAGATCGAGCCCTTTATGTGGGTGCGCCCTGCCGCGGAGCCGGTCAGAATCAGGTGCCCCTTTGACTTGCGCAGTTCGGGGATGGTGGCCCGCGCTGTGTAGAGCAGCGCCATGATGTTGAGGTCCACTACGCTGCGCCACTCATCGGGGTCGCCGGCCTCCGTGCCGGGTTTCTCGATACCGGTGCCGGCGTTTGCGAACGCCGCGTCTAACCCACCGAACCGGCCGACCGTCGCCGATACGGCCTCCTCCTGCGCTGTAAGCTCGGTTGCGTCACCCGGCAGGGCCAGCGCGGAGTCGCCAAGCTCTCGCTCCAGGGCCCTTAGCTTATCTTCTGACCGGGCCATCATCGCCACATTCCAGCCAGCGACGACCGCCGCCCGCGCAGTCGCTGCACCGATGCCTGAAGAGGCGCCGGTGATAAAGATCGTTTTAGCCATGAACCATTCTTCTTTCTACATCGTGAAACACAATTATAGTCGGTATCAAGAGAATTTTACGGTCAGGTTTTCTTCTGTGAGCTGAACGTAAATATCGACTGCTGTATTTATCCCATGGTGGTAGGAAGCCCGGTGCCCGAGGACCCAGTAGAGAAGTCATCGATGCCATCGTCGAGATGAAGAAACGCAATCCACGATACGGTCGCCCCGCATTGCCCAGTAGATCAACCTGGTGTTCGGACTGTCCCTTGATAAGAACACCGTTCGCCGGGTACTCGCGGTTCATTAAAAGCCAGATCCCATACCCCGTTGAAATACCCACCTCTAGTCGGATGGTCTATCTGCCTATATCCCTCTGAATTTTATTCCGTCGGTTAAGCGCAGACTCTGAGCAACTGACTGGTGCACGGGGCATCGGCAGGGGGGGCAGCGTTGGGCGGCCAGTTGCTAGAGGTGCCCCCGGCGAAAACCCGGCATCCTGGGTAAGGGACGGTCATCGAGCTTTACCGGCAGTTTCCCGAAAGTGACATTGAGCTCCACGAGGTAAAAAGTACTGACGGTGGCATAGAGCCGCCAGGATCCAGCGCTTCCATCAACAGGACACCGTTCTCCACTTTGGCCTTGTCGCGCGAAAGACGCACCTGCGCCGGCTACATCACCACGCCGCAACCCTTCCACTAAAAAAGCGGCCATCGCCCTTTCCAGGCCCTTTATAGAACCCCTTCGAAATTCCTGGGAAGACTACTCGCCGGCTCCGATGCAATAAGGGGCTTACCCCCGGGTACACAAACTGCAGATCGACCCGTCGTACCTGGCGCACCCGACGTGGGGCAAGGTATCGCAAGTGCTTGCAGGTGCTGGGTTGGCTACGGTTGCGCCGGGTGTGTCGGGTTGGTTTTTAACCTCTGGAGCAACCCTATTAACTTCACAGCAGCGTGAATTGCTTCCCGAAGGTAGTGAGGGCCGGTGAAGGGCGCAATGGCTAAGCCACTGATATCACCAACGAAATAGTATTTCGCCATGCAGAGGATGGTTCATTACATTAGTACCCCATGCGACCATGTGGGCAGGGGATGATGTGCATTACCTCCATCGCCGCGGGCAGGTCATCCCCGATCCTCGTGCCTTGTACGACTTCAAACCGAAGAATAGCGATAGCCTGGATGCCTTCCCGTCGGTTTTTCCCATCCTCTGGGCGCCACCGAGTGTGTAACGCGTGACCTCAGCTGCCGGCGCCTGTCTGCCCAGCGCGAAAGTCGCGCCGGGCCTGATCGGTTTCAGCCAGTTCGCTGGTTGGGTCGCCTGCTATCCGCGAGTGCAGCATGACGCGCTTTTCGGAAAAATCCCAGTCACATGCCCGGTGCATCAGGCAGCGATTGTCCCAGACCACGACATCTCCGACTGACCATTGGTGCTGGTAAATCCAGTAATCGTTGTGAACCGCAAACTCATTGAGTTGCCGCAGAATTTGTTCGGACCGCTGCTCGCTCAGGCCTTGCACGCCAAAGGCATGGCGGCCAATGGCCAGTGCGTTTCTCCCGGTCTCCGGGTGCCTTTTCACCAGCGGTCTCAGCGGAATATCGCTGACATCCAGTCCATAGCCTATATACTCACTGTCACCGTCCTTGGTCTGCTCTCCAATCTTTTTCTGGCTGTGCACCAGTGAGTGATGGGCCGAAAATTCACTAATCTCATTACGAGTGTCTTCGTCCAGGGCATCGTATGCGGCGCGCATATCGGCAAATGCCGTGTCCCCCTGCTGCGTGGGAACGACCTTTGCGCTGAATACGGCGCCCTTGGCCTGTAGGGGCATATAGGTATTGTCCTGGTGCCAATGCATGTTGCCGCGGATGATTTTCATCATGTCGTCATCGGGGGCGTCGCGTAACTCGCCATTTGGCAACACATTACTGATTTCCACGGCTTCCAGGCCCTCGACCAGGTCGCCGAAACGGCTGGCAAACGTTCTCTGCTCGTCATCAGAAAGGTGCTGGCCGGGGAAGATCAGTAGCGCGTGCTCGAGCCAGGCGGCGTATAGCTCCGAAAATGCAGAATCGTCGATATCGGGCAATCGGATATCGGTGACCAGCGCACCCAGGCTTTTCTGGAGTGGCTCCAGGGAGAAGTGTTTGGCCATCTCGTGTGCCTTGTGTCTATTCAGATAACGAATTCTGATAGTGCTACGGGTGAAATATAGAACAGCTTGGCTCTTTGACAATCACCGGCATTCAGCGATGCGGTGTTATCGTCGCCAGAAAAATTATAGACCGGTATTGAACCTCATGTCTCGGGATGCTCAATAGATTTCAGAGAGTTATATAACCTTACACCGCCCGACTACTCCGGGCACATGGTTTACACCTGGTTATCTATAGTCGGTGGGTATGACCAGATCTGCTCGAACATAACCAAGCGCTTGGATACTTCGGATGTTCCCCGCCAAAGCTCACGTCCCCACCGTGTTTGACTTCAACTCTGTTGGAGTCGACGCAGCATGCTGTCACGAGGCAAAGGAAGGTCTGCCCCTGTTTATGGGCATGCCCTTGGTCACGCCAACTATGAACGCCATTGCCCAGAGCAAACTCTGCTCTACCAACTTGTAGAGAAACACTACCCCGCCCTGGTTGAGCAATTGGAATTCAAGGGTAAACGTCTGCCGGCTCATGTCCATCGAGAATTTGAAGCCTATCTCAAATGCGGTCGCCTCGAACACGGCTTCCTACGGGTGCGCTGCGATAACTGCCATTTTGAGCGCCTGGTGGCATTTTCCTGCAATAAGAGGGGTTTTTGCCCCAGCTGTGGCGCCCGCAGGATGGCTGAAACGGCGGCCCTGTTGGCCGATGAGGTTTTCCCCGATGTGCCATTACGCCAGTGGGTCATCAGCTTCCCCTGGCTGTTCGGCAAAACTTCGGAATTGCTGCTACGCTTGAAGTTCTGAACATCACCGCTCCAATAATAGTTGCCCCGGGAGATACGGGATATGAAAGCAGTCGTGATGCAGGACGCTGCCCTGAAAGTTGAGGACCTGGCCGACCCGGAGCCGGGTCCCGGCGAGGCGCTTGTAAAGACCCTGGCCTGCGGCATCTGCGGGTCGGATTTACACATGCTCCATCAGTGTGACGACGTGTTGAGCGGATTCCAGCGCGGCGGCATGCCGCTGGACTTCGATGCCTCCGCGGGCATCGTGTTCGGCCATGAATACTGCGCCGAGATCCTGGACTATGGGGCGGCTGCCCAGAAAAAGCTCAAGCCAGGCACCCGGGTCTGTTCCATACCATATATCATCTCGGACAGGAATTTCGAACACGTGGGCTATTCCAACCACTATCCGGGCGGTTACGGCGAGAAGATGATCCTGCCGGAGCAGCTGCTTATCCCCGTGCCCGGGGACCTGCCCAGCGACATTGCGGCGCTTACGGAACCCCTTGCGGTGGGGGCGCACGCGGTGGCCCGGGCCGGCCTCGCGGGAGACGAGGTGCCCGTTGTCATCGGCTGTGGACCCATCGGCCTGGCGGTTATCATCGCCCTCAAGGCCAGTGGCGCTGGCCCGGTGGTGGCATCGGATTTTTCCCCTCTGCGGCGCCGGATGGCGGAAAAGTTGGGGGCGGACGTCGTGGTAGACCCAGCGAAGCACTCCCCCTATCAGTCTTGGGTGGAGGTCGCGGCGCCGCCGGACTACGATCCCCAGGGCGGCCTGGCCCTGTTCGGGCTGGGACCGCAGCCGCGGCCCTGCGTGGTTTTCGAGTGTGTGGGTGTGCCGGGCATGATCCAGCAGGCGATCGCCGGAGGGCCGCCCAAGTTCACCCGCGTGGTGGTGGTGGGTGTGTGTATGCAGTCTGATGTCATCGAGCCGATTGTGGGGATGGGGAAGGAGATGAACATCCACTGGGCCTTTGGCTACACCAGCGAGGAATTCGCCGATACCCTGCACGGCCTGGCGGACGGCAGGATCGAAGCCGGAGCCCTGATTACCTCTAGTGTCGGGCCCGAGGGCGTTGCGGACGCCTTCGAGGCTCTGGGTGATCCGGAAAGCGAAGTCAAGGTCATGATTGAATTCAACAACTGAGATATAAGACGGAGCCGGCGTGTGAGCATGTTGGAAAACCAACCGGTCATCCCGGGCGGGTGGCGCATCCGGGATCGGCGAACAGACCGTGCGGCTGTTCCTGGTCGAGGGTGCCAGTGTGGTGATTGCCGATATGAACGCCGAGAATGGCGAGACACTGGCAGCGGAGTTGGGCGAGCAGTTCCATTTCTGTGCCGTCGACCTGGCGCAGCTGGAGCAGATCGGGTCGATGGTCGCCCAGGCGGTGGAGTTCCTGGGCGGGCCGGCCAGCCGGGGTAAGTATCGACGGTGGTACTGTTCCTCGCATCGGGCCTGGCCCGCTATGTCACCGGGCAGGAGATTGCGGTGGACGGCGGCGTGACCGCCTGCAATGGCCAGCCCCGTTTCACCCGTATTTTCGGTGACGTCACCATACCCTGAGGACTCAAGACAATGGAATACAAAGCAATCAAGTTCGTCCGGCGCCCGGTCGCCGATATCACGCCCGAAATCTTCGAGACGGTAACCCTGAAGACACCGGAACTCGCCGAGGGCCAGTTTCTGGTCAAGCAGACCCACATGTCCCTCGATCCCGCGATGCGCACCTGGATGGCAGAGAACCCCGACAGCTACATCGAGCCGGTGGCCATCGGCGAAGTCATGCGCTCCTTAGGCGTAGGGGACGTGGTCGAATCCCGCAACCCCGACTTCCCGGTGGGCGCGCGCGTGGTGGGCATCACCGGTTGGGCGGAATATGTACTGGGCGGCGAGGATATGCAGCTCATACCGCGGGATCTTCCCGTGGACGCGGTGCTGTGCGTGATGCACTTGCCCGGCCTGACCGCCTACGTCGGGCTGATGGAGATCGCCAGGCCCGTCGCGGGTGAAACCATGGTTGTCTCTGGGGCCGCGGGCTCAGTGGGCTCCCTGGTGGGGCAGATGGGCAAAGCTATGGGCCTGCGGGTGATCGGCGTAGCCGGCACCGACGAAAAGTGCCAGTGGCTGGAGCAGGAACTGGGCTTTGACAAGGCGCTCAACTACAAGTCCGCGGAACTCGCGGAGCAAATCGCCGCGGCGACGCCCGATGGAGTGGACATCTATTTCGAGAATACCGGTGGTCCCATCCAGCAGCTGGTGTTCAACCGTCTGAACCGCTTCGGCCGCGTTTCCGTATGCGGCATGATATCCGAGTACAACCGCGAGGCACCCACCCCCGGCCCGAGCTGGGTCGACATCAACCTCAATGCCCTGCGGGTGGAGGGCTTTGTTGTCGTTGACCATTATGACAAAGCGCCCAAAGCGGTGGAGATGCTGACCGGGCTGCTGCAGCAGGGCCAGCTCAAGTACCGCGCCCATGTCCTGCAGGGCCTGGAGAGTGCCATCGAGGGTGTCAACCTGCTGTTCAGCGGCGAAAACAAGGGCAAATTGCTGGTGGAACTGTAAGGTCGCCCAGGAACCGGCACTATGAATCCGACCGGGAAGCACATCTGCCAGGTAGCTTTCGCCGCCCTGGACGCAGCGCGGCTGCGCAAGTGGCACAACAACGTCTTCGGGCTGATCAAGGTTGCTGGAATTGAGGGAAACAGTAAAAAAAGGAGTTCAGTGAGCGAGCCGAAATCAGATAAAGCTATCCACCCGGGCCAAGGCTGGTTTGGATCGTTACTTCCGGTTCTACAACGGCCGCCGTCCTCACAGCAGTCTTTACCGGCAAATTCCGCATCAGTTTTACATTGAGTCGCTGCCCCTACCCATGGCAGCTTATAGGAAAACGCTGACTTCTGACTTAGCCGGTAGCTGAGAGTTGCATGAAGTCCGCTTACACCTAATTCGCGCCATTGCGCAGAGGGGCAGCTTTGGGTCATCAGCACCCATCATAGAGTGTAAACTGGCGACTGCCCCTAGGCGAATAATTATTAAACAAAGAGAGTGTCGTCGCCTCCAAGCGAATTGCGGTGGTTAGAAGCAGCGGCAAATGACGCCGCTCCAACGGGCTTCTAAACTCACGATGCGACTGGACGACTACTAGAGAGCTAGCTACCCGTCCAGTTGCTGTGACTATCTAAATTGATATCTCACGGTAGAGGCTGTCTGAGACCAGCTCTCTCAGGCCTCCAAGGCCTTTGAGCCAAGCAGCCATATTTTTGTCTGCGAGTGTCTTTTCCCAAGCCGTGGCGAAAGCCGATATAGAACCAGGATATTCGAGAGACACGATTACCGTCCCCGTTTCTGGGCCAGCAAAAGTGGCCTGCCATGCTCGCATTACCATCTTAGGGGTGAGTTTCGCCATCATTTGCTTTCCCTTGCCTAATTCGGCGACATATGCTTCAACGTCGCCAGTGCTTACCGTTACAACACGCAAGGTGGTATGACTGTCGGCGAAGGTCGCCGCAGAAAATGACGTGGCGATCGCAAGTATTAAGGCTGTAATCAAAGTTTTCATTTGAAATTTCCTTTTTTTGTTGCCATTGGCACATACCAATATGGCCGAGGTCAATTCAATATAGTCCATGAACTGCACTGCTGCCGAACATTGACTGATGCCTGCTAATAGCACAAAGCGGAAAAGCTAGAAGTCAAACTCGTTTTCGAACTGGGTGGTTTGATCGTCCAATATTTCCCATTCGGCCTTGGAATTTACATAACAATGTTTGGCAAGCCTGAGTGGAGGTGATTCATTTAGAGTGCCCATTGGCACCCACATCGGCCTGGATTCCTTGATCTCGCCGGGAATAATGGAGCCGCAATGGCTACAAAATCTGCGCTTGTAGTTTTCTCCAGAACTAAACTCTCGTTGCTCATTGGTTGACGTTAGCCATCTGAACGATTGGAGCGGTACAAATGTCGCTGCGCTTGAGGCTCCACCGAAGGACTTTCTGCAAAGTGAACAGTGGCATTTGTAGATTTCATATGGAAATTCATCTATCTCAAACTTCACTTCACCACATAAAAAACTGCCAGTTATCGACATTAGTCGCCCTCCATTGCATTGCGGGCAACAGGTCCATAGTTTTCGAACAGAGTAGTCCGATGTTTGTAGCTAGCACAAAGCCGACTTGTTGTACCCGCTGTATCAGACCTCGCGGATGGCCGCTTTCTCACAAAGCGGCCTAAAGGTCTGTCCAGTTATTCGCGCCGAAAACGAACGTTTATTTGTCTATACTTACAGGGGTGCGCGATCATCATTTGTCGGGAAGCACTGGAAGTGCAAAGCGTCGCGAAAGGTCACGATAAGAGGAGGGAACACAATGGCAAAGGCCCAGTACCGGCGCGCGCATTCGATGGAGGAATTCGTCGCGAATAATAAGGCGCTGCACGCGATCGAGTCCACGCATTTTCGGCCTTACGCGCCCCAGCCGGGAGATGTCTTCATCGCCTCATGGGCCAAGAGCGGCACCACGATGATTCAACAGATGTTCCACCAGTTACGGATGGCCGCGGCAACCGGCGCTGGCGATATGGATTTCGATGACATCAGCCGAATGACGCCGTGGGAAGATACGGCATTGATGCTCGATTTCGATATGAACGTGCCTCAACGCGCAGCCCCGCGCGGCTTCAAATCGCACCGGGAGTATGAGCGTTTGCCGGCAGGGATGCGCTATGTCGTGACTTTGCGTGACCCGAAGGAAACCTTCATTTCCTTCTATCGCTTTTTAGATGGCTGGCACATCGAACGTGGCGCATTGACCTTGGAGGAATTTTTTCCACTGTGGTTAAGCGGTGGTCCCGGCGGGTGCGATTATTACACCCACCTGTTAAGTTGGTGGGCGCGGCGCGATCACCCTGACACGCTGCTTGCCAGCTATCGCTGGGCCGCGAAAAACAGGCAGCAGATGATTCGACGCCTCTCTACTCTGTGCGAAATAGAATTGACTGAAGAAGTGGTTGCACTGGTGGAAGAATACACCAGCCGCAGGTTCATGCTCATGCATGCGCAAAAATTTGACGATGCGATGGTCTGTGCGGTGATGGAGGATCGGCTCGGTATTCCTGCGAATTCGGACTCGAGCAAAGTTCAGGCAGTCGGCAGCGATTCAGAGCAAGTGCCCCCCTCGATCGCAGAGCAGATCGATGCCATGTGGGGCGAACGCATAGAACCAGTCACAGGCCATAAGGACTTTGCCTCGCTTGTGGCGGAGCTCGGCGAATAAGAGCGCTGCCTACTTGTTAGAACGGTACTGGCAAGTTAACCGGTCTAAACTGCTAAAATACTAACGACCGCTTGAATCCGCAGCACAAAGCCGAGATGTCCCTGGCGAATTCCAACTTCAAGCTGCTACTGGCAACTGAAATAGTCCCCCGACAATGCTTCTTCCACCGATAGCTGTTGAGCGCAACGATATTTTTGCTGCCTGAATCAACTGGCGTCGCGCCATACCGTCCAGCATGGCTTCGATGCTTGTTGTAATAACACTGATATTCGCCAAGCCTGTTCTCCAGGTCAGTCGCAGTCCAGAATAGAGTCTGATCCAGTGGCTCCCCCGGATACTGCCGATCAATCGCTCAACGAACGGATGCGACATCGGCATATGCGGTAACGATGTAATTTCTTCAATTTCTAACACTGGAGGATTCGCTTTCCATCGATGGTATTGGAATAGCGGATCATTGTCTGGACTGACCCGCTTTGGCCAACCCTGGCCAGAATTGGCGTAGCTGAACATACGGCAGACAGTAGGACCGTCGACATCGCCCACATGGACAGCAAAGCCAATAATCCTGCGGGTGCAGTTATCGATGACTACCATGATCCCGTATTGCATTTTGGAAGGAGAGCAGGGTAGATGGCTTGATGATGATCGCTGACCTGACCAGGCGTCGAGGATTCAGGAAAATTGATAGAATGCCCAAGAGAGAGCGATCCTTCGTGGTTAAATCAGGTGATCTTTGGCGGGATCTGATGTGGATTATCAGTTGCTGCTTTAGAAGCAGGTTTTCAGCAATAACAGCGCGGCTTCCATCGGGTCGTAGCAGCTTTGCCACAGCGTTGAGCAGGTCCAAAATAAGGAAAATGACATCTTTCATGCTTCCCGAGGGTAATGTCTGCCGGTGAAAGCGGCAACAGCTAACCTTCAGGTGCTATTGGAGAGTTACCAATGCGCCATGCAAAGGTTCTAGATGGAATGCCTGGCCAGGACTCCGTCCACAAACTCGACGAATTTATCATCCATAAAGACCTTACCCAGCGGGCTTACATCCCAGCTATGTCTGACCCCCGGAAGGCTGTATAACTTGGTGATCACATGTTCTAACTCGAGCTTATCCTGAAGGGTGTGGGTGGAGTTCCATTGCCCCCAGTACATCCAGAAGTAAGCGGCATTCGCCCATTCGTTTCTTGACGCCTCAACACTCGTTATGCCCAACTCTTTCGCTAAGGATTCATAGTATTGCTCCATACCCCAGTTTTTCATCTGGCTTACCCGCAGATCATCATTGTTAGCAGTCGCCAGAAGAATCTCCCGAATGGCTGTCGAGCGGGTCAGGCGATTCTGATCAAGAGTAGCATTTTTGGCATAACGAACCTGAAAGGCCAAATAGACCAAGGTGAACACCACTGCCAAAGCACCGACTAGTTCCGCGATTGCACCTAGTGCATCCCAGTTCATACTGACTCTCCCTTATTGTTGATTGACGAAAGGGTAGCGCACCAGGTGACTGATGTCGCTTTCGGTGAGAACGGAGATCACTCGTATTCAGCCAGAATCTTGCTTCCTGTCACAAAGCCGACATTTTCTAGTGGCTGGCTGATAGCTGAAAGAAGTCTTCTTTCCCCAACAAAGCTGTCACAGCCCGTTCCGAGCCCATTTATGAAATCCCTTCGAATCTCACGGGCAGATCATCTGACAGGCCTGATGCAAAAGGGGGGCATACACTTGGGGTGGAAGCTGCGGATAAACCCGCCGCACCTGTCGCACCCGATGTGGGGTAAGATTTCGCAAGGGTATTGCCAACTTAATGGTCCGAAATTGCTAAGATCGGCCAATGAATACATTTAAACGTCACAGGTTCCCGCCAGATATCATTTCCTATGCAGTACCCAAAGCACTTCGTGGGGCAGGCTCTCTGGCTTTACTATCGCTTTAACCCGAGCCACAGGGATATTGAAGACCTTTTTGCCCAGCGAGGCATCACTGTCAGCTGGGAGGTGATTCGCCTGTGGTGCATCAAGTTCGGAACCATTTATACCGGCCGATTGAAACGGAAGCAATGAGTCTATGGCGATACCTTCTATATTGATTACGTCTTCCTAGAAATAAATTGCAAGCAACAGTACCTGTGGCGGGCTGTGGATCAGGACGGTGAAGCCGTTGATGGTTACCTCCAACTCAGCGATTCGTGATTTCTCATGCTGCAGTTCAGAACCGATTCAGTTGGAACGGTATATGGTCCGAGCGCAGCATGATCGGAATCTGAGGGTAAGTGCGTTCAACGCGTGGAGCAGGCCAGTTGCTTGAGCGTGACCAGTTAGCTTGGTCGGTAAGCCAAAGTTAATTTGTCAGTACCATTCGCCTTCAACAGGAGAAATGCCTGAATCTGGCAGCTCCCTCGCGCTTGGGAA